>JALNZI010000069.1 GCA_023229385.1 Candidatus Omnitrophota bacterium | reverse complement strand
TTTCCGCCGAAAAGCATCCCGCAACAGGCATCCGTAAGCACTTCTTTATTGAAATATTGAAAGGTTTGGACATAGGCGGAATTATCTGAGGCCGAGGCGCCGATTAAAGGAAAGCTCCTGCCGAGTTTTTCTTGGAGTCCGTTGATTAGGCTTGTCCCGTCGGATATCAAGCCGTCTGAAAAAATTAAACTTAAATTCCTGCGGGCATCTTTGCAACTAGCTAGAAATTTCTCCCCTAATTCTCTGCCGGCAGCAACCGGTGTTTTTTTGTTTACGTCTTTAACCAGGGCGAGATTTAAGAATATCTGTTGGTCCAGGCTGATTAAGAGAACGGCAAATCCGTGTTTAAATATTCCTCTATTGGTTATAATCCCTAAGCTGCTGCAGCCTAATAGGGGAATACCGCCCAATAAATTATTTGTAATTTTAAAAACCAGGGGATGTGCGAATTCTATTGTGGTAAAGATAATGGCTAAATCCTTACGCGTTTTCCCTAAACCGACTATTGCCTGGCCAATTGCTTCATTAACAGCTTGAATATGGTCTTTATTGTCGCTAAAACCGAGGCTTATATTCATGGCAGTCAGTATATAATGTAAATATAAGAGGGTCAATATAATTGTTGACTAAAGACACTTATATAGTAAAATAACTTTGCATATTTTTTTGGCCCCATCGTCTAGCCTGGTCTAGGACGTCAGGTTCTCAGCCTGTAAACACCGGTTCAAATCCGGTTGGGGCTACTATGTTTTCAACGATCCTGCGTAGCAGGACCGGTTGGGGCTATGTATTAAATATTTCTTGCATTTTGCCGGGCTTTATAATAAAATCTAACATAAGTATTATAAGCATAAGGAGGAATGAATGCGTGAACATTTAGGCTTCTTAAAGTTTTCCAGTGCAGTGGTTAAAATAGCTGCCTGGATTTTTTTATTTCTGGGTCTTTTAGGCGGAGTTTCCCTGCTTATGGGCACAGTGCCGGGCAATTCCCGGTGGATGGGAGCCCTTGTTTTGGCTTTTTATGTTTTTGTTTTCTTTTTCTTGTACCTTACCGCCAAAATAGCTGATCTTTTGGTTAAAATTATCAACGAAATAAAGGCGGGATAATAGGGAGGTTGAGTATGAAGCGTAATCTTATCTTTTGCATTATTCTGAGTTTTATTTTTATAGGAATATTGGGCTGTGATAAAATAAAGGTTCCCGGACCTAAAAAGACAGAGGTAACCGAGGTAAAAACTGCGCCGGTTATACCTCAAGCCAAAGGGGCGATTGTTGCCAAGGTAAATAATATCCCCATTGGCTTGGATGATCTTAACCAGGAAATTGAGATGTATAATGCTAATGTTCCAGGAGATCAGCCTGAGTTAAAAATCACTAATAGGGAACAAAGGATTAATTATCTGAAAAATGAAATGGTGCGTAGAACCTTGCTCTATCAGGATGCGTTGGATAAAGGTTTGGATCGGAATGAAGAAGTCCTGACGGCTTTAGATAAAACTAAGATGCAACTCTTAGTGATGGAGCTTGTTAAGCAGATTTCGGAAAAGGTGGATGTTTCTTCAAAAGAGGTTGAGGATTATTATAATACATATAAGGAACAATTAAAGGAGCCGGAGGAACGCCAGATCAGGGAAATAGTTTCTTCCAGCGACCAGGAAGCAAGGGATATTTTAATCCAGCTTTTACAGGGTGCGGATTTTGCCGCCTTAGCCAAGGTAAATTCTAAATCATCCAGCGCTAAAGACGGAGGAGACTTGGGATTTATTAAGCCAGGGATAAAATCTCCGCAGTTTGATTCTGTGGCTTTTTCTGATTCGCTGGATACGGGCAGAATAAGCAGTATATTTAAGACTCCCGATGGATACAGTATTATTAAATTAGAAGCTAAACGTGGAGGCAAACAAAAACCTTTATCTGAAATGTGGGATGAAATCAAGAGAGGTCTTGTCTTTATGAAGCAGCAGCAGGCTATCGAAGAGGTAATCGGGAAGCTTTCCCGTGACGCCAAAATAGATATTTATGAAGGAGAGATAAAATAATGGCCATAGAAAAGCAGAAGCTTATTTTAATAAGCGGCGTAGTCCTGGGGGTAGTGGCAATCCTGATGACCAAAATGTATCTGGATCAGCAGAAGCAGGAGGCCCAGGCCCAGGCAAAAAAGACGCTTGCTAAAATACAAGCTAACCAGTCTGTGGTTTTAGTGGCTAAGCAGGATATCGCCAGCGGTTCAGTCATTGAGGCCAATATGCTTGAGAGTTCAATTGTGCCTAATCAGTTTATTCAACCCCAGGCAGCTACCTCTATCGAGAGGGTTTTAGGGATGATTACCCTTGCTCCGATTTCCAAGAGTGAACAGATAAGTCTTTCCAAGCTTTCTAAGGCTCGCCGGGAAAGCGGAGGAAGCAGTTTGGCAAGCAATACTCCGGCGGGTAAAAGAGCGATTTCTATCGCCGTGGATAACATGGCTTCTTTGTCCGGGATGGTCAGGCCCGGAGATTATGTCGATGTAATTGCTACATTGCAAGTTCCTGTTCAGGGGGCTGACGGGCAAATATCCAGCCAGGTCGCGGTAGTCCCGTTATTTCAGAATGTTTTAGTTTTGGCTGTAGGTCAGAATACCGGTTTTACGGCAGGTGCAACCAGCCGCTATTCGGAAAAAGAAGCTCCTTCCTCCGGTGGCGGGGGCTTGATTACTTTAGCCCTGGCGTCTCAAGAGGCCAATCTTATCGCTTTTGTCCAGGAACAGGGGAAGATGCGTCTGACTTTGCGTTCTCCTGCGGACGCCAGCGTCGAACCGGTGGTTCCAGCCAGCTGGGAAACCTTGTTTCAATATATTATGCCTCAACAAAAAAGTGCCGAAGTTAAAGAAGCACCGGCGGCACCCGTAGTTGATACTACTGAGTACGTAGAAGTTTTCCGCGGGTTAAATAAAGAGAAAGTCTCTCTTATTAAATAAAGAGGAAAGTTCTGCTGTATCAGGAATTTATATTTTTTGATTTTAGTTTGTCCTGTAGAGAAAAATCTCGCGTTAGTATAGGTTTTGCGTGAGATAAAAGGAGGAAAATGAGAAAGTTATTTCTTGGCCTAATATTTATTGCTACTTTTATAACCTTCCTGCCTTTTAATGGCTATTCTGCGGATGATGTTGAGGAAGAGATAAGGCTTTACATAGGACAAACCAAAATTATTTCAGTCAGTTCCCCGAAAAGGGTTGCCGTAGGTAACCCGGCGATTGCTGATGTTGCTAATATCGGTAAAAGTGATCTTACAGTTGTTCCTAAGGCAGTAGGGGCTACTACTTTAATTATCTGGGATAATTTTGGAGAACAGTCTTATCGCTTAAAGGTATTTGCAGAAGACACCTCAGAGCTTAAACACCGTATAGACAATATGCTAAAGAAACTTAATTTACCGGATGTCTACACAAGTGCTGAAGATGAAGAGGGTAAGGTTGCACTTTTGGGCAAGGTAAAACGTGCCGCAGACAGGGAACGTATTGCTACTGCCCTGGGAGCGCTTAAAGATAAGATCATTGATTTAATCGTGGTTAAAGAAGAAGAAACGGTAATAGAAATTGATGTTCAGGTAATTGAAATTAATCGGGGATCCCAGGATACCCTTGGTTTTACCTGGCCGAGTTCTTTGAGTTTAACTGAAGTCGGTTCTCCCGGTATTTCCGCTGCCGGGACAACCTGGGGTAAACTATTTCATGTTGTTAATGAAACCAGGGCCGCGTTTACTTTAAAACTGGATGCCTTGATCAAAGATGGCAAGGCGCGTATCCTTTCAAGGCCGAGGGTTTCTTGCCAGAGCGGTAAAGAAGCCAAACTTGTTGTCGGAGGGGAAGTTCCGGTGTTAAGCGGATCAGTTACCCCTGGTACCAGCGGTTCAAGTTCCGTAGGCGCAACTACCGGAGGTTCTGTAGAATACAAAGAATACGGGATTATTTTAAATGTCAGGCCGTCAATTGAAGACTCCGGCCGTATCCATCTTAACCTTGATGTTACTGTTAGTGAGGTTGGGGATGTGGTGAGCACGACCTACGCACTTGCCTATAAAATGACTAAGCGTACAGCCACGACTGAGCTTTTCCTCGACGATGGGCAGACAATGGCCCTGGGAGGGTTAATCAAGAAAAAGTCTGAAGAAGAATTAAATAGAGTCCCCTGGCTTTCGGATGTGCCGGTATTGGGGTTATTTTTTAGACAGAGGACTATTTCTCAGGGATGGAGTTCAGATCTTTCCAAGGCTGATGATACGGAGTTATTTATTACTTTGACCCCGCGCGTAGTTGATCAAAAGACGCCGGAGAAAGAATTAAAACCATCAATTTCCGGAACACCTGTTCTTAGTGACGATGATATAAAGGATCCCGTTGTAAGGTATGCTAAGATTATCCAAAGGAAAATTCTTGAGAACCTGACTTATCCTGCGGCTGCTAAAGACGCAGGTTTTCAGGGTACGTTAAAATTAAGCCTCAAGCTTTCTGCGCAGGGAGACCTGCTGGATTCAAAAGTAAAGGAGCCTTCCAGCTATCGCTTGCTCGATGAGAATGCGATAAGGGTAGCGCAGAAGATCACTCCCTATCCTCCGTTTCCTCCTGCAATAAAAGAAGCTCAGCTTTGGGTGGATGTTCCTATAATCTATCAATTGGAATGAAATGGCTAAAATAATAGTAATATTCAGCACCAAGGGCGGTGTAGGTAAAACGCTTATTGCTGCCAATTTAGCAGTATCTTTGGCTAAAGAAGGCAAACGTGTCTGTGTGGTTGATCTGGATACGCAGGTGGTTGGCGATATGGCGCATATGCTCGGAATCAGCCCCCAGAAGTGCATGGCGGATATGATGGGTTTTCTTGCCAAACAGCTCCACCTTACCAAGAAACAGGATTTTGTAGTTAAGACTAAATTCAATAATGTTGATTTTCTTGCTGGTGTGTTAAAACCGCAGCAATCCGGATTTCTCTACCCGGAAAAAATCCCCGATGTATTCGCTTTCCTGGATAAAGATTATGACTACATTGTTGTGGATGCGGGTAAGAGTTTCAGTGATGTATTTCTTTCTGCATTAAACCAGGCCAACCTTATTTTATTAGTGGTTACTCCCGATGTACTTTCCGTGTACCAGACTAAATGGGCCTTGGACACTTTACAGTTTTTACATTTTCCTTTGGGTATGATTAAGCTCGTGCTTAATAGAGCGGAATCATTGTCCAGTATCAGCTGGCAGGAGATTCGGGTTAATTTACCTATAGATATACTTGAAAAAATCCCTTCCGAAGGCAAATTAGTTAATCAGGCGGTTAACCAAAGAATGCCCGTAGTTGTTGACTCTCCGCGTTCTAAAATTGCCTCGGCTTTCTTTGAACTCGCCAATATCTTAATTAATGGTAAAGAATTATTTGTAGAACGCCGGAATATCGACCAGATTAAGATGAAAGAGGCAGTAAGAGAGAAATCCGGTCAATTCTGGGCAGGCCAGGATTTAACAGAATCAGTGCTTGAGCCGGATGCCAATGAAGATAAAGATGAGATTTTAATTCTCAAGCGCAGGATACACGCTCGCCTGTTGGAAAGTATGAATATTAAGAAGCTGGATCTTAATGTTTTTACCGATCACAAGAAAACCAAAGATTTAAAAGATAAGGCGGAAATAACTGTAAGCAATCTTTTGGTAGAAGAGGCAGGTAGTTTTATACCTTCTCAGGACGTAAGAAAGAAACTGATCAAGGAGATTTTAGATGAAGCCTTAGGCTTAGGTGCCCTGGAAGATTTGTTGGCTGATCCGGAAATTACCGATATTATGGTTAACAACAAGGATGAGATTTTTGTTGAGCGTTTCGGCAAGATTGAATTAACCAGCAAAAAGTTTCTTTCTAATGAACAAGTCCGGACGATAATCGAGCGGATTATTGCTCCCATCGGCAGGCGTATTGATGAATCAGTGCCGATGGTTGATGCGCGTCTTGCTGATGGTTCGCGAGTGAACGCAATTATTTCCCCCTTGTCTTTAACCGGGCCTACGCTGACAATCAGGAAATTCCGTAAAGAAAGATATAAGACAACTGATTTGCTTAATCTGGGGGCGCTTACCTCTGAGATGGCGGATTTTATCAAAGCCTGTGTTTTATGTAGAAAAAATATCATTGTTTCCGGAGGGACAGGTTCAGGAAAGACCACGGTGCTAAACGCCCTCTCAGAATTTATTCCCGAAGGAGAACGGATTATAACTCTGGAAGATGCCGCGGAACTTAAATTGAATCAACAGCATTGGATCAGGCTGGAATCCCGTCCGCCGAATATCGAGGGAAAAGGCGGGCTTACGATTCGTGATCTTTTCCGTAATACCCTGCGTATGCGTCCGGATAGGATTATTGTGGGTGAGTGCCGTGGAACTGAATCATTAGATATGCTCCAAGCCATGAATACCGGCCACGATGGTTCAATGACCACTATTCACGCTAACTCAACTTTAGATGTTTTATCCCGCTTGGATTCGATGATCCTGATGTCCGGGATCGAGCTTCCAGTTAGGGCGATTCGTGAAATGGTTGCTTCGGCAGTTGATATAATCGTGCATACTGCCAGGCTTTCAGATGGTTCACGAAAAATCCTGGCTATTGCTGAGGTTGCCGGGATGCAAGATGAGCTGCATATAAATTTGAATGAAATATTTATTTTTAAGCAGACCGGAGTAAATGCCCAAGGCAAGGTTCAAGGTTATTTTACCGCCACCGGATATAAGCCTACGTTTATGGATGAAATTCGTGTTCGCGGGGTAGCGATTTCGGATGAAATATTTAAGCCTACCAGGCCATAAGAAATACCCATGCGCCTAATCAATCAAACCAGGAATGTTGTTTTAGCTGAAGATCTTTTTATTGCCCGCACCCTTTTTACAAGGGCTAAAGGTTTATTAGGAAGAAAAGTTTTTTTACCTAACCAGGCAATAATCCTTGATCCCTGTAATTCTGTGCACACTTTTTTCATGCGCTTTCCCATAGATTTACTTTTTGTAGACAAAGACTATAAAGTTATTCAAGCCCTTCCTGATTTTCATTCTAATAGAGTTAGCTCTATATATTGGAAATCCAGTAGGGTTATTGAGTTGCCTTCCGGAAAGCTCAATCTTACCAATACTCAAATCAAAGACCAGCTTCAACTTTTAGATTAATTTCGTCCAGTCTGGCTTGACAAATATATAAATAAGCAGTATATTTGATTAAATGTCCAATCTGGAGGTTGCATGGGAGTAATCCACAAGCTTAAACCTGAGGTTTTAAGCTTTATTATTGAAAATAAAAAGAATAATCCTTCCTTAAGTTGCCGCAGTCTAACTTTGTTGATTTCCGAAAAACTCAAAATTAAAGTTTCAAAGTCAAGTATCAACGCTATTTTTAAAGAAAATAATTTAAGTATGCCTATAGGTAGAAGGCGTACTAAAAAGAAA
>JALNZI010000068.1 GCA_023229385.1 Candidatus Omnitrophota bacterium | reverse complement strand
TTTGCCTCTTTATTATTGCTTGCGGTAACAAAAATAACAATATACATCGTTTAAGTCAGGCCCCGCCTTAAAAAATAATATCTGCCGCTAAATTAACAAGCTCATTATATAGGGATTGGACTGAATTTCAAGGAGATTGTTAAATGCTTCTTCCTGAACTCAATACCACAAGAATATCTTTAAGCAGGGGATCGCTAAGGCTGCCACTCTCTTCCTCCATCCGGAATATATCAGAGAGGCAGGAAATCAACCTGGCCCTGTCTCTTTTAAGATTACCTTTAAGAAGGCTGGCGCTAAAATATTCCCTTAGGCGCTCTTTAGATGGGGGAATCCCCACATTAACCAGGCGTTCTATATCAGCTCTCTCTTGATTTAAATTTATCCGCTGCAAGCTGCCTTGAGGCATAGCTTTAATATTTGCTTTAAGGTTGTTTAAAGATACGGTAACAATAGGCAGAAAACGAAAATCAATACCACCCACACCTCCCCCACCATTATTTCCCTTATCATTATTTCCCGGCTGTGGCTGATTTAACCATTCCTCGAAATCAACAACTTTAAAAACCTTAGCTCTATTTTCTTCAGTGAGGTAAAAATAGGCCTTGATTCCGGCAGATAAATTGGCCTCCTCAAAATTATCTATCGAAAAACCCTCCGGGATTGTCCCTTCGAGCACAACTCCGATAGCGGTCTCTGCAATTTTCCCTAGGCGCTCAGGAGGAAGCAAATCTTCTCCAAGGCCATCCTGCCAGGAAGGCCCTGGCTTGGTAAGAATCTTTGTCACATCATACGGATGAGTATGCAATACGCCTAATAATTTACTCCCTCCCGTAGCATACTCATCAATAAGCCTGACTATTTCTGCCGGATCGCTCTCTACATAACTATATTTTTGCTCGGCATATTTCGAAACCGGGATTATTCTTTTAATTTGATAGCTTCCTCCTATTTGAATTCCAAACAGTAAGAAAACTTTCTCCTTAAAATCTTCCTCCGGGCCAAGCAAAACCTCCCTTGCCGCATTATTTAAAACTGACAAGTCTTTTGCTATTTCTTCCCCCGAGAAAATAATTTCCGTTTGTTGGCCGAAAGAACTACCCGGGCCTGAGCCAATTCCTCCCGAACCTTTATTTTTTTCCTCTAATTCCCGGTAAAAGGTATCATATAATATCCTTTTACCCTGATAATGCACAAACCACTCCGGGATGCCCTGGTCATTAATCTCCAATGAAGCCACGGCAGACATAACCCCCAGGGCTTCCAGGGCCTTTACCTTGCCATCCGACTGTTGAGCTATAACATAAGCTCCTCCAAAATCATCATCTCCGATGCGGACAGCCGTGATTCTCACTCCCAAATTCCTGCGGGATAATTTGTTTGCTAAAACATCCCAATTATACTGCCCGTGTATATAAAAAACAATTTCATCCCCGCCTTCTTGATTTATAAGAAAACGCTTATTTTTATTATGTTTGACAACAGGTATATGCCTTCCCAAAATACCGATAAAAGCCCTTAATTTTGCCGACATCTTTCCCTTAATAGAATCATCCGCTCCAATACATAAATCCAAGACGGCTTTCTCTTTTTCCGAATTATCCAGGTCAATTTTTTCCATATACTTTTGATGCGCCTGAGCCAGGTTTTTCTGGATATCCGCCCAAAATCCGATCACATCAACAGCTATCAACCTGCCGTCTTCCTCTAAATATAACGCTGAGGCATTGGCTAAGAATTCCTCTCCGGAACTGATCCGATGGTTCTTCGGATTGGTTCCTATTACTGCCTGGGCTTCCCATAATATATCCACCGCAGCAGCAGGCGAAAACGGCGGAGCCCTGCTCATAATGATATCCAACCCCTTTAATATCCTTAATAATTTTTCTTTTTCTTCTGTACGCCTGGCCGGATTAGCACGCCAATACTTCGGATAATCAAATAAATCTATAATATCCAGATATTTCTTTATCAAAAGCTGCCTTTGGGCATTCTTGACGCCATTTTTTACTTCAAGCTCCAGCCCTTCTTCTGTCTTAGCCCTGACCTCTTTCATGCTATTTTCAGGAGGCAATTCTCCCGGAGCAAGCCCTAAATCCTGCCTGATTTTATCCGCCTGGAACACTAAAACATCGAATTCTCTTTGATCGAACATGGAATTCTGCGAGCCAAAACGTCTGCCCATCTTAGCGGCCTGCAATGCCTGAATATCTGCTAATATCTTAGCATCATCGCTGCTGTCTTTTACAGGGTTACTTACTCCGAAATTGAATAAGAAAGTATAATTCTGGATGGCTTTATTATCCGGATATTCATTATGCAAATCTCTGGTTAAGTCGGCAGTCAAGTTTTTTGCTACCCATTCCAACCTTTTCAATACCTCTGCCCGGCCTAAATAATTTACCACCGCAGACTCAATCACAAATTTATCCTGTTTAAATAGAAGCGATAAAGTATTGCCATCTGCCGAGCTGATCAAACCTGCCCTAAGCAGGAGTTCGGTTACAATAGCCTGCCTTAAATCAATAAACATATCCACCTGCGACTCACCAAGAAGAGTATTTAAGAATTTTATTGATGCCTGATTATTCACTACCAGGATATCCCCCTGGTGAACTTTAAGCTCCATAGCCACCAGGGAATTTGTCAGGATAATCCGGCTTTTAAGATCCTCCAAAACAACAATGTCCTGGTCGGAAATCATCTCTCCTTTTTCAAGCTTGGTTGCAATTTCTCCGATTGACTGCTGGAACATATTATATTCACTTATCCTGGTATTAATCCTCTCCACTGCCCTGTTTTCTGCCAAATCCGTTTCTTGCACTGCATTATCTTCCTGCTTAGAATCCTGGATTAAAGAAACCTCTAACCCCAACTTCCCATCTACTGCTACATTCTCCCCGATTAAAGCAGTATTTTCACCTTTGCCGTTATCTTTGTTATTCGGAATCATTGTAACCGGGCCCAAAGTTTTGTCTCCAAAATTAGGGAATACTGGCGCTACCCCATCAATACCCCCTGAGAAATAACTTCTGATTACCTGCCCATATGGCGTATAAACCGGCTCCTTGACATTGAATTCCCCTTTTTCAAAATTATCTTTATAAGCTTTAAAATAAGTATCCGCGGAATAGCCAACTTTAGATTGCAGGTTAGAAAGGTCCTTGCTGTCTATAAGCCTGGAATATTGATTGTTCTTGCCCCGGTTCCTGGCCTTAAACCATTGGGCCAAAATGAGCGAATAATAAACCTGCCGGAGAGCCGCGTAATGATTAGAATTATTTATACTCCTGGTCAACTTGGGGATAATTTCTTCTCTGATAATCTGGCTTGAGTACTCATTAAGCTGCTTCTCCCTTTCGTCTTGAAAAGAATAGGCAGCACTATCTTTCAAGTAATCCTGTTCCAACATAACCTTAAGCGTAGCTTTATAAACATAGGCTGAACCTGCCGACTCGCCGACAATAATCTCATCCGGGACAATCCAAGGCCGGGTGAGAGTAGGAATAGTTACGTTCTGGCTTTCGTAGATCTGGCCTGCTTTTTGATAAACCTTATCCCAGTATTTTCTGCCTTCGGGAGTTTGAGGATTCAGAGCATCAGCAACATCTTTTTTAAGCTGCAAATCGCTTTCCAGGAATATCCTGCCCACTTCGGTTTGAGCTAAAAGCGGGTCGATAATATTATCGGGAGAATCCGGCCGCAGGTTAACCCAAAATGCGGTATTCGGCAAAGCAATACCCACAAAAAAATAATTAAGCAGGTTTTTGGTGGTTAATTCTATATCCTTGGCTTTAGGATTTTTGGTGTCGCCTTTATCTAAGAGAAGCTTAAAGTTGTTATTCAGCCCATCGTAAGATATAGACCTTAAATGCAGGGGGCGGATTTTATCCGCGGGCAAAGTATTGCGTAAAGATGCCAGATGGCCTGTAACATTTAACTCAACAGAAGCAACCTGGGCAAACCCGGTCTGCTGGAGGGTTAAAAAAATACAAAGCAATACTGCGATAATTTTTAACGTTTTTGATTTTTTCATTGATTTAGCTGACGGCTTACCAGCCGTCATAAGTTATAAGCATGCTATTATAAGTATGCTATATAGGTAAGGAAAAACAAGGCTTAAGCACAAGATAAAAGAAAGGGCTTTCAATAAGTCTTAGTGTATTTTAACTGACCGGATCCTGCCCAATTGCGAGCAAAGATCAAAAACCAAGGTGGGGTCTTCAGTAGCCATGCTTACTTTATAATTGTGGCTTTCCTTCTGCTCCAAGTCTTCGCTAATAACCAAATCGCTGCCGAATTCCGCCAAAGAATTCTTTATAATCTTTGATGAACTATCCTTGGCATGCAAAATAAATTCTAAATTATATTTAGCGCTCATTTAAGCATTATTACCGAAATCATCCTTCCGGCTCCTTCTGCCTCTTTGCGGAAAGAAAAATAATCATTATCGGAAAACGTACAAATCCCCGGGTCAAAGATGTTTTCTTCTTTTATCCCGCATTCAATTAACTGCTTTTGATTAATCAGCGCGATATCCATAAAGATACGGCCTTGCCTCTCAACCAGACCAAAACCAAAATTACTTTTAAAATCTTTCGCCACCTCAAAACAACACGAGCGGATAGACGGGCCAAAACCAACCAAAAGCTCATCCGGACTGCTGCCGAACTTTTCCTGCATTAGCCTTACCCCTTCAGCACAGATATTCTTCTCGGTGCTGCGCCAACCGGCATGTAAAACCCCGGCTGCAGGACGCCGGGGATCATAGATAAAAACCGAAAGGCAATCCGCTGTCAATATCGCCATAGGAACATTTTTCTTATCGGTCAAAAACCCATCCGTATCGCTAATTGAACTCTCGTAATCCAAAGCACCGCTACCCTTATTGGCTTGAGTAACATAAGTTACGGTTTTACCGTGTACCTGCTTTGCGCAGATTAAATCACGATAATCAATGCCTATCCCGGAAAGGAACTTTTTACGGTTCTCCAGAGACCCCTGGATATCCCCATAGCATAAAGACATATTCCCGTCCTGGCGCCGGCTAAAAGCGCAAACTGCATCTTTGAGGCCAAATTTTTCTAAAGGGTTGTTAATCATCTATCTCCACAAGTTTATCCCGCGATTTCTCCCCGGATTTAATCCTTACCTGGTATTTCTTTATCTTTAAATACGCGCTTAACAAATCAACAAGCTGCTTATTGGCCGCGCCTTCTGCGGCCGGTTTAGTAAGATAAACCTTAAAGTTATTTCCTTGCCGTTCAACACGGTTCCGGCTGGCGCGGGGATTGACGCGGACATTAAAAATCATTAATTATTTACCGGTTATCTGCTTGGTGTCCTGGATATCCGTCAGGCGCTGGCTGACTTTGTCTAAGCGCTTCTCGGCATCGGCATACTTGGTATTGGCATTAAGCAGGTGGCTGCCCAAGATATTAAAATCTTCTTTAAATTTATCTGTCTCAATAGAAAGGGCGCCTAAACTTTTTAAAATAATCTTGGCGTTCTCTTCAACTTTTAACCCGCGCAGCCCCATACAGATTACCTGCAGGTAGGCGTAAAAGGTGTTCGGGGAAACCGGGATAACTTTCTTGAGCAGGCTATAAGAAAAAATATCCTCTTTGATAATTACCTCATAATAAACATTCTCCGCCGGAATATACATTAGAGCAAAATCATAGGTATTTTCCGCAGGAAGTATGTATTTTGCGGAAATTTCATTAATCCGGTTCTTTACATCCTGGATAAATTTCTTACGCAAGGATTCTTTTACCTGCTCATCTACGGCATCCTGCATCCGCTGAAAATTCTCTAAACTGAATTTCGCATCAACCGGCACCAGCCGCTCGCCCAAACAGATTACCGCATCCACTGCGTCTGAGCTCTTAAAACGATACTGGGTATGGTAATGCTCCTTGGGTAAAACCTGGGAAAGCAAATTCTCCAGCAAGGTCTCCCCCATTGCCCCGCGGAACTTCGGGGCACGCAGGAGTTCCTGGAGGCTTGAAATATCTTTGCTTATAGCGATAATCTGCTTATTAGTTTCTTCAAGTTTTCCCAGCTGCTCCTTCACGTTCCCAAAAGCAGAAGTGGCGCTGCCTAAATTCTGGCCAATGATCTTATTGGCCTCCTGAATAGACTGGTTCATCTGATTCAAGCGCTCATTAACCTGAGAAGAGATTTTTAAGACGATAAAGACAATAAATGCGGCCAATACAAGAAAGAGTATCGCGATTAGGGTATTCATAGGTTTATTATACCATTGGCAGCTTTGCGATTAAAGCAAATAATCTTTTTTTACCCTTTTGACAGAACGGAAGATATTCTTTTTGACATCCGGGCAGGCCTTTTCCAACTCCTGGATAATCCGGCCCATCCTGGCGCGGTTTGAAGTAATTGAATGCGGACAAACACAGGCATCATGACCCAACTTTGCTTCTTTAGCAAAACGTTTTATAAGATACTCCTCTACGTAGGCTAACGGCCGGATAAGGATGATCTTACCCTTGAACAGTTTTTGCTTTGGAGACATGCTTGAGATCTCTCCTTGAAAAAATAAATTCAACAACACGGTTTCAATAATATCATCCATATGATGCCCCAGGGCAATCTTGGTACAGCCAAGTTTATTGGCGGCAATGAACAGCTCTTTCCTTCTGTTCCAAGAACACCAAAAACAATTTATTTTACTCTTGCCTGTTTTCTTGAGTACATCAGACTTTATAATCTTATATTCAACTTTGAGTTTCTTAAAATATTTCTCCAGCTTAGTGGAAATCGACTTAGGATACCCCATATCAATATGCAACGCCATAACTTCATATTTTATGGGCACAAAGACCTTTCGGTCAAGCAGCAGGCGCAGCAAAGTCAAACTGTCCTTGCCCCCGGAAACAGCAACCGCGATCTTATCTCCATCGGCAAGCATCTTATAATCCATGATCGCCTTGCCCATACTCTTGGAAATAAAATATTCTGTACCCTGTAATGTTCCCATTAAACTCCCATCTTTATATATTAGCGGGTCCTGCCCAGCCTTGTTTTCGCCGCACACCGCGGCTCAAATCAAGTCTCATCTCCCGCTAATAATGAAGATTTTATGTTTTTGCTGGAGGAGTGAGCTGTAAACCGTAGCACGCGGCGAAAGATTTCAGCGACGGAAACAAAAGCATAAAATCAACCCCTGCCGGAATCAATAACCATTTTGCGAATTTGTTTATTTACCGGATGCCGAAGCAACTGTTCAAGGTTAATTGGCAGGCGCAACGACCAGTTTTTCTGGCTGATTGTCCCCGGAGTATTTATACGGTACTGATATGGTTCGCCTTTAAACACATCTGATAAAACCAATAAATCTACTATTGAATTAATACAAAATACCGCCTGGGAATTTAAAACAAACTGGGTTATCTTCGCCAAAAGTTCGCTGCCGGCCTCTTCGGTAATCTCTCCGGTACAAACCAATATCTTCC
>JALNZI010000067.1 GCA_023229385.1 Candidatus Omnitrophota bacterium | reverse complement strand
CGTGTTCATTCTTTTTCCATTTTTCACATTTACGGAAGGTCGGTTTATCCGACTCATTATTTGCATCAAATGGACATTCTTCTACACCAAGATTCAACGACAATATTTTGTCTGCCAATTGTTCCTGCATTTCATTCCAACTTTTACAACCAACATCTGATGGTGTCATACCAATATATGATTGAAGTAAATGTAATAATGAATCACGAGTACCGTTGTCAATTGTTTTATCATCTGAAACTAAAACACATTCTGGATAATAAAATCCATTGGATAAGACGTAATTACCCGTATCTATATTAACGTATTCTATGAATTGATACCCGGAAAAAATCATTTCTTTGTATATAGTAAGAATTCCTTGTGGATGACTTCCATATGCGTGATTGATGATGACATCTTCGGGTAGTAAACAGACTTTTTGTCCTACTTTAAATTTATTCATTTTGTTTGGTTTTTTAATTTATACTACAAAAGTAAACAATGTTTCTCAATTTACCAAATTTATTTCACGTACAACCAGATTTTTTTCACTCATCGTATCCTGTAAATAGTATGTAACCAATGTATGCAACAATTTGTCTTCAGTATTTGGGAGATCAATATTTTCAATTATCATTTTGTTTAATGTCAATGCAAGTTGATTGTCATATACAACAGTATAATACATAAATTCATAATTTTAATAATTTACATTCATTTTCTTAGTATGACACCAAGAAAATCTTTCTGAAATTGATAATGTATCAAAATCAATTGGTGGATTATAATCACCCAAATATTTTTGTATATGTTTATTGCACCATTAATATCTCGATTTATATTATTCCCACATTCACAAATATATTCTCTGTCGGATAATGTTAAATCGTTATTAATAGAACCACATTTACAACACGTTTTTGAAGTCCATGCTTCATTTACTTTAATTACTTGATTACCTTTTAATTTTGATTTGTATTCTAAAAGGTGAATGAAAGTTGAAAGATTCCAATTACCTTGCATTTGTCTGTTTAATTTGCACAAATAATCGGATTTGATATTTTGTTTTAAATTAGTTAATTCTCCAATTAATATAATAGAATCTAACTTGGTTAGATCTTTACTTAATTTTTGAAGTGTTAAATTGGTTTGAGTTTTCTTTTTACTACATAATTTTTTGATTTTGTTGTTAATATGTTTCCAATTTCTTGAAAATTTCTTTTTAGTATCTCTAATTGATTTTAATTCATCAATTCGTTTGTCTAAATGTTTTTGATTCTTTGATAAGAATTTTGAATTATAGATAACTCCGGTGTTTTCATTTGGATTAAAATATGATACCAAATTCTTTTTACCTAAGTCAATTGAAATTAAATTATTAGTAGTAACAACCGGTTGTTCTTGTTTTTCATAAGTTATTGATGCAAAATAATTATCATCTTTTTTGTATATTTTTAATTGTTTAATTTGACTTTCTTTTGTTTTACTTCTTTTGCAAATTAAATTTTCAATCGGTTTGATGTATTCTAAATTTAATTCTAACCTTTTCCACTCATTCAATGAAATTAATATTTTGTTATTCTTGATTATAAAATCTTGAGTATAAGACAATGTAAAGAAATAATTCTTACCTCTAAATTTAGGTGGTTTTGGATGTAGTTCTTTGTTCTTTTTAATTAATGAAAAAAACGATTTATAATTTCGTTCTAAATTTAAAAGTACTTCTTTTTTACCGTCATATGTTAATAACTCCGTTTTAAAATTCTTTAATTCTTTTTGTTGAGTAAAATAAGAAAGATATTTTTTTGTTTCATCATAATATTTGAGTTTAGAATCTAAATTATAATTATAGATAACTCTTGCTTCTTCTGACAGTTTATTCAGAATTTCAGTTTGAGTTGAATCTAATTTTAATTTAGTTTTAAAAGTTAATATCATAATTTATTTTGTATATTGTAAATAGTATGAAAGTAAAAAATATCTCGATTTGATGTTGATGATTTTTGAAATTAAATTTGGTTTGTTAAAAAAATTATTATAATTACAAATAATTATTGGTTGATGGTATTGTTACAATTGTCATTGATACTATATTTTACATTCCAAGATTTCATATGTTTTCTACGTTGTTATTTGTTCCGGTTTTGAGATAAAAGAAAAATTCATTGTTTAAAAATAATTTATTTCCATTGACGGTCATTTGATTAAATTCACCCATGAGATGATTATAAACTTTTACTGTTGAATTTGGTTTAATTTTTTTGTGATTTTTGTCTAAATACATAATAGATTATTGTTTCTTTAATATTCGGAATAAACAAATAAAATTATTTCATCATCGATCTGACAAAAACTATTGTGTGTGTGATACAGATGACAAAGCTGAATATTCCGAATATCCAATACCATACATTATTCATTTCTCGTGTTGCATCAATTATCCAAAAAATGCCACCAAACAACCAAACTATACATGTCAGTAATTTCATAATTTTATCAGATCTATAACAATGTGTAAATTCCATTCTATCGTGTTTTTATCAATATTGTTGTTAATAATTTACTTCAATTCGTTGTTTTTAATTTAGTTTTAAACGACACTCACATTTACCAATGGTAACAAGAGAAGGGAATGTCTCGATTTAAACTTTCTGTGTAATTGAAAGAATAAAATAAAAACCCAATTCTCGTTATCGAAAAGTCAATTTAGTTGTCAAACCAAAATACAATTCTAACATTTTCGGGTTCTCCAAGTGTTTTACATTCTTCGAGGTGCTTAAAAAACCATTCTCCTAAATTTTCCCGGTATGTTAAGATTCTTCCTTCTCCTTCTTCTGCCAGAGCTGCACCGTTAGTGCAATTTCCCTCAATTTTGGTTACTCTTCTATTCCAAAATGTTTTGTCATAATCAAACTCTAACAGTTCTTTTGTCGTTAGAAAAGAAGCCGAGTGAGCATCATCCTCCCAATATTCATAATATTTTTTTACTTCATCACCCAAATCATCTGGTAATCCTTTAGGATAACTTATCGGTTCACAATGATCATAATTTCTGACACCTGCTAAAAAAGCAAACATTGAGTAACTCCTCCAACTAAAGGGATTTTCTCCCCTTTCTTTGTTGTAGTATTTTTTATCGTAATCATCTAACGTAAAATGGTCATTTACTTTTTCCCATTTGTTATTTCGCTTTACTTCTGCAAATGAATGAATATCACATGCCATAATATTTATTTTTAAGTTTAAAATTCAAAATTCCACTCCCTTAGTTTTTATTTATTGTTTATTTTTTTCTAAATACATTTATTTAATTGTTTGTAAATATTCTTCCATCGTTCCTCCTTTTCGTCCACCGTGTCCATCCGGTCTACAAAACCATTTCAAATAATTCATATACTGTTGATGTTTTTCTTCATATATTGAAATTTCATTTTCTTCAATTTGAAAAAATACACCACTTTGCATTAAGCAATCATATGTCATATGTAATGCAGCACTTAGTCGTATACCATTATTCGTATGAATATCCTGATTAGTGTATGATCTGTAGCAATCAGTTGATTCATCTAATTCAAAAATGTGATAATCAGAATTACGAACTAAATATTTTGGATTTTTATTCATAATACAATCAACCAATAATTATTTGTTTTCATCGTTTAAACCGTTTGTTAAATCGTCAATGAGAGTGGTAATAGATTTTAATGCAGCATTCTTATCCATTCTACCACTAACCTTTTCGTCTATTTTATAAACACGTGTTTTGATTGAGTTCAATTCTTTTAACAAATATCCAATTTGTTTGACAGTCAATTGTGACACAATTAAAAAAGAATCATTATATTTTATAATTTCTACCAAATCATTGATATATTTGTTTCTTTTTTCAACACATTCTTCATATGTTCCACGAAATGATAACAATTTTATTTCGGAATCTTTATATTTTGCATAATTTCCGTTGATCTTAAGATACTTAAAGTCGGAATGTGTAGCTACACTGATTGCTCTGTGTGTTGAATTCCCACGTGTATCGTCATCGACGATTGTATAACCGGTTCTTGTTGATGCTTCATTGAGTATATCATATTTATTGGGAAAAAACACAAATAACATGTCAGATAAGCTATTGACAACACCGTTTACAGCGACAATTGAATCATATTTAGATTGAATAATTGGAATAAATTCAAAATCGGTGTATGATATAACACCAAATTCATTTTTATAATGTACATCAATATTCCTTATAAACTTTTTGTATTGATATTCATAATCTATATCAACCCATTCATCTGATGAATCGGAATAATTACCTTTGTTTTTTAAATCTTCAATGATGTCATTATATTCAGTAGATGAATATATTTTCTTTGTAATTGTATCTTCGTAATGATCTACTACCTGTGTTGTTTTAACTAATTTAATTTCAGTTGGTTTATTGATTTGTTTAATTCCTTTATCCCTTGGTAGTTCTACACCATCGACATACAATTCATATCTATAATCATATATAGAATATAATTCCGAATCTGCAGGAATTAAATATTTTCCATTCTCAACGAATATTCTTAATTTTAAATTTTCCATAACCATATCCATATTTTTAAATTATTCTACAAATGTAAATCAAATTTCTGACAATTCCAAATTTAATTTAGTTTGTATGAAGTATTTTCTTTACTTAATTTTAAAATGTCATCATTACATTGTTTCACATATGCTACTAACACATCTTCTAAACCAGATTGCATTGCAGCATATAAAGATACAAGAACATAGTATGCTTCATCAAAACCATTTTCATTAGCAACCGTTGCTAATTCATCTATTTCTTCAATTAATTCGTCTTTACTCATGTGGTTAGTTGTTTTTTCGGTCTCCCTCTTTTTTTCTTGATTGGTATAATTTCATCTGATATTTCAACTGCATCTTCTATTTCTTCAAGAAATATTATTTCAAATTCTTCTTCTGAAATTTGCTGCACAAGTACTTTTGTTGCATTTAAATATTTTACATAATCATCAATTATCCGTTGGTCGGGTGGAAATGAAACATTATATCTCCATCTGTCTAATTCAATGAATGTCCCATTGTTATGTGTGATTATTTTTTTCATTTCTTTTTTTTGTAAATATAACCGGAAGTATGAATGATAATGTTATGAAACACCCCACTATGATCAATGGTAAATATTTTGTAACTATTAATAAAATATTCATTACTCAAAATCTATAATCAATGAAGTCGGGATTGCAATTGAATTAGCAAATTCTAATGCAAGTTCGATTGTTATAAAAGATTTACGTGTGTATGAACCATCATCAAAATATATTTTTACATTTGGTTTGAAATATACTTTTTTATCAATAATCATATGATGTGGCCACTTCTCACCGAATTCTGATAATGGATAGTAGTAGAAACCACCATCTATTTTAAATCCTTCTGGTCGATCCTTTGGTATTAATCTTTCTTTGAATGGTTTGTAAATAAAGTCAGGATCTATGTTTTTGTCTCTTACAACAATTTTTGATATTTTTCTGACATCTAAATTGTAAATGTGTTTTTCTTTCATATTAGTAATCTGTTATTTATGTTTAAACTAATTTTACTAAAATATTTGTTTGCTTCTTCGTATGTATCAAATTCTTTTTTAAATATAACATCGTTACTATAATGAATTTCGACGTGTGATTTAAAACAAACTGATTTTTCTTCACTCAGTAATTCTGGTTCATCATATACTATAAATCCCAACTGAATTAATTCATCCGAGGTAATTAATTTTTTATATCGTCTGAAATGTTCTGAAATGTCCTTGTTCAACATCACATTCGATATAGTAAAATCCTTCAACTACTTTTTGGTTGAACCAATTACCTTTCCTTTCAGATAAATAAAAATAGTCGGTATTTTTGATCTCATCAAATAATTCAACATATTGAATTTGATCGACATTGATAGTAATATTTTTTGTTTGCATAATTTTAAATTATTTTACAAATATAAATCAAATTATTCAGAATTCCAAATTTATTTTTGATCGGTTAAATATTCATCCACCAATTCATTAAATAATTCAAATGTAGATATATATATTAATTCACTGGTATTTCCTATAACACCACAGTGTTCACAATCATAAAAATAATATGGATTTGCATGCCAGTTAATAACGTTATCACAATTCGGACATTTCCATACACCAGTACCTTTCAGTATAATATTTGTTTTATCGAATAATTCTTCTCGGTTCATATACATTTTGCTAATTCAAATTTGATATAAAATTTACCATCTTCTTTTGTGATAGATGTTATTTTTCCTAATGAATCTAAATTGGCACCAACAAATAATATTTTATGTTTTGTTTCCAATTCGATTATTTTAATTGAATTGTTATCCAATAAACCGTCAATATATTTTTGACTAAATTCACACAGAAGGCCATCTGATCTCCTATATTTTCCGTCGTTTTTATTTTTCGTATAAATGAGATGACCAATATCTTCAAACACATTTATCATTGGGTACTCGATGATTTCTTCCCAATTTTTTGGCCAATTTTCAATCTCGTCCGTTTCAAATGAATCAATCTCATCCGGGTAATTATCTGGGACATAATATTTAGCAACTTCCGTTTCTTTTTTTACAATATATGGAATACTGGGTGATCCAGGGTATTCCTTGATTAATTTATATTTTTTCATATTTCAACAGTTATCAGAATTTTTTAATCTTTCCTTTTTTTTTATAAAGTTCATACAACATACCACCTTGTTCGACGAACATTTTTAATGATAAAGTAGTTTGATCTGGGTTATAATTGGACGGTGGTATACCACTGAGATTTGCAAAATTCATCGTGAATCCAAAACAAACCTTATCATTGATTTTTAATTCGGTTCCACCACCATACCATTTACATTTCGTATTGGACAATGTTTTTTCTGTAACAAGTTCAAATGTATTTTTCATAGTTCAGTTATTAAAAAGTTTTTAGATCCGTATTCTTGACAGTCAATAAATGTTATTGACGTATTTTCATCCGTTTGATATATGTCCAAATCATTTACTGGATTATGTCCTACGATTTGATTATATCCAGTTAGTGCAGTATTTTGTTTATCTACAATTGCTCGACAATGTAATTCATTTTTATCTGCCCAAAATATTCCACCAAATTTATTATGACCACCCCGTTGATAACCAACAGTTGATAATAATTCAACATCCCTTTGACTATTGAAAAATAAATCATTAATTGTATTAGCCAACAGAGACTCTATTCTAAACATGTTCAAGTTGAATGTTTCACACATAGTTCTATACAAAAATGATTTGTTTTCATATTCATCCCAAAATCCATTACTAATTCCTGCATGAGTCCACAAATAATTTTGTATTTGATATGCTACCTTAAATGATTTTAAATTGGATTGGAATATGTTATGCAACAAAAAGGCATACGATTCTCGTCTTCCCGAACATCTGAATTTCGTATCATCATTAAACA
>JALNZI010000066.1 GCA_023229385.1 Candidatus Omnitrophota bacterium | reverse complement strand
CTTAATGAAATCAGCGAGAAATTAGGCCTGATTGAGCAGGCAAGGTCTATTTTATCCGCGGCAGGCCAGAATCCGGCAAAATATATAATCCATAAATCGGGAGATTTACAAAATGTCTGCCGCCACATAATTGATTTACAGAAACGATACGACCAGCTAAGAGAATATTCGGTCACATTAAACAGTTGGATAGATTTTTGGGGATCCTGGGGTGATTTTGATCCGGCTCAGATAAAGGCCATGCGGGAGAAGGGGGTCTTTATTAAATTTTATCAGATCCCCAAAGATAAGCTTAAAATCCTGCCGCAGTCAATAATCTTAAGAGAGATTTCCGCGCAAGGTTCGTTAATCAATTGTTTAGTTATAGCGGAAGAAGATATAGATATTGATTTTAAGGAGCTGGAACTGCCTAAAGTATCTTTATCCGGAATGAAAAACAGGCTTAGCGAAGATGCCAAGATTATGGTTAACATAAGAGAAGAGCTATCTGAGTACCTGATTTATAATAATGACTTGATTGGCGTCGAAGAAGACCTTTTAAATCAAAAAGAGTTCTATTCCGTGTTAAATGGCATGGGCCAGGCTGAAGAGATCTCTTATGTGAAAGGCTATATTCCGGTTGAGTCCGAAGCTTTACTGCTTAAGCAGGCAAGACAAAGCGGTTGGGGTATCTTGACTCTTGAGCCTGATGAAAATGACCTCGTGCCAACCTTAGTGCGCAATCCCGGATGGATCTCGCTTATAAAGCCGGTATTAAAATTACTGGAGCTTGTGCCGGGATACCGCGAACTTGATATCAGCACTCTTTTTATTATATTCTTCAGCATTTTTTTCGGCATACTTATTGGTGATGCCGGATATGGCGCGCTTTATTTCCTGCTTAATCTCTGGGCACAGAAAAAAATCGGGCATAAAGTTAAAGATAAAAGCGTTTTTTTTCTCTTTTACATCCTGAGTTTTTGCGCTATTATATGGGGGCTCTTAACTGGGACATTTTTCGGCCAGGCATGGTTGTCCGGCATGGGAATAAAACCTCTGGTTCCGCTGTTAGTTAATGCGACTTTTGTCCAGGCGCTTTGTTTCTTTATCGGAGCCCTGCATCTGTCTTTAGCCCATGGATGGAGGGCCATGCTAAAGGCCCCGGCATTATCAGCCTTAGCAGATTTAGGATGGATTTCTGTTATTTGGGCAGTGTTCTTTTTAGCCAAAACCCTGCTTTTGGGTGATCCTTTTCCGTTATTCGGCAATTGGTTGATTATAACCGGATTAGTATTAGTGTTATTTTTTACCAGCCCGCAAAAAAACATATTAAAAACAATCGGCGCAGGATTGGGCACAATAGCCTTAAGTTTAGTAAATAATTTTACCGACGTAGTTTCCTATATCCGTCTTTTTGCAGTAGGGTTGGCAGGCGTGGCTATTGCAGATGCCTTTAACGCTATGGCTGCCGGAGTAGTTAAAAAAGGGGATATTTTAACTATACTTGTAGCTGTCTTGATTGTTATTTGCGGACACCTGCTAAATATTATCTTGGGTCCGATGTCGGTTTTGGTCCACGGGGTAAGGCTCAATGTGTTGGAGTTTTGTAGCCATGCCAATGTTAGCTGGGATGGTTTTGCTTATAAACCGTTTATGAAAAAGAAGGAGAATTAATATGGAAACAGGGGCTTTAATACAGCTAAAGGATTTGGGGCTGGGGTTAGTTCTTGGACTTTCCGCTTTAGGCTCTGCCGCCGGAGCAGGGGTAGCAGGCATGGCGGCAATAGGGGCATGGAAGAAGAATTTTAACCAGAATAAAAGCGCTTCATTCCTGCTGGTTGCTTTAGTCGGTGCTCCTCTGACCCAGACAATCTATGGAAACATTGTAATGACCAAGATGATTGAGCTGGCCAATAAAGGTCAATATCTTTGGGGGGTAGGCTGTCTGGCGGGTTTGGCAATTGGACTTTCCGCTTATTTTCAGGGTAAGTGCGCTGCCTGTGCTTGTGATGCGATGGGTGAGACCGGCAAGGGATTTGGAAACTACCTGGCAGTTTTGGGTATTGTTGAGACAGTTGCGCTTTTTGTAATGGTTTTTACCTTAATTGTCCTGGGAAAACTAGCCGGGGCGTAATTTTTTGGGCGATTAGCTCAGTTGGTTAGAGCGTCTGATTTACATTCAGAAGGTCAGGGGTTCAACTCCTCTATCGCCCACCATTAAACATAAAAATTAATAGTGGATTTTAGTTTAAAAGACAGTATAATGAGTTTCTAAAATTTAGATATTTGCGGGGGTCGTGGCCTAGTCTGGTTTAAGGCGCCTCCCTGTCACGGAGGAAATCGCGAGTCCAAATCTCGTCGGCCCCGCCAATCTTTTACCTTTTTCGTAAAGGCTTTTAAAGGCATCTTTCCCTTGAGTTTATCCCCGGAAGTGTTACCATAAACCTGAGTTTGAAATACAAAATCTTAAAAATTTAGAAGATAATGAGGAGAAAAAATGGCTACTATTGATGATTTCAGGAAATTAGATTTAAGGGTTGCGGAGATAAAAGAGGTTAATGACCATCCGAATGCGGATAAATTATTGATTTTGACCCTGGATTTAGGTGATCGGCAGAAACAGGTAGTTGCCGGGATCAGAAATTTTTATTCTAAAGAGGAACTTATCGGTAAACAGGTGGTTGTGATAGATAATCTTGATCCGGTAATCTTGCGCGGGGTAGAGAGCCAGGGAATGATTCTGGCAGGTTCTGATGAGTTTACCCTGGCGATTCTTAGCCCTGAAAAAAAGCTTAAATTAGGAAGCGTTGTTAAATAATAACTTAATTCCGGCAGCCAATTTACGTTCACTTTGTTCCGTAAATTGTGCCGTCATTAAAAATGATCAAACAATTTGTCCCTCAGGAGTTTTGCCTTAAATGCCAGGGGTGTTGCCGTTTTAAAGAAGCCAATTCTGTATGGAGCCCCTGTCTTTTGGATGAGGAGGTCCAGGGATTGTTGGATAGAACGGATCTTCCTGCCGCCTCAATTTCCATCGACCGCCGTATACAGCCAGTAGTCAATCCTCATGGCGCGGAGTTTATCTGCCCGTTTTTGAATAGCCTGGATAATAAATGCGCAATTTATGCTGGCCGGCCATTTGAATGTCAATTGTATCCTTTCTTGATTAATTTACGCAATGACAAAGTATTGCTTACTGTAGATTTAAATTGCCCGTATGTCTATGAAAACATAAATAGCCAGGAGGCCAAGGATTATATTGCCTATCTTTGCGATTTTCTTAACTCTCCGCAACAACTGAAGATATTAAAAGATAACCCCCAGATTATTCAGGCTTATGAAGAGGTAAGGGAAGTTGCCGAATTAAGATTACCCCATGAAATTAAATAAATTAGCCTTAAAAGACCATAAGCTGTTCAATAAACACCTTGCTTTCGCCAGGCATGAACTGGCGGCATTCTCTTTTGCCAATATATACGTATGGCGGGCAATTTTTGATATTCAATGGGTTCTGATTGAAAATAGTTTGTGCATATTTTTTCGTGATAAGATCGGTTGTTTTATGTATCTGCCGCCGCTGGCGGAAGAAAGACGGCCACAGGTTATAAAACAGGTGTTTGCGATAATGGATGCTGTTAATGAGAATAAAGATATTTCACGCATTGAAAATATTGAGCAGGGAGATTTAGAGCATTACCGCGCATTGGGCTATCTCTGCCATCAGAAATTCCCGGACTATCTTTGCTCAAGAAGCGACTTGGAGTGCTTTAAGGGGAACAAATTCAAGTCTCAACGTGCTTCATATAACTATTTTGTTAAGCATTACAATTTTGAAGCATTAAAACTTAAATTAGCGGATAGAAATGATTGTTTAGGTTTGTTTAATGACTGGGTAAAAGAGCGTACAGCTCATTGCGCCGAAGATGTTTATTGCGGAATGCTTGAGGATAACCGAAAGGTAATTAAAGAAGCATTAACTAATTATAAACAGCTAGGTTTAGAAGGCATAACGGTAAAAGTCGATAAGCAGATCAAAGGGTTTACTTTCGGCTATGCATTAAATAACGATACTTTTTGCATACTTTATGAGATAACCGATCTTTCTCTTAAAGGGTTAGCCCAATTCATTTTCCGCAGGTTCAGCGCGGAGTTAAAAAATTATAGCTATATCAATATTATGGATGATTCGGGGTTGGATAATCTGCGCAAGGTGAAACTTTCTTATAAGCCGAAGCGACTTGTTCCTGCCTATATAGTTACAAGAGATGCCTAAAAGTATTGACGAAATAGAATTTACTATATTTGACACTGAAACTACCGGGCTTAACCCTGCTTCCGGAGACCGGATAGTTGAGTTGGCGGGTTTGAGGGTTAAAGGCAAAGAAAGGATCGCCGAGTTTGACGCATTAGTCAATCCCCGCCGGGATATTTCTCCGGGAGCCTTTGCGGTAAATAAAATCACTCCTGAAATGTTAGAAGGCGCTCCAGGCATGGAAATGGTAATGCCCAAATTCCTGGATTTTATCGAAGGCAGCTACCTTTGTTCTTACAATATAGAATTTGACCTGAATTTCCTGAACAACGAATTGAAGATTATCGGTTTGCCGGTTTTAGGGGCCAGGGATTCCTTTGACATTTTGACTATCGCCCGGCGTCTTATGCCGAATCAACAACGCTATGCGCTTTGGTTCATTGCCGATAAGTTAGGCATTCGGTCTCAGCAAAAGCACCGTGCTTTTTCAGACGTGGAAATGACCTGGGAAGTTTTCAATAAGTTTAAAGATATTTGCCGGGAAAAAGGAATTACGGATTTTACCGATTTTTCCGGGCTTTTTGCCTTTAACCCTGCTTCTTTGGAAAGTACCGCTTTCTTGAAGATATCGCAGATTGAAAAAGCGATAAATTCCAGGGCTCGCCTAAAGATAAAATATTTATCCGCAAAGGGCTCGGGTATTTCTTTCAGGGAAGTGATTCCCCGGGAAATCCGTCAGGATGCCGCGAATAAATATTTAGTTGGTTATTGTTGCCTGAAGCAAGAGGAGCGTACCTTTAAGATCGATAATATCCTGGAGCTGGAGATAGTTCGGGAATAATAAAGTTGAATTCGTAAAAGAATCCGGTTAGAATAATATTGTTAATGATCGGATTTAAAATAGAAGACAAAATTATGTTTATTAAAGTGAAAAATAATTTAGGTGCGGAGCGCAGAAAATATATCCGTTTGGATACCGTACTGCCGGTACAGTTCCGTCTGGAAAGCCTGGATAATAAACAGCCTCTTTCTCCGTGGATTCAGGGGTTTACCAATAACATCGGTCACGGAGGTATTTGCCTGGTGGTAAATGACCTTTCGCCGGAATTAATCAAGTTAGTCCAGGCAAAAAGAGTCAAACTCGCCATAGAAATTAATCTGCCGCTTAGCGGCCATTCAGTATGCGCATCGGTTTCCCTGGCCTGGACCAGGGAGATGGGCGGTTTAACCAAACGTTTGTTATTAGGGTTAGATTATGAAAAGATCAACCCGAAGCAGAATGCCATGCTTATCCGCTACGCCTGGGCAAAAAAACTATTCCTGCCATTTGTAATCTTGTGTATTGCGATTTTAAGCTTATTCTTAGGGTTTGGCGTTTATTCCAATATGCAGTTGACCCATAAGAATAAGATGCTTATCGAAGAATTGGTGGGCGTGTTACAGGAATCAAAAGTTGCCAAACAGCGCTTAGGGCAGATAGCCCGGGAAAAGGTTTCTTTACAGGATAAAATAGAATCACTGGTTTCCCAAATCAAGTCTGTTTCGGAAAAGAAAAACGAACCGCTGCCTCCTGCCGTAATTGACAACACCAAACCGCTTTCTCTTCCTGCTGTAATTGACAATACAGAGAAATTAAATGGCGTAATCATGAAACTTGCCCAAGAGAGGGACTTGCTACAGGCAAAGTTGGCCGCGCTGCAATTAAATGAAAAGGCGATTCAGGCAGAATCCCTGCGCCTTGAAACTAAAAAAGTAATCCTGGAAAAGGCGAATTTAGATAAAATGTACCAATGGTTTAAAGTCCGCCAAAATCCGCATACGGGATTAGTGATGAGTTTTGAAGGCGATAAGGATATCGACAGTTGGGCCTTTCTTTATGATCAAGCTTTGCTTATACAGGTTTATGATAAATTTTCGGATTTTGCCAGAGCAAGGAAGATCCTTGATTTTCTGGCTAATGATGCTAAAAGAGAAGATGGTTGGTTTCTCAATGCTTATTATGTTAATGATGGGGCTCCTGCGGAGTTTGTATTGCATAGCGGGCCGAATATCTGGCTGGGGCTTTCGATCGTTCAGTATACCCAGGCAACCGGAGATAAGAAATATTTAAGAGTGGCAGAAGAGATTGCCCAGAATATCATCAAACTGCAGAATTCCGATTCTGATGATGGAATCCGAGGCGGACCGCAAATGAGTTGGTATGCTACTGAACACCATCTAGACGCCTATGCTTTGTATAAAATGCTCGCTAAGGTTACGGGTATGAATAAATATGAACAGGCAGCGGAAAAAACCCTGGGTTGGCTGCTACGGCATACTTATGACAGGCAGGATCTGCCGATCAAGCGTGGTAAAGGGGATTCCACTATTGCTACGGATACTTATGCCTGGTCAATCGCCGCTATCGGCCCGGAGAAACTTAAGGCCATTGGAATGGATCCTGATAAAATCCTGGAGTTTGCCGAGGAAAATTGTTTGGTCGAGGTTGATTTTAACCGTCCAGGAGGGCAAGTAATTAAGGTTCAAGGTTTTGATTTTGCGCCGCAGCGCCATGTTTCTCGTGGAGGTGTGGTTTCAAGTGAATGGACAGCCCAGATGGTTGTCTCATATAAGATAATGGCCGATTATTATCTTAAACTAGGGCAGAAAGATAAAGCCGCACTTTACCGGGAGAAAGCCGATAATTACCTGGGGCAGTTAGGAAAGATGATTATTTCCAGTCCTTCTCCTTCGGGTCAGGGTGAAGGGTGTTTGCCTTATGCCACGCAGGATTATGTGGATACCGGGCATGGTTGGATGACCCCAAAGGGAAAACATACTGGTTCAGTTTCAGGAACTGCCTATACCATTCTTGCATATTATGGCATTAACCCTTTGGAACTTAAATAATGGGTTCTCCCGGTATAAAACGCAGGTTAAATCGTATTTTCTTACGGCTTTACTCTGTTTTCGGGCCACAGCACTGGTGGCCTGCGGATAGCAGTTTTGAGGTAATCGTCGGCGCGATTCTTACACAGAGTACTAACTGGTCGAATGTAGAAAAAGCGATTCGTTCTCTTAAAAAGAAAAAATGCCTGAATCCCCGGGGGCTTTTGAAACTCTCGCCAGGCAAGCTTGGGAGTTTAATCAAAAGTGCAGGGTATTATAATATTAAGGCAGCAAGGCTGAAGAACTTTCTTAAATTTTTCTTTGATTTCTATGCGGCTGATATAAAACGTATGAGTTCTCAGGATTTAGTGACCCTGCGTAACCAACTGCTTATGGTTAAGGGAATCGGCCCTGAGACTGCTGACTCAATTTTGCTTTATGCCCTGCATAAACCTGTATTTGTGATTGATGCTTATACGAAAAGAATATTTTCCCGTCATCGTCTTTTAGCGGAAGATGTTACTTATGAGCAGGCCCAGGATATT
>JALNZI010000065.1 GCA_023229385.1 Candidatus Omnitrophota bacterium | reverse complement strand
TTTTCTGCGGCCAATGGATAGAACTGTCTTTTTTATTGATTAAACCAGCAACACCAATCCCGATGCCTTTTATGTTATCGGCATAGCCTTTAGAGCGCCGCAAGATCTCGCGTACGATTTCCAAAAGGCATTCGGAAACTTCTTTTACTGATGTCTGCGGCCGGGCGATTTGAGTTTTAGTGATGATATTGCCTTTTAAATTTACGAGCAGGCCAACCATATTCATCAGGTTCAACCCAACGCCTACGGCAAAACCGGCACGAGGATTTAAATCTAATAAGACAGGCCTGCGGCCGCCTTCGGATACATCCAGTTCTTTTTCATAAACCAGTTTTCCCTTGATGAAATCATCAATATAATTGGAAATGGTCACTACGTTTATGCCCATTCCCTGCGAAATATCCGACCGGCTTATCGGCCCCTGTTTCCTGAGAATATCAAATATCTCAATGTTGCGTTTTTCTTTCTCGCTAAAAACTTCTTTTTGTAAATCTAATGTGTGCATGGGATAAATTTACCTTCCCCGATGGAAAAATGTAGAAAATATTACTTTCTTTATACTACTAAAAAAGGTATAAGTCAAGTATTTTCAATATAATCAGTTAATTTTATGGTTCTCGTTAAGGGAATTCCAACCGAACAGCAGATTAATAGACATCCACCATAATAAACGAAGAGTCAGTTATCCCTGCCGGAGATACTATAACCGTATTTATCTCTTTTGTCCCGGACTCTGGATAAGCGCCTTCAAAGACCGCATCAGTTGCTATGGGAGCAGCGCCCCCTAAGTTGCCTGACCAGAGATACTGAACCTCAACCTGATTACAACCGCTTTCCGGCAGATTAGCTAAAACAGAAACCTCAACTTTCTGGTTTTTTTCTAATATAAAACTGGAGACTTTTAATTCAGAACTTCCCATTTCAATTGGAGTATTTTCCTTTTTCAGCGTTGAATCCAGAAAAGTCTTCAGATTATAACTAAGCTGTTTATTCTCCTCAATCTCCTTGAGCCTGTCTTGCGCAAGTGTTTTGATTCCGTTATGGCTATCACCGGAATTTTTTAGCAACGCGTCATAATAACCCTTGGCCTTAGTTAAGTCACCCTCCCATTGCGCCAATAGCCCTAACTGATAAAAACTGGAAATTACCTGAGGGCTAAATGTGGTTTTAACAGTAAGTTTTTCAAAATTTTCCCTGGCTTTCGGGATATCCGCCAAGGCGTAAGCACTAATCATGGCATTCTTATAAACAGCTTCATCAAAATGCCGGGTAGCCGGATAAAGTTGAGTCAATTGAGAATAAAACTCACCGGCTTTTTTATAATCCCTGGATTTCTCTAAATTAAGCGCCCGCAGGTAGATTGATTCCTCGTTAAAACTATTTTTCTGACCCAGCCCATCTATCTTCTCATAAATTTTCTCCGCGTAGGCCATATCATATAAACCTGTTGCCTTATAAATGGAGCCCTCCCCTGAGGTTCCAGGAGTAGGCGAAATACTTGAGCGGCCATTATCCGGCCGCGAAAGTACGAATAGGCCGGCAATTTCGAATAGTTCCGGAACTAGTTTTTCAGGCGCCAGATTCTTAGAGATTCTTTCAATATAAATATCATAAACAGTTTCAGCTAACTCTAGATTACCTTCTTTATAAAACCCCGCGCCTACGCTTTTTAACTCAGCATCGCTGATTTTACCTGAAGCAAGCTTATTGACATAAAGTTTATAAATTACGCGCGCTCCCGGTTTTTCATCGGAGGCTAAAAGCTTATCCGCGATATCTTTGATCAAAGCAGGATCATCTGCTGCTTTGGCATAGGCGCCAACATCTGCCGTAAGTTCGTCCAATCCCTGTTCCCCAAAGGTATTCTGTTGATCACGGTAAAACTGCCAAAGCAAGAGCTGCCCCTTAAGCCTTAAAGGACTACTGGTATCGGTTTCGGAAATAACCTTCTTGGCGTTCTCCAATATCTGGTCGCGATAAGTATTACCGTTGGCAAAATAATCGTCCCACAATTGTTTTTCCTCCAGGTATTTAAGCTGGCTGTAACGGGTAAACGCCTTATAATAATCAATACAACCCGCGGAGAGCTTATCTTTGTTGCTGCTTAAAAAATCAACAAATTCATTATAACGGTTGTCCTTAAAATAATCTGACTTTAATTCTTCAAGGTTTCCGCAAGAAAAAACTCCGGGAGTGGCATTTTCTGCGCAGACCCCGGAAAAATAAGGCAACCAAAAAATCACACTAAAAATAAACACCGCTAATTTTAAATTTTTAAACATGGATCTTTCCTCCTAACGATTCTTCTTGCCGTGCGCTTTTTTCAGCACCGGATGTTTCCAGAATTCCCTGATTACATAATATGCCTTACGCGGGATACGCTGATTCAGTCCGCCTTCTGTCTGATCCCCTAAGGCGACTATGCCAAACCATTCTTCATTCATGTTCATATTGCCTGGGGCACGGATATCAAAATAATAACTGCCGTTAGACCATCCGCTTTCAGTATCATGCGCCTTCCAGGTCTCAGGACTATCCTGGGAATGCTTCCACCATTCATCCGTCCATTCAAAAACCGTGCCTCCGATACAATTTCCCGATCCGGCTTTATTGTTGGCCAGGTTCTCATAAATCTGGCTCCACTGTGATTGCAGGAAGAATGCCTGCATCTCCTGGTTTTCTTTTTTTAAGTAGGCGTCATAACAATCCGCGCCAAATTCCGCCAGCAGCAGAGGTTTATCAAACGTCATGCGCAGGGATTTAAAAAGATTGCCGAAAGTTTTACCGCGATAAATAATACAGGCCACAAAATCAACATCCTGGCAAAATTTATTAGCCGAATCCAGGCCCACCAACTCCCCATTACCTAATCCTACAGGATGATTAGAATCTATTTTATGGATCTCTTTGGATATTTCGTTTACAAAAGAATAATAAATCTTTGCCCGCATCAATTTCTGCTTCTGCGGATCCGGCTCGCTATCTACTTCCGGGCTCGACCAGGGATTTACGTGGCCCAAACAGGAATAATTATTTTCATTTCCCAAAATCCAGCCCAGGATCCCGGGCTCATCTTTATAAAGACGGACCATTTCCAATACCTGCTGCATTACCTTATCCTGGAAACTCTTATCCCCGTAAAAAGGGCAAGGGTATTCCCAAAACCCCAGCCAATCGCCCATAATCGTGCGTATCCCGTATAGTTTATACAAATCACTTATTACCTGCTTTACTTTCTGAGGATCTTCGCCTGAGCGATAAAGACGGATAGTATTTACCCCCATCGCCTTCATCAACTTTCCATCTTCTATCCAGGGCTTAGCCTTATCACCCCACCAGTCATACTCGTGGTTATACCCTGTTGGGATAGGATTATAACAGACACCTTTTACAATATACGGGGCGCCTTTAACCATAAGCCGATAATGCTGATTCTTTAATTTTTGGATATAGACATCTTGCCGGGCTCCACAGGAGGATAAAATAAACAAAAACAAAAAACTACAGGCTGCAAGCATAAAACGCCTGCAACCTGTAGTTGTAAATACTATACGTTTCTTATTATTCAAACTTGATCTCATCCAGATAGAATGTAGCGCCTTCCGGGTTATTATCCACATTGGTTGACCAGGCAAAACCTCCGAGGATATATGACATATCCTTGCCTTTTAAATCAATGGTGTATTGTGTCCATTCCTTATTCAAGATAACTGGACCGATAGTCGCGCTATCTGAATCCGAGAACTCTCCCATTATACCACCAACTTTGAACTCTTCAATGCGCTCCGTGCCATTTACCCCGCGAGCCCAGAAAGTAAGCTTGGTAGCTTTAGAAAGATCAAACCCGGCATCAAGATTACCCCAGTTATTCGCCGGATTCTGCCAAAAGATACCTGCCCAACGCGCACCCTGAGTAGCCTTGCCGCTGTAAACTATTTTAATACAGGTATCGCCTAAATAAGCATCCTCTTTTGAAGAACCGTCATATTTTATGTCGCCATAATCACCCATCCAACCGGAAGGAATAAAATGGTTGGCCATAGATGAACGGTCGGCATAAATATAGAATGGCATAGCCTCTTGTTTTTTGCCTTCAGGTTTCAAAGTAGGATCAGCCTCAAATTTTATATCATCAATATAAATTGTAGCTCCCTCGGGATTTAAATCCGCAGTAGTAGTCCACCCAAAAGCGCCATTAACATAAGAAAGATCCTTGCCTACCAGGTTAACCGCATACTGTTTCCAGGTATCAGTTAACTCAATCGGCCCCATCTCAACGGATAAAGAATCCGGGTATGTGCCTTTAATCCCGCCGATCATCACTTTCTGAATTACTTCGCCGCCTTTTGCACCGCGGGCCCAGAAAGTAAGTTTATTCATTCCAGTCAGATCAAACCCGCCCTTTTTATTTCCCCAGTTGTTGGCGGGATTCTGCCAATAAACTCCGGCCCAACCCTGAGCCTGCGACTTCTTGGCGCTATAAACAAACTGAATACTGGTTGTTCCGCTGTGCGGATTATCCGCTGCCTGATCATTCATTTTGATATCACCATAATCACCCATCCAACCGGAAGGAATATAATGGTTATCCTTGGCATTCTTGTCTAAGAAAACCACAAACTCCTTGGGGCTGGCAGCCTTGTCTTGAGCCAGAGCAACTACCGGCGCCGCAAGAACCAAGGCTAAAATTACTGCTAATAACTTTCTCATCTCTACACCTCCTGTTTATATTATAACCGTTTTCTTTTTATTTTAAATCATTTCCATTTCTTCTGATACATATAATAAGATTTGCGTAATTGCCTCAAGAACGGGCTGGATTTTCCGTCACCCTGGCCGCTCATCCCCAGCCATTCTTCATGCATATAACCGTCGGGAAAAGGCCCTGCCCATAAACCTTTAAAGTCATGGATCGCCGGCTCATAGGCCTTCCACCATTCATCCAGCCACTCAAAGACCACTCCGCCCAGGGCATTGCCGGCGCCCGGAGAAAATGCCATATTATTCTGGACATCTTCCCAGGAACCTAAATGGTATTGCGCCTGCAATTCTTCGGATTCATCGGCATTTTTTCCTTCGGCATAAGCCGGACAGCCAAATTCAGTAATGAATGCCGGCTTGCCTGCTTCTTCTTTAACCTGTTTCCAGAAAGCGCCAAACCCGTAATCACCACGGTAGGCATTAGTACCGAATATATCAATGTCCGGGGTGTACTTACCAAACTTATCCAAAAATAGAATATCCCCGCTGCATATGGCTACCGGATGATCCGGGTCAATATCCTTAATTATCTTGGCCACTTCATTAGCGAACTTAAAAAACGCCTCCGGCTGCTCATTGGCATTACAGGCATAACCATAAACGTTTTCATTACCCAAAAGCCAGAATAAAACATAAGGCTCATCCTTAAATTCATTGACCATTTTCTTTACCGAATCAATCATGTTCTTTTTATGTGTTTCATTACTATAATCCGTACCCGGATTCCACTGGGCGCCCGAACCGATCGCGTACTTGCCTAAAAAGTCGCCCACGATTACCCGGATGCCATAAGTTTTATAAAGATCGCGCATCAGTTCTTTATTTATCTTAAGCGGGTGGTGATAAAGGCGAATGGTATTTACCCCCATCTCCTGCATTAATTTAAAATCCCCCATTGCCGGCTCATCGGCATCCTGAAAATTGTTTCTATTCTTATCTACAAATGCGTCATATGGTCCGTCAATTTTCCCATTTTTATTAAAGTCTTCTTCCATCCAATTTCCTTGCGTGCCGTCGTCCGGAGACTGGCCGACCTTGGTCGGGGCATAAGTAATCCCTTTAATAACATAAGGCTCATCCTCTACTAACAACTGCCAATCATCATTATTATACTGCACCAGGCGCACCTTACCGCGGCCAACCTTCTTTTTTACGCCAGAGGCTTCAGCTGTGGATTTAAACCTGGCCGCCTCTTGAGCCCAATCTACTTTAACAAATTTCCCGGGGTTAACTTGCGCAACATCATTTAAAATATCATTATCAAAACCATTGATAACTTTAATCTCGGCTCCCTCTAATTTATAACCTAACTGCGGGTTGCGCCTTAAGAGAAAATTTATTTTGGCAATTGCAGCCGAGCCGACATACCAGGGGGTATGCCAATAAGTCCAGCCGTGGCTTGCCGGAAAATGCACGACAATAGAATAATAACATTTAATTGCCTGGGTAATCAGGCCGGCGCGCTCAAGTACTAATCCGGTACAGAATAACCTCACGCCCTGCGGCTCGCTTGAAGTTGTCCATTTTACGAATGCCGCCTGTAGGTCGGGGGAATAAAGAAAATCCCAGGCATCCCCTTCCAGGCGTTTGTCTTTGATTACCTGTTTAAAAATCGGGTCTTTCCTGATTGAACTGCTATTCGGATAAACTCCTTCGCCGACCGCGGCCATTAAACCAGCCTGGTCGGTAATTACATACTGGTAATCTTTAGTCCCGACATTCTTGAATTCTCCATATTTTGCGTAATCCACAAAATCCTCTTTGCCGGGATCAAACAAAACCAGTTTTGTCGGAAGCTGGCTGACCTTTTTCTTTTGCTCTACTTCGATAGAACCGGTCTCAATTTTCTTTATGCTCTGTTCCGCCGCCAGTCTGATCGACCAGAACCAACCCCGGGGATCCCAGGCCTGGCCGAAAGAATATTTATCCATAATCAGCTTAAATACTTTTTTAGCCTCATCTGTTTTTTGCTGGCGCATCAGGCTTTCCGCCTGGATAAAATAACAGGTGGCCACATCATTTAAGGCCTGGACCGCTTCAATTTCTTTTTTATTTTTAGGCAGGGCAGTTAAGGATGCCTGCTCTTTGTCCGCCTGCTGACTATATAAATCAATACACTCCTGTGTATATTTAAAAGTAGCCTCCACGTCCTTTTTACCGTGGGCAATCCAGGATTTAGTAGTCAGATCTCCAGAAGCAGGTTTATCCTGCGCAAAAACAAGTCCGGCGCTGAAAATTAATGAAATAATTACTAATGGAAATTTACGCATTATCCTACTACCGCCCCCTGAGTGACCCCTTTAACAATATATTTCTGCATAAACAGATAAACCAAGATAATCGGCAGGGCAGTAATAGTCAGGCCGGCCATTAATAACGGGTAGTTAGTGACAAACTCTCCCTGGAAGGTCTGCAAGGCTACCTGAAGCGGCATAAACTGGCGATTATCAAAAATAATCAAAGCCAGGATATATTCATTCCACACTGTCAGGGCATTTAAAACAATTACCACCGCCAGTACCGGCTTGGCCAGCGGCAAGGCAACATGCCACCAGATCCCAATCTTGGAACAACCGTCAATACGCGCGGCATCTTCCAGTTCTTTTGGCATCTTATCAAAGAATGTCTTAAGCAAAAATATGCTTGTGGAAAGACCCACGTTTATCATACACAATATATAACCTATAGGGGTATTTCTTAAATGCAGTTTATTTAATAACACATAGAGGGCGACGAAACTACCCGGTATAGGGATCATCATCGCCGCCATAAACATAATAAACAAAAATTTACTACCCACAAATTTCAGGCGGCTAAAGGCATAGGCAGCCATGGAAGAAATAATCACTATGCCGAAAACTACCGAAACAGTATAAATAATACTGTTGAAGAAATTCCGGCCAAAACCACCCTCTTTCCAG
>JALNZI010000012.1 GCA_023229385.1 Candidatus Omnitrophota bacterium | reverse complement strand
GAACAATCGGATACTAAAGTTTTGATGTTTGCTCATGCCTTAGGAAACCCACCAGACATGAATAGACTTATTAACATAGTAGAAAAATACAATTTGATATTATTGGAAGATTGTTGTGATAGTTTGGGTTCTACATATGACAATAAACCACTTGGATCATTCGGAATGATGTCGAGTTGTTCATTTTATCCTGCTCATCATATTACAATGGGTGAAGGAGGAATCGTTACAACAAATGATTTAACTACACTAAGAATATTGAAAAGTTTCAGAGATTGGGGTAAAGGATGTTATTGTGAAGGGAAATCAAATTTATCAGAAAAAGGAGTGTGTGGCAAACGATTCAGCGATTGGCTTCCTGATTTACCAGATCATTGTTTTGACCACAAATACATATATGATGAAATTGGTTATAATTTAAAACCAATTGAATTGCAAGCATCTATCGGATTAGCTCAATTGGATAAACTCAATGAAATAATATCCAAACGAAAGGAAAATTATAAATTATTATTTGATATATTTTCAAAATATGATGATGTATTCAAACTTCACTCAGCAACACCATTAGCTGACCCATGTTGGTTTGCCTTTCCTATTACAATAAAAGATACATCCAACTTCAGTAGAACGAGTATATGTGAGTATTTTGAAGCAAATAAAATTCAAACGAGACCATATTTTGCTGGAAATATATTATTGCAACCTGCTTATGTTGATATACATGAGGATATAACCAAATATCCGATAGCAAACAAAATTACCACCAATACATTCTTTTTGGGAACAAGTCCTGTTATAACAAAAGAACAAATCGAATATATAGAACAAATATTAACTAAATTTATGAAACGATGAAAGTAGTGTACATAACTGGGTGTCTTGGGTTTATAGGTTCATATGTAACAAAAAAATGTTTGGAATTGGGTTGGTGGGTAAAAGGAGTAGATAAAATAACATATGCTGCTAACAAAGATTTATTGATTGAGTTTGCAAAGTATCCAAATTTCTCATTTGTACAATGTGATATAAATGATTTAAAATTTTTATATGATTGTGATTTTGTTATTAATCTTGCAGCTGAAACTCATGTAGGAAATAGTATTTCGAGTAGTGATGAATTTATTAAATCCAATATAAACGGAGTACATAATTTATTGGAATTGATTAAAAATCATCGGGGAGAAAATGTTTGCAAACCAACTCTTATTCAAATCAGCACGGATGAGACCTACGGCGATATATCAGTTGGTGCTCATGTTGAAACGGATTTGTTGAAACCCAGTAATCCATATAGTAGTACAAAAGCAGCAGCTGATATGTTGGTTATGGCATGGGGACGAACACATAATGTACCATATATTATAGTACGACCAACAAATAATTATGGAATTGGACAGTACGTTGAGAAATTAATTCCAAAAGCAATCAAATGTTTAAATTTAGAAAGAAAAATACCATTACATAATAATGGATTACCAATCAGAAATTGGTTACATGCAGAAGATACAGCAAATGCAATAATTACTATAATTGAAAAAGGAATTGTTGGTGAGATATATAATATTGCTGGTGGTTTTGAACAAAAAAACATTGATACTGTTATTAAGATAATAAAATGTTATAATTCAGAAATTAAATATGATTTTAATACATTGAATTATATTGATTTTTCTTGCAACAGACGAGGTCAAGATGTTAGATACGCTTTAGATGATTCAAAATTAAGAAGTTTGGGTTGGAAACCAACAAAACTATTCGATGAAGAAATAACAAAAATAGTAGATTATTACAAAAATAAATTCATTTGGTAAAAATAAATTTGGAATTGTCATTATTTTGTTTTATTTTTGTAGAATAATTTAAAAAACAAACAATATGAATTACCAACGCACAGATGATCTTGCAAGATCATTAGTTAAACATGGTTTATATTCAACTTTTGAGGAAGCACGATTGTATTCTATTAATTGGCACCGAAAAGAAATCATCGGATTGGTTGAGTCATTGCCCTGTCCACATCGTCCCGATATAAAAATTACTACAACTCATTCTGAAAATGGTAGTATCATTGTAGAATATGATTTGTCCAAGAATCAACTCAAGAATAATTTAATTTTAAAATGAAATTGGTTTTCTCAGGAATTTACTTTACTTTGTAGAATAATTTAAAAACTATGAAATTAAAATGGTGGGATAATCCCAATATTCTTATAAAAATCTGTTTACTATTGATTTATTGTGTATTGATATTGGGATTGTTGTCAAAGCAATAAAAATAATTGAATTTTAAATAAATATAATTTCAAATAATTTGTTTATTTTTTTGCAAATAGTTTTTAAAATATGGACACAAAATCGTCTTTAAGTAATAATTTGACTGAGATTCAATCTGTTATAAAAAGTATATATGTTTGTTGTGAATCTGATTTTACGATTACAATTGTAGCGAATGATCAATCACATAAACATGATCCGTTACAACATGCATTAGAAATATTGATGCAAAACAGAAAGGAAATTGCAAAATTATACACCAATTCATTTGCAGATGAAGACAACAAAAATGAATTGTTGCAATTGTTCTCAAAATACAATGAAAACATAATTCAGTTGCTTGGTCTCCATACACTCAGTCAATCATGAATTTGTTGTTTGAAAACATAACAAATAAATTAGTGGGAGAATTAAATTCCGTTGGTATCCCAAATGGATTAAAGATGACAACATTTGGAGATTATATTTATCAGTAGAACGTTGGAGAGAATTGATACCAATTTTAAAAGAAAGAGCAGAACAAATTAAGAATTGGTCAGATAGCAAATATACATATTTAATTCCATACTATAAGATGAACAAACAATGAGAGTAGCAGATTACATTTTTAAATTTTTAGAATCTAAGGGTATAAAATATGCTCATGAAGTAGTCGGTGGAGGAGCAATGTATCTGAATGATGTTGTTTCCAAAAGTAGTATTACACCAATATTTCACCATCACGAGCAAGCAGCTGCAATGGCAGCAGTTGGTTATTCAAAATATACCAATGAACCTGGATTAGTAGTATGTACATCCGGTTGTGGTAGTACCAATGTTATAACCGGTTTACTGGATGCTTGGCAAGACAGTAATAAATTAATTGTCATATCTGGTCAAGCAAACAAAAAAGAAATAAGTCATTTTGGTCAAAGAAAGAATGGAATACAGGAAGTAAATATATGTGAAATTGTAAAATCAATAACAAAATATGTAGTTACTATATCTAATCCACTTTCTATTGCATATGATTTAGAAAAAGCATATTATCTTTGTACAACCGGAAGACCTGGGCCAGTTTGGATTGATGTACCTTTAGATGTACAACATGTTGAAATTGATGAAGAGCAATTAGAACATTATACACCACCACCCGGAATTTTACCCAATCCCAATTCAATTAAAATAGTTGAAGATTATTTATCCAAATCAACGAGACCAATTATAATTGCTGGTTATGGAATCCATTTATCTAATTCAAAACAAGAATTTAAAAATTTCATCGAACATTATCAAATACCTGTTGCAACCACCATTTTAGGAACTGATTTTTTGGAGGAAGATCATCCGTTATATGTAGGAAGAATTGGGTTAAAAGGAACACGAGCAGGAAATTTTGCTGTTGCTAATTCTGATTTAATTATTGGATTGGGAACTTCAATGCACTTATCCAATATCGGATTTGATGCATCTTTGTTTGGAAGAAAAGCAAAAATAATAACCGTTGATGTTGATGTCATTCAATCAGCTGTACATATTGATAAACAAATTGTTTGTGATTTAAAATCATTTTTTAAATTTCCGTATACATTAAATTATAATGCACCAATTGATTGGATAAAAAAATGTCAACATTGGAAAAATAAATGGAATATATTTGATAGAGTTGATATTAATGAATTAAATTTATATTCATTCACAAAAAAATTATCAGAAATAACAAAAGATATTGATTCAACGGTAATAACAGATGCTGGTTCTACAAATTATGTTTTGACTCAAGCACTATCAAATAACAAATTAATATTTCCTGCATCACAAGGTGAAATGGGGTTTGCAATACCTGCTGCTATCGGAGTAGCATTAGCAGATAAAAAAACAAAGACAATTGTAGTAGTTGGTGAAGGATCATTTCAATTCAATATACAGGAATTACAAACAATTGTACAATATAATTTACCGATTAAAATATTTGTTATTAATAATGGTGGTTATTTGACTATTAAAAATACTCAAACTAAATTCTTCAATAAAAATTATACAGGTATGAATGAAGCAACGGGTGTATCATTCCCAGAATTGAATCATATTTCATATGCCTATAATATTCCATCTTTTACTATAACAGATCACAATGATTTAAATTTCAATTTATCTTGTTTTATTAACTCTGGGGTTGGTTTTATTTGCGAAGTACTTACACCTAACGACGAACAAATATATCCAACAAATGCAAGTTTACAAAAAGAAGATGGAACAATTGTAGCACAACCACTCGAAAATATGCATCCATTTTTGAGTAAAGAAGAATACGAACAAGAAATGATTATTCCCATTTATTTAAAATAAATTTGGAAAGATGATATTTTTGTTTTATTTTTGTAGGATAAATGAAAATATTGATGTGATAGTAATACACGATCATGAATAAAATGAATAATTTAATCAAACAATTAGAACAACTGTCAAATCGTTATAACATCATTGGTATCAAACAATCATTTGAAGATGAAGGTGTATTACTGAATGATGTTATAACAATGCGACGAATCACTGAGTTATGTGGTTTAGAATTATTTGTTAAAATTGGAGGATGTGAAGCAAAATCTGATATTAATAACTGTGTACAACTTGGTGTGGATAATATTATTGCACCAATGGTTGAAACACCATTTGCTTTGAAAAAATTCATTGATTATGCAAAACAATTTAATACTACTAAATTATACTTTGTGTGTGAAAGTAAAACAACTGTATTGAATTTATCTAATATTATTGATTCTGAATCAGTTGATTATTTAACTGGTATTATTATAGGAAGATCGGATTTAACCAAATCACTTGGATTAAGTAAATCAACGGTTGATGGAAATATAATAAATGCAATTGTAACATCTACATTACTTAAACTCAAAAATACAAATTTACAAGTTACACTTGGTGGAAATATTTCATCAAAAAGCATTGATTTTATCAAAGAGTTGTACAATTTGAACTATTTACATAACATAGAGACAAGAAACGTTGTGATAAAATTAAATAAACACAATGTTGAATGTTTGGACGAAGTATTACAACAAGTATTGAATTTTGAAATTGATTGGTTAAAATACAAATCACAAGTTGGTGAGCGAAACCAAAAAGAGTTATCAGAAAGAATCGAATTGCTAAAACAAAGATCATGACACAAGAAGAAATTGTAAATGGGAATAAATTGATCGCTGAATTTATGGGATATAAATTTTCACATTACACAATTGATCCAGATAAATTAATTATTGAAATATCGCCAGTAGACGAAAGTTCAACCTCGTATTATCCCGATGATTTTGATACTTGTTGGTGTTGTTCAAAAACACCAGATGATTCTTTAAGTTGGAAACTTCCTAATCAATTAAATTTTAATTTGAGTTGGAATAAATTAATGGAAGTTTGGGTTGAATTTTTGAATAGAACCACCAAATACGGATTAACATTTTGTGCCACAATTTGTTATTTACCACAATATCGAATGGCGTATGAAATTGGGTTCGGTTTGGGTGATATTGACATCGCTTATTCAAATATTTTATATTTAATTGATTGGTATAACAAAAATAAACCAACGAATGAATAGATACGAAATATTAAAATCATTATTAGATCAGGGACAAGTTTTTAAAATAATTTGTGGAGCAGGTAATGAAGACATTGATCAAGTTAAACGATTATCTTATATATATACATTAGCAGGAGCAACAATAATAGATGTATCTGCTAATGTTGATGTAGTAAAAGTAGCAATTGAAGGTATTGAATTAGCATATACAAATGCTTCTTTATATGACATTACTATAAAAACCAGACCGTATATTATGGTCAGTGTTGGTATGCCCGGTGATCCTCATGTAAGAAAAGCATATATAGATACTAACAGTTGTGAAGAATGTGGAAAATGTTTATCAATTTGTCCAACCCAAGCTATTGATACCAAACGTTTGGTGTCATGGGGAACTGATTATCTGGTTGATACTAAATTATGTATTGGTTGCGGAAAATGTAGTAATATATGTAATACGGATTCCGTTATATCATATAGATATGATGATAGAAAATTACTAAAGGAAAATTTACTACAATGTTTAGAATCGGGTGCAGAATTGATTGAATTACATGCTGCTATTGGAGAACATCGAGATTCATTGTTAGAATGGGAACTCATAAATTCAATTAATCCAAATAATTTTAATTCTTTGTGTTTGGATAGAATAAATCTTGATAATGTTAATCTCAAGTACAGAATTGAAGAAGCAAGAAAAATTTCCGGTGATAAATTAATAATACAAGCAGATGGTATTCCAATGAGTGGTGGTGGTGGTACATTTAATTCAACCCTCCAAACTGTTGCCATGGCAGATATTATAAATAAAGAATTTGATAATAATATATACTTGATATTATCTGGTGGAACAAATTCATTGACCAAATCATTAGCACAAGATATGGGTGTACATTTTAATGGAGTAGCAATCGGTTCTTATGCAAGAAAAATAATAAAAGGTTGTGTTGATGATACTGCAATTTATATAGCAACCGATTTAGTTGAATCCAACATTGATAAACATTTGATATGGGACACAAAAACAACTATGACCGATAAAAATTCTGGACTAATCAATTTATTTTAAAAAGGATAGACGAATGACAAAACTGAATTATAATCATGACTGATAAAAAATTAATTATTGCAGTAGATTTTGATGGGGTACTTTGTGAAAACAAATTTCCTAAAATCGGAAAACAGAACACATATCACATTTGTTTAATGAACATATTAATTGATTTAAAACAAAATGGTCATAAATTAATATTATGGACAAATCGAGGTGATAATGAACAATACCCATGTTTAACAGAAGCAATTGATTGGTGTAAGAAAAAAGGATTAGATTTTGATTCTATTAATGAAAATATTCCAAATCAAATTAAATTATCAGGATCAAGTCCAAAGGTTATGGCAGATATATATATTGATGATAAAGCACTTGAATTTGGGAATACCAAATCAAAATTAAATACGATTAGACAATTAAAAACGTTTATAAAATGAAAATATTAATAACAGGAAGTAAGGGTTTTATTGGAAGAAATTTAGTCAAAGGATTATCCGAATATGATGTAACTGCTATATCAAGAGATGATTTTGATTTAACTGATTATATTACAACAAGTAAATATTTATCAGATAAATACTTTGATGTAGTAATACATTGTGCTTGTACAGGTGGTAGCAGATTAAAAAAAGATGATATAAGTATATTGGATCAAAATTTAGCAATGTTTTACAATCTATTCTACAATAAAGAACATTTCGGTAAGTTTATCAGTTTTGGGTCGGGTGCCGAAATCTACAAAGACAAAGAGCCATACGGATTAAGTAAAAAAATAATTGCAAATATTATAACTAAAACTCCCAATTTTTATAATCTCAGATTGTTTGCAGTATTTGGTTCTGATGAATTAGATACAAGATTTATCAAAGCAAATTTATTGAGATATATTAATCATGAAGATATGATTATACACCAAGATAAATTAATGGATTTTTTCTATATAGAAGATTTGATAACCGTTGTTAAACGATATTTGATTTATGAATCATTGCCAAAACAAATCAATTGTGTTTATAAAAAAGCATACACATTACAAAACATATGTACATACATAAACGAATTGGGTGTACACAAAGTACAAATAAGAATAAACAATGGTGCACCATTCGGTCATTATTTTGGTATACCCCCATGGTTATTTTATGATACAGTTGGATATAATCTCATTGGATGGAACTGTGGTATCAAAAAAATGTATGACGAATTAAAAAAGACAAAAGAAAAAAAAGATGATTTTTTTAATCAAATCAAAGAATTAAATGAATTTGTTTGTAGACATGATATAAACCGACAAATCAGCGAAGAAATAACAAGATGGATTGATCAAATCATATGACAGTTAAAATTGACCAACCGTTTGGGATTGGTGATATATTATTTATCAGTCCATTAGTAAGATTGTTTTCATTACAATATGATAAAATAGTCTGGCCAGTAATTGATAAATATATATGGATAAAAGATTATATTCAAATACCAAATGTAACATTTATTAAACAATCGGAATCAGTCGTATTTGATTCAACTATTCCTTTTAAAGATTCTTTGTCATATGTGCATGATGCAGTCGATTGTATGGAATCAAAATACAAATTATTAGATGCAGACCTAAATATATGGAGACAAATGTATTTTGATAGAAATTATAAAAAAGAAAATGAATTAAGGGAATTACTTGATATTAAACCAAATGATGAATTTATCTTTATTAACAATAATTTTGCAGAAGATAAATATAATTATAAAATTGATATAAGCGTAAATACTGATTTGAGAATAATAAAACAAAATTATATTGATGGATTTACTTTATTAGATTGGTGTGGAGTATTGGAACAAGCAAACGAAATACACACGGTTTCAACTGCTTTGTTTTATATCATTGAATTTTTAAAATTGGATAATTTACATTTATATCCCAGAAAACCATTTGATAAAGATCTTTCACCGATTAAATCATTATTAGTTAACAGTAATTGGATATGTCATGAATAAAATTAAAGTATTTCTCCGTGAATGGAACGGAGCGAATAAAAGAAAACGAGGAGTAAGACCAGACTGGTTTTCGTATGAAAATTGTTATCAATCGATTACAAATGAAAAACCCGATATAGATTTAACTATATTACTGGACGGAACTGTTGCTAATCATCATTTTCAATTCAATGATAATGAAAAAATAATTGAATTTACCGGAGGAAATGATGCAACAAGTTTATTGTTTGCATTGAATTATATCAAAAGTACGAATCCAAATGATGATGATATTATATATATAGTTGAAGATGACTATATGCATATTTCTTATTGGTGTGATATATTATTTGAAGCATTTGATACTTTTACAAATGTAGATTATGTTACATTATATGACCACCCAGATAAATATTTTCTTCCAATATATGATAACTTACAATCAAAAATATTAGTAAGTAAATCTTGTCATTGGAGAACAACTCCTTCAACTTGTAATACATATGCAGCATTATGGTCTACCTTTAAAAAACATTGGAACACCCACATAAAATACAGTAGTCCCGAATTTACACACGATGGATACGACCACACCAAATTTCTTGACTTGTGGAATCTAGGATCAAATTTAATATCACCGATTCCCGGTTATAGTACACATTGTGAAAGACAATTCATTTCACCAAATATAGATTGGAGTAAGATATGATTTCTGTAATTATTCCCACTTATAGAGAACCAGAAGCATTGGATTTGTGTTTAAAATCAATATTTCAGAGTCAAGATGATGATAATGAAATTATTGTTGTTGTTGATGGTTTTTATAATGAAAACAAAGAAGTACTCGATAAATACAAAGTCAATATTCTTAATTTAGAAACTAATGTTGGATTAGCAAAAGCAACTAATTTGGGTGTATATAATGCAACAAATGAAAAGATATTAATTGTCAATGATGATAACGTGTTTCCGTGGAGGTGGGATATTAGATTAAACGAAATATACAACCCCGATTGTATTATATCACCAAATCAAATAGAACCAAGACCAAGCATATTTAAACAATTTATTATTAAAGATTTTGGAAGTACTCCGGTGGATTTTAATTTAGATGAATTTTTAGATAAAGAATTATCTATTTCACATTCTCTTATAACAAATGAAGGCTTTACACTTCCAATATTTATGTCTAAAATTGATTATATTAAACTTGGAGGATGGGATGAAAATTATCCGGGGCCTTGGGTTGTTGATTGGGATTTTTTTCTAAAAGCACATTTGTGGGGGTTGCAAATGAAAAGAACATTCAATTGTCATTTTTACCATTTTGGTTCAATTGGTACTACTTCACCCAATAAAAAAATAATTGAATCAAATTGTCATGAATATGCAAAATACAAATGGGGGAAGTGTATAAAAAATAACCCGATAAATAATTTAAAATTTCTATAATTACATGATTGCAATCAAAGAAAAATTTATTCTGATACTATTTAATAAGAATGAATTTAATTTGATAGCGACATGTCAATTCCGATTTTTACTACATACTACCGACCCGATTACATTTTAAACCAAATATTTGTAACAGGAAGTGCAAGTGTTCCTCCTCAAATCAATGCTTATTTCAGACCGGATGCTGTTTTAAATTTTGTGTACGTAACCGGATCAACCCCTGCTATTGCTGTTAATATTATTAACAGTGGAAGTATTAATGGAGGAAGTGCAGGAATACCGTATGGTGCCGGATTGGTGGTATTAACAGGAAGTATCAGTGCAGATCAAACTTTTGTAACGGTAACTGGATTTATTACTGGATCAAATGAAGCATTGACTGGTTCTATTAATAATATGTCTGCTTCATTACAACAAGTTTCTTCATCATATGTAATTACATCTGGTTCTTATATAACATTATCATCGTCGTATGCAAATTTATCCAAATCATACCAAAATACATCAAAATATCTTGTAAACAGATATTATGTGGGCCCATCAGGTTCATTCCAAACAATTCAGAATGCAGTTGCATTTTTAACAACTGGTAGTAATATGTCAACTTCGGTTGAATTATTATTGGACGGTGGTAATCACCCAATTACTGACACAGTAACTGTTAATTTAACTTATCCATTATCTATCAGAGGTTTAGCAAATGGTTGTACAATTGTACAAGCAAGTACTGGATTAACTAATAAACCAATGTTTAATATAAATACAGATGTGTATATTGAAAAAATTAAATTTGACGGAAGTACATTATCAAACTATGGGAGTATTTCAACGGAGAATTGTCTTAATATAAATTCCAAATATGTTGACATTGAAAATATAATTATCAATGGATTTTACAACCAAGTAAATATAGTCAATTCCGCTTCTATATTTTTCTTCAATAGTATATGTTCACTTGCATCACATTCTGCTATATGTGTCAATAGTTCAGAATCAACCACGATTGATGTTGAGACTAATACATTTGATAATTGTAACAATATCATAAATTTGAGTTCCAGTGTGTCTGGTTCATATGATTTGGTTAATAATTTATTTAACAATCCACCCGGTTCTACTGCTATAATATATAATACAACAAGTTATCATGCAACTGGTTTTTCTAGCATATTCGGTAACCGATGGAATAACGTTGGAACATTTTTTAATGGATATGATTTTACACGAACAGATCGAAGAGATTCTAATATTTATATAAAAAGTAATAACGGGATTGAAGACAAAGTTCCACATTTCAAAGTAAATGTAGTCGATAATGTACTAACATCATCAGTAACTACTGCAAGTGTATTTGTCAAAGCAAATTATACAATATCATCTTCGTATGTTTGTAATGTTGAAATATCAGGAAGTAAATTTGTATATCAACCAACAAATGCATCAGATGCTTATGTATGGGTTACTGGTAATCTGAATATCAATAAACCAAACCAGACATGTACTGTTTGTTTGAGAAAAAACACAAATACTTCTAATATATCGCCAATGACTGTACGAACAAGCACTGTTGGTCAACCAGTGTCATTTGCGTTGATAATATATCTATCATCAATGACAGCAGGAGATTATACTGAAATATATGTTACATCAGATAATACTGGTGATATTACAATACAAGATATGAATATATTTGGACGAACCTTATAACAAAAAAAACATTAATGGCAAAACAAACTATAAATTATGGAACAAATCCCAATGATGGGACAGGTGATAATCTAAGAACCGCTTTTTCAAAGTCGGTACTTAATTTCACTGAATTATACAATTATTCCAACATCACTCCACAATCAACAATAAGATATTCTACACAATCATACAATGCTATAACGTCGAGTATTACTACTGGTTCAATTGTAATGTGGGTGGATAGTAGCAGTAAGGTACACGTAACAAATGATACTTTAACTGATATGATACTTGTTGATATGTCAGATGCATACAGATCATTATATCAAGGATTGACGTGGGATCAAGATAATGATATATATTACAGATCGGGAAGTATATATAATCGACCACTGGGTGTTAGTCCAGGTAATTCATATCTTCCTATTCATCGAAATATGAGGGGGTGTGTGTTAACAACTGCTGGTACTGTTAGTTATTATTTAGATGAAAATAATTGGAACAAAAAATTTGATGGAACACCATCCGTATTAACAGGAGCAGATGGACAAGTTATGGTTGAAATACCAAAAACATATTATAAATATTCATTTAGTGGAAGTTATCACACTTGGTTAATTTCAGAATTAAAACTTCCTGGATTCACTTTACATCCTGCATTTATTAAAAATAATGTAGAAGTAGATTATAGATATATATCTGCATATGAAGCAGTATTATATGATGTATCTGCTGGAAGATATGCAAATTCAATTGCACAACCAGCTTTTACTTGTTCATTTAAACAATCAGATAGTTCAATTTCTACAACCCAATATACTGCTCCGTTTCTTAATTTAGAAACAGGAGATAAAATAGTTGTGGGAGGAACAGTTCGGAACAATGGAACATTTACAGTTGTAACTGTTACTTCTCAATCAATTACTACATCTGAATCTCTATTAGATGAAGCTAATATTACTACTACAACAATTAATTCTGAATTTACAACAGGAACTGATTGGATTGGGTCAGTGTCGGGTAAAAATCCATTAACAAATAAAACAAGACTACAATTCCGTGTTGCTGTTGGAAAATTGGGTGTGGGTTGGAGAGTAAATGATTATGATTTAATACATTTGATTGAACTATTGTCAATCATTGAATATGGTAGTTTTAATCTACAACAAAAAATAGGAAGTGGTGTAGTCAATGTAGCCGATTGGCCAACATATAATAATTTAAATCCCCTTGTAAAAACAGGGGTGGGAAATTTATATGGAAACACAACAAAAAATACAGCAGGAAGTACATCTTGTGCAAATGAAAAACTCAATTTTATTAAATACAGAGGAATAGAACAATTTTGGGGACATATTTATAAATGGGTTGATGGTATTAACATATATAATAACCACCCATATATTAGTAACAATGATACTGTTTTTGCAGATGATACTTCATCCAGCTATTTTGATCCAAGTATGTCATTATCGTCGGTAGATGGTTGGCAAAATACATTGGTATCATCCAGTAGATTATTTTTACCTGCAACCGTAGGGGCATCATCTACAACTAAAATTACAGATTATTATTATCAAAATTCGGGATGGCGTATCGCTCTTTTTGGCGGTTATGCGGATGATGGCGTGAATGCCGGTGGATTCTATTGGCATTTGCATTATGCCGCCGGCAGTGCTACTCAGTATTTCGGGGCGCGCTCGTCTTTTTAAAAACAATTAAAAACGGTAATGTGATGATGTGTATGTATGACTTGTATCGACGTATCACTCTTTTTGACGGTAATACGAATAATGACGTGAATACCGGTGGATTCTATTGGAATTTGAATAATACCACCGACAATGCTAATCAGAATATCAGGACACACTCAACTTGTTTAATTTATTTCACATTACCCTGCCTCTTGGCAAAACATATGTACGATGTTGCATTAAGTGTTGGTAATCATTTGGTGATGAAGGCTCTCGCAACTAAAAACAAGACTATATGAAAAGAGTAAATGATTTATTTGAAAAGATTTGTGATTATGACAATTTAAAATTAGCGTTGATCAATGCCCAGAAAGGTAAAAAAAATTACAAAGAAGTACAATTAGTAAATGAAACCCCTGATTATTTCATTGAAAATTTACACAAATTATTAGTAAACAAGGAATTTAAAAACAGTCCATATTTTGTTTTTTTAAAAAAAGATAGAGGAAAGACCAGAGAAATTTACAAATTACCATTTTTTCCAGACAGAATACTTCATCATGCTATACTTCAAATTTTAGAACCAATTTGGAAAAAAACTTTAATCAATGATACCTATCAATCAATTAAAGGTAGGGGCATTCATTATGGAATGCAACGAGTTAAAAAAGCAATACAAGCAACCGATGCAAAATATTGTTTGAAATTGGATATAAGTAAATACTACCCGTCTATTGCTAATGAAATTTTGAAACAAATCATCCGAAAAAAAATCAAATGTAAAGATACATTATGGTTATTGGACGAAATCATTGACAGTACAAAAGGTATACCAATTGGAAATTATTTGAGTCAATATTTTGGGAATTTGTATTTAACCTACTTCGATCACTACGTAAAAGAAGTTATGCAAATCAAAAATTATTTTAGATATTGCGATGACATAGTTATGCTATCAAATGACAAAACTACATTGTGGAAAACGTTTGCAAAAATTAAATTGTATTTATGTGATTTAAAATTGACTGTCAAATCCAATTATCAAATATTTCCCATTTGTAAAAGAAGATTAGATTTTTTGGGATTTAAATTTGACAATGTAAGAGTTTATTTGAGAAAATCTATTGCAAATAATTTTAAATTCAAAATTAATCATCTCGATTCTATTTATAAAAACAACATTGCAGCAATTAACAGTTTATCCAGTTATTTTGGATGGATCAAAATCTCAGAAGCATATATATTGTGGAATCATAACTTAAACAAATTAACAACATGAAAGTACAAGCAGACAATATTCCCCCATTGACTTTATTTCTACAAGGTGGATTATTTATTAATTATAACGTAGAGAAAAAAACGAGACAAGATAATAACAAAGATTATTATGAATATGATTCATTGTTCATGACCAACATTTTCCCAAATCGGGGGGATATTATTAATGCTTTTATGTTGGATAAATATCCAGAACCGGGTCAAGAAATTGCGATGCTAAACAATTATAATATCGGTAAAACAGAATATGTTGATATATACAATGAATATCAAGAATACAGAAATTTTGCAAAAGGAATCGCAGATCAAGTAATATCACAATGAAATTATTTCATAAAAAATACATAGCAATTTTATATATTGTTATAATTACTGTGGTGTTATTAATTCCTGCATTCATATATATGGATTATAGGAACGAAACTCCCTTATTATGTTCTGATATTGAGACAATAACAACGAAACCTGACACAATGAATTATTTAGACATAACAGTAATAGTAACAGTATTAACAGCATTGGGTATAATTATTTCAAATATATTCAATCCATTGAATGCGAAACGACATCAAATTGTTATTAATAAAATTGAATCATTAGATAAAAACAATCAAGAACAACACAATGTTATTTTCAACAAGATAACCAAAACCGAAAATATTGTAAAAGTTGTTACAGATAGACAAACCGTTGCAGGATCACTCCGAATCATAATCAATAATTCACTTGTATATTGTCAAGACAAAAAACTTGCTGAATTTATTAGTGATGAAGGTATTAACATGATTGATTTTTGCAGTGAATTACTTGATATTGGTATTTCAAAAATTGAAGAACCACATCTTACGGCAAGAATTGACAGTATAATAAGTTCAATTAAACCAACATTGATTATTAAATTCAACGATGAGTTTGCAAATAAAGTAAATAATAAAATTGCAAAATTGATATGTTTATATAAAAACGATATACTGAAAATTTCAACTGACAGTTTGATGAATTCAAAATTAGATAGATTCAGAATGAGAAGTGAGCAATTCTTGCAAGAATATTTATCATACGTAATTATATCATTTACTAAACAACAGATCAAATGAAACTTTTATTAGATTTTTTAAAAGAAAATAGTGTATATTCAACATTGAGAGCTGGATTTATATTTATAATTATATTTGCTGGATTTAATATAATATGGAATACAATTCATGCAACAAATATAGATTGGTTTGGATTAACAACTTTCACTGGACTGGCATTATTAGGAAAAGTGGGACAAAAATATATAGAAAACAATGGACAAGGTAACAATACAACGAATTCAACTTCTTCACCCGAAACTAAGGAGTGAAGTTGATAAAATATATAATGAAATATGTGTTGTACTAACTGGTCGTGCAATGTGTAGATTTTCTCAAACACTGCGAACATATGAGGAACAAAATACATTATATGCACAAGGACGTACTACCAAAGGAAAAATAGTAACCAATGCAAAAGGAGGAAGTAGTTATCATCAATTTGGTTTAGCAATTGATGTTGTTTTAATTATAGATGGAAAAACTGCATCATGGGATACCAAAACGGATTTTGATAAAGATGGTAAATCTGATTGGATGGAAATAGTTAGTATCTTTAAAAAACACGGATGGGAATGGGGTGGTGATTTTAAAAGTATTAAAGATTATCCACATTTTCAGAAAACATTTGGTTTTAACATTAAACAATTACAAGATTTACATAACAAACAAAATAAATTATACTTAGATTTATGACAACTATTTTCGATTGGATTAAAAATAATAAAATGATGTCGGTACTAATAGTAGCAATATTATTTTTATCTGTTATATGTACAATATTTACTTCCGGTTATATTAAAACTAAAAGTAAATTGGATTATACATTGAACAATGTAACAGTAGCTAATGATAGTTTAAAGACATATAAAAATAAAAACGGAGAATTAGTTAGTCAAATTTCTGTTTTTCAATCGGAAAAAACAAAAGATTTTACCAAATTACAATTTCAGGATGAAACAATAAAAAAGCTTCAAGCATTAATCATTGAAAAAGAAAAGGAAGGTAAAACTGTTCAAACTGCACTTATTATTGCTAACAATACAATAATACAATATCAGGATAGTATTTCTAATTTAATAATTAATAGCGATACAATTCATAATTCTGATTCTTCAATGACTGTTTATCCAATATATAATAGAAAAATTGATATGTTCGACAAATGGATAACCGGAGATGTAACATTGGGACTAAAAACATTTAAAATAAATATGAATATTGAAAATGAATATGGAATTACAATTGGTTCAGATAGAGAATATTGGTATTCAAAAAAACAAATGTATGCAGATGTAGTGAACAAAAACCCGTTAACAAAAACAAAAGAGATGAGAGTATACACTGTCCAATTACCAAAACAACATCTTGTTACTAAATTTACTATCATTGTATTAATATCAATTGCAATCGGGAAATTCCTTTTGTGAAAATAAATTTGGAAAATTAAGAAATTTGTTTTACTTTTGTAGAATAATTTAAAAATCAAAGTTATGAAAAACAGAAAACCAAATTCAACTGAAACTCATTTTGTAGAAAGCATTAAATTATCTCACCCGAACACCGAATCATCCAAACCAATTTCTTTAAAAGAACAATTAGAACAAGAAGAAAAAAGACGATTGTTGCAGGAGGAATCAGAAAAAAATAAAATTGCACCAAAAGAAAAGGTACATTACACACAATCAAGTTTTTTCTATAATCATGAGTAAAGAATATCCATTAAATTATCGTCAACAAAATAACCAATTGGTTACATATGATACTGCCATTAAAGCATTTGAAAAGGGTTATAAAATTTCAGATTTTTATTTTTTGTTTGGTGATGTCATTGATTCCAACAACAAACCGTATGGTAGTTTGATAATGAAAATTGATGAGTGGAAGTCTTTTATTCCTGATAATATGATACATACCCCAACACAATCTGCATTACAAAAATGGCTAAGAGAAGAACACAACATACATATCAATTTGATTTGTTTACCTGATTATAAATATAAATGGTGTCTAATAGAAATCGGTGATGTGTTTAACATAACTTCTGAAAATACATACAATTCATATGAAGCAGCACTTGAACAAGGTTTATGGAATGGAATTCGTCTTATAGATTAATTTAATTCAATTTAAATGTTCCGAAAAAAAGAAAAATACACCGATCCAATACTATCTACTTACCTCGAAGAATTTAATTTTATTCTTCCTAAAATATCATATTTATTTAAAAAAATATTGATACGAGGCATATGGGTATTGTTTAAATACAAATGGAAGAAATTACTATTTTGGTTATGTATCATATCAGTATTTTCGTTTTTATCATATGAATTATATACAGTTGTTCAACCTATTATTGTTATCAAACGAGAAACAACTCAAGCTAAATTAATTGCAAAACAAACTTCTCAAATTAAAATCAATTCAATAATTGACCAACGAATCATAAAATATTTTGATGCAATTGCTTCAACGGAGGCAGATGAACGTGGTTATCAAACAGTAAATTCACAATCTGATGCTTGGGGTAGATATCAATTATTAAATGTTGCAAGACTTCAATTGAGTAACATGGGAGTAACATTTACTAAAGAATTTTTCCTATCACACCCCGAATTTCAAGACATTATAATGTATATATATCTTAAAGATAATTACAATCAATTGATTCAATTAGGACTACATGATAAATACAATGGAGTAATTATAAACGGATATTACCTGACTAATACTGGATTGTTGAGTTTAAGTCATGCAATCGGCCCAACAGGAGTTAAACAATTTGTTGATTCTGGTTGTGATCCTTCATTACTTCCATATACTAAATTAGATCGGCGATTAACAATACAAAAATTCGAGATTAATTTTTAAAAACAAATTTGGAAAATTGATAAATTTGTTTTATTTTTGCATTATAAATTAAAAGTTATGACAAAACAAGAAATCATTAAAGTTCGTTATCCTTTTTTCGATGAGGATATTTATAGAAAAGACATTGAATTAAATGCAGAAGCAGTAATGGAGCTCATGGACGATTATTTATTGAGTGAACTCAAGTCACTTGTCGAATACTGCAAATCCGTCTATCCTCTCTATCCCGGATTTATGATTGAAAGAATGGAGGATCGGATAGAATACATAGAACACAAGATTAATCACAAATCAGACAATCAATTTAATTCAATATCATGAAAGAAGAACGTATTTATTTTAATACTGAATTGAAACGTGGGAAATGCACGTGTTGTGGTATTGTATCAAATGAAATACTTGTTGGGGATGGTAGATGTATTGATTGTATAGAGGAAGAAAACTTTTTCAATGAAACAATGAAACATATAAACAGACATCCTTATGATGGTAACAAAACATTATTTGATATGTGGACTTAAGTCAATTAAAATGGAAGTACATGACACAAATACTACAAAAATATTCTTCGCATGGAAGGCTACTTCATTGGGTGAACCAATTGAAGGTACTGATCGTATGTTCCGTGGTGTCAATAAACGAAGTGTAATTAAACATTTGGCATATGAAGAAGGTGTAGACTGGAAACATAATGATATGATTGTTAGATTACCAAACGGGGACAATTGGTGTGTAACACAATTTTGATTTTTAAAATAAAATGAGTACAGGAAAATTATTTGAGATCTGAAAAGAATAAAGTTATGAGAACAAAAGAACAAATACTCGACAGAAATGGGTTCGATTTTGAAGCATTTAAGTTTGAAAATGAATATTCTGCTAAAAACTTATTATTAGCAATGGATGAATATTCAGAGCAAAATTGCGAACAACTTCAAAACCTTTTTACTCAACCAACTGAAGAGTTGAAACCGTTAGAAGATTTATATCGCAAAGAAAATCCACACCCGGATGGAAAATTTTATTTACCCGATACAACTGCATTTTATAATTGGATTCGTGTCAAGTTACTCGGTTTTTAATATGTTTGTTAATTATCGTATGCACCTCACATTACCTGGTAATCATATATTAATCAATAATTTAAAATTGTTATTAAAAACGATTAAAATTAAAACGAAAACACATTTAGTAATAGACACCATTACAAACGAAACAATGTTCGTTGGAACATATGATGGATATGTAAATTGAAAATGGGGACATGAATACAGAATTGTAATAAAAGAAAAATACAAACAATGAGTACAGGAAAATTATTTAACACAGCTCGAATGTCAATCATTCAATACAACAGTGTTCTGTTTGAAATTAAAAGACTGTTAAATGAACATGGTATAGTATTCAATGTTCCCCTTCAATTGAGATCAAAATCTGATTTTGGTGATATAGATGTTATAACTACATGTCCACGTGAATACTTATTGAAAATATTTAATTACCCAACACATCATTATAACGATGGAGTACTTTCGATTTTATTTAACGAGAAATATCAAGTTGATTTTGTAATTACTTCATCAGAATATATTGATATTGATACACATTTCCACAATTGGAATGGTGTTGGAATGATTCTTGGGTTGATGTACAGGTATTTTAATTTGTCATTTGGTAATTGTGGATTGAAATACAAATTTTATACCGATGATAAACACCACAAATTTGGTGAATACAAAATATCAACTGATTTTAAAAAAATAATGAAATTCATTGATCTGGATTGGAACAGATATATAATAGGATTTGATACCAAAGAAGATTTGTTTAATTTCTTTATTCAATCCAAATATTTTAATCCGTTATATATATTTGCAATTACTTCAAATGACCGATCAAGATTGAAAAAAAGAAACATATATCATGAATTTAAAGATTATGTATTCGATAAAATGATTTTGGATGGGAAGATATTTGATGCAGAACCAAAGAAACAAATATGTGATGTTGATGGATATTTCAATACCAATTTGCAAACTTGGATTACCAATCAAAGAATAGAATATGAGACAAAAAAACAAATTCATGAAAAATTTAATGGTGATATTATAATGGATTTAATTCCCAATTTAAAAGGAAAAGAATTGGGTAGTTTTATTTATCAATTCAAAAAGAAACATAAAGAAATTTTACTAATAACTGATATAAACAATTTAATTTTAAAAGAATATGAATTATTTTCAAGGAGAACCAATTCCAATTAAGTACTACCGGTTTGTCAATATATTTACAAACGTGTTTTCATCTGGGAGGTTTATCTACATTTTTGTTTAACAGAATTTATCCATCTAATTTTATACCGGAAAAACAGATGCCATTGGAGAGTTGGAATGTTGGAGATTATTTTGGAAAATTTCCATATCTTTGGGAAGAAGTAACCAAAGAAGAATACGACAAACAAGAAAATCCGATTAAATATTACAAATATATTCATGATGGGTGGTCATCTGTCGGATTTGTGTATAATAAAATTTATAAATCAACATTTGTTCCACAATGTGAAGAAAAAGAAAATGCATATGGTTGGAATGTTGGAGAATTTGTAACAAAAGGTACATTTGGTAGATGGAAAGAAGTATCAATATATGAGTATTTTTTGCAACAAGCAAATGAGATGCAGAAATTTGCAATGGAACACAATTGCATTATTCTAACAAGTGAACAAGAGTCTCCGTTTGAATGTAAAATCAATTCAATACTGGAATCAATTAAATCAACGTTGTTGGATAAGAATGAAAAATATGGTAATGCTGCTTTACAACCAATTAACATATTTTGTAAATCAGATTCCGAACAAGGTATTTTACAACGAATTGATGATAAATTAATGAGAGTTAAGAATTCAAATGAATTGAGAAAGAATGATGTGTTTGATTTGATAGGATATTTGGTATTATTATCAGTTCAACAAGATTATAATTTTGATGATTTGAAAGATTAATTTGGAAATGTCAGTATTTTGTTTTATTTTTGTAGAATAAAATCAAAACGATGAAAAATAAAAAAGGATTATCTGGTATATTTTTTTTGAATTAAAACTGAAGATGGGTTTGAAAATATAACCCTTGGAGATTTATCTGATGATCAGCAATTGAAGTATTGAATGGAAAAACATCTGAATGGGTAAAAAGTTTAGCTATAGCACTAGCAAATACTATAAATCAACTTTCAGAAGTTTTAGATGATTTAATATTAAATCTTTAAAAGATAATGAATAAAACAAATAGTAAATTTTAATATTTAAAACTATGATAGAATTAAGACACGTAGATTTAGATCCCAATTATTCAAAAAAATGGAATAACAATCTAAATGATTTCATACAGTTATATAAAGATGGTAAGAAGATCAGTAACACCTTATATAGAATTGGTGGAATGGGTGGAAATTGGAAAGATGGATATATGGTATTATTGAAACATTTACAAGCTTGTTATCCAGATTCTATTACTAAAAATAAAAAAGCTAAATTACATCTTGAATCGCTATGGTGTATTATAGATCAAATGGGAGTTGAGAAAGTAGAGTGTGAAAATTTGAATGAATTATATCATGATGGTGGATTGATTTATAATATAGATAGAAATTATTATAACATCGAAACAAAAGAGCGTTATGGTTTTTCGTTTCATCGGTTGACGTCAACGAATTTTATATTTTTAGATAAACAATATGATGAAGATGCATCAAAACGAGGAATTTTAAAAATAAATATCCATGATGGTACAACAGAATTATTTCAATAAATTATTAATACTATGGCCTGTATAGATAAAATTTATGGTACTCAAAAACAATATCTTGAATTGTTGCATTGGTTAATGGTAAATCAAAAACCGATTAAATGTAAAACTGGTTTTCATGTTGATGAAACTAAAACAGAAACACCCATTTATTCGCTTGTATTACCTACGGATTGTTTATATGATAAATTTGGTTATAACAAAAATGATAGACCAATAGCAAATTTTCCCGAAAATATAGATAAATGGTTATTAAAAAATTGTCCAATAAAGTGGGTTGTAATCAGAATTAAAGAACAATATAGTATCAAATAAAATGCACAAAGAAAACGAAAATAACATAGACTTAGACTACAACGATGGACTTCTTTACGGAATTCGATGTTGTAATGCAGAATTCAAATGTATATTAGCTGATATATATAAAGAATTTAATAATTTAATTTGAGACGGATTAATAAAATTGATATGTCAAGAATATTATATAAATACAACCAAACGGAATTGGGGGATGAAATAAATCCACATTTAATGGAAATTGATGGTGATGCTAAATACTAAACAAACGGATTTAAATTGGATAATTAATACTAATCAAAGAGAATTAGAAAATCTTCGTTATTATTCCCAAAGACAACAAGATTTTTGGGAATGGTATGAAGATACTTATGATGAAACTAATAATGAACTTTGGGATAAATTTATAAAATGGGAAGATGAGCAACGAGAAAATATGCATCTTTAAAAAATTGAATGTACATACAAAATGAACAAAGAAACATACACAATTGAATATGGTATTTATTTCATTGATAGTAGTTATGAACCACACACTACGAAAGTAAAAAATTGTATGAGTGAACTTCATGCTAAATGTAAATTAGAAGAGTATTTGAAAAAGAAATATGATACTTTTAGTAAATTGGTCATATACAAGTGTAATCGAGATGTAATGGGAATATTCGGTGATATGTTCGGAATGAACAAAAGTAATCCGTTTGGATTCTAACAACAATTTAATTTTAAGGTTATGGAAAATATAATTATAATGTCAGTTGGATTATGCTATTTATCAGTTTGTGCTAAATGAAATACAAAAAATCAGACATTAAATTAGCTAAGATTCTTAGAATCCCTATACATAAACTATACATAAATTCAAGAAAATAAAACTTTTACCCAAAGATTATCCTACGTTTTATAAACCTTCTAAACGTAGGTATGAATATGAAGATTTAGAAAAACATTTTACTGCTCCGATTATTTTAAGTCCAATGTATCCTGATAATGTCAAAATACCAAGGAAATTAAAAAAGAAAGTTAAACACTATTGTTGGATTCATTGGGATGGACTAACTAATTCTCAACGACTATGTTACTATATGGACAAAAGTAATCCTGACTATAAGAGTTTCTTAATTAAACAAATTTGTAAAGAATACAATTAATAAAATGAACAAATTGGACATTTTCATTAGCCGAATGAAAAAAATGGGTATTGATATAGAACTAATTGGAAATTATCCTTGGATATATATTGATACTATAAATGGAAAATCAGTAACAGAACAGTTTAGGAGTGATTATTATTTTACTGTTGCATTTCTACCAATTAGAGACAATCAAGAAATAACGTTTACTGATGTAACCGAGATATTTAAATTGATTCGTAAGTACAAATGAAATATACAATCCTTAAAATATACGTCAAACTAAGGCATCATCTACGATTAAAACAATATCAACCAACCAACATCGAAAAAACAGTTGGTGATATTTTAATCAATTGTCTTAAAAACAAAAAACATACCTTGTTAATGTCTCCAGAAGACAAACGATATGTAAAAGGAAAGGATATATTTGTTATACTCGAAAAAAATCACATAAGTATAATCAATCACAAATTTTCATATATCATTACGTTGTCAGAAAAATATTATAATCAACTGGTTGCTTTGTTTGACATTCAACTCACCAGAGAACGTCGAGCATTAGAACATGATATAAAAGAACAAATACAAGATGGATTAACCAAAATTAAACAAGATTTATACTAATTACAATGTAAAAAACTAATTAGTATGCTAAAAAAATATTTTTTATTGATCCTGTTCATTCTTATGTCATGTACAAAGATTGATTTTAATAACGGTGATGTAACAGACCGATTTGTAATTTTAAAAGGAACACATAAAGATTATAGTCCAAAATTAGATGCAATGCCACAATATGTTATTAACAATCATTCTGTTGAATTTGATTATATGATAGATGACAATATATTAGCTGCCAATAACAAAAATGGTATCAGTAAGATATATGGATTTAGTGAAGGACATCATCAACAAAATTCATCTGCTCGATTAGGTTTTATTGTAATAGACAGTATTATAAGTTTATATACATATTGTTATGTTAACGGAGTTAGTCCACAACAAAATCCAGCTGGACAAAGAAAGTATATAGGAACAATTGTTCCAGATGTCTGGTATCATTGTAGAATATATAGATCAAACGGATATTATATATTTGTACAGGATTACAATACAACAGTATCAGTACTTGCTGGTACTGCATATGATTGGGGTTATATACTTCATCCATATATCGGAGGAAATTTTACATTGAACAAAAACGTTATTTTTTACATCAAACACAAATACTAAAAATCAAATCATGTCAAAAAACAAAACAGGAATGCAGTCAAAATTAGATACGTTGAAAATCTGGTTAGCAATCACAATGAAATATCGTCGCCATTATGAGAAGAAATCATTGGATCAAACATTGTGGCTAACAAGTAAATAATTACAATGTCAATATAGTTCAATTGGTAGAACGTCTGTTTTGTAATCAGAAAGTTGTGGGTTCAAGTCCTACTATTGGCTCAGAAAAATAAATTTGGAAATCTCAGAAATTGTTTTTATCTTTGTAGAATAATTTAAAATATGAATGACAATTTAAATACCGATCTGATAGTCAATACCAGTAATACCGATAGAGAAAAAGCGATAGAATGGTGGAATGTGGTAATGTGTGAAAATACAAGTGATTATTGCGTACGACTTTGTCAAAGAGTACTTTTCAGACGAGACATAAATACATTAACCAACAATGAAATTGAACAGTTGTGGAGATTCTATAATATTGTCTGATAGATAATTTGTTTGATTTTAAAAATTGAAGTTATGAAAAAATTACTTATTTTACAAGGTATACCCGGAAGTGGAAAATCCTATTGGACAAAAGAATTTCTCAAAGCCAACTCAACCGAATGGGTGAGAGTAAATAGAGATGATATACGCTGTATGTTGGGAGAATATTGGTTACCGAAAAGAGAAGCTTTAGTAACTGAAATAGAAATACAATCAGTAAAAAGTGCATTTGAACAAGGTTATTCAGTTATACTCGATTCTACTAATTTAAATCAAAAATATCTCAAAAATTGGCTTCCGTTGTGTAATCGGTATGATGTTGGAATAGATTATAAAATGTTTGACATTGATTTAGAAACTGCGATTGAACGTGATAAAAATAGAAGTAGATCAGTAGGAGAAGAGGTTATTAAAAATTTTTACAACAAATATATCAAAAAATGAAAGAAATTAAATTTAAAATACCAGAAGGATTTGTGTTAGATGAAACAAATTCAAATGATACCGAATTGGTATACAAACAAAAACATGAACATGACTTACAGCACTATGTTAGACAATATGTAAACAACAATCCGACCAAATTTACATCTTGGGGTGTTGCCTCAACCGATCCACATGATTTTTCGTTTGGTGATGCATGTGAAATACTCAAATTAGTAGCAGAAGATTTGAATGAGGATTATTGGATAATGATACCATGGACAACCGATTTTTGTCAATGTAATGAGGGTTATTGCATTTCATATGACAATCGTTATAAAAAATATATTCCACATTGTATTGAATTTGAAATGAATAATTTAAATACTGGTGTATTGATTAACATACCAATTCCCTTTATATTTAAAAACAAAGAAGCAGCACAACAAGCAATTGACATTTGTGGTGATATAATTTTGTCAAAAATATTTAAACCATAATGACTGACTATTTTAGAAAAAATAAAACAATGACTCATACTGAATCAAACAGATTCATACTTAAACAAGATAATACATTGGCATCAGCAATCATTGTTGATATTGATGGAACAACAGCATTGATGACCAATAGGAATCCATATGATGAATCTGATATGCTTTTAACTGATGCACCAAATCTTCCTGTCATTGAATTGGTTACTCAATTGAGTTATACAAATGATTTTATTATATTTGTTACTGGTCGATCTGAAAAAGGAAGAATTCCTACTGAAAAATGGTTAGAAAATAATTTTGATGAAAAAGTCATTGATAAATCATTTTTAATAATGAGAAAATTAAATGACCGAAGACCAGATGAAATCATTAAAAAAGAAATATACAATAATCAAATTAAAGACAAATTTTATATCACCACAGTAATTGACGATAGAAACAAAGTTGTCAAAATGTGGAGAGATTTGGGATTACTTTGTTTGCAGGTATATGATGGGGACTTTTAAATCAACACAGACTTACATATCTCATCGGTAACGAATGATAATTGTTTTTATGTGCAAAGTATCATTTACAAATAACGTTTGTTAGAACCAAGGAAAATGCGTTTAAGCGGTATGAAAATAAATTTGGAAAATTAAGAAATTTGTTTTACTTTTGTAGAATAATTTAAAAAACAAAGTTATGAAAACAGTAACATTTTGGAAATCGGATTTTACGGAAGAAAATTTGGATCAACTGATAGATATATTAAAACAATATTCTGCAAAAGGTTGTGGTTGTTGGTTTATCCTACACACTAATTTTATAGAAGCAACATTTCCAGAATTGAGTGATTACGTTTGGATTATGGAAAATGTCTCTGATTTCAGTAATTTAAAAATAAATCATGGTTGGATTATGAAAAATGTCGTTGATAATTTGAATGATTCAAGATTTAAACAAATAATCTGATGGGACACTTGACAACAATTACTATTCATAATGATAGTGCAAATCAAATCAAATCACATTCAACTGAGTTGTCAGACAAAATATCTGCAGCGTTATGTGGTGAACAATTACAGTACGGTAAAAAATACGAAAGTTTGGGAAACGATTGTAATGCATTAATTTTGCAAAAACCCAGACACATGGATGACCATACATTATATCTTCATGCAGGAAATACTGTTACGGATGTTTTTGATGTTAGTTCAGAATGGGAAGTTGATACATTTATTTCCGAAATGACGTATCATTTAAAAAGATTGAAAGAGATTAAAAAAAGAATGAAGTTATGAAAATACAAAAAATTAATTCACAAAACAGAAGAGATTTTTATGCTGATATGGTATGTGAACATTGTGGTCATGTCGAAAAAAATGTAAGTGGTTATGACGATGATTTTTTTCATCAAACGGTGATTCCTTCCATGAAATGTACTCAATGTGGTGAAATATCACCAACTGATTATAAACCACTCCCAACAAAATATGAAGCTTGGGAAGTAATATAATTTAAAAAACAAAGTTATGAAAGGAGTCAAAAAATCTATTCCTAAAATAAAAGAAACGACTTGGGCACAAGTTGATTATGAAATACAATGTCCACATTGTAAAACATTCTTGCAAGGTGGATTCACTGAATCAACTATTGTATACAAATGTAATCACTGTGGTAATCTGATAGAAATAAAGTGGGATGAATCTATATATGTTCAACATTTTTAAAAAAAATGAGTTATGAATGTAAAAAAAGAAGTATACGAAAAATGTCATGTAATCATTGCAAGTTTTAAATTTCGGAGATAATGAACAACGTAGCAGTAGTAGTTAAATTAAAGAATGTCCGTCCACATCCGAATGCTGAGCGATTATTATTAGCAACTGTTCTTGGTACTCAAATTGTAGTTGGATTGGATTCAAAAAAAGATGACATCGGATTATATTTTGATTCAAATTTAAGATTACTTCCTGAATTTCTGAAAGCAAATAATCTATATCGTCATGCAGAATTAAATTCTGACATCAATAAAACAGGAATGTTTGAAGATACTGGAAAAGTTAAAACAATCCGATTAAGAGGAGAAATATCAGATGGATTTTTCTGTCCATTATCAAGTCTTGATTTTATATCCAAACAGTTAAAATATAATGAAGGAGACGAATTTGATACTGTTAACGGAATAAAGATTTGTGAAAAATATGTTCCAAAATATTCTCGAACACCAGGAGCACCGGGTAGTAGAAAAAGTAGAAGTCCAAAAGAATCAATTATAATTGATGGACAATTTAAATTTCATTTTGACACTGAGCAATTAGCTAAAAACATATACAAATTGAATCCAGATGATTTGGTTTCGATTACTTGGAAACTTCATGGAACAGCTGGAATTTCTTCAAATTTATTAGTTAAAAAGAAATTAAATTGGATTGAATCAACATTCAAACGATTGGGAATAAATATAATTGATACCAAATATGATTATATATATGCATCTCGAAAGGTTATAAAAAATGAACCAGACAAAGAATATCAACATTTTTATGATATGGATATATGGACAGATGCAGGTGTTAAACATTTTAAAAATCAATTACATAAAGGTGAAACTATTTATTATGAAATCGTTGGATATTTACCAAATGGTGGAGCAATTCAAAAAGGAAAATCGGTTGCATTTGATTATGGTTGTGAATTAACTGAATATAATATATTTGTATATCGAATCACAACTACTAACATTGATGGAAATATAATCGAATTGCAATGGAATCAAGTTAAACAACGGTGTAATGAATTGGGAGTTAAACACGTTCCCGAAATATATTATGACAAACTTAATAATATATTCCCCATATTAGAAAATCAAACAGTTGAAGATTGGAGAATTGATTTATTACAATATCTTAAAAATACATATCTTGAAAAAGATTCTATATTTTGTAAAAACAAATTACCAGAAGAAGGAATTGTAATTCGTAAAGAAGGAAATAATATTGAATCATTCAAATTAAAATCATTTAGATTTTTGGAATTGGAATCAAAAAACAAAGATGATGAAAAATTTGTTGATATGGATGATTTGGGTTAAAAAAATAAATTTGGAAATGTCAGAAACATTACTTACTTTTGTAGAATAAATTTAAAACAAACAAAAAAATGAACGAATTTGAAATAGCAATTATAATTGCAGGAACTGTCTTAACAATTTGTTATATGTTTAACAAATTATTTAAATACAGATCTGATTTAACATCATTTAGACGAGGACTACAAATCGGAGATATTGTATCTATAATGATATTTTCTTTATGTAATGAACAATGGGTAAATGTCATCATCGTTGATGAGGAAGAATGGGATGAAGAATTACAGGAGTATGGATATAAAATAAAAATACATCCAGATTATCAAAATTATATTCATGATGATTATGTACTTCCGGGATGGAGTAGTGAAAAATATATATACAAACCAATTTTAAAACAAATAATATGAAGTATTATAAATGCATAGCGAAAGAGTTGAGTAGGTTTGGATTCATTTTCCCGGAATCTGACCAGTATTTTATATCGAATAATGTAAATAATTTAATTATTGGTGGTATATATAATTTTACAAAAGTTTCGGAAACGGAATGGGTACAACAAGAAATTGATGAAGGAAGGTTAACTACATTACCACGGTGTTGGTGTGTAAAAAATGATGGAAGTCAATTGTTTAAAGACACAGTACTACGTTATTTAAATGACAAATATAACATGGGGTGTGTTGGTAGTGCACTTAATGATTTTTATGGATATGATGGTGGTAAAGGGACGGGTGGAACACAATTATATTCATGTAAAGAAAATTTTCAGAATGATCCGGTTGAATTAACGATTGAACAATTCATCAAATTATCTGGATATAAATCTAACAGAGTAGAAGAAGATTTTATAAAATCTATTCACGTAGAAAGACCACCAATTGGATTGAGACCAAAAGATATATACAAAACCGAAACTACGATCAATCGGTTCAATGAAGTTTATGGAGCAATTGCAAGGTATTTAAATGCTGGATTACCTGTTAGTATTTCTTGGGTAGAAGAATACAATGAATTGATAAAAAATCACTCCAGTATAATTTCAAAATTAAAATCCGAATAATGATGGATCATTTTCATGAATTATTACTTAAGCGGAAAAATTTGACTGCAACCATATACGAAGAAGAAGAACTAATTTTAATTGCTTCTGGAATGACCGGTGGACAATTGAAAGATGTTGACAAATCATTGTTGACATATTCAAATTCAGAGAGACTTGACGAAATCGAGTTCAAGTTAGATGAATTACTCAGTAAATTATAATTATAACACCAACGATTTTAAAAGTTGTTGGCAAAACAAAGAAAAATGACACAAATTGAAATTTTTAACTATTTATAAATATAACTTAATTTAAAACAATGAAAAGATTATTCGTAATGATTGCCGTAGCTGCAATATGTTTCTTAGCTACATCATCTTGTACATCGAGTACTAAAAATGACAACAACAAAAATGATTCTATTACCACTGATACAGTAAAAGTAGACTCAACCGTTGTAGTTGATAGTACAACTTGTAAAACTGGTGATTGTTTAAAAAAATAAACAAACTTGGGGCTGAAATTTGATTGAGTGCAGATGAAAGTCTGCATATACACGGGGTCGTTACCCGTCAGTTCCACAGATTTTTAATTAGATTAGTATTTTAAGTTGGTTTGGATGTGGTGAAATTGGTAGACACTCTGTTTGGTTGTGTGATGTTAGCTGCATCAATAAACACAGACGTCGAGTTAAACAGACAGGATAAAAGTACAATTAATGCAGGTTCGAGTCCTGCTATCCAAACAAATTGCGGGTAGAACAAATGGTAAGTTACTGGCCCCATAAGCCAGAAATAGGGGGTTCGATTCCCTCACCCGCTACTAAAATGTGAATAATGGTAGTATGATTGTCTGCAAAACAATAGTTACTGGTTCGATTCCAGTTATTCACTCAAATTGACCCATTAGTCTAATTGGTTAGGACGTCAGATTTTCAATCTGGAAAAAGGAGTTCAAATCTCCTATGGGTTACCAAAATTTAATTTGGTTTTGTCAGAAATTGTTTTTATATTTGTGTGATGAAAGGAATAAGACAAAAATTAATAAATAAAATTAAATCGGATTGTGATTGTTGCGGATTGGAAGATGAATTAACAACCGATTTGAAATTGTATCGAAATACATCAAGCAGACACCGAAGATCCACTGGAGTGATGTTATGGTATTGGATGGTAGCTGGAAGATTGATAGGAAGTACAGAAAAAATGACACGTTTACTTAAATACAACAAATTGTATGTTTTAAAATTATATTCTGGTGATTATGAAATAACTGGTATTTAATTTTATTTTGAAAATTGAGTTATGAATAAAAAACCAACTACATCGGGAATAATTATCATTCTTAAAAACAAGGAAGTTTTAATCTGTCATCCGACTAATTCCAAATGGCATTTAACATTTTCATTTCCAAAGGGAATAATTAATGAGGATGAGACTTCAATTGAAGCAGCAATTCGTGAAACTAAAGAAGAGATTGGTATTGAAATAGATAAAGACTTATTGCATGATTACATCCCGATTATATTTGAAACAAGATACAAAATTCATCATCTATACAAACTATATATTGATGACATTTCTCAAATTGGATTGGAACAAGAAATAATTCCGGTTAATCAATTACAAACAGAAGAAGTTGATTGGGCAGGATTTGTTTCGTTTGGAGAAGCAAAAAACAGATTACATATGAAATATAATAGTATAATTAATAAATTGATAGAAAACCAGACAATAGACCGATGAAAATACTTAGTATAGGAGACACACACGGAAACAATGTACTTGACCGAATTGTACCCGGTGATTTTGACAAAATTATATTTTTGGGTGATTATGTAGATTCGTTTACAGTCAGTGATGAAGATATTATAAACAATCTTTATTCATTGATTGAATTTAAAAAAACATATCCCGATAAAGTAGAATTACTATTAGGTAATCACGATTTACAATATTTGTTTAATGATGATACGAAATTCAGATGTTCGGGAAGACGAGAATCGTATGCCTTTTTGTTGCATAACATATTCCAACACAATTTAAATTCATTTAAGGTAGCATATCAAATGCAAAATTATTTATGGACTCATGCAGGAATTAGTAATGGATTTTGGGATGAATATACATCCGACTCAATATTATACAATGGGATCACTGATGAATTAAATATCGGATGTAAATTCAAACTTGATTTTTTGCGAATTAATTTTTTATTAGCTGACACAATCAATGATTTATTTTTCAATAGTCAAAGGGATGTTGAATTGTTGTCAACCGTTGGTTATCGCCGTGGTGGTCATAATAAATTTGGTGGAATATTTTGGGCAGATAAAAATGAATTACATTGTCGAGCAATTGTAGATAAACAAAACACTGCACTAACTGGATATAATCAA
>JALNZI010000064.1 GCA_023229385.1 Candidatus Omnitrophota bacterium | reverse complement strand
AAGAAGCAGCGAAACTTAAGAAAATAATATTGCGCGACGGCACATACGTGGCCGGAATGCCGCGGCTAATCTTTTCAGGAACCTTTATTTTCTGATCTAAAAGAGCAGATCCTTTCCAGGGAAAATCTATCTTTAGAATTTTATAAGCGCAGCCGGCTGCTTTAGCTATTTCTTGCGCCTGGCGGATTTCCTTTTTATGCCGCTGGCCGTAATCAAAGATCAAACAATGGCAGAGATACCCTTCTGCTTTAGCCAGGTACAAAACTGTTGCTGAATCCAGCCCTCCGGATAAAAGCACTACGGCAAGCCTTGTTTTTCTATTCTTCATATGTAGCGCAACTGGTACTATTTTCCCAAACAGTTATGCTTTTAAGCGCCGGGATGCCATTTTTAAGTTGATTATAAATATATTTTGCTATATTCTCGGAGGTCGGATTTATCCTCTTAAAATAAATTAATTTATTTAAATATTTGTGGTCCATCTTCTCGAGGACAACACTTAATTTCTTTTTCAGGAACTTAAAATCCAGGAGCATACCGATATTATCCAAATCTAGCGACTTTACGCACATCTCAACGCGCCAATTATGGCCGTGCAGATCCTCGCATTTTCCTTTATATCCCCTTAAATTATGCGCGGAACTAAATGAACCCTCTACTCTTAAACTATACATTATTCACCTTCCTGACATTTTTCAATTGCCTGCCCAGGAATCTCTGCGCCAGCCCGCTGAACCATTCGGGATTGTCACTGACATAAAAACTGTTATTGCCGCCCTTGCCGCGGTTAAGCAAATCTTCGCTAACCAGGATCTTTTTCACTTCACAAGCTACCTGCTTAGCGGAATCAATTAAAGTCACATCTTTACCCAAAACCTGCTGGATTACCGGCTTAAGCAATGGATAATGCGTACAACCTAAAATTACCGTATCCACGCCAGCGGCTTTAAGCGGCTTTAGATAATCCCTTGCCACATTCAAAACTACCTCTCCGGAAAGCCATCCCTCCTCAACAAAAGGAACAAATAATGGACAGGAAGCAGTAACCACTTTGGCCTTAGGATCAAGCTGTTTAATCTCTATTTCATAAGTGCGGCTTTTTATCGTCCCCTTGGTACCAATTACACCAATACGCTTGTTCTGCGAAGCATAAACTGCTTCTCTTACCCCCGGCGTAATCACGCCGATAATCGGAGCGCGGAAATAATTCTTAATCACCGGCAGGGCAAAACTGGAAGCAGTATTGCAGGCAACACAGATAAGCTTAACATCCTGTTTTAACAAGAATAAGATATTTTCAATGGAAAAACGGATAACTGTTTCAGGAGACTTGATCCCGTAAGGCACGCGGGCGGTATCCCCAAAATAAACTATGTTTTCATTAGGCAGCTGGCGGATCAATTCCTTAACTACCGTTAAACCCCCGACGCCGGAATCAAAAACACCGATAGATTTCATCTTGCCGAGACCTCCACTAAATCCATATCCTGTGAATATCCTCTAATACCTTCTAATATACCTTCGGCTAATTTCTGGCGATAGGCGCTGCTCCTTAATAATCTCTCTTCATTGAGATTAGAAACAAAACCCACTTCAATCAATACACCCGGAGTCCTTACCCCTTTGAGCACCTGAAAACGCGCTCCCTTTACCCCCAAAATATTAGCGTCGGTACTAGAATCCATAACCCTGCATAAAGAGTGGGCCAGATCTATTGATTCCGCCCGGCTGTTCGTATAAATCATATCCCAGATAATCGCCTGCAAATCCGGTGAGTTACTGGCAAAAACAGCATTCTTTAAACGCAATGACGCGCTCTTTGCCGTCATAGACGCGCGTTTGGAATCGCTGATACTGGGAGCAACATAATAAACTTCAAAACCACTCAAGGAACGCGAACGGTTGGCGTTGGAATGAAGACTGATAAATAAATCCGCGCCTGAACGGTTTGCGATATTTACCCGGCCGGAAAGAGGAATAAACTTATCACTCGAGCGCGTAAGCACCGTACGCACCCCTTCTGCCCTTAAGAGGTCACTAAGTCTTCTGGCGATATCAAGGTTTACATCTTTTTCCCTTAGGCCATTCTTACCAATAGCCCCCGGGTCATTACCTCCGTGACCGGCATCAATAACTACTTTATTTAAATTTATTTTCCCCCGGGCCTGGCGGCGATACGTCGAAACAGCCTGCGGGAAGAGTATATCGAATATCTGTTCTTTAAATTGCTTAGGGACAACAATTGTACCCTGGTAAATATCTATAGGCGAATTTAAATTCATAATATTATCATTCACCAGAACCATAGTATCCCCTGCGCGAATATTCACCCGTTTAGTATCCTTATCCAAATAAACAGTACGAATAAGCGTATCGTATTTTATATCCACTCCGCGCAGATCGCATAAACTAACCAGTGGATAATAAGTTGCGCCATTTATGGAATAAGCCGGGATAGCACTCTGAGGAGTAACAGTAGCGCAGCCGGAAAGCAATAAAACTATTAAAATAAAATATGAAATATATTCTTTCTTAAACATAAATTCTATGGTGGAGGTGGGCGGAATTGAACCGCCGTCCTTAAGTAATCAAATAAAAGCCGCTACATGCTTAGTCTCTCTATTAATCTTAATCTTACGCACTCCGGTAGACAGGATTGCCCAAGATGCAGCCTTTTTGAATTTTGCTCCGACTTCAAAGGCTAACCGCCGAAGCTATCCTACTTAGGCCCTAATCCATCCCGTAGGCAGGACGGTTAGAGGCTTCGGACTTAATTAAGTCCGAAGGCTGGTACGAACATAGGTCTCGCCGCAAAGGACGGAACCAATGTTCCTAAACGTGACACTTGCGTGTTTGCGTTTAAATTGTGTAAGGAGTTGTTAACGCGGCTAACCTTACCTCCGCGGCATGCTGCTCTTATCCGACCATCTTAAGTCGAACCCTTTCACCCCCGCTATCTTCTATTCTTTACTGCCCGGCGCATATATAAATCTGTTTCCCTGCGCTTAATACTCTCCCTTTTATCGTAAAGTTTTTTACCTTTGCAAAGTCCGATTTCCAGCTTTACAAAACCCCGGTCATTAAAATAAACCTTAAGTGGTATTAAAGTCAGGCCCTTCTGGGCAAGTTTTCCGGCGATCCTCTCAATTTGATTCTTATGCAACAGAAGCCTGCGTGGCCTGTTGGTATCAACATTCAGATAGCTGGCTTCCGTATAATGACTGATTAGCGCGTTATATAAGAATGCCTCCAGCTTCTCGATCCTGGCAAAGCTGTCATTTAAATTAATTTTTCCCGCGCGCAAAGATTTTACTTCGGAGCCTTTGAGTTCAATGCCGCACTCTAAAGTCTCCAGGACTTCATAGTCCCTGTAAGCCTTGCGGTTAGTAAGGATAGATTTACTCATTTTAGCACAGCCATAGATAAATACAAACTCAAAAATAACGGTATAGTCAAAAGACTGGCAATATGACTAAAGAAAACCCCCTGACTGATAAGGGCATCCTCTTTTTTATAATGCCGGATGATTACTGATAAAGAAGTTGCCGAAGGCATAGCCAGCTGCATAACAATTAAAAAACCCAGTAACTCAGAGACCCCAAGCTTTAAAACCACGGCAATGCCGCATGCAGGAAGAATGATTAGTTTCCCTAAAAGAAGGAAGAAGACCGATTTTTTATCCACATCCTTTAACTGCACTAAAGCGATATTGCCTCCGACTACAAACATCGCCAGCGGTAAAGTACAGTCACCAATCATTTTAATTGGATTAAATACCGCCTGCGGAATAAATTTATTCAAACCCAGGAATATAAGCACCAGGGTGGTTAAATTCGCAATTACCGGGGGGCTAAAAATACTCCGCAACTTGAACTTAACCTGTTTTTCATATGTAAGCATATATATGCCGCATGACCAGGCTACCAGGTCAAAACCCAAAAGGAATAATATTATGTAAACGAACATATCTGCGGATTTTTGGCCGGAGAATATTGAGGCTACAATCGCCAAAGGAAGATACCCGGAGTTCTGAAAACCGACCAAGCTTAAAAACTGCAGCTTATGCGTCTTTAATTTCAAGAGCTTGAGCAATAACCCGCCGACAATCAGGCTGAAAGCGGTAATAACCAGGCTGACCAGCGGGAAAATCCACCAGTTAGGATAAAGTTCAAAATTAAAATTCTTAAGCAGCTGAGTAAAGATCAAGGCTGGAAAAATAACCTGTATAACCAAGCGGCTTAAAGCATCAAGCCCGGAGTGAGAAAGTATATTTTTCTTTACAAAAATATACCCTAATCCGCCCAAAAAGAATATTTGAGCCATGGCTATGCCGGTAATCCTAAAATAAGTTAAAAACATTATTTCTCCCTGTATGACAATAGCTTAGGTTCTAAGAAAAGAGTATTATAACAGCAAAAAAACCTTGCCGCAATCCCTTTATATCAAAGCAAGGCACTAAATTAATTGACAGGATAAAGAGGCTAATATATACTTAATTGCATTGCGGGGGTGGCGGAATGGCATACGCGCACGTCTCAGAAGCGTGTGGGGTAACCCTTGAGGGTTCAACTCCCTCTCCCCGCACTAATTTTACGGAGAGGATTCCCACCTTAGAATTTATCCGATTTCAATTGGATGGCTTTTTCTATTGCCTTCATTAGCTTTAAATCATCAACAGGCTTAACCAGATAATCACTAATCCCGAGCTTAAAAGCCTTGAGTTTATCCATAGGTTTATCCAGCCCTGAAACTACGATTACCGGGGTAATCCTGCCAATAGGATCGTGGTTAAGCATATCGCAGATATCTAACCCGCCGGTACCCGGCATAAGCAAATCCAATAAAATTACATCCGGCCGGATATCGTGTATATGTTTGATTAAATCTTTTGCATCCAAGGAAACCGTAACCTCATAATCTCCGGAGGCCTCAATCCTCATCTTAAGCATTAAGGCAAAACTCTCTTCATCGTCAATAACCATTATTTTCTTTTTCAAGAGCATCACCTCCCTGAATTAAGCATGCCGCTATTTTTCCTATATTCAAAAAGCCATTTACGGAAACATTCCTGGTAAGCGTAAAATGAAGGCTTGCGGGAAAAACCCCAGCGGACTAAACCAAAATAATCCACTCCGTTCTTCCAATGGTTTTGAGTATCCCTGAAAAAAGCCCAGAATATTTTCTCAACGTGCGGGTCTTTTAATAACTGCGTATATACATCCTTAAGCCACTTGGCCTGCCTGCCTTCATCGGGATTCTTTCCCAGCCACCAGTTATCCACGCTTAAGGGTTTTCTTACCCCGGGGCAGCCGATTTCGGTAATCCAGATCTTTTTATCACCGTCGCCGTTACGCCGCATTATTTTATAGGCCAATTTCGGATAACTCGCCACTGCCTGGATTGAACCGGGATGCAGGGGGTTTTGAAAAAAATGAATGTTTAATACATCAAAATAATCTTTTGCCCCGTTATCATACAAATGATTGATACTGGAGGCGCCGTTGGCCAGGCCGCCGTTTAAAACCTTACATTCAGGATCAATCTGTTTAGCGGCAATATAAAATTCTTTTAACAAAACACAATAGGATTTTAAACCATCCTGTTCTTTCCAATAAGTCGGAGAATCCGGCTCATTCCAAAGCTCCCAGTATTTAACCTGATCCTTATAGCGCTGGATAACTGAACCGGCGTACTTAATAAAAAACTTATTATCCTTAGGAGGGCAATTCCAGCTTCCGCAGGCGCTTGCCCAGTCAGCGCTATAATGCAAAATACCTAAAATCTGTATCCCTTTCTTTTTAAGCAGCCGGACAATACAATCATATTTGGCAAAATCAAAACTTCCCTGTTCCGGCTCGATATCCCCCCATAAGAAATCCAGCCTGACCCAACCGGCCCCTGCCTCCTGCATCAAGGAAACAGACCTTTCCAGGTCCTTGATATTTGAATATTTATAATTATTCCAGGAATGGTTCCAATGTAAAAACTCCAATACCCCGAAAGGATTATTCAGGTTTTCTTTGCTTAAAACATCCGGATCATTATGCATATTCGATTTCATTAAGGCTTCTCCTGCGTAAACACCGGAAGATGTTAAGAAAATTAAGACTGCAATCCAGATTAATTTATTCGTGAGGCTTCTGTTCAATATTGATGTAATCACCAAAATCTATTCTCTCCCCCATCTCTTCTTTAACCACCCTGACCCTGTCCGGAACATAGGGATGGGTTTTATAATAAGACTTTTCCTGGAGCGGCATCCTGCGGTTGATATCCTGCAGCTTACCTAAAAAAGTGATCATCCCCCGGGGATCATAACCAGCCAACTTTGCATAACGCGCTCCCAGTTGATCGGCGAGCAATTCATCTTCACGGCTGTAACCCAGAAGAAACTGGGTAAAGGCAACGTCTGCGGCTGTCCCCACATCACCAGCGCCAGGGCCACCGCTACCAACAGCCTCAAAACAGAATAACCCTGCATTGCCTGAAGTTTCTTGATGCTATGACGGGCCACAATATGCCCTACCTCATGCGCTAAAACACAGGCGAGCTCATCATCATTTGAGACTTTATCTAATAACCCGATGTTTACGTAAACATAACCTCCGGGAAGAGAAACGGCATTAACCTGCTCATCCTCCAAAACCCGGAAATGGTAGTCAATTTCTTTCCGGTCACTTACCGCGGCTATCTTTTTGCCGATGTCTTCAACACGTTTTTGTTGCAAGGGATCAGCTGAAAATTTATATTGTTTTGCAACCTGCAAGTCGATTGATCGGCCCATCTGAACCTCTTTATCCGTGCTGTAATAATATTTTTCCTCTTGTTTGGTGGCCAGATTGTATTCGGTAGAACAACCGCATAAGAATAAAGTAGTTAGAAAGAAAACGAAAAACTTTAAATTCAGCTTCTTGAATATAAGATAAAGTTTTCTTAAGGGTAAACCCACGACATTATAAAAACAGCCGTCTATCCTTTTAATAAAAAAAGCACCCTTGCCCTGGATATCAAAACTCCCCGCCTTATCCATCGGAGAAACCTGCTTAAAATAATCAGAGATCTCGGCATCGCTCAATTTATCCATATACACCCTGGTTTCTTCATAACCCAGTTCAAGCTTTTCTCCGCAAGCGTCTTTTTTTATAACTGCCAGGCCTGTATATAGGCGCTGCGGACGGCTGGATAATCTTTTAATCATGCGGCGGGCATCTTGCATATTTTTCGGTTTACCGAATATTTTGCCATTCTGCACACAGATAGTATCGGCGGCAATAATAACTCCGTTCTTTATTCTCGAGGCAGCATCCCGAGCTTTATTGCCAGCGTTATATTTTACCAGTTGAGGATAAGATAATTTCCCGCGCTGCTTTTTCTCTCTAACTTTAGCCGGAATAACTTGAAACTTTAAACCAAACTTGCTTAATAATTCTTTCCTGGCTTTTGATTTAGAAGCTAAATATATTCTTAACATATCCACCGCATAGTTAACGGGTATGGCGAACCTTGATTAAGCAGCATCTCAAAAATTGAGCGGGCACGGTTGCCCACAAAAATACATCCCGGCAGAGCGAAATTTTTGCCGAAGCGCAGCGAACCACGCTGGGGTGAGCAAGCGGTGATGCGCAAGCAAGGTTCGGCAGACACGTTAACCTGAAGCTGCGCTTTCTCCTGCCAAATATCCCATCGAGAAAGCCGCCTGCAAATTAAACCCCCCGGTATCCGCATCCACATCAATCATCTCTCCGCAAAAATACAGCCCTTTAATCAAGCGCGACTCCATAGTCCGCGGATTTATCTCTTTTAAACTTACCCCGCCCCGGG
>JALNZI010000063.1 GCA_023229385.1 Candidatus Omnitrophota bacterium | reverse complement strand
AATAACCAGATATCGGCGAACCTTTGGATTAAAAGCCATTGATTAAAATTTAGGCATCCAGCCTTTGCTTATAACTTGACTCAATTGTTTTGATCAGGTCAACCAATAATTTGTTAGTCGGCACAGCAATCCCTAATTCCTGGCCGAGGCGGACGATCACCCCGTTAATAAAATCAATCTCAGTGCGTTTATTTTTTAATACATCCTGGAGCATGGAAGAGATATTGCCGCTGGTTCCTTCGCAAACCGCTTCAACTTTTGCCAGGGGATCATCGTAAATCAGTTTGATGCGTTTTCTTTTGGCAATCCGGGTAGCTTCGGTCACTGCCTCCCTTAATATCCGCTTAGTACCTTCAAATTCCGTAAGCCTGCCGTTAGACAGCCGGGTAATGGCAGTTAGGGCATTGATACCTGCGTTGATAATTAATTTTGACCAGATTAATCCTTTGATATCCCGGGAGAGTTTGGTCTGCAGCCCTACCTTGTTAAATATTTCACGTATACTGCGTATTTCAACCGGTACCTTACCGTCAATGGTGCCGATAAGGGTTTCTCCCCGTCCGGCGTGACGGATCTTTCCTGTTTCAATTAAAGTTGCGCCCTCGTTAGTTATTCCGCCGATTACTCTTTCTTCTCCGGTTAGTTCAGAGATGATTTCAATATTTCCGATTCCGTTTTGCAAGGTCATAATCTTGGTGTTTTGCTGCAAGAGCGGCTTTATTTGCTCAAGCGCCTGCTTGGTGTGGAATGATTTTACGCAGATAAGTATGAGGTCAGCTTTAGCGATATCCTCGACATTGGCCGTGGTTTTTGGTTTTGCCTGCCAGCTGCCGGAGACTCCCTCTACGGAGATTCCCAACTCATTTATTTTAGCGGCATTTTCCTTATTTTTATCCAGCAGCCAGACTTCTTCTTTTGATTTTGATAAAAAAGCGGCAATCAGGCATCCCATTGCTCCCGGACCGACAATGACTATTTTCATACAGCCACCTCCAGTTTATTCATCAAGCGTTGGCTTTTTAGTTCTTTGCCTAAGTGAAAACTTAAAAACGCGTTTAGGATTAAATCCAATTCTTTTTTTATCTGGGGGTTCATTCCCAGGTTAAGGCTGGCGCCAAACGCGTTTCTTTCAATGTGCAGGACAGTGGCAATCGTCCCGCGGAAAATCGAGCGGCTGGCCGGGTCTTTCTGCATACAGCGCGGGCAAAGCAGTCCGCCTAAAGAAAGGCTAAAACGTGCCTGTCCGCTAATTATATCGCTGCAGGAAACACAGGAATCAAAATGTGGTTTAAATCCGGAAAGACTAAGCATTTTTATTTTAAATATTGTCGCGATCTTAGCCGGGTTGTAATTGGTTTCTAATTCTTTAAGGCTGATTAAGGCAAGCTCAAAAATATCCTCGTTTTTATCTTCAGGCTGCATCAGGGAATTGATCAGCTCCATCATAAATACGGCCTGGGTGGTTTTTTCAATGCTCGAACGTATCTGGGTAAAGTTATTCAATTTGTCCGCCTGGGTTACCAGGTGGATATTCGAGTGGGTCTTTCTGTAAAAGATAACCTCGTTCAGTGAAAAGGGCTCAATGTTTGAGGCGAATTTTTCCGGCTCAGTGCGTATGCCTTTAAGCAGCCCGCTGAATTTTCCGAACTCCCGGCTATAAAAGTCCGCAATGATTGAGGTTTCGCGGATATCCCGTTTGTTTAAAACTAGCGCCTCCGCTTTATCTATCGACATATTCATTTTCCTTTTTACGCATTAGCCGGGTTTGGTTAATGGTATGGTCATCAAAACCTAATATATGCAATATTCCATGAGTGACATAAAGCAACAGTTCTTTGGCGGGGGAGGTTTTAAAACTCCGGGAATTACTTATCGCACTTTCAGTGGAAATCGCGATATCCGCCAGGAGCGCCGCAGAGGTTTTGCTGCTTAGGTTGAAGGCGATTACATCAGTAGCCCCGGGGGTATTTAAAAACCTGGCATTAAGTTTTTTGATCAGCTTATTATCCGTAAAACAAATATTTATACAGCCTGGTTTCTTAACCTTCTCTCCTTTAAGGATCCTGCGGATCAGGTTTTTTATGCCTGCCTCAGGTATAGGCAGCTTGTTTTGCAGGTTGTTAATTGTTATTTTCACCATATTGAAAAAGATTGTTTAAAAATGTTTTAAATTGTTTTTAGGAGTAGTTTACCCGGCTATGGTATATTCCGCTTAGCATTTTGGTAAAAACGCTGGAGATTTTCTCGATATCTTTTAAGGTGAGTTCGCATTCATCAAGCTGGCCGTCAATGAATTTATTGTTTATTATCTTGTGGACTATTTCTTCGATTTTTGCCGGTGTAGGGTCTTTTAAGGTACGCGTGGCTGCCTCAACAGAGTCTGCCAGTAGAACAACGGCGGTTTCCTTGCTATTTGGTTTTGGCCCGGGATAACGGAATCCCTCTTCCGTTATCTCCTGGTCTTCTTCCTTGCCTTCAAGGGCGCGGCGGTAAAAATAATAAACCAGGCTGTTGCCGTGGTGTTGCTGGATGAAATCCCAAAGTACCGGGCTTAAAGAATATTTCTTAGCCAGATCTAAACCTTCTTTTATATGATTCATGATAATCAGCTTACTCATTGTAGGAGAAAGCTCATCGTGCAAGTTCTTTTTTATCTGCTGGTTCTCAATAAAATACTCCGGTTTTTGCAGCTTGCCGATATCATGATAATATGCCCCTACCCTGGCTAAGAGGCCGTTTGCCCCTATAGTAGTGCAGGCGGTGTCTGAGAGGTTGCCGACAATAAGGCTATGGTGGTATGTGCCCGGGGCCTCAAGGATCATCCGTTGCAAGAGCGGATGATGGGAATCTGCCAATTCCAGTAAGCTGATATTAGTTACAGTCTGCAGAAGGTATTCAAAGATAGGCAGGATTCCCAGGACAATTATTCCCGAGACCAGGCTAATCAGCAGGATCATTAAATATCTATGCGGTTGATTAATCCAAAAATGCTCAAAGAGTACAAGGCTGATTACTTGCACCATGCCGCAGATAAATCCTGCCTGGATAACTCTGGTGCGTTTTTGGGCTTTATTTACTAAGAGAATTGCGCAGGAGCATCCCGCCATAAAAATGAACCAGACCTTAAAAGGTTCCGTGCAAAGAGAGGCCAGGGATAAAGAGGCTGCCAATGACAGAAAATAAGCTACCTCAGGATTATTAAATAGCAATACGCTGAGCATAGGTATAATCAGAATAGGGATAAAATAGAAAGCCAACCCTTCCTTGAGCAAGGCGTGGCCGATAGCAAAAGAAATCAGGAAAAGAAAACTTAAGTTAGTAAGACTAGCGTTTTTTAACTTTACGAATTTATTATAGAAACAAAGATAAAGGATGATTAAGAATAACGGGATGGCCGGATTCATGTGGATGATTTGGCTAAAGAGAAAAATAAAAACGCATAAGCCTGAAAAAAATAAGTTCTTTTTATTTAACAGTTTTTTCATAAGCTTCAATTATTCTCTGCACCAGTGCGTGCCTGACCACATCCGAACCGCTAAAGTAAATGAATTTTATCCCTTCAATATTTTTAAGTATGTCTTGAGCCTGCAACAGGCCGATGGGCCGGGCGTTGGGAAGGTCACTCTGGGTCATATCTCCCGTGATCACCGCTTTGGAGTCGAAACCCAGACGGGTTAAAAACATTTTCATTTGTTCGGCAGTGCAATTTTGCGCTTCATCGAGAATGATGAAGGCGTCATTCAGCGTTCTGCCTCTCATATAGGCAAGCGGGGCCACTTCGATTATCCCGGTTTCGATATATTTCTCAATACGTTCGGCCTCCATCATATCGTATAAGGCGTCGTAAAGCGGTCTCAGGTATGGAGAAATTTTAGCCTGCATATCTCCGGGAAGAAACCCCAGGGATTCGCCTGCTTCAATCGCCGGCCGGGTCAAAATAATCCTGCGCACTTCCTGTTTTTTTAGCGCTTCTACCGCGCAAGCCATAGCCAGGTAAGTTTTTCCGGTACCCGCAGGCCCGATTCCGAAAACGATATCATGTTTCTTGATTGCCTCAACGTATTCATTTTGGCCGGTAGTTTTCGGCCCGATTTGCTTTCCCGCCGAGGATTGTGTAATTCCCGTATCTAATCCTACCAGCTGTTGTTTTTTCCCGCCCTTTTTAAAATTAGATATTAAATAAGCAAGATCGTTTTTGCCTACTTCGTCGTTTCCCGAACGCAGGCCTTCTAGCAGGTATTCTACCAACTGTCCCGCCTTTTCGATATTACCGGCTGTCCCGCTTATCTTCAGGTAATCGCCGCGTAAAGTAAGCTTGACCTTGAGTTCTTTCTCAATGTTCTTTGTATTTGAATCCTGGGCGCCAAAAAAACCCTGCGCCTCTTTTTGCGATTCAAACTTTATTATTTTATCCACTATTTAAGGTTTTCTTTTGTTTCTATCAGTTCTACAGTTTCAGTTTTCAGTTCTCCGGTGGAAGGTATTTTTAGATTTTGACCGGCATAAAGTTTATCCGGTGAGCGTAAAACATCTTTGTTGGCTTCGTAAATCTTTGGCCAGTTTTTGGTAGTGCCGTAGAATTTCTTTGAAATTTTCTGCAAGGTATCATTTTTTTCCACGGTATAGTTTTCAAAATTCTGAACCGATGTTTCTTCGATTTGAGTTTCCTGGATCATTACCGGTTCATCTGAGCTGCTGGCTATTGGCATAGTAGACGGGCATTTTGCCTGTGTCGGTTTGGTAAAACCCAGCTCTACCTCAAAGATCCGGGTAGTGCGGGTAGTTTTTCTTTCTGCCGGCTCAGCAGGAGCTGAACCCATAATATAACCGCGGTTGCCTGATGTTGAAGAAAGATCCTGGTCGAGCCTGTCGCGGGTCAGGTTGTATGTCCTGGCTACGCAGCCTGATAAAGCCAAGGTGGATGTTAATACGCAAATTCCGGCTAACTTGATTTTGTTCATTTTACTTCCTCCTCTTAATAGTTATGCCTAGTTCGGTTAATTGTTTTTCTCCTACATCTGAAGGTGCGCTGGTTAACGGACAGAAAGCAGCGGAATTCTTCGGGAAAGTGATAACTTCGCGTATACTGCTTTCTCCGGAAAGGATTGCCAGCAGCCTGTCTAGACCAAAAGCGACCCCTCCATGCGGAGGCGCTCCATATTGAAATGCCTCAAGCAGGAAACCAAAACGCTTAGCTGCCTCCTCTTCACTTATCCCGATTATATTAAAAATCTTTTGTTGAAGTTCCCGGCGATGGATTCTTACTGAGCCGCTACCTAATTCCATACCGTTCAAGACTAAGTCGTATGAGCGGGATTTAACTTTCCCCGGGTCTTTCTCCAGGTTTTCCAGGTCGTCTGCCGCCGGTGCGGTAAAGGGGTGATGTTCGCTATCCCAGCGTTTCTCCTCTTCATTATATTTAAAAAGAGGAAAATCTACCACCCAGCAAAAGGCAAAATCATTTTTTGATTCCGGCCTCAGGTCTGGTTTGTCTGATTTATATTTTTCCATTGCTTCCTTATAGCTTATGCGCGGGAAAGGAATTTTTATGTCGATGTTTTTTAGTTCCTTAAGGATTAATTGCATTAATCTTTCGGTAAGGTTAAAGATATCTTCTTCATCAATAAAAGACATTTCAATATCCAGCTGGGTGAATTCCGGCTGGCGGTCGGCGCGCAGGTCTTCATCGCGGAAACATTTGGCGATTTGGTAATACCTTTCTATCCCGGCAACCATCAGTATCTGTTTGAATAATTGCGGTGACTGGGGAAGGGCAAAGAATTGTCCGGGATTAAGCCGTGAAGGGACCAGGTAATCCCGGGCGCCTTCCGGGGTGGATTTTGTGAGTATTGGAGTTTCGCATTCGATAAATTTATTCTCTCCTAAATAAGTGCGGATAACCTTGTACAGGTTGCTTCTTAAAGCCAGGTTGTTAAAAACCTTCTTGCGCCGTAAATCCAGGTAGCGGTATTTAAGGCGCATCTCTTCGGTTATTTCAGTTTCCTCTTCAATTTCAAATGGCGGGTTCAGGCTGGGGTTCAATATCTCCAGCTCTTTTGCTAAAACCTCGATTTCTCCGGTTGCCAATTTCTCGTTAATTGTTCCTTTAGGCCGCTTATTTACTACCCCGCTTATTTTAATTACAAATTCGTTTCTTAAATCCTGCGCTAATTTATAAGCCTCTCCGGATTCGTTGGGGATAAAAACTATCTGTGTGAAACCGCTGCGGTCGCGGATATCGATAAAGACTAATTTCCCGTGGTCTCTTCTGCGGGCAACCCAGCCGCAGAGGGTTACCTGTTTTGCGTTATCGGTTGTGTTGAGTTCTCCGCAAGTATGTGTCCTTAGCATTTTAGTTCCTTGGTTAAGTCCTCTAGATTAATTTCTCTTTGTGTACTATTTGACATATCTTTAAGCGAGATTACATTCTTCCTTAACTCGTCTTCGCCTAAAATTAAAACGAACCTTGCGGATGCATCATTGGCGGCACGCATCGCTGCCTTTAACGACCTGTTTAGGTAATCTGTTTCGCAGGGTATTCCGCAGGAACGCAGCTGGTTTAATAACTTGATCCCCGCGCTTTTTGCGGTTTCGCCCAGGGTGATCAGGTAAACCAGGTTATTGGAAACTTTTTTTTCAGGCAGCGTGGATGCCAAAAGTAGTCTTTCTACGCCGAAGGCGAATCCAATGCCTCCTATATCCGGGCCGCCCAACTCTTTAATTAAATTATTGTAGCGTCCGCCTGCTCCGATAGCGTCCTGGCTGCCCAGATTAGAATGAGTGAATTCAAATACTGTGCGGTTATAATAATCCAGGCCGCGCACCAGTTGCGGCTCTACGTCAAAAGCGATTCCCAGGCTGTTCAAGCCGTTCTTTACTTCTTCAAAATGGGATGAACAATCCTGGCAAAGATAGCTGTTTTTAAGTTCAAGTGTTTTGACTATCTTGCGGCACTCTTCGTTTTTACAATCCAATACCCGCAGGATATTATTTTCGAGTCTTAACTGGCAGTCAGGGCAGAGTCTTTGTTTTTCTTTCTGCAACCCCTGTTTTAAATTCAAGCTGAGCGTCTGTTTGTCTTTAGGGCAGCCCAGGCTATTGATTTTTATTTTATAATCCTTAACAGCGAATCCTTCAAGCAGTCGGCTGGCCAGGCTGATTACTTCTACATCAAGAATTGCTTCTGTTGAGCCGATTGCTTCACAGCCGATATGGTGAAATTGGCGCAGCCTTCCTTTTTGCGGCCGCTCCAGGCGGAACATCGGGCCGATATAATATAGTTTTATGAATGCGTTGGTTTTATCCAGGTTATTTTCCAGGTAGCTGCGGCAAATTGATGCTGTGCCTTCAGGACGCAAGGCATATAAATCCTCCTGGTTATGAATAAGGAACATCTGTTTTTGGACTATTTCAGTGGTAGTTCCGAGTGTGCGGTTAAAGAGGGATGCTTCTTCAATTACCGGAGTACGGATTTCGCGGTAGTTATAAAGCGAAAATATATTACGCGCTGCTTCTTCAATTGCCTGCCAATGACCCGTTTCATCAGGCAAAACGTCTTTAGTGCCGGGGACCCTTTTGAACATGAGTTATTTTTGGATTATTTAATTTTTTGTTTCATTTCCAAGCCAGCTTTAAAGACCACTACCTTTCTGGGAGGGACAGGAATAACCTGGTTAGTGCGCGGGTTTCTGCCTGTGCGGCTTTTTCTTTGTTTTATCTTAAAGACGCCGAAGTTGCGTAATTCAATTCGCTCTCCTCTAACCAGGGCGTCAACAATACAATCGAATGTCCTTTGCACAACTTCTTTGACATCTATTTGCTTTAAGTTTGTTTCATCGGATACTTTTAAAACAATGTCCTTCTTGGTCATCTTCTCTCCTCCTTACCCAGGAAAGGTATACCGTGCATTCCTTTAAGCACAGGTGTTACCCGCAAGGGTACACCGCCACTTGTGCTACCTAGCACACACCAGCGCAATACCTTATTAGCGCTGGGTGCCATAATCCAGGGTGTATATGCTAAACATAATAACAACAAAAAGTTACAGTGTCAAGTAATATGAATACCCTTCTTT
>JALNZI010000062.1 GCA_023229385.1 Candidatus Omnitrophota bacterium | reverse complement strand
TATCAATATCTTAAGCAATACCCGGCGTTTTGTAATGGTCTCTCCGTCGGAAACGGATTTAATTGTCAGCGTAGGGATTATCGAGTTTGTACCGGAAAATTCAGGCGGAAAATCCGGCTTAGCAGGCGGCGGAAGCGCTGCCAGCAGTTATATGGGAGGGTTATTGGGGACCTCTCTGAATAAAGCAACAATGCAGTTGAACCTGCGTATTGTAGACCGGGCTACTTCAAACGTAATCAGCAGCCGGGATATTCAAAGCCAGGCAGTGGAAAACCCCGGGACTAAAATCAAGACTCCTCATGACAAGTTCTTTAAGGCGGCTTTAAGCGAATATGCCGGCACGCCTATGGGGAAGGTTATTTATGAATGCCTGCTTGAAGCAGCGCGCTATACCGTCTTAAACGTACCGCAAACTTATTATAAGGATTAAAAATGGGAAAAAGAAAACGTAGAGGAAAACTTAACTGGCGTTCGAAGAAAGCCAATAAAGGCAGAAAACCCTGTTTAGGTTAATTCCCTATATATGGTTTTATTCTGGATTCTTGCCAGTACAATTTTAGTCAGCCTTATATCCCTGGTGGGTATTTTTACCCTTTCCATAAAGGGTAATCTGCTGCATAAAATTCTTTTTTGTCTGATCGGTTTTTCCGCCGGTGCCCTTATCGGCGGCGCCTTTCTGCATATCCTTCCGGAATGCCTGGAAAATAACAACAGCAACGCGGTATTTTCATATCTTATCCTCGGGATTATAATCTTCTTTCTTATGGAGAGGTATTTGCATTGGAGGCATTGCCATGAGGAGGAAGGCTGCACAATCCACGCCTTCACCTATCTTAACCTGGTAGGAGACGGCTTCCATAATTTTATTGACGGTATGGTTATTGCCGCAAGCTTTATAGTTTCTTTAAAGCTGGGCCTGGTTACTACGCTGGCGATTGTCTTGCATGAGATTCCCCAGGAATTGGGTGATTTTGCTGTTTTGGTATACGGCGGGTTTACGAAAAAGAAGGCCCTTTTGTTTAATTTTGCCTCGGCGCTTATGGCGGTCTTAGGTGCGGTTATCGGGTATTTTGTAACCGACCTGGTTAAGAATTTTGCGAGTTTTATATTACCTTTTACTGCCGGAGGTTTCATTTATATTGCTACCAGCGACCTTATCCCCGAACTGCATAAAGAGAATGACCTTAAGCGTTCAACCGCAGCCTTCTTAGCATTTTTGCTGGGAATAATATTTATGGCATTAGCCAAGAATTTCTTACCAGAGTAATCAAGCCGTTGAATATCCAACATGCCAATAAAAGCATTAGCATTAATTTCTGGGGGCCTGGATAGTTTACTGGCTGCCAAGCTGATCAAGGAGCAGGGGGTTGAAGTTATTGGAGTGCACTTTAAGATTCCGTTCTGTAAGCTTGATATCAGGAAAAACTTTCCTGATATAGGAATAGAATTGCTGGAGTTTGATTTAGGAGCTGAATTTTTATCTCTTATAGAGAATCCCCGTTACGGTTTTGGTTCCAATATGAATCCCTGCATTGACTGTAAAATCCTCATGTTTAGTAAGGCCAGGGAGCTGCTTTCGGAATTAAAAGCAAATTTCATTGTTAGCGGCGAAGTCTTAGGCCAGCGTCCGATGTCTCAAAACAAACAGGCCTTGGGGTTAATCAAACAGAGGAGCGGGCTGGATGATTTATTGCTCCGGCCGTTGTCGGCGCAGTTTTTCGCTCCCAGTTTAGCGGAAAGGGAAGGCTGGGTCAGGCGGGATCAACTGCTTAACTTTAACGGCCGAATGCGTACTCCGCAGATGCAATTAGCCAAGAAATTTGGCATAGATAAATATGCAACTCCCGCGGGAGGCTGTTTATTGACCGATCCCTGTTTTTCCAGGAGATTAGAGGAGTTGCTTAAGCATGAAGAATTAAACCTGGATAATCTGACGCTTTTAAAAGTGGGCAGGCATTTACGTATTGAAAAGAAGGTCAGGCTGGTTGTGGGCAGGGATGAAAATGAAAACAAGCTGCTCATCCAGTTGGCCAGATCCGGAGACTATTTGTTTTTCCCTCAGAAAGATTTGGCCGGGCCCACTTCTTTAGCCAGGGGTCTAATGACTGAAGAGTTGATTTATTTGTCTGCCCGGATCGTCTCTGCGTATTCTGATACTCTAGGTTTAAAGAATATGGAGGTTTCCTGGCGGCGTTTTCCTGAAACCGAAAACAAGATCTATAATATTGATTGTGTCCCGAAAAGCAGTTTTGCACACCTGTTAATATGAAAGAAGCCCTGCTTTATACACATTTAGAGTCTCTAAAGGTGCATTGCCAGCTTTGCAGCCACAATTGTATAATTCCGGATGGAAAATTCGGTTTTTGCGGAGTAAGGCAGAATATCCGGGGGATCCTGTATACTCATAGCTATGGAAAGTTGGTTGCCCTTAACGTCGACCCGGTTGAAAAGAAGCCTTTGTATCATTTCTTACCCGGGAGCCTGGCTTTTTCTATTGCCAGCGCCGGTTGTAATTTCCGCTGCGGATTTTGCCAGAATTGGCAGATATCCCAGCTTGACCCGTCATTTCCGCAGCCAGCAGAGGATTTTACTGCTCAGCAGGTTGTTGATTTAGCCAGGGAAAATAATTGCCGGAGCATAGCTTATACTTATACAGAACCTACAGTGTATTTTGAGTTTGCTTTGGAGACGGCCAGGCTGGCAAAAGAGGCGGGTTTATACAATATATTTGTCAGCAATGGTTATCTGTCCTCTGAAGCTATTAATCTGCTCAAGCCTTATCTGGATGCGGCTAATATTGATTTAAAGTTTTTTAAAGACAGCTCTTATCAAAAGATTTGTTCCGGTCATCTTCAGCCGGTACTGGATTCTATTTTGCGCTTAAGGGAAGCCGGGGTCTGGATTGAAATTACTACTTTGGTAATTCCCGGGGAGAATGATTCTTCGGATGAGCTTTCCCAGATTGCCAATTTCATCGCCGGGATAAGTAAGGATATTCCCTGGCATGTCTCTGGATTCCATGCGGATTATAAATTTGACGCTTATCCGGATACCCCGGAGCATACTCTTAAGCTAGCTTGTGATTTAGGTAATGCCGCAGGGTTGTATTATGTTTATCCCGGCAATCTGGGATTGTGGGGCCAGGATACCCTTTGTCCTGCCTGCGGGAAGGTGCTTATTAAAAGGGAAGGATTCAACGTGAGTAAATTCCATATAGCGAAAAACAAATGCACTTTTTGCCAGGCAGATTTAGCCGGAATTTTTGACCCCGCTTAAGGCTGTAAGATAAGGGTTTGAGGCCTTAAAATGAATATTGACAGCTATTCAGCTTAGGGGTAAAATAACTTAATAACTTTGACTCACCTTAATCTTACCCCTATTAAGTGATAGGGGTAAATTTTACTTATATATGTCGGATAAAAACAATCAAATTAATCCTAAAAAGTGCATTGTATTCTTTGATTTTGATAATACTATCGCCACCTGCGATGTATTTGATAATATGCTTTTGCTTTTTTCACGGGACGACCGTTGGGTGGAACTGGAAAAAAGGTGGAAGAGCGGAAGGATCGGCTCAAAGACCTGCATGGAAGGTCAGCTCAGGGGTATGGACCTGGAAAAGAAATCCCTGGATGCTTATCTGCCCAAGATAAAGCTTGACCCTTATTTTAAAGAACTCTATAAATTTCTGCAATCAAAGAAAGTAAAGACAGTAGTTTTAAGCGATAATTTTGATTATATACTTAACCAGATTCTAAAGATCAACCGGATAAAAAAACTTAAAGTCCTGGCTAACAAATTGAGTTTTTCCCGGGGTAAGGCTATTACGGATTATCCTTTTAAAAATAAAGATTGCCAGGTTTGCGCGCATTGCAAAACAAAAAACCTTTTGGATTCTTCGCCAAAAGACGCTACAATAATTTATGTTGGGGATGGGGCTTCAGATATCTGTCCGGCTAAACGCGCCCATCTGGTTTTCGCCAAAGATAGCCTGCTTAAGTATTTTAAGGATAATAAACTGGAACACACAGTCTTTCATAATTTAAAAGAGGTGTTTAACCAATTAAAAAGGAAATTAGCATGAGCCAAAAGCAATTGACCAAACCAAGCAAGAATGAAAAAACTTTTACCCACGATGAGTTGATGGATCTGGAGGCCAAATATTGTTCCTGGGGCGATACTGTGCACTATGCCGAGAAATTAAATGTATTCAAGAGTTCCGAGGGGAGCTACCTTTATGACCGGGAAGGGGTGGAATTCCTGGATTTACAGATGTGGTATTCGGCAGCCAATTTCGGCTATAAGAATAAGCGCTTGAATGCCGCTCTAAAGAAACAGATTGATACCTTGCCGCAGCTGGCTTGTCAGTATTTACATGAAGAAAAAATCCAGCTTGCCGCAAAATTGGCACAGAAAAATGAACGGACATTCGAGGAAAAAGGCAGGATCCATTTTAATGTCGGAGGCTCCAGCGCCTTGGAGGATTCCCTGAAATTAGTACGCAATCATTCCGGAAGGAGTTTGGTATTTGCTTTTATGGGGGGCTACCACGGCAGGACGCTGGCGGCATCAGCAATAACCTCAAGTTTCAGGTATCGGGAGAAGTTCGGCCATTTCGGGGACAGGGCGATGTTCATCCCTTATCCTTATTGTTTTAGGTGCCCGTATGATAAGAAAAAGGATTTCTGCGATTTATACTGTCTTAAGCAATTTGAGAAGCTTTTTGAAACCGAGTACCATGCGGTAGTTAACAAAAAGAATTCCAAATGTGAATTTGTTGCTTTCTACGCCGAGGCTATCCAGGGCACGGGCGGCTATATAGTCCCTCCCCAGGATTACTTCTCAGGGTTAAAAGAGATACTTGACCGTTACGGTATACTTTTTATTGACGATGAAATACAGATGGGCTTTTTCCGTACCGGGAAGTTCTGGGCGATTGAGCATTTTAATATTACTCCGGATATTATTGTATTCGGCAAGGCTTTAACTAACGGCTTAAATCCGATTTCCGGGGTTTGGGCTAAAGAGAAACTTATTTCTCCGGATGTCTTCCCCCCGGGCTCAACCCATGCAACATTTTCAAGCAATCCTCTGGGAACAGCTGTTGGCCTGGAGGTAATGAAACTGATTGAAGAGTCTGATTTTTCTACCTCGGTTAATAAAAAGGGGCAGTACTTTGTCTCCCAGCTTAAGAAGTTGCAGAAAAAATATCCGCAGATCGGAGATGTGGATGGGCTGGGGTTAGCTTTAAGAATTGAGATGTGCGGAAAGGACGGCTATACCCCGGACAGGGAATTAACCGATAAGATTGTAAATTTAGGTTTAAGCGGTTCTTTAAACGCCGGAGGCAAGAAGCGGGGTCTGGTCCTGGATGTCGGCGGTTATTATAAGAACGTCTTTACTATTGCCCCCTCATTTTATATTACCGAGAAAGAGATTGATTTAGGCATCGATCTTTTTGAAGAGGCATTAAACAAGGCGCTTAAGAAATAATAAGATTCTGCTTGCCGTAAAAGGCAGGAGTTGAAATTTCCTGCATGCTGAATAAAACTATCCGAGTTTTGAATTTTGATGGCAGTATTATCCAGCAATCCGGGCTCCTTTGCCGGTATCCGGCCAAGGTTGTTGACTGTACAGATTTTGCTGCCTCGGCCAGGCTTTTTATGTCTCAGGCAGTACGCAACAAAATAGCAGGTAAACTTGCATCAGAAGAGAAAAATTACCCTACCTTTTTAGGTTCCGGAGACTTCCATCATATAAGCGAGGTATTAACAGCTCAAATTGATCAACCGGCGTGTTTGATTGTATTTGATTTCCATCCGGATTGGGATATTCTTCCTCCGCGCTTTGGCTGCGGTTCATGGGTTAGTCAAGCCCTGAAAAATAAGAATATTTCTAAATGCATTCTTATCGGTATGGGGTCTGACGATTTGTCGGGTTTTGGGTTACAGACAGCAAATCTGAATTCTTTAGCTGATGGCCGCCTGGAAATTTATCCTTTTAGACATAAACCCAGCCGGGTTTATTTAAGGGGGATAGCAGAAAACGTTTCAGTTATTGCCAAAAAAGATTTTTTCTCGAGCCGGATTATATGGCAGGAACTGGAAAAAAAAGATTTAACCGATTTTTTCCTGAATTTAATCCAGCGCCTGCCGGTGAATAAGGCCTATATTTCAATAGATAAAGATTGCCTGAAAAGCGATTTTGCATTTACCAATTGGGAAGAAGGTTCTCTAAGCTTGAATCAACTTTTAACCATGGTCAAACTTATCTGTAATAATTTAGATATAATCGGTTTAGATATAACCGGGGATTATTCATATCCGGCAATCTCGAACAGGCTAAAAGCTGCGCTTTCCCGGCTTGACCATCCTAAGCGGGTTGCGGCGGATAACGCCCCTAAGGACCTCATCCTTAAGGTTAATGAACAGGTTAATCTGAAAATCCTGCAGGAAGTCCTCGCTTAAGCCTTATGTTTTTCAAAGAAGGCTGCGGTTTCTTCGGCAACCTTATCTCTCTCTTGGTCAGCGGTAATAATGTGGTAGGAATCTTCCAAAAAGATTATTTTCTTTTCTTTGGATTGGACGCGGTTATAAATACAATATGAATTTTTAGGGCTGGTTACGTCGTCTTCCCTTGCCTGCAATAACTGTATCGGGGTTTTTATATCTTTAAGTATAGAAATTACCTTTTTTGCCAAAAGAGAATTCTGGTGCATACAGGAAACCGGGATCACCGGGTATCCGTAAAGATGCACCTTACTGTAATCAAAGAGGTCAGCGTCTTTGTAGAAATTTTCGACCTTAGAGCGCAGGCGTTCATTTTTCAGTCCGTAAGGATATTCTTCTTTAAAATAAAGCCAATATTTGAACGGCGTTTTATAGATTAAAGGAAGAAAAATCCTGGATTTTGGGTTTCCCCAGCCGTCATAGAAAAGGGTAGGCGAGAAACAATTCAAAGCTTTTACTTTGTCAGGAAATTCATGGGTGAGCATGATTCCGATTAAAGCGCCAAAAGAAAGCCCCGCCACAAATATATTCTCATATTCGTCGGCGTATTTCAGGAATTCGGCGCGGATAGCATTATAAAGTTCCTGCCAGGTTGTTTTCTTCAGGCAGGAGATGGATTTATTGTGATTGAGCATCATTGGGGCAACTACTGAAAAGCCCTGTTTATTTAGACGCTGGGCAATAGCGCCCATTTCTTTAGCCGTACCGGTAAGCCCGTGGATCAGAAAACAGAGGTTTTTATCTCCGGGCAGGAATAGGCTGGAATCAGGTATATCAGTAATTTTGCGTCTGTCTTCTTGTAATGAAAAAACTATCATTTTATCTCCTAAATTTTCCCGAGCTTATCAATTATTTTTTTAAAATCCGACTCTTTTAAAAAACTGCTTGTGCTTAAAGTAATAGTTTGCTGGGCAATCCCGCGGGCATTTTCGCAGCTTGCCTCAGGGATAACGTCTTTTAAGTAATCATAATCCGTAATTGCCTGTAAATATACCTGGGATATCCCTAGCCCGGAATTCTCGAATATTCTTAGAGCCTTGTTCCTTTTTTCGGGTGTCTCAAAAATGATGGTAAGATAAGGGTAGCTTGCTTTTGTTCGGGGCAGCTCCTGGATAGGTTTGATTCCGCTTAATCCTTTAAAGGCCTGTAAATAAAAACCCGCTTTTTCCCGTTGTTTATTAATTTCCTTGTCCAGGTAAGGGAAATTAAGATATCCAATGTATTCTCTAAAGGCGGATACTTTATGCGTGGGGAAATCCAGCTCAAAATAATCACCCATTGCTTTTATGGGATTATTGCGCATCTGCCAGAAGATCTGCGGCAACCTGAAGGCAAACCAGAATAAGCCCGGCCGGTAGAAAATACTGTAAGCCAACAGCTCAGCTATTTTTAAAGATTCGGAGAATGCATCCGTTCGGAAGATTTTTTTTGAGGTATTCTTTAATAGCTGCGCATATTCCGCCTTATTGGTAATTGCTAATCCGCCTTCATAAATAGTCAGGCCTTTGCCCCGGCACAGGCTGAAAAAAGAAAACTCTCCGATTGAGCCGGTTTTTTTGCCTTGATATTCAGCGCCCAGGCTCTG
>JALNZI010000061.1 GCA_023229385.1 Candidatus Omnitrophota bacterium | reverse complement strand
AGTTTGTGCTTCCTTCAACCACGAAATGATTATCCACTACAATAAGTTTATCATGGAGGCGCAGGCGCGAAGGCAAAAGATGAAAAATACACCCGGCATCCGCTAATTTCTTAAAAAATGGGCTCCTGATAAGCTGATGGGGCTCTTGATCAATTTCCCTGAAATTGGTGTTCAGGTAAAACGTAACCGCAACATTGCGTTGGCGGGCTTCTATTAAATCCTGGAGAAGAAAGGTTACCGGATTCCTTTCTTTTGCGCCAAGACTGATGTTATACATAGAAATAACAATAGACTCTTTAGCTTGATCCAAAAGTTCAATCACTGCCGGTTCGTAGGCGCGGTCTGAAATATCTCTTACTTGCGCGGGTGAAAAATCTTGGGCGGATAAGGGAGAAAAAATTAAGGATAGGAAGAGAGAAAGTGCAAGCAAACAACCGGATTTTTGCCTAATGTTCAGGAGGGCCATAAAATAAAATCCTATCGGAGAGTGGAGGATTCGAACCTCCGGTCATCTTACGACGACAACGGTTTTCGAGACCGCCGCATTCAACCAGCTCTGCCAACTCTCCAAAACCGCGACAATCGCTCCGCTGGAAAAGATCTCATCAAACCCAACTGGCGGTGGGGCAGAGATTCGAACTCTGGGTGGACTTACGCCCACAACGGTTTTCAAGACCGCCGCTATCGACCACTCAGCCACCCCACCAAAAAGATCAAAATAAAAAAAGCTGTTTAAAAACAGCGTAGAATATACCGCTGGCTATTTTAAAAGAAACATTGCAGAAATTCACAAATGAGTATTCTTTAAAAATAAAGTTAAACCCTGAAGCAAGCAAGCCAAGATTCAGGATAAAGATAAATGAAAACCCGAAGATGTAATTTCCTTTCAGGAAATCCCCTTTTTTAGTGCGGATATTCTTGGCTGAAAACACCAGGTGCAGGATAGCGCTAAACCCAACTAAAAAAAGCGTATATTCAATCAGCCAGCCGCTTTTAATCACTAACGACAACAGGCCATAGATAATAAAGATCAGGAGCGTATATATAGGTAAAAGAAATGGAGCGACATTAACCATCGGCTTAAAGAAACTGAATACAGTCTCTAAAAGTTTATGCCCGTAATTATAAATAGCTAGCGGTTCCCAGATAAACAGATAGACTATCAAAAAACAAATTGCCCCATTCCAGAATATTGCCTGGAAATTCTTATCCATTCCCCCTAATTCATTTAGAAAAGATACCGCGGTTGAATAGACAAACGGTAGAAAAAGGATACCTAAAATAAATTTGATTATCCCGAAGGCCTTGCTGGATAATCCGGATATCTTGCTGGAGAAATCCCCGGAAAGAGCGGAAGGCTCCTTAGATAAAGGACTGTCTTTAATCAATTTCTTATCGGGTAATTCTTTCTTGGCCATTTAAATACGGCTGCAGGGCTTTCGGGATCAAAACCGAGCCGTCCTCCTGTTGATAATTCTCCAGTATCGCAACAACCGTACGCGCTAAAGCAATACCTGAACCATTCAGGGTATGCAAAAATTCCACCTTTTTACTCTCTTTGCGGCGCAGCTTTATATTTGCCCGGCGGGCCTGGAAACTTTCAAAGTTGCTGCAACTGGATACTTCCAGCCACTTATCCACGCCGGCGGTATAAGCTTCCAAGTCATAACATTTACTGGCAGAAAAACTTATATCTTGCGTAGAAAGCAGTACCACCCGGTAAGGAAGCTCCAAAATCTGCAATACCTCCTCGGCATTAGCTACCAGTTTTTCTAATTCAGCATAAGAATCTTCGGGCTTAACAAATTTAACCATTTCTACTTTATCAAATTCATGCACCCGGATTAATCCTTTAGTATCTTTACCATATGAACCTGCCTCTCTCCTGAAACAAGCGGTATAAGCAGTATATAAAATAGGCAGTTTTTCTTCTTCTAATATTTCATCACGAAAGATATTCGTAACCGGGACTTCCGCGGTAGGAATAAGATATAAATCATCATCTTTAAGTTTATACATATCCTCTTCCAGCTTGGGAAGCTGGCCAGTACCAAGCATCGAGGCACGGTTAACCAGAAACGGCGGGAATATTTCAGTATAACCATGCTTATTGGTATGTAAATCGAGCATAAAATTAATTAAGGCGCGCTCAAGTTTTGCCCCCCAGCCTTTAAAAAGTATAAAATTCGAACCGGTGATCTTGGTCGCCCGGTTAAAATCAACGATATCTAAATTCTGGCATATCTCGATATGGCTAAGCGGTTTAAAACTAAACTTCTTTGGCTCTCCCCAGCTGCGCACAATCTTATTGTTAGCCGCATCCCCTACCGGCAAAGAAACATGCGGTAGATTAGGAATACTAAGAAGCAGTTTATTTAACTCTGCTTCCTGTTCTTTTATTAACGGCTCAAGTTCGCCAATACGCTTGGAGATATCCTTCATTGAAGATATCTTATTCTTGGCGTCTTTTTTTTCTTTTAATAACAGGCTGATTTCATCATTGGCTTTATTACGCTTAGCTGCCAATTCCTCAAACTCGCTTAAAGCTCGACGGCGAACATCATCAATCTTAATAAGCGCATCGATATCAATCTGTAAAGCCCTGTTCTTTAGCGCCTGCTTTACCAAATCTTTATTTTCCCGGATGAATCTTATATCCAGCATTTTTATCCTTTTATTACGCCTACCACATCGTTTACATCCTTATAAACCGAAGGAGCCTCCTCTACCAGCGTGTTTCTTCCTGAGGCTTTCACTATTATACCTTTAGATTCTAATTCTTTCAATAATATATCTGGGTTAAAGGTTGCGGTTTTGAAATGCAGGGGAGAATCGTATAATTTAAGTGAGCCATGTAGGAGTCGAACCTACGACCTTGACATTAAGAGTGTCCTGCTCTACCAGCTGAGCTAATGGCCCTAAGATTTAAGTTTTAAGGTTAAGGAGTATTCTAACTTAAAACCGCTGAATTTGCAACTTCATTTTGAATTAACGGACCGGCTAAATCTTACTTGGCTGAACTTGCCTGAGGCAATGCGGTGGCATTCTGGGGTTTACGGTTTTTCATTTCGCCATTCTCATAGGTATCAATATATATAACTTCACCTGAGGCTCGATAAGTTTTAGACACCCCGTTTAATTTCCCGGCTTTATAAGTCATTTCCGCCTGCAGCGCGCCATTCTCAAAATAAAATTTGGATACACCGTCTGATTGATCATTTTTATAAGTTACCTTGGCCTGCAGCTTGCCGCTTTCAAAATAAAATCTGGCCGGGCCCTCTTTTTTGCCATTTCTATAGGTTGCCCTTAACTTCAAATGGCCGCTCGGATAAAACGATTTAAACGCACCGCTAAGCTTACCGTCTTTAAGGCTTCCCGATTCCCTTAACTGACCAGCCGGATAATACGATTTAAACGCCCCGGAGCCCTTTGCCGTTGCCCTGACTACGAAAAACCCGATAATTAAACCTGCGATAATTATACCCAGCAATAATATAGTTTTTTTCTTCATTTGTTTCTCCTTTGGCGGCTTTAAACCAACTTATCCAGCTGTTTTATTATCCTGCCATTATAACTTAAAATCAACTCATTTTTAACGTAAGCAACCTGCGGCTTATCGAATAACTAAGATTATAAAACTTAACAATACTACAATTATCAAAACCGTAAATATAATTGTATGCTTATTGCGGCCAAGACTTCCCCCGCAATAAAGGCACAATAAAGCCTCATCATCATATACAGGATTCTTACAATGTGGACAGATATATCCGGACATTGATTAAATTGGGTCCTACTTATCCCTGCCGGAGGCTTTTTTCAGTTTCTCAACCAATTCCAGAAACTTGGAATCAGGATTAAGCCCCAGCTGTTCCGCCTTATGTATATCCTGCCAGCTTTTATCATAATCCTGCTTATGGAAATAGGCAGCCGCCCGGTTATAATAAGCTCCGGCATAATCAGGCTTGTTTTTAATCGCCTCGCTAAATACCGAGATTATTTCATCTAATTCTTTTGGATCAACAACAACGGCTGCTTGCGGCTTAACAGTTTCCTGAGGAATTTTGCTTTCTTTCGAAATTGTTGCGCATCCGGCTAACGCCAAACACAAAAAAATGATAATTTTCTTCATCCCTACCCTCCCTTTTGATTAATTATACCACTATCTATCTTTAAAATAACTAAAATTGCAGTACGTCCCCTATTTTTAAACCAACCCTATCCACGCTGCCGGCATTTAATTCTAACACATACATAGCTTTTTCCTGGGGATAAACCGTCTCATAAATATCTGAATCCCCGGGCTCGGCATTTTTCTTGATAAAGACAGTTCTTTTTTCTTTATCCATCCAGATTAAATCCAAAGGCAAGTACGTATTTTTCATGTAAAACGACCTGCGGGTTTCATCTGGATAAACAAACAGCATTCCTTCCTCGGGAGCAAGCCTACTGACATACATCAGGCCTTTTTCTTGCTCTTGCTTTGTTTCGGCGACCTCCACAACAAAAGAATTACCTTTGAAATGAATCAATTTCTTTTCGCCAGCATAAGATTCAATGACCTGAACCAAGCCTATGCCCGTAAACAAAAGGATAAGAATAATTAAGAACTGTACTTTTCTGCTGCCGGCGGACATAGACGGACTTTTGCGCCTGGCAGGAGTCGAACCTGCAACGCCTAGCTCCGAAGGCTAGCGCTCTATCCAGTTGAGCTACAGGCGCATAAATTAGATCTCACTGGCTTACAACAAAAAACAAAACATTTAGATAACTTCTGCTTTATCTCCCAGGATCTGGCGGATCTTTTCTAACTTAGCCTTATCAACAGGAAGAACATTCTTTTCCGCGGTTGAACGCACCGGAGAATTAAGCTGAATCTTATCCGGATTTATGCACTGGATTACCTTATTCAATTCTTCAATATGCCGGATATCGTCATTTAACCCGGATATCAACATTATCTCAAGCCAAATCTTGCCCCGGAATTCTTTCCTTAAAGCGACTAGGCCATTAATGATTTCATCTAATTTTATACCGGCGCACGGCCGGTCAATCTGTTTGAATATCTCCGGATCCACTGAATCCAAAGAAGGAACGATCAAATCCGCCCCTAAAATTGATTTACGCACCAGGGGATCACCCAAAAGCGTGGAATTAGTAATAACAGCAATATTGGCCCCGGTCGCTTCTCTTGCCCGGCGGATTAATTCTGCGATACAGGTATTTAATGTCGGTTCACCCAGCCCGGAAAGGGTTACAAAACGCAGATCTTTAGCTTCTTGAGGGTTATTCTTAAGCCAATCTTTTAATTCCAGGATAATCTCATCGGCTCGGACATATTCTTTTCTCTCGGAAACAGTAACCGCAGTCCTGCCCCATTGGCAATAAATACAATCCAGATTACATTTTTTATCCAAACTAAGGCTCAAACCTAAAGATAACCCTAATCTGCGTGATTTTATCGGCCCGTAAATATATTTCATAATAGATAGGGCGCCACTGATTAAGTAGCGCCCTTTGGTTTAGCTAACGATCCGCAAACAAATCAATTATTTTACTTCCACAACACAGTTATGCGTCCCAAGCGAGTTGGCTACGCAAGAAGTACAATGAGGATCATTGATCCATGATCCATCAACGATGAATTTATACTCGTACTTTCCCGGCTTAAGCCCGGCCTTGACCAACCAATTACCCTTGCTGTCTTTTTTAGCAAGTAATTTACTGGTACTCCAGTTATTAAAACTTCCGGCAAGCACAACCTTTTTGGCTCCGGGGGCATACAGCTTAAACTCTGTCAGTTTTGTTCCGGCTGAACGTGGCATAATTTCCTCCTTTGTTTACGCTTATTCTCACACTACAACCAGATGATGTCAAGAAGTTTATGAAAACTATACCGCAACTATGGAAATACCCTTCTTATCGGCAAGCTTAAGGCTTTTTTCTTTATCAATAAAAAGTGTCTTACCTGCTTCAAAAGCAAGACACCTGGCCTTCGCCTTAACCAGGCTCTTAATGGTTTTTAATCCCACAACCGGGATATCAAAACGCATATCCTGCCTTGGTTTGCTTACCTTAACAACCACAATCTTGCCACGGCCGACCTTGCCTGCCCGGCGGATTAAATTATCCGTACCCTCGAAAGCTTCAACTGCAACTATGGCCTTAGCCTTAACCGCAACCGTCTGGCCGATATCCAGCTCAGCCACCGACTTAGCCAGATTTAAACCAAAGTAAATGTCTTCCCAGGTATCAAAATCCGGCTCAAGCTTGGTAAGCGTGCCGCATTTAGGCAAGTGCTCCTCAATAAAAGTAGTGGAATCCAAAAGTTTAAATCCTGCTGCCTCTAATCTCTGGGCTACAGCGCCAAACAAGGTATCTGTCTTTTTATCCTTCAGGCTGGCCAATATCTGCTTAAGCTCCTCGCTTTTATTAATCTCTCTGCTGAATAACCGAAACGGGCTGACCTGGCCGGCCATAACCACATTTTTAATCCCTTCAGATTTAAATATAGTGAAGATCTTATTAAATTCGCCAAGGCTTACCCAATACACCTTATCCGCTAATTTCTTAATTTTAGCCGAGGTGTCGCCTTTGATAGCAACAGCAACCACAGAATAACCTTTTTTCTTAGCGCTGGCGGCAAAAAGCAGCGGGAATTTTCTGTTTCCGGCGATTAAACCTATTTTTTCCATTAAATGAGCGCTTGGCTTACGAGTACGATAGTACGAGTAAGTCAATGCGCGAATTTATCCCGAGCTTACGCCGAAAATTTCTTTGAAATTTTCAAGTGTTTAAGCGAAGGAGCATACTATTTTAATTTAGCGGCAGGAACGGGTCAAGCCGCGTTCTGAATTTTTGATAAAATTAATCAGGTAGCTTATCTCTTCGGTCAGGGTTAATTCTTTTTCCACTTTTTCAGTAGCGTGCTTTACGGACAAACCGGAATTAAATATTAATTTAAATGCCCGGTCAATTTGCTTAATCGACTCACGAAGAATGCCTTTGCGCCTTAGCCCGATAAGATTTAATCCGTAAACCCGCGCGGGATGCCCATCGCAGGTAGAAAACGGCGGGATGTCTTGAACAACTTTCGAACAACCTCCGGTAATCGAAAGCATACCGACTCTGACAAATTGATGGATTGCCACTATGCCGCCGATAACTACCTTATCTTCAATAGTAACATGGCCGGCTAAAGTACAATTATTCGCCAACACACAATCGCTGCCAACCCGGCAATCATGGGCAACATGCGAATAAGCCATTAATAAATTATTATCCCCGATAACCGTCTTGCCAGCCTGGCCGGTACCCGGATTAAGGGTGCAATACTCGCGGATCATATTGTTATTGCCTATCTCCAGGAAGACATCCTCGCCTTTAAATTTTAAGTCCTGAGGCTTGCTTCCTATAACTGCGCCGGTAAATATCTGGCAGGCGGCTCCAATTGTAGTATTGCCTTCGATTACGCAATGCGAGCCAATCAGCGTATTGGCGCCGATACTGACATTGTCGCCGATTATACTATAAGGCCCGACAATTACGCTGGGCTCTATTTTTGCTTTTGGAGAAACTATAGCACTGGGATGTATCTGCATATTTAATCACTCACTAATGCGCATACAAAATCCGCTTCCGTAACTACCTTGCCGTTTACTAATGCCCGGCCGCGGACCTGCCCGGTTTTAGATTTAACTTTTATTGCCTCAACCTCAAGTACCAGCTGGTCTCCGGGGACTACCGGTTTACGGAATTTCACGTTATCAATAGATAAAAAGAAGGCCAGTTTCCCCCTGTTCTCTTCGGAGGCAAGCATCATTACCCCGCCTACCTGGGCCATAGCCTCAACAATAATTACACCCGGCATAACCGGATGGCCGGGGAAATGCCCTTTAAAGAAATAATCGTTGATAGTCACATTCTTAATTCCAACCGCGCGCTTGCCCTTTTCTAAATGGGTTATCCGGTCAACAAACAAAAAAGGCTGCCGGTGCGGGATAATCTTCATAATCTCATTAACATCTAAAATACCTTCCATATTGTTGGCTCCTTGCGTTTTTATTCTCTGTTCGTAAATCTTCTGGGCGATCTT
>JALNZI010000060.1 GCA_023229385.1 Candidatus Omnitrophota bacterium | reverse complement strand
ACTTACCGTTGAAAGCGGTAAATTCGGAGAACGTTGGACTGAACTATGCAATGGGTATGGCATCTTGGCTGATGTGATTAAGGTGGAGTGGGGAAAGGCAGTGGAGCCTGCGGAGATTGATAAACGACTCAAAGCTAATCCGAATATAAAAGCTGTTTTTACTACGCTTTGTGAAACTTCTACCGGCGTCGCCACTGATATTGAAGCGATCGGTAAAGTAGTAGCTAAATATAATGCGGTTTTAGTAGTTGATGCAATCAGCGGCTTGGGGGCCATTGATTTAAAAACCGATGCCTGGGGTGTTGATGTATGTGTTTCAGGATCGCAAAAAGGTTTTATGCTTCCTCCGGGGCTGGCTTTTATAAGCGTAAGCAAAAAGGCCTGGGATATGATTGCTGTTTCAAAGAGCCCGCGGTATTATTTTGATTTAACCGTGGCCAGGAAGGCAATCCAGAAAACGGATACGCCTTTTACCCCGGCTATTTCTCTGGTTATTGCTTTAGTGGAAGTATTGAGGATAATGAAGCAGGATGGCCTGGAGAATATATTTAAACGGCATCACGCGATGGCTTCTGCGACTAAGGCCGCGATGAAGGCATTAGGCTTGGAATTGTTTGCGCCGACTGCTTCTTCGGATGTGGTAACTGCGGTAAAGGTTCCCGCTGGTATCGACGGAGAAAAATTAGTCAAGACTATGCGCGATGCTTACGGGGTGACTATTGCCGGCGGCCAGGCGGAATTAAAGGGTAAGGTATTCCGGTTTGCCCATATGGGTTTTATCGAGGAATTTGATATTATTGCTGGTATTGCCTGCCTGGAGAAAGTCTTAAAGGAATTAGGCTATTCCTTTGAATTAGGCGCGGGGGTTAAGGCAGCTGAAGAAGTTTTCTTAAAAAAGTGAGGAGTGAGATAAAATGATTAAGGTCTTAGTCAGCGATGCATTATCAGAAGAAGGATTGAAGGTATTCAGGGAGTCGAAGGAACTTACAGTTGATGTAAAAACAGACTTAAAACCGGATGCCTTAAAAGAAATAATTAAAGACTATGATGCCTTGGTAGTGCGCAGCGCAACCAAGGTAACCAGCGAGATAATCCAGGCGGCTAAAAAGCTCAAAGTTGTCGGCCGCGCCGGAGTCGGTCTGGATAATGTGGATTTGGAAGCAGCTACCCAAAAAGGGATTATCGTAATGAATACCCCGGCGGGAAATACCATTTCTACCGCCGAGCATACCTTTAGTATGATCCTTGCGCTTTCCAGGAATATCCCGCAGGCTAATGCCTCGACGAAAAAAGGGGAATGGAAACGTTCAAAGTTTATGGGCGTAGAGGTCTATGGGAAAACCCTCGGTATTGTAGGTTTTGGCCGTATCGGTTCCGAAGTGGCTAAGCGCGCCTTATCTTTTGGCATGAAAATATTGGCGTACGACCCGTTCTTATCGGCCGAGGTTGCTGAAAGTATCGGGGTGGAGATTGCGGAGTTAAAGAAAGTCTTGCAGGAGGCCGATTATATTACCGTACATACTCCGTTAACCGATGAAACCAGGCATATGATTTCGGATAAAGAGTTTGCTTTAATGAAAAAAGGCGTGCGTATAATAAATTGCGCCCGCGGCGGGATAATCGATGAGATTGCCCTGATTAAGGCCATAAAAGAGCAAAAGGTGGCCGGCGCGGCTATGGATGTTTTTGAAAACGAACCGCTTTCTGTGGATAATGAATTTCTGAAGCTGGATAATGTAGTTATCACTCCGCATCTGGGTGCTTCTACCGAAGAGGCGCAGATCAATGTGGCAATTGAAGTAGCGGAAATTGTGCGCGATGCGCTTTTAGGTAGAGGTATACGTAATGCCGCAAATTACCCTTGCCTTGAGGCGGAGGTAAGTAAAATCCTTAGCCCGTATATTAATTTAGGGGAGAAGCTTGGAATGTTTGCCGCCCAGCTTATAGAAGGAAGGTTCCAGGAGCTGGTGATAAATTATAGCGGTGAGATTACTAAATACAATTTAAGCCCGGTAACCATGGCTTTAGCCAAGGGTGTGCTTGAACCGATACTGAAGGAGACGGTAAATTTTGTTAATGCCGTATCTTTGCTTAAAGAGCGAGGGATAAAACTGCGTGAATCAAAGTCGGCTCAGGAAGGGGAATTTGTCAATCTTATTCAGCTAGAGATTAAGACAGACAAAGAAGTAAAGAAAGTTTTTGGAACGCTTTCCAGCAATAAACAGCCGCGAATTGTAAAGATTGATGATTATTATCTTGAGTTGTATCCGATCGGGGAAATGGTCTTTATCCGTAATTCGGATAAACTGGGTTTAATCGGTAGCCTGGGTACGCTCATGGGAAAAAGTGGTATCAACATTGCCGCGATGACCTTTGGCCGGGACGAGCAAGGTGGGAAGGCAATCAGCGTATTAAACGTAGATAGCCAGGTTAGTCCGGAGATCCAGGATAAGATCCGCGAATTAGAAAACATTTTAACCGTAAAAGTTATCAGGACATGAAAGGCACCAAAACAATATTATTTGCTTTAATCCTGTTGGCATTAAGTGCCGGCAGTCTTTACGCCAAAGAAGCAACTATTCTTTACACCGGCAATACCCATGCCATGCTTTATCCCTGTAGCTGTCCTTTTGAGCGGGATGGCGGGATTGCCCGCCGTGCTTCACTGGTAAAGGAAATGCGGAAGAAGCATCCCGGCTTGTTGCTTTTGGATTGTGGCGCCTTTACCGCCGGAGGCCTGCTCGATGAATACACCCAGAATGTCCGGTTGGATATGCAGCGTTCCGAAGTAAACCTGAAAGCTATGGAATTGATGGGTTATGATGCTGTTGCTGTAAGCAATGATGAGTTTAATTTCGGTAAAGATTTCTTTTTAAAGAACGCCAGAGAAAATAATCCTGCTTTTTTAAGCGCTAACTTAAAGTCTGATAAAATAGTTCCGTATATTATTAAGCAGGCCTCCGGGATAAAGATCGGGGTTATTGGCTTGACTAGCCTGGCTGCTGGAAATAAGTCAGAGGGTTTGAAAGTAACCGCATATACGGTAATCGATGAATTGGTCCGCCGCCTTAAAAGTGAAGGCGTGGAAGTTGTAGCTGTTTTAAGCTCTTTGAATAAAAAGGACAACCTGGATTTAATCTCCAGGGTTAAGGATATCGACATTCTTTTTATCGGCTACAATGCCGGCAAGGATGAGTTTGAGCCCAGAATAGGCTCTACGTTTATAGCCCTCCCTTTTTGGCAGGGCCGTAAACTCGGGAAACTTACGCTGGAAGTCAAAGACGGAAAACTCCTGAATTGTAAAAATGAAGAGATAAGATTATCGGATAAGATTGCTGATGACCCTGGGATATTGGCAATCCTGCCGCGTTGTTATTCCGACGCTAATTGTAAAAAAGACGGCTTGATTGGCAGCTGCCAGAATCCGGGAGAGCCTGTCGCTAACTGCGTGTTTACTGAACCAAATAAATTAAGGTTAATGGTCATAACCGCAAAAGACTGCGTTGTTTGTAATACGGAACCGGTTATCGAACAGTTAAAAAAGCAATTCCCCGGGGTAAGTACCGAATATATTGATTCCCAGCGGGCAGAGGGTCTGATTAAGGATTTATCAATTGAAGTTTTGCCTGCCTATATTATCGGCAGGGAAGTGGAAAAAGAAGCTAATTTTGAAAATTTCAAAAACAACCTGGAATTAAAAAGCGGGTTTTATCTGCTTAAGCCTCAGGTGAGCGGAATATCTTATTTTGTCAGGCGCCAGGTAAAAAAAGGCAGTCTGGATTTATTCTGCAGTCTGTTTGATAAAGACTCGGCAGGGCTTCTTACGGTGTTAAGAGAATTTAATCCGGATTTGCATTTCCTGGTAGTGGAAAAAGATGCCGGTTTTGAAGCCAGGAATGGTCCTTTGGAAATAGAAGAATCTTTACGCGGTGTATGCGTACAGAAGTATTATCCGCAGAAGTTTTGGGATTACCTGACCTGCCGGTCTAAGAATATTAATAGTTCCTGGTGGGAGGATTGCCTCAGTGAAGTGGACACACAAAAAATAAGAAATTGCGCCAAGGGGGCCGAGGGAAAATCCTTGCTTAAAGAAAACATCGCTTTAAATAAAGAGGTCCAGGTCAGCTTGAATTTGAGCTATCTTTTAGATAATTACCAGATATTTTCTTCCCGGGGAGTTCCGGATAAGGAAGAGCTTAGAAAAATAATAAAAAAATAAACAATAAGGCCTGCTTAGGGCAGGCAGGACTGCCTAAGGCAGTCAGGGAGCTATTATGTCGCAAAAACCTAAAATTTACCTGCTTGATGTAACCAATCGCGATGGCGTGCAAACATCGCGGATTTGTTTGTCTAAACTACAGAAGACCATGATTAACTGGTACCTGGATAAAATGGGGGTTTTTCAGTCGGAGTTTGGTTTTCCGCTCACCCGCCATGAGACAAATTACCTGAATGCAAATTTAGAATTAGTTAAATTAAAAGGGCTTTCGAATATCAGGCTTAGCGGTTGGCTGCGCGCGACAAAAGAAGATGTAAAGGCCGCCTTTAAGCTGGTCCCGGATTTAAAATATATTAATCTGTCTATCTCAACCAGCGACCAGATGATCATCCATAAATTCAAAGGTAAACTTGACCATCAGTCGGTGATCCGGGAGATGGAGGAAGCGGTAGGTGAGGCGATCAAATTAGGCGCCGAGACTATCGGGGTAAACGCGGAGGATGCTTCGCGTACTGACCTAAAATACCTGATCGATTTTGCGGTTAAGGCCAAGAGTGCCGGCGCAGGAAGAATCCGCTATTGCGATACATTAGGATGCGATACTCCTTTTAGTATTTACGAGCGTATAAAGTCACTCGCTGAAGCGGTGGATTTGCCAATTGAAGTGCATTGCCATAATGATTTGGGTTTGGTGGTGGCTAATTCCATTGCCGGGGCCAGGGCATCCAATGATGCCGGCGTGGACGCTTATATTAATACTTGTGTCAACGGTATGGGTGAGCGCGCTGGTAACGCAGACTTGGTTTCAGTAATTTTAGCGCTTAAATTCGGCCAGGGGATGCAGGATTATCATTTAGATGAGAAGGTGGATTTGAAAATGGCCTGGAAGATCTGTAAATATGCTTCTTATGCTTTTGGTGTCCCCATTCCGATTAACCAGCCGGGTGTCGGCGCCAATGCCTTTGCCCATGAATCCGGAATCCATGCCGACGGCGCTTTAAAAGACAGGCGTAATTATGAGCTTTATGATTATGAGGAGCTTGGCCGCGGAGAGCCGGAGATAATTGAGACCGGCAGGAAAATTACCGCCGGAGAATATTCCGGGATCAAGGGTTTCCGTAATGTTTATGAAAAACTGGAAGTGGCTTTTAAGGATGATGCCGAGGCTACGCGCATACTGGAACTGGTCAGGTATGCCAATGTGCATAATCAGAAGCCGTTGGTTGATGATGAATTGAATTTTATCGCGCGCTATCCGAATATCGCGCATAAGATTTTTACGATGACACCTTAATAAATCAGTATATAGGGGGAACCCAAGAAAGAGGAATATGAATATAGTTCTTGTAGGGATGCAATGGGGTGATGAAGGCAAGGGGAAAATAATCGATATCCTTTCCCAAAAAGTGGATTATATAGTACGTTATCAGGGCGGCAATAATGCCGGCCATACCGTGGTGGTGGGTGATAAAGAGTATATCTTTCATCTTATTCCCTCGGGTATATTGCATGCCGGTAAAATCTGCTGCATTGGTAACGGTGTAGTTATCGACCCCGAGGTGCTTTTACGCGAGCTGGATGACCTGCGGAATAACGGTATTGATTTTTCCCGGCGTTTTAAGATTTCAACTTTGGCGCATTTGATTATGCCGTATCATAAGAACTTGGATCAGCTGCGTGAAGGCAAAAGGAAAAATAAAATTGGCACTACCGGCAGAGGGATAGGCCCTTGTTATGCTGATAAGATCAATCGTTGCGGTATCCGGATGATTGATTTAGCTAACCCGGCTGTTTTCAGGGATAAACTTAAGGATAACCTTAAAGAGAAAAACGAAATATTTAAGAAGGTATACCAGCATCCGGGGTTTAGTTTCGAGAAGATATACCGGCAGTACCTTGATTATGGAAAATTATTCGCTCCTTATATGTCTAACACCGCCGTGTTATTGAATGAGGCGACGGATAAGAAAAAGGATATACTCCTTGAGGGGGCGCAGGGGACATTTTTAGATATTGATTTTGGGACCTATCCCTTTGTTACTTCATCATCGGCAACTTCGGGTGGAGCTTGTATCGGCACAGGTATATCGCCGGTTAAGATTGATAAAGTGGTAGGTGTTTGTAAGGCTTATACTACGCGCGTAGGAGAGGGTCCGTTCCCCACTGAGTATGCGTCAGGTTTTGGTAATTTTATGCGTGATAAAGGAAAAGAATTCGGCGCCACAACCGGTAGGCCGCGCCGCTGCGGTTGGTTTGATGCGCTAATGGCCAGGGAATCCGTAATGCTCAACGGTATTTCGGAGTTGGCAATTATGAAGATGGACATCCTTGATGGCCTGGATAAGGTTAAGATCTGTACTGCCTATAAATATAAAGGTAAGGTAATCAAAGAATTCCCCCATGATTTTGAAGTCTTAAGCAAAGCCGTTCCAGTCTATAAAGAGATGCCGGGTTGGCCTACTCAGGATAATAAACCGAGTTCTTTTAAGGAGTTGCATCCTAATGCCCGGGCATATCTGCTGGAATTACAGTTGCGGCTTAAGGCTAAAATAACCATGGTTTCAATAGGTTCTGCCAGGAAAGATACCCTGTTCATATAAGATATAGAAGGTGTCTGCCCTGCCTCGTAAACTCGGAAGGACTGCGCTAAATAAAAACTATAAGGTGCTTGCCTTGGTTCGCTTGCGCTCGCCAAGACTTCAGTGGGATAAAATCTATAAAGAGTTTGATTTTATCCTTGACTATAGCAAAGGGTTATGTTATATTTAAATTTCAATTTCAAGTAAATAGGCCCGAAGGGCTAAGGAGAGTTAAGATGAGAAATAAGATTTTTAAATTTACAATGGTTTTATTCATAACTTTAGGATTAGCCGGATGCAGTTTTGTTTTTCAAAAAGGCAGGCGTTCTGACGCTCAAAGAATAGAAGAATTGAGCGCTCAGTTGGATGAACTTATGCGCTCTAAGGGTATGCTTGAGCAGAAGTTAGGTCAAGAGATAAATGATAAGCAGATAAAGCTGCAAATGATGGAAAAGGGCTTGGTGATTACCGTTGTAGGAGATCTTTTATTTGATTCCGGAAAGTCCAAGATTAGGTCTGAAGCATATCCTTTATTAACCAAGGTATCGGATATATTAAAAGACAATATGGCGCAGTTTAATGTGGGTATTGAAGGCCATACGGATAACATTCCGATCAAGCATTCCGGATGGAAATCCAACTGGGAGCTTTCTACTGCCCGCGCCTTAAGCGTCCTGCATTATTTAGTTAATGACCAGGGGATTTCTCCTGAAAGATTGTCGGCGATCGGCTACGGCGAATACCGCCCGGTAGATTCTAATGAAACTGCCGCCGGCCGTAAACAGAATCGCAGAGTAGAAATTGTTATCTTGCCTAATGTTACTAAAGTCAAGGGTGATGCTAAAGATTCTCCGGCGGTAAAGAGTACTGGAGAGGATTTTAACACGGATGCATCTGAGCTTAAAGAGCCTCAGGAGAACCTTAAATAAGCCGATAGGGGGAGTTTTGAAAAACCGGGTAATAGTAATTATTCTGGCGGTATTAACGGTAGCCTTTTTTTTCGGTATGATCAGCTCATGTAATAGTGCGATGCGTCAGAAGGCGTTGCGCGATAAAGAAATGGCCGCGCGCCTCCAACTGGAAGAAAAGATGAATAAGTTTTCCCAGGAAAGATCCGCCTTGGAAGAGAAGGTTAAGGCAAAGGAAAAGGAAGTTGAAGAGGCAAAGGCGGCGCTGGAAGAATCCAGGAAAAATTTAGTTCAAGAACAGTTGGCTGTCCAGGGAAGTAAAGACGATCTGCAAAAAGGCAACTAGAAAATGAGATAAGGGGAGTTTTGGATGGCGAGAAATGGTTTTATGAAAAGGGGAGATAATCCCCCTTTTTTATTAGAGGGAGGTGG
>JALNZI010000011.1 GCA_023229385.1 Candidatus Omnitrophota bacterium | reverse complement strand
CCCCTATATACTTCTTCTCTATTGCTTAACAATAGTATAAAAAGAATTATCCGTTATCGTTTAACGATAACTAATAATAAAAGTGGTAACTCATTTTTGAGTAGCTTTAAAGTTATTACTCATTTTTGAGTAAAACCGAAAACTTTATATACTAATAGTATATATTGATATTAGGGTTAAAATCCCAAAAGGTAATAAGAATTTAGGAGTTTGAAAAAATGTCTATTCAAGAAAAAAGAACATTTGAACGGGCTTGTATAAAACAAGTATTTGATAAGGAAGTTACAAGAAAAGACGGAAAGGTTGAAACTATAAAAGACACCCGATTTGTTGTTGATATTGGGGGTTATGTTTCGGAAATTGCAACCTTTTATAAGGTTGATATAAAAGACTTTTATCAATTAGACGGCAGAGAAACTTTTGAGAAGATTTTAAGTTTGGGTAAAATTAAATATACTTCCAAAGCTACAACCAAAGCTATTGTAAGCAAAGAAAAAATAATGGAAAATATCAAAAAGAACAAAGACCAATTCAGTAAGGAAGAAAGAGAACAACTTATAAAAGAATTAAGTTTGGGATTATAATCCCAATTTTTTTTTTATAATGGTGTTGGTGAAACACTTGTTGGTTGCTTTCCTTATAATCGTGTTGGTGTTGGTGATTTGCAATGACAGATAAACAAAAAGATGAATGGTTACAGTTTCTTGGAAATCAGTTTAATAAAAACTTTGTTGGTGGGTGGATTGAAGTTGAAAATCAGAACACTGAAAGTGTTGGTGGATTTTGATTGTCATAGGATTTCAATTTATCCTTTTTCATTTTTTGAAAGGACAAATGGATTAGTAACCGTTGGTGAATTTCTGTTTGTTCCAAAACAATGAAAGGTTGTTGGTGGAATGTATGTTGGTGTGCAATCAAGAATAAGTTTGGCTTCCAAAGTTTTGCCATAAAAAACTTTATGTGTTTAAAATAGAAATGGCTTTCAAAGTTTTGCCATAAAAAACTTTATGTGTTTAAAACAGAAATGGCTTTCAAAGTTTTGCTATAAAAAACTTTGTGTTCAAAAAATCTGAAAAGTGGTGCACCACGAAATAAAAAAGTCCAAGTTTATCTTGGCACGAAACTAACATACATTTTACAAAAAAGTGGTTGGTGAAAAAAGATGATAGACAAATTGAAATACAATGTTGAAGTGGATAATTCAAAAGATGGTTTTAAATATGCCACTTTGAATATCTTTGGTGAAGATGAACATTTGGTTTTTGGAAGTCCATCTCTCGTGATAATGTTTGACGAAATTCGTTTTGAAAAAGAAGGTTGGGCAGGAGTTCAAGAAGAATATATTGTTTTGTATAAAGATGGTATTCAAGTAGCATATTTTGCTATTACTAATATGTTAGATGTTACAGGTTTCTGTGCAAGTTTTAAAAAGTCAGAAGTTTGTAAAGATATACCAATGATAAATAAGTTTCTGAAAAAATACTCTTATGATATTTTAAAGACAATAATAGAATGGTGAAAAAATGGTTTGTGTGAGAGAAGTATATTGTGTTGGTGAAACAAAAAATGGTGAGTGTGGACAGACTTTTTATATCCCAATTGATAATGATAGATTTTTTTGTCATTGTCCATTCTGTGGGGCAGAGCTTGATTTAACTTTGACAAAATTAGATGGTGTTAATGATAAAAAGTATGAATTAAATGAGGTAAATAAACAAGATTTTGTTTTTGGGATTTTATATGGTTTTTTTATTGGTCTATTACTATGTTATGGAATTTTTGTTATTTGATGGGGGTGAAATAGATGAGTGTTGTTATAGAAGAAAAACAAATTAGGTGTTGGTGTGGTTGGTGCAAACTTCCATATTGGGTAGTTCCAGATGTGCAAGTTGAAGGTTGTCCATACTGTGGTTCAATAGAAGAAGAAATAGATGACTTATGTCCATAAGGTTCTTTGAATGAAAAAAAAAATGAGAAATCTTAAAAAGTCAGTTGAAAGAAGGTGGAAGAAAAATAAATATAATGTCTTTGAATTTTTGATTTTGAAAGAACAGGAGTTAAAGTATGATGACCAGAAATTTCTTACTGTTCCAAAATCTTTGAAAGAAGATTATGTGGTTGGTGAAAAAGATGGAAACAAATAAAATAGAAATTGATGGTAAAGAATATGAGATGGCACTTTTTGAAGACTATGTTTCATTAAGGTGTGAAGTATCATCAAATGTTGTTTGGTGGATAGAATTCCAAGAAATGATATTTGATGAAGGGTTGGTATTCAAGACTTCTATTGAGTTAGACCGTATGAATGAAAGACCAGATACACCTTTAAAACAAGTTGGTGAAATTAAGTTTGGTTGTATCCAAGATTTGCTCAGATTTTTATCTTTGTTTGATGGTGAAAATGGGGAGCATTACATTGGTCGTAATTTTAGGGAACACTTTTCAGACGGTGTTTTAGTATGGTATTTGATGGAGTTGTGATAAATGAGTTGTAATGCTTTTGATTTAGAAACAAAACAATGTATGATTGATGGAAATATGTGTAAATTCTCTGATGGAACTTTTGAGCATTGTTCTGAATACGTGCCACAAAATGAAGAGAAAATGAAACTACATGAACTTTTTGGATTTCCAGAAGAACTAAATGACAAATACTATTTCAGAATGGTTAGGTCTTACTGTTCAAATAAATCAGTTGACGTAATCATAAGAGAAGAATTTCATGATGTTAGTCCAGATTGTTTAGCACGTATTTGCGCATTTACTGCTTTTCAGAATACTTTGTTTGAACAGAGAAATAATTTGGAGTCATTGAAATTAGTATTAAATAAAATGTTAAAGTTTGATTTGATAGAATATAAAAATGGTGAATTTTGATATGCCGTGCAAACGATATTGGGAAGCAATGAAGAAAGGACAAATACATGACAATTTATTTTGTCCTTTGGTAAATCAATTGTGTTTGCATCCAAAGGTGGAATATTTTCCACCACTTGAATGTCAAAGGGCATATCTTGATTGTGCTGAAAGAAGTCCAGAACAGTTAAAAGATGAATTATCATTTTTGATTAAGAACCGAAATGTTGTATGGGGTGATTGAATGAAGTTGAGAGAAATAATGAAAACAGAACCGATATATAAAATCTTTGATAAAAAAGATAATGGATATAGTCCATGGTATGGGACTGCTGAAGATATTATTGAATACCTTTCTGATGAAGGTTTAAAACTTGATGAAGGTTGGGTTGTTGCTTTGGGGTATATAGGTCTGACTTTTAAGGAGTTGAATTGTTAATGAAACAAAAATGTGAATACTACAATAAAGCAATAGACAGATTTTGTCATTGCCCAAGATGTGATTTAAAATACAGATGTAAAGATGGAATTGTAACAATTGAAGGAAAGGAGTTCAAAGAGTTGGAATTATGAAATGTTTTGAAGTCTTAAAAAATCATGGTATTGATTTTACACATATAACTACTGAAATCAGTAAAGACGGTATTGGTATTTTCATGATACATACAAAAGAATTGCCAATACCTATGCTTGAAGAATTATCTATATGTAATGATTTTTTAAGATTTGGTTTTTATAATACAGAACAGGATTGTTGTGGTAAAAAATTTAAAGCTATATTGGTGGTGGATAGATGACAAAGAAGAATAGGAAAGGTTTTTATGAAAACTACTGTGATTGGTGTGGTAGTTTATTTATGACACGTTTTAAAAATCAGAAGTATTGCAAGAGTAATGAATGTCAAGTCATGGCTGAGAGAATTAGATATGCAAGAAAGAAAAAAGTTTTAGATATTGATACTCCTTTTGGAGTTGAGATATTACAGAAGGTTGAAGAAATACAGAGTGTGATATAATGGTATGGTTAATAGAAGTTGAAAATTTATCTTGTCCTTATTGGCAAAGTGGTAGTTTATTGTGTCAACATTCAAATAATTTTAATCATGTTTGTAATAAGGAACGATGTCCTATTGTTGTAGGTCATGATAGGATAGACAAAAATACTGCTTTGATTGTTAAGTCTATTTCCAATGTTAATGATACATTGAAGGAACTTCTTGAACATACAAAGGGTTGGTAATATGGCAAGTTCTCATGTCATTGATATAGCAAAGAAGTATTATCCTGAAGCAGTTACTTCAAAATTGATTTCCGATGAGAGTGGGATTTCACGTGGAACTATATTAAGAACCATAAGTCGCATGAGAGATAATCCTAATATGTATGATGAGTTGTCTATATATGAAGAAAGTTGTAGTAGTGGTAAAGCAACAATAAAAATTTTGTATAGGGGGTATAAAATATGAAAGATGTAGAAAAATCAAATATAGGTGGAAATGGTAGTAAGATTGAATGTGAAATAAAAGATGGTATTTGTTATTTAACAATACCTTTAAATCAAACATATCCAAAAAAGGAAGGAACTTCAACAGAAACAATTAACATTGCTACTGTTGGAAAGCCAAGATGTGTTCATTATGAAGAAGGGGTATTTCTTGGTTTAACAATGTATAAATATAAGAACAAGAGGTAAAACAAAATATTTTTATTTTTTAAAAATGTGTGGTGTTAAATATGGTTGCTAAAATAATTGAATTAAAAGGATTGTTCCAGTCAGTTGATGCAAGATTTGGATTTTGTATTTTAACTAATGGATTAGAAGTTAGTCAATTAGATTGTATGGCATTTAATATTGCAGACTTTAAAAAGACATTGAAAAAGATGAAGTCAGAAGTTATTACTTATTTTGGTGGTAAGTGGATAGAAGGTTGTCATGACTATATGTATATAGATGGTGTAACAGGTTTTCCAATTGGAATTCAAACTTTATATAATTCTTTGGCAGTTTTGGAAACTATGGGATATAAAGATGGGTATATCTATTTCATAAATGAAAATGAACCTTATTTCATGACAGGTAATTTTGTTGGTAATGAACGTGGTATAACAACTACACAAATAGTCTTGGGTATAGCACAATATTGGGGTTCAGAAAGAGTTTGTAAAAGGTGATAAAATGGCAAAAGTTTTATGTGAAATCAAAGGACAGTTTGTTGGTATAGATATAATATACAACGTTTGTAGCAGGTGTAAAGAAGTTGTATATATGTGTGATATATGTCATATACCATTTGAAAAAGGTGAAGAAATTGTTTGTTTGGGAAAAGAACATATTTGTAAAGACTGTGAATTAGATGAATATGAAGATGAATGTTTATATGATATGGGTGGTTAATTGAGACAAAAATCTTTTGGAACTCAATGTCCTTTCCATTGGTTTAGAGATAATCAAGAACCGACTATTGAACAAATGGATAATTATTTACAACAAGTTTGGGATTATGGTAAAGATTGGCATGACCAGTTTTATCAAAATGAATTCACTGGTGCAAGTAGATGTAAGTTTCCTTTTGTAGAAGAAACTATATGTATAGTGGAAGTTGAAAACGAAATAGTCAAACTTTGTAATAATGCTTTAAACACTGAAAATGATTATACTCCACATACAAAAGTAGAAAAACATTTTATTGAATATGATGTAAATACTATTGCAGTTGAAGTTCCAGTCTTTATTAATGACTGGTCTATGTATGGGCATATAGATATTGTTAGATTTAAAGATAACAAGTTTGAAGTATGGGATTATAAAAATCATTTGAATGGCAATGTTAAAAGTCAGTTATACTGTTATATGTTCATGTTATCAGTTAGAACGCAGTTGCCAATGACAATGTTTAAAGCAGGTTATTTTACAAAAGATTATGCAATGGAGTTGATTATGTGATTTTTAATTTATTTTCAATTTTGTTTTTAATAGGTGGGGATACAGAAATCAAAGGAAAGAAATGTAAACATTGTGGAAAGGAAAGTTGTTATATTGTTGGGGCTACACATTATATTTGTCCTTATTGTTTTCATCTTATTGTGGTTTGTGCTTTAGTGAATGACATGATAGTTATGGTTAAAGATAGAGAAGGTTACACTGTATTAAAAACAGTCAAAAGACAGTAATTACCGATAACTATATATATAAATACGATTTATAGGATTATGGTGCAAAGATATGAAATGTTCTAAATGTGGTAAAGAAACGGAAACTTGTGATAGGTGTATGTATGAAGATGATGACTTCATTTGTGAACATTATTCTAATGATTACAAAGATTTAGATTTAGATGAAAAAGATTTTTACTGCACAAGACATAATGTTTTAGTATGTTCAAATAATAGTGATAATGGGGTGAAATTACAATGAGTTACCTTTTGGGATATTCTCATGTAACACTAAGCCATATCATTTACCATTTTGGATTTGGCACATTTTTAAATGTGTTTAAAATGGATTTTTGCAATTTGGTGTCAACCTATTGTGGAAATAAAAATTTAAATAAGGTGAAATAAATGTCTAAAGAAGCAATAAGATATGATGGGAATTTTCCCACAAATGAATTAGATTTGGAAACCTATGTTGTAGGTGGAAAAGAATATGTAGTAACAGCATTTGAAGGACTTGGGGTAAGACGTGATTTCTTCCCATGGAAGAAAGAGCATTTTACAAAACCATTGAAAGATGGTGCAAAGGAAGCACCTTCAAAGTCTGGTATTTTCCATTTAGCTATGGAACTTGAAATTAGAAGAAACGTTGGATTAAATGACGTAAAGTATTACAAAGACCGATGGATAAAAGCTACTTCTGGTGGAGCACCTGTAATGGTAAAAAGTCCAAATTCAGAAGACTATGAACAGTTGTATGTTCATTACCAAGCAGTATTTGATTGTTGGGCAATGAATGATGAAAACAAAGTTCAGAACTATAAGATGGGATACTATGTTGATATATCTAAACCACCATCTACTCAACCTGAAACTATTGTTAAACAGATTTTCTTTGCTATGGAAAAATATGCAAAGGACTATCCGTATCTTGTGTTTACACAAACAGCAAGACGACCAAAGAAAGGAACATTTCCTTACTCTGTATTATACTTTGGTCAATACGAAGATAGGAATGGTAATAGGTCAATGGGTGTTCCAAAAGCAATTATTGATAGATTACCACGTGGAAGTGCTCCAATAACATTTGATGATGCAGGTCTATTTCCATCAGCACCAACCAAATCTGAAAATGTAATTACATCTGATGAAGACGCAGATATGTTAGAACAGTAATTAGGTGATTTAAATGCAACCACAAGAACAAGTAAGAAAAGATTTTGGAATGAAACCACCAGTGTCTACTGTTGGTAAGAAACCTGTAACCGATACAAAAGAACCTAAAAAGCAAGAGGTTTTTGATGGTAAGAAGATTTGGGAAGCAATGGTTCCTGATATAAAACCTTTGTGCAATAAATCTGATTTTGGTCAAGTAATGGGTGTTATTTCTTTAGCACTTAAACAGTTGACAATTGCTAAAAGAAATGCAGTTTATGACCATATTGAAAAAGTTGTATTGAAGGTAAAACCAGATTTTAAGATGGATTAAAAATCCATTTTTTTTATTTTTTAAGGTGGTGTTTAAGTGGGGCTCATAGAAGATGTAATGAAAGGAATTTCAGAAAATCCAATTGGTGTTAAACCTTCTTATGAGAATTTGGGATTAGTTGCTAAAAGATATATGTATCATAGGACTATCAGAGAACAAGAAGATTTGTTAAGAAGAGCAGAAGGCGACCAAATTAGAAATATACTTGTTGATTTAGGTGTTCCAAATAAAATCGTTGAGTTTGAAGGAAAACATTATAAGTGTTTTGCTGTTGTTATTGAGCCAAGTGAAAAGTATGATGTGCCAGATGAAGTGTTGTTAAAGTATATACCAAAAGAAATTCTTAACTTACATAAGCAATATACAAGAGGTTATTCTTATGGATATGCTTTAGATGTAACTGAAGATGTTAAAATGTTAAAAGCAGAAATGGAGTTGAAAAAAGATGAGTGATGTAATTCATTTGAGTAATGATATAGGTAATTGTGAATTAAATTTAAATACAGATAATAAAAGAATACAATTGATTGACCATGATAGTGTCATATCAAATTTACCTTTAATGAAGTTGAGTTCTTATTTTAAACAATTAGGTTGGGAAGTTGGTTTTTATTCAGAGATAAATCCTGATGCTATTAGTGTTCATGTTGATAATCCCAGTTTGATTATTAGGAGTAGTGTTTTTAATAAACCTTTGATAAAGACTAATTTGTCTGGAACTCAAATTATTGATATTTGTTCTTCAACAGATTTTGGTATCTGGTTAAATGATGAGATTGAACATATAAGACCTGATTATTCTTTATATCCAAAGAATGATTATTCAATTGGATATACAAGTCGTGGTTGTATAAGAAGATGTCCATTTTGTGTTGTTCCAAAGAAAGAGGGTAACCCTGTTAGGCAATGGTCTGATATTACAGAGTTTCATAATACAGAACATAAGAAGATTATATTAATGGATAATAATTTCTTTGCAAGTCCAAAGTGGTTAGAAAATATAAAATACATTTATATTAATAGATTGGAGTTATGTATTACACAGGGCATTGATGCGAGAATACTAACAGAAGAAATGTGTCAATGGCTTGGTCGTATTAAAAAACATATCTGGAATTATACATTTACTTCACATATGTTATCTACTGCTTGGGATTTATATGAATTCAAAGACCAAGTTGTTCGTGGGCTAACACTTTTAAGAGAACATTTAAGTCCTGCCAATATAATGGTTTATGTTCTTGTTTCTTATAATACAACTATTGAACAAGATTTAGATAGAGTTATGACTTTACATAATCTTGGTTATAAACCTTACGTTATGGTTTATAATGTTAGTAGTGGTGGTGGAACACCTTTAACAAAAGCATTATCTGCTTGGTGTAATAATAAGCAATTACTTAATAGTTGCACATTTGTTGAATACTTAAAGGAAACTGATGCTAAACTTGTTTCACAAGTTGAAAAACCAAAAGTTACTTTGGGTAAGTGGTTTTAATGCAAATTGTTGAAAAGAAATGTCCAAAGTGTGGTTGTGGTTTTTTAGAGAAGTCAGAAGATGGAATGATATTAACTTGTGCAAATCAAGACTGTGATTATGTTGAACATACTTTAGGTAATTGGTTTAAGTAGTGAGGCAATTATATGAGTGAAACTATTGACAAGATGACAATTGAGTATCCAAAGATAAGTGAAGAATTGTTTAATAATGTTGAATTGGGTGATATATTATATCACTCTGATATTCCAAATTATTTCAGTGAGAATTTTCCTAATGTTAAAAGTCATGAAGAACTTATGAAATTTAGAAGACAATACAAATGTGGTCATTTTAAAAATGAACTTGATGCAGGTTTTAGATTTTCAAAGACTGGTATAGTTAGATTTGTTTCTAAACCTGTTGGATTTTCTTTACAACCATATGTTAAGGATAATCAAATTAATCATTTATTGAAATGTGCTTATCCCAATGGTGCAAAAGTCCAGACTTCTGATTTAGAACATTTGGGAATTAATGAAGATGAATTTGTAGATAATATGAATACTATACATATAGTAGATTGTGCTCAAAAAGTTGGTGAAGGAAAGTTTGGTAACTTTGTTTATCATATTGGGAATATAAGACCAATGGCACATAAGATTGAATTAGAACCTGCTCAAAAATTAATTGATGAATTAGGTATTTTTAAATCTTTGTTTTATGCTTTGCATATGGGTATTTGTAAAGATACTATCGCTGTTATGTTACCACGTTTTATTACTATGTTCACTTTTCCATTTGGTTTAGATAATAACAGACCATGTGTTGCACAATTTACTTGTCCTTCAACTGGTAAATCAACATTTATATTTAAGAAAACTGCTTTGTTAAAAGCACATTATATAAATGAAGTTCCTACTATAAGTGCGATAGTTGGCAATTGTGCAACAGGATTTTATGGTTATGCAAAGATATTTAACATACTTGATTTTGATGAGTTTGAGAAATATAAAGCAGGTGAATGGAATGAAGTTTCTCAATGTTTTTATACAGGTATGTATAATTCAGTTTGGAAAAGAGATAAGTCAACACGAGATGGTTCAATTATGCAGTATAGAAATGAAGTATCAGTGAATTTTCATGGTAATGTAGATATACTCATAAAGTCAAATGCAAGAGAAGCACTAAAACATTTTTTAACTGAACGTAAAGATAAATCACCAACTGCTTTTGATGGAAGATTAACTATTGTATCTGTTATAAAAAAGTGTCAACCTATGCAGTCTATGGTTTGGGATAAGAAAACAATTAGACACCCTGTTTTTCGTGGTTTGATAAAGTTAATACAAGATAAAATTGATGTTGGTAATTTTCAAAGTTATGAGAATTTACAGGGTAGGTATCTTGAAAGTTGGAATAAAATATATTTGTTTTTAGATGTATTATTGGGTAAAGAGTTGAATAAATGTGATTTAAAAGTTTGTGCAAAAGAGATTTTATATGAAGGAATATCAACTACATTGATAGAAGCATTAACTTGTGAAGTTCACGAAAAAATAGATTATACAGATAAAGTTGTTGAACCAGTAGAAGAAAAACAATTTGTAAAACAAGAAACTGCTGTTTCTAAAAAAACAATTGAAGAACTTGAAAAAGAGTTTAATGAAATACAAAAAGAATTAGAAGTTGAAGTTGAAATGATTGTTGAAGATGATACTGATGAAGTTGAAGAAATAGATGAAGTAACAGATGTTTCATATTATGATAAAGAAAATGTTCAAAAAAGAAAACATGAAATATCTTCTGATACTTTAAAAGTTGCTGAAGCAATGAAATTAAAACAGAAATATAAAAGTGGAAAATTAATGTGAAGGTGGAAATATGTCTGAGTTAAAAATCAAATCTGAAAAGGAATTAGATATGTTGTATGATGTTGGTATAAAAGGTGATACATACTATCTTGGTGAACGTGAAATAATAAAAGAAGTTGGTTACGACTTGTCTACTATGAATGTTGTTGTAGATAAGATGGACAAAGATACATTTTTTAAAGACTTAACAAGTGAAACTTTAAGAGTTGAAGATACTTGGGTAAAAGATATTATGGCTGGTTTAAAAATCACTGAAGAAAAAGTTTCAGAAAGTATCAAAAATGCAATATTGGATAAACACCCGAATTGGGAATATGTTAAACTTGATAATCGTTATGTTGTAATAAAAGATAAGAATGATAAACAGAATTTAGGTAGTAATATTGCAAGAAAGAAAACAGATAATTATGTGTGGAAGTTTAATTATCATGGTGTCTTGGATTTAAATAGAATGACATTGAATAAGTATAGTGATAGTGATAAGATTAAGAAAGTTGAGTTTGAAAATGAAACTCCATAGGAATTGGTGGTAATCTGAAAAATGTTAAATATCACGTTGATTTAGTTAGGTTCTCAAAGAAGAAACATTATGTTGAGAACAGAGATTGTTCTTTTTTTGCTATTAGTGTTAATTATGAAAAGTTAGTTCCAAGAGTTTTTATAGATGGGGTTATATATGATGGTAAGGATATAATTGTTTATACTGATAAAGAACAATTTGTATCAGTTGTTTTAGATAAGTTTAAAGATGGTCAATTCTGTGTTTGTTATGATGTTGAATATACATTTGGTGGTCTAACTGAACATTATTCTTTTGCAGATAATAAGATTACTTTGAAGTTAAATGAGTTCCGAATTATTTTGTCAAAATATTTTAAGAATTATTCTGTTTATAGTTATTTTATGAAAGACAAAAAATTATCAGATGATATTGATTTTATAGTTGATTTAAAGGTTTTGATAAATGCTTTGTATTTAAAGAGTTATCCAAAAGATGTTAAAGAGATTTATAATATGTTCTTTAAGATACATAATGATTTTAAGAAATGGAATTTGACTATACCATATTCAGATATTACTTCATGTTCGTCATTGTTAAAATTTGTTTTTTGGAAACTTGGTATTAGTTACAAGACTTTTGGAAGTCTTAATGATATTAATTCTGTTCTTGAAACATATTATGGTTCAGTGTTTGAAGCATACCAGTTAGGGCAACAAGATGGTATTGTTTCAATAGATATGAATAATGCATATTTTAGTGTTATTAGATTACAGGACATTTGGCGTTTTTATATATGTGGAAGTCAAGAACTGATTGATTATGAAGATTTAGAATTTGTAAATAAGATTGTTGATACTTTTACAACTGAGAAAGCATTTAATCCAAGATTGTATAAAAGTTTGAATTATATATGTTATATGAAGTTTAAGAATGCTTATCTACCATTAAGGTATCCTTCAAGTGGTAAATATCTCATGAATATGGCTTATTACTCTGGGGAAGGGTGGTATTGCATTGCTGACATATTAGCAATGAAATTGTTTTTGAAAGAAGATACTTTGTATGAAATTGTGAAAGTAAAAAAGATACAGACAGTTGGATTGGAAGATGATATTAAAGTTAATCTTTTTGGTATTGTTATGAGTAAGCATCATTTTGTGGATAATCTTTTTGAGTTAGTCAAAGCAAATCCAGATTATGAAAAGTTTTTGAAATTTCTTATGATAATGGCATATGGTAATGCTGTTGAAAGATTTGATAATCAGCTTGGTAGATATTTTAATCCAACTTTTGGAACATTAACAACTTCTTGTATGAGATTATTAACTTGTGTTATTAGGAGTATGACTAATGTTTATTGTGTTATGTCTGATAATTTTGTATTTGATGAAAAAGATATATTCACAATTTCTAAAAACTTTGTAAAATTGAATATAACTTTTAAAATAATTGGTATTGGTTCAATTTATATTAATGGAACAGATAGGTATTATATATGGAATGATTGGTTCAAAAAATATTCAAAACATTTTTTAGGAACGTTTATAAATATTGATGAAGAAAAAATAAATAATATATGGGAAAATGTTGTATTTGGCAAAGACTTAAAATATGTTGATTTACCCATATTAAGACAAGTAACTATTAATAATGTTGTTCATTACAACTTAATTGTTAATACTTTGTTAAAAAGACCATTGATTGGTGATTGTATATATGTTACTTTTGGTAAGACATATATATCTCATGATTTAAAAAAGTTGGAAACTTTAACAGGAGTTTTAACTGTTACTGATTTGAAACGTATCTTTTTAGATATTAATGTTAATAGAATTACAGATTGTGGGTTTGTATTAGAAAATGAATATTTGTCAAAATCAGAAAAATCTGTTTTTATGATTGAGAGTTCAGAAAAGTATCTTGATAGTTGTGATGCACAGGTTGGTAATACTGGAAATACAGAACAGGAGATGATAGTTATATGACAATGATGTTAGGTGGTTTTGATTTAGTTCAAGATATATTTAAAGCTAATGATACTTATGATATGTTACAGAAGTCAATTCAGTTCTTTGCTTTTATGAACCATAAAGGAACAAGTATGTCAAATAATAATGATATTGATATAAGTTCCTTTTTGCAAATATTACAAGATGAAGATAAAGGGTATGGTTATGGTGCAGTTCCTGAATATCGTGTTTATACTTTTGAAGATGGGAGTTCAATGGATATAAGAGAACCAATTGAACTTTTAACAAGAAGTAATCTTAAACAGCATAAATATGTATGTGCTTGTGTTAGACATTTAATTATATCAAAAGCAGTTAAATTCTTGGATAGAACAGAAATGGAAGACTTTATATCTGATGATGATGACGATGATAGTTCAGATATATATGAATTAGATGAAGTAGATATTGCAAAAGAATTAGAAGACATGGATAAAAAAATTGATGGTGGTTCATAAATGGCTTTTATATTTACTGCACCTGCAATGGTAAAAAAAATGCAAGATAGTGTTTTAGATAATGACATTGAATTGTGGATTGCTGTTAGAACACCATATACAAAGTTTTACAAAAAAGAAAGAAAACAAAAGGCACGTGAAAGTTCAAATTTGATTAACCACTATAATGGTGGTCTTCATTTTAGGGGTTCAGGAAAATCTTATAATGCTATGGGTGAAGCAAATGATTTGAGAAAATATGGTATAAGATTTCATGCTCCAACAAATGTTGTATATGGTGATGAAAAGTTGTCTATGTTGATGGATAAATGGAAAGATACAGGTGAAGCATATAAACAAACTATTATAAATGATGAAACTTCTGATAGTTCTGGTAAAGGTTCTGGTGCATTGAGAAGAAGAAAGAAAATGATTTATGATACTACAAGAAAAAGAAGTATGTTCTTATTGTCGTGTTCACCAACATATAAAAAAGGTGAATACAATTATGTTTTTGATAGTTGGAGATATGCTTATGTTGACGCAAAGTATAGAAGACAATTTCAGTTGAAGTTAGCACTTGATAAAGGTTTGAGATATAATGTTGATTTGTATTTTCAGAATTTGATAAAGTGTTATTGGTTGATGAAAGATGGTAAAAAACCATTAGAAAAAGATTTGGAAAATATTTTTTATATGTTTCATGATGTTTCAGAAATATTGAAAGAGATAGAACATTGTTGGAAAGCAATAGAAAGATACAATAAAGTAATTGTTTATTCTCACGATAAAAAAAGATGTTTTGGTTATACTATTATAAATCCACCTAAATGTTCAGACGTAATTTTATATGAAAGAAAGAAAGAGCAGTATCTTGATAGTATGATGATTTCAGATACTTCAAGTGTTTATTATATATATGAAGATTATGCAAAGAAGTTAATATATGATGAAAGATATTTTGACCAATATAGTAAATGTGTTAAAAAGGCAGAACGATTGTCTTTGATAAAAAAGATAATGCCAAAAGATTTAATGGTATCTGGTGCTGATGAAGAAGTTGATACTTTAGCTACAATGGAATTAAAACAAATGGTAGTTGAAGGAAAATTAGATGCAAATGATTATTGGATATTTAGGTGTAAAGACATACAACAGGATTTGAAAATAATGATGAATGGAAGTGAATAAATGACTGATGATGTTAAAATTAGTGGATTAGGATTAACTACAGAATTAACTCCTATTCAAACAAAAGCAGTTATTGAAGTATGGTTTGCAAAATTACATTTTGATAGTAGATTTTCTACTGATATTCCACTGGTTAAATTCTTGTCTTTGTATAATCATATTACTGGTGAGAAAATTGATATAAATGTTTTTTATAAAAGATTAGCAAATGTCAAGAAACGAAAGTTGATATAATATATGTAATTTACCGATACTTATATATATAAATCTTATATAATGTGTGTGATTGTATGGAAGAAAAGAAGAAAGATTTTCATAAGGATATATCAATGCCAAAACTTGGTTCTAACTCTATTGAAAATCTAATGCTTTTAATAGACGACTGTAATAAAGAGTGTGATAAAAGAAAGAAAATGAATTTGCAAATAAAACAAAATAGAAGTTTGTTGTTAGTTGATGGTTATATATTATATACTGATTGTGAAGAAGAAAAGTGTATTTCATGTCCAATTAATGTTAGAAGATTGTCTCTTGAGAAAAATGTTATAAATTTAAGGAATTGGGGTGTTTAGTTATGGCTGAGAAACAAATAGGTTTGCCGATAGAAGTAAAACACAAGTATGATAATCTTTGTATATTATTGGACAAACCTAAAGTTCCATTTACAATTGTATTTGAAAGTTTAATAGATTATGAATTTGAAATGATGAATGATGAAAATTCATATATACATAAAACTTTTTACAGAACACTTAAAGAATTTTACAATGAGAAATATTCTTATTATGTTGATAAGAATAGCTTACAGAGTGTTATCGGTGTAAGTGTTTCTGCTTATGATAAATATATGAAATGGTTACGTGCAAGTATGGATTTACTTGGTGTAGTTCGTGGGGTTTCATATTCATTATTAGATACATTGATAAGTATAGCAGGTGAAGGTATTGCAAAAAATGAAAGATTTAATGAAATACTTGAAAACAAGTTCAAAGAATACTATAACTTTAATTGATAAACATTTAGATAATGTAAATGAAGAAGTAGTTGAACTTGAACAATCTCAAAAGACTAAACATTTTGTTGATATACCAGAAGTTAGCATATACGATAATGCAAAGAATTATAAGGGTTATGCTTTACACTGTGATATTGGAAAAATTGGAATTATATTGGGTGTGTATAAATGTTTTAAGAGAACAAATAATATAGCAAAAAATGGGTGGAATTATAAAGATTGTGTTGACATATATTTTAAGCCATCTTCTATTGGTAACGTTTCAATGACTTCTAATGTTATGTTAACTCAAATACCATTATTTGTTCTTGATTTTTCAAGTAAAAGAATTGTGGTTAAAAGGTGTAAAGGATACATCAAAGAAAAAAGATACAAGTATATAGATTGGAAAACAAGAAGTATCAAAGAAAGTTACGATACTGTGAATTTAATATTTGATAAACACGAAGAAGGTTTAATTGCTGAAAATCAGAGTTTAAGTCATCAAATAGATATTTACAGAAACTTGTTTTATGATACAGCTAATGTTGTTAAGAATTATGAAAAGATACGAAAGGGTGAAAAAGAATGAGAAAAATTATTATTATGTTACTTGTGTGCCAAATGTTGTTACCTTTGGTAAATGCTGAAGATAATATATCTTTGTCTGATTTGATTACTGATAAAACATATTATAATCATGGTAATAAATGTAACTTCCAATTTAACATTAGGAATAATACAGATTATAATATTCAGAATGTTTTAGTTGAGATAAAAGTTACAAATAATGGCAATGAAGTGTCTCTTGCAAGTGGTAATGATAGTAAATATACAACTGTTGCAGGTGCACAATCGCCAAATACTCAATACAAATCTTTTAATATTGGTAGTTCTGGTTCATATCTTATTGAAGTGTGGATACAAAAAGGTAGTGTAGAAGAAGAACATATAACAAAGTCTTTAACTGCTTATGCCACTGATATTTCAATAGATACTAATAAACAAACTTTTTCTCAATATGAAAATGAGAATGTTGAAATGCATGTTACAGTTACAAATCTTAATTCTAATTCTTCTGATTATACAATTGAATTATATTTAATTACACCCACTGGAACTGCTTATGCTGAAACAAATAGTTCTACTATTGGTAGTGTATCCACAAAGACAATTACAAGAAGTTATAAAATTAAATCAACTGATAGTGCAGGTGAATGGAAGTTTAAAGCAAAAGCATTTCCAGTTGGAAAATCTACTGCTTATGCTGAAAAGGAAATTACTCTTACAGTTGAATTAGCAAGTTATTCATTAATGTTCATTCCACCTGATGCAACAAAGTATAACACTCCAATTTTTGCTTATGCTAAAGTTGTTAATTCTGGAACAAATCCAGTTTATGTTGATTTAGGATTTGCTATATTTTCAACTGTTGGTAGTGGTGGAACAATTGTTAGTGGTGATTTGAAAAATATTCAAGTTCAATCAACTAATAGTATTACAAAAGAACAAGTAGTTACTATGTATTTACAACAGATGGCAAGTATTCAAAAAGATTTGCCAATAGGAACTTATACATTACAATTATATGGAAGAATTATTGGAACACCTATTAGTGCAAGTGAAAGTTACCAATTAGTAATTATGGAAAATGTTCCTACAAGTGAAAGTTCAATGTTGTTATTAACTCAAAAACCAGAAGTTAATCAATATGTAGATGTTGAATTGGTATATACAAATAAAGAATTTGATAGGGATATAGTTATTGATTATCTGGAGTTTTACATTGAAAATCCTACTGGTAGACCTGTTTATTATCATGAAGAAAATAATTTAAAAATGACAAAGAAAGGAACATTGTCTTCAAGTAAAACTTTTAATGTTCGTTTCAAACCAAGTATTGAAGGAACATATAGAATGAAGGTTAGGATTAATCGTGGTTCAGAAAAAGAAGTTGGGACTTTCAATGTTTTCCCGGGTGGTGCTTTGAACGTTGGTGTTTCTAATGTTCGTTTCAATCCGTCTAATACTTTTACAACTGCTGAAAGTGTTGAGTTAGTATTTGATATTACGAATACTGGTGCAAATCCAGAAGCTGTTGATTATACAATAGTTGCTAATAGCAATACACTTGTTGGGTTGAGTGGTAGTGAAATAGTTGGTGGTAGTATTGAAAAGGTTGAAGTTAAAAGGGTTGTAACAGGTTCTGTATTTGTTGCACAACAGAACATTCCAATAGATATTGTTGTATCTGGAAGTTTTCCAGAAGTAAAATATCCTGTTACTATAACAGTTACAAATCCAAGTGGTCAAAGGAGTAAGATATTTAGTCCACGTATGGATAGAACATTTTATCAAGTTGGAACTTCTGGAACATTAACTATGTCAATTCAGAATTCAGAAAGTTATGCAGTAACAAATTATATTGTTGTTAATTATCCATCGGATAAAAGTGCAAGTGGTGAAAGTAGGAAAATCATTAATTTAACAGGTAGTGAAACTAAATTGATTTCAATTCCTATTCAGATGAATACAGTCCAAAATGGTGTTGGTATAAACGTTCAGTTAGTTGGGACACATGATGAAGCAGTGGCACAAGTTGAAACAATAAGATTTGATATACTTTCACCAAGTGATTATTCAGAAGAAGGAAAGACAGTAAGGGCATTAAACTTTTGGAAAGGTTTGTCAGGAAGTCTTTTTACTTTTGTAGGTGGTGCAATAGTGGCAATTGTTTTGTTTTTGGCATATTTGAAATTTGGAAAAAAGAAGAAAGTATCAAGAGATGAAGAGTATTGAGGTGAAAGTATGATAAGACCTATAAGCACAATTAGATTAAATCATGGTGAAGTTTCATTAACAAGTCTTATTGATAAGATAAGTGAACTTGTTGATGTATGCAATGAGCAAGAGAGGAATATGCAGATATTACAAATGGAACTTGTTAAATTGAAAGTATCTTTGAAATATGAACATGGAGTTGAAGTATTATGATATTAAATTCTAAAATGATAAAAGAATTAATTGTTGAACAATCAATGATTTGTGGTTTTAGAAATTTAGAAATACAGTTGCAACCAAATGGTTTTGATTTAACAATAAATATTCATTCTTTAACACAGATGAATACTGGATTTTTTGCACCTGTTCCTGAAGTTGATTTTGATAATTCAAATAGAAAGTTGCCTAAGTTGATGAGAGAGTTAGTGAGTGAAAAGGATACTTGTTTAGGGCTAACTGAAGGTGTATATGGATTTGAGTTTAATGAATTTTTAAATTTGCCAAATAATATTATGGCAGAGTGTAAACCACGTTCTACAATGTTAAGGTGTTTCTGTGATGTAAAGAATTCATATTGGGATAGGGGATTTTCTGGAAAGAGTTTTGGTTTGTTAGTTGTATATAATCATTGTGTAATCCATGAAAATGCAAGAATTGCACAAATGAAGTTTGAAATGTTAGAAGATGATGGTAATGTCTATAACGGCATTTATCTATAACGGCATTTACAAAACAAAGAAGGTGGAATAATGAAAAGAATTGAAATGGAAGATGAAACATTAAAAATAAATATTGGAAAACTAAACGAATTGATTAAATTGGATAACATTGAAGCAGATGTTATAAAACGAATAATACCACAAAACTATCCAGTCATTGGATTTGGATTTGTTGTAGCAGGTTCTTTTGGACTTGGTGTTGTATTCGTGAAATATGGAGTAAATGATTTATTGTTTTATAATTTTATGAATATGCTTGTTCCGTTAGTGTTAGTCCTTTTTGGAGCACTTGCACTTGATGCTAAAAGGTGATATAATGAAAATATGGAAGTGGACTTTAACAGATGCAAATATAATACAGAATTTAAGGTATGTAATGGTAGGGCTATTTGTAAATGGTATGGGTATGCTTGGAATATTTGGAGTATCAATTGCACCAAAGTGTAATTCGTGTGGTTGGAAATTAACTATACTTCAATTATTAACAGATGCAAATTCCAATTATTATATCCAAGACTTTATCATTATACCAATTGCTATTACACTTTCATCTGTTATGTGGTTTTACGTTGGTCAGAAGATAAAATGGTGATTATGTGAAAGGCAAAGCATTTTTTATAACATTTTTTTTAATTTTCATTTTTGTATTCTTAAGTTTGTTATATTGTGGAACAGGTAAATATGAAGTTACAAATGGTTACAAATATTTTGATAGTAAAAATGAACTCATAGATTTTATAATTGAAGATGATACTGATTTAATGGAATATTCAAAGGATTTTGATTGTGAAAAATTTGCTATTACATTACAAAATAATGCTATGAAAAAAGGTTATATTGTTAATGTAATTGTTATTACAGGTCAAGAAATGAATAAGTATTTTGATAGACCTGATATGGATTATGATGATTTACATGCTGTATGTGGTGCAATATGCAATACTTGGAAAGGGTATGAATATGTTTATATAGAACCACAAACAGATGAAATCAAAAGAGTAGGTTTTTTGGAGTGAAACGATATGATAAAATTTTTTAGAAAACATAGAAAAGCTGTATCACCAGTTATAGCAGTAATGCTATTGGTAGCAGTGGCAGTTGCTGCAGTTGGTGCATACTTTGTGTGGTTTAGAAGTTTTGAGACACAAACTCAAAAAAGTATTCAAGATACACATGAAGAACCAATATATAAAGAGTATTGGATAAGACTATATGACAAAGAAGATAAGTTTGCTTTACAGTTTGAGAAACTTGACGATATGGATTTAGTTGGTATGCCAGTCTTTGCCTATGATATAAAAGGATATGAATTTTATCCTATTTATAGCAAAGATTTGAATGTTGGTATGAATGACTTTTATATGGAAAGGTCAGATATGTGGAAGTATTATTACAAAGTCATTCAACCTTATGAATTTGTGCATCCACGATTTCTTTATCTTGGACATAACAATTGCTATGACGGTGCTTTAAATATATTTGTTGAAGGGTGTTTTCCTTTGAATTACAAAGGATATAGATATGATAATGTATTTAGTTATGAAGGTGGTTCTATTATTATAAGATTACCATCTGCAAACTAATACATTTTTCTTTTTTTATATGTTTTAGACTTCGTTAATTAACGATACTAAAATCCACTACCTTTATAAAGAAGGGAGTTTATATACTATTGCTTGTTGTGGTCAAGCAAAGTCTGAATTACTGTTTAAGACCACATAAATACAGTAATCAGGAGTTGAATATATATGGGATTTAATTCAAAACAGGTTATTGCTGTTATTGTTGCAGTAGCTGTGGTTTTTACAGCAATCTATGTAGTTGATACGTGGAGAGATGTAGCAACCATGCAGAACAACAATAATAATAACAATAACTGGAACCAGAATAATCAGAACCAGAATACTGGCTCTGCTTTTAGTGCTGTAAACGGAACCTGTGGTGTGCAGGGGCAGATAATGAATGAAAATTGGTTAGCTGTTACTTATTACGGTGGCAGAAGAACTGGTGATAGTATTGAATTGCATGCAGTTCCAGCAACATATGCAAATGCTTTAGGCACATATGATTATGAGAACTCACAAGCAGTTAAGACTACAACAGTTGCATCAACCAATGGAACTGAAGTTTGTGATAGAACTGATTTCAAGAACATTCTTAATCAGGGAAAGATACCAGTTTTATACACAAAGCCAAGTGGCTTTGAAGGATACTACATTGACTTAAGAGATAATGTATATTCTGAATGTAGACAACAGGCTGCAGATTTCGGTTCACTTGTAGAAATACCACTATCAGTTACTTCAACATATAAGATTGTTGAAACTGATTTAGACTTTGCAACTATAAGTGCAAATGCATCATACAGGTCTTATGTAACAATAATTGGTTCTGTAATGCCTGAAGGAAACAGGTATCCAGTTTGGAACATTGAAGATTTGTCAGGTTCAAACGAAGTTGACGCTATAAAAGTTATTTACAAAAATGTAACCTATGGAGCAGAATTTGCAAACAATGATACAGATAACTTCTTCTTTGCTTTTAAGAATGGACTTTCTGGTGGAACTGCAGAAATTCAGATACAGGACAATGCTGGTGCTATGGCAACTGGTGATGTTAATGTAACTTTGATTACATACAATAAGCCAACAATTGCTGATGTAAATATTTTTAAGTCTGTAGTTGGTTCTACAATTGATACAGTAACAATTGGAACTGTTTCAGGTTAAATTGTTTAAATAAATATTTTTTTATTTTTTAATGGAGTGTGAAAAATTATGAAGAATTATACAAACATTTTTTTAATAGCATTATTATTCTTTTCAATATTTGGAGTTATTGATTTAGGATTTAATACTAATGAGGTTAGTGCAAGTGCAACTAATTTAATTAGTAATTCCACATTTGATAGTAATATAAATGGTTGGGGATTATATTCACCTGTTGCAAATTGGTTTTGGGACAGTGGAACACAATCTGCAAAATATTCTGGTGGGGCACATTATTCCGTTATAAAATATAATGCTACTCTTTCGGTTTCTATTAACCCAGATAACACACAAACATTATATTATGATGCTTCGGGAGTTAAAAATATTTTCTTAAGGTTTTGTAAAACTGGAGTTGATGCATATCCTGCATTTTATATGGGTGATGGGACAAATTCAGATTATAACATATATAATTTTCCAGTTGAGGGTTTATCTGGTATGACCTTAAGTGAAATTTGGAATACTTATAAACCTGTCGCTCTTGGCGATTATGACTCCATGAATTTTACTATTTTCGGAATTCAATTTATGGGTCAAACTGATGATGCTTATATAGATAATGTTTATATTTGGCAAGCAGATGAAAAGGTTGGAGCAGATGGAAATCCACTATGCACTTCAACTTATACGATGAACCATACTTTAAATGAAACTTCTGGATATGTTGGAGATACTATTACAGGTTCATTTTATTTAGAAGATAGTTGTGATAGTGGAAAAGAAGTTTTGACTTCAAAATCAGTAAAACTAAATGGAGTAGAAGTCGTTGCTGATGGAGATATTACAGATGATGGTGCAAATACATACTCTTATGAATTTAATGTTCCAACTGGAGCAACTTCAGGTGATATAATTGTTTATGGAACTTATGGTGGAACAGAATATTCTGATACTGGTCAAGCATTTGCAATAAATGTTGCTTCGTCTTCTGGAAGTAATATGTATAGAATAATTGCTGATAAAGACAGGATTGAAGTTGGTCAAACAGTTGTATTAATGCTTGAACATACAACTAATGGATTATTATATTCAGCTGAAACTGTTACTCCAAAAATTCAGCAATTATTAGATGATGCTGAAGTAGGAATTGCTTTTGCACCATTTGTTCATGATGGTAGTAAATATACAGCTACACTTCAATTATATTCAAAAGGAAAATATACTTTTACTGGTGAACAAATAGAATATCCTGTTGATGTTTATGTAGGTGTAAATCCCAGTGATTATGTTGAACATGGAAAAAAGTGTAATATACGGATTGGACTTTTAATAGATGGTAATATTGAAGATATATCTGACTATCCTTATGTTGCGTGGTCTGTTTCTGTAAAGGATAGTATGGGTATAAGACATAACGGAACAGTAACTGTTGACCCAGTTTTGTATACGCAATCATTTGTTGATAAGTTATGGTCATTCTTTGATAGAGAAGCACACAAACAAATGAAGTGGAATGTTGCTTGGATAGAAATACCAAATGTTAATTCTGGAACATGTGAAGTTTCTATTGCTGGAAGATTATATGGCATATCAAGTTCAATTAATAAAAAAAATGTGATAAACTTTTCAACATTGGAAACAAAAGATGTTAAATGTGGGGATAATAAATGGGTAGTTTCAGTAAATAATCAGTTTGTTGATAATTCATGTGGAACATGTCCAAGTGGGACAGTATGTGAAAATGGAATATGTGTTCCTGTTACAGTTAAGAAGTTATCTTGTCCAGAATGTCAAGATTTGTATAAAAGGACTTATCCAGATAAACAAACTAAAGAAAATATTTCTTTTTCTGGTATTAGCTTACCAATTGAAATAAATGTAACGACTAAATATGTTCCGTGTAAATCAGATGAAAGAGAAGAAGGAACAGTATCAATAATAAGATATGTTTATCAGTCTGTTGATGATATAGTGAAATCAAGTCCAGAGTGTGGTAATTGCGTTGTATGTCAAAATGTTAATCCACCAGATGAACCTGACACTCCACCAGATAAACCTGATACTAATCCATTTACTGACCCACGTATCACTAATCCAGACGTTATTGACCCATTTAATCCAGATAATCCATATTATGGGCAAAAAGGAACTTTATCTGTTACTGGTATTGATACAAAAGATGGATTAAATATTATAGATGGTGTCCATTGTGGTAACTTGTGGTCTTGTGATAATAAATATTCTTTGACTACAATTGTTTATGACACGCCAATTGAAAATCAAAATCAACAAAAGTCTGTGTGTTCATGTAATGCACAAAATGGTATTACTGTTGCTGATATTGAGAATATTCCAGTTGGTAATCATAGAGTAGAACTTGTATGGGAAAAGCCAGTAAATGGACAGAATATGATTAAAAAGTATAATACATATTTGTTTATAAAACCAAATAGTGAAGGAAAATCTGAATTTACTTACGATTTTAAAAATCTTGATTTTAATAATAGTAATCTTAAAACTTTGAGGATAATTCTTAAAAATTCAGATACTGGAATTCCAACTGGTGCAAATGTAAAAGCAAAAGCAACTAAATATTCGTGTAATACTATTGGAAATCCAGAACAGTGTAGTCAATTGAGAGTCATACCAGAAACATCATTTTATGCAATTAATAATTTGAATTCAATTACTTGGAATGACATAATACTTGAAGATGGTTACTGGTATTTTGATATAACTTTGAATGGTGTAAACAAAAAGTTTTGGTATATAATTACAGAGAAAGATTTTGACCGTGGTTATATTGAAATTGACTTTGCTAAATGTATTCAAAAGATAGGATTACATGTTTATAACAGTAAAGAAACTGATACTGAAAAATCTATGAAACATTCTTATTCATTTTGGGTTGCAAATATTGAAGATAAAGAATTTAAACTAACAACAGATAAAGAAAATGGTGTGTTCAATGCAGATGGTGAAATAACATGGTATATCCCTGAGCAAAGTATATGTATATATGATAGCTTTAGAGTTCAAATTAGTGTAACAAGAGAAGATGGAACACAATGGATACAAAGTGCACCTGTAGTAATAAACTATGTATATTCAGATGATGTAGTATACAATTATGATTATGGAACAGGTATATTTAGTTGTTCTGGTGCAGGTTGTGGTAGTGTAGAAGTTCCCCCTGATGACCCAAATCCACCAGTAGTTCCTGTTCAAGAAATAAAATACTATGAAACTTGGGTAAAGATTTCAGTTGGTGATAAGTGTGCAATTGAAAAGTTACAAACACATGAAACAGAAGTTGACTTGTGGTGGACAGTTAATAATGCAACAATACATGCACCATTGTTTAAAAATGGACAGTTTTATTACAAAGGTCAAAGAGTAACTGAAACAACATTGATAGACCATATTATAATAAGTGGAATGCCAATAGCAAATTACTTTGTTTATAATGAATATGAACAGGGTGGTTCGGTGTATCTACGTTATTACAATGTTGGATTACCAAATAGAACAATAAATTACAAAGTTAGAATTGATGACTATGAAAAGACTGGTAGTTTTAACAATGGCGAATTCATTAGTAGTTGGGGTGCACCAACTTTAGTTGACGCAACAACTAAAGAAAAAGCATATATAATTACAATTCCATGTGGAGCAACTGGTGATTTCTGGGCAAAGATACTTGCATTCTTGGAAAGTAATGGCTATGCTATATTGATACTTGCAATTGTAAGTTTAATAGCAGGAATTCTACTCTCATTAGTAGTTGGAAGGTCGGGTGTTCTCATAGGAGTATTAGTGTTTGTAATAGGTGTAGCATTTCTTTGGATAGCACCAAGTGAAACAATAACTGAATTAAATCAATATGTAAAAGATTTCATAGGTGATTTATAGTGTTCAAAGAAATTGGAATATCAGTTTTAATATTCTTTGTTGTTACACTTTGTATATCTGCGTATGCTCATGCAATACCAGAATACTTTGCTATGGTAACAAGAATATTAGAATACGCAAAACTTAATTCCCATTTGATAGGTGAATTCTTCTGGGGATTGGGTTTTGAATTTGTATCTGCAGTCCAAGAATGGGTTGTTAAGATAACAATAAATGTATTAGGTGGTTAAATGGATATATCAAATATAATAAATCAAATAAATAATGCTATTGATAAATTAATTCCTGTCATATCCAATTTTGTTAGCAAACTACCAAGTTGGATTGACAAAGGAATGGATTTTATCAAAGGAATATTAAATATAATTGGGGTGTAAAAATGGCACAAGTTAAAAACGATGAAGGTTTAATGTATCTTATTGGAACTTTCATAAGAACACTGATTGTTACTTTATTTGCAATGGCTGGATTTCTAATAATTATGGGCATTGCAGGTCAAGTAAATTACGACATTACAGTGCGACAAGTTATGGTGGCAATGTCACGTGCACCTTTGTGGTTAATACTTGGATATGAACTGTTTGACTTATTCTACGCAAAAGATAGAATACGCAACTTTTATAATACAACATTAACAGGTCGTATTGGAAAAGTAGTTTTGATTTGGGCAATAATACTCATATCAGTATCAGTGTTATGTCTTATGTATTTACCATCAAGTCCTGCAACTTGGATAGTTGCATTGATAATAGGTGTGTATGTAATGATACCAGAAACTTCAGACGACTTTGTATTAGTTGGAATATGGTGTGCATGTGCATTTCCAACATTACTATATGGTTGGATACCATTTGATACTTGGTGGCAATATCAGACAATGTTCTTATCAGAAATCATGAAGGCAAAACCAAATATACCAATATTAAATGGGGTGATTTAGTGGCTGACGACAATAAAAATTTAATATTAGCAATAGTATTATCAACTATTGCTATGTATGTAACTTTAACTTCACAGGGTGGAGTTTCGTTGAGTAGTATAGTTCAAGCAATTGCAAGAACATCTTTTGCAGTTGTATTAATTGTTGAACTGATTAACTACTTTGTAGATGGTGGTTCAAAATTGTGGACAAACAAAGAAGGAATATATTTCACTGCAATACTTATGGTGGCTATAACATTACTTTTTGGTGTGTTTCCAAGTATGAGTAATACAACTTTATTAGTTGGACTTACACCAATAGTTGGTGCTATGGCAACTTTGTATATATGCTTACCATTTGAACTTGCAGTAAAGAACACTATATTACATAAAGTTGTATTATTATCAGGGTTCTTTGTAATCTGGATAATATGCATAGCTACAAGTTATGCTATGGGTTCTAATATTCCAATTCATGTAACTCCATTTGGGTGGTAAACAATGAATTATAATAAGATATGTATTGGTATAACCATTGCAACTGGTTATACATTTTTATTATTAACTGTTATGTTAGAAGCAGTTTTTAATATGTGGAAAAGTATGCAACCAATTTATGGATACATTGTATTATCAGTTATAATTGTAACTATGTATTTAGCAGTAATTCCAATAGATATAGATGGTTGGCTAAAATATATTATTGAAGACATTCCAATGTTGGCTACGATTATATTTTCAGTTCTGATAATTGAAGAAATGAAAATACAATTTGAACCAAACTCTACTTTATCTGCAATGAGTGGATTTGTAGGTGTATTGTTAATGTCTGCATATTTTGTATATATGGGCAAAGAAAACATAATAACAAAGATGAAAGGTGGTAGATAATGTCATACAAAGCATTTCATTGTCCAAAGTGTGGCAAGTTGATTATAACAAAAAAGAAGAAGAAAGTATGTAAAGATTGTGAAACAAAGGTGAAGATATGAAAAAAATAATAGGGCTTGTATGTTGGGGGGTATTTACAGGATTGTCAATATTCTCTGCATATAGAATATATACAACTGCATCTGGACAGGATTTAGGATTAATAACAACAACTTTGAATACTTGGATACCTATACCTGTTCTTGGAATGCCATTGTATTACTTTCCAATATGGATAAGTATTGGAATGTTAGTTGGATATTACATAAGGAAGTGATAAGATGTCTGGACTTTCAGATGAAATTGGGGATATATTTTCAGGAGTAACAGGATTATTAGTTGGTTTGTTCTTAAAGCCAATTGATATTCTTGGGTTTCAGATAACAGAAGGTGATAGCATAATGAGTATAATGCTTTTGTTATGCACAATAGCAATTGTCATTAGAAAGTATTATCACGCAGAGTTTTCTGAACACTGGGATTATTTGTATTTAATTACAATGCCACTTGGAATGTGTCTTGGAAGGGTAATATTAATAATGGGGTTGATATAATGGAACCAGAAGTTTATGTAACACGTTTAGCATGTATCATATACTCTTTGATTGGGTTTTTAACTATGATTTATATTGTAAATCCAATAGAAGAAATCAAAGTGTTACCAATGTTCGTTGCTATACTAATTACATTTGCAATGGCTATATGTTTAAATAAAGGTAAGTGGTATCTTATGACAATATCACCAAATTCATATACGATGAGTATTGCAATTGCATTGTTATGTGCTAACTTATTTGCTTTCTCTGTTACAGATGCAACACTATTACCTTTAATGATGTTTAGATACATGTATGCTTTTGTTGGATACATGTTAGTAGTATTAGCAACAGTATTAGTAAGGTGATACAATGGAAGATGTTAGAGAATTAGAAAAAGAAAAAGCAGAACATTTAAGAGAAATAAACAGAAGGATTGCTATTGCCAAAAAAGAAAAGGAACTTGAAGATTTAAGAAATGGCAAAGACGCACCATTAGGAATACTTGATAAGTTAAGGTGATATTTTATTTTATTTTTTATGTATATCACCGATACTTATTTAAATAAGAAAGATAACAAGATGTGTTAGAATGAAAAAAAGAGTTGTGATAAAGAAGAAAATATTAACAATAATGGATAATGCTATATACTATATGTTAACGTATAAAGATGGAAGTGAACAAGTAGTCAAAGAAGATTTAAGTAAGGTGAAATAAATGGGTGATTTAGAATTATTACAAGACAAACTGAAAAAGACAGGAAAACAATTGAATGAAATTTCACAGAAAGTTACAAATAGTATGTTAATAGCAGTTGCTAATGGGAAATTCAGTGAGCTATCACGTGAAGAAAGACAGATATTACAAGAGTATGAACGATTATTGAATAGGTATAATGCTCTTGAGAGGAGTATCAAAAATTATGGGTGGCATTAATAAAAATGTTTAAAGGGGTGAAAAAATGAAAAATCCAGTAACAATTGGTAATAGTGTTCCTTATGATAAAAGAGAATACACTGGTATATTTACTGAAACTGAGTTATCAATACCATCTTCGTGGAAAGGTCAAAAGTATTTTAAGTATCAACAGATGTATGAAATGTTAGACGAAAATGATAGAAAAAAATTAAAGTCTTTACAAGTTGGACAGGGTTTTGCACCTACACCAGAAAGTTTTGTGTGTCATAGACAGGGCTATATGTCTGGGTGGATAAGAAGGGTGAAATAAAATGCCTTCAATGTTCAGTCGTGTAAAAGAAATTGTATATAATACAAATGGCAAGATAATTGCGTCATGCAATAGATATGCATTGGTATTATACCCAAGTGAATACGATAGAAATATGAAAATTGTTCAGTTACAGAAAAAGTTTAGTGATATGGAAATTAGAAAAGTTGGTAATGATAAGGTATATATTGATTGGAGTTGATATTATGAAAACATTAAGTAGTAAGACTATGGAAGCAATAAAGAAAAATAGAGGTCAAATAGTAAAACTTGCACCAGTATTTTATGGAAATGAACCAAATACTGTGCATATTAAAGTTCCGTCTGATTATCTACGTAAATCATTAGTAAATGATTTACAAAGATTAGGTTACAGACCATATACAAGATTTTTTCCAAAGGGTTCAACTTTTGGTGTAGACTTTCCAGAAGATACATATATAGTTGTATTAATATTAGACCAATATGTTAGATGATACTGATTGGAGTTGAAGTTAGGTGAAAAAGAGATACATTGTAATAATCATAATAGTTGTTATATTCTGTTTAAGTCTTGTTAACAGAACGAATATAGAAACTTTGTATGATATTACACATGGTATTAATTAATTGGAGTTGAATAAATGGCAAAAGGTCAATGGAAAAGATTAATTGGTGATACAGACAAAGCAATATTAGTAATACAAAACAAAGAAGGAAAAATTGATAATGTTCCTTATACAAAGAAAAAGGGTGAAAAGAGAATAGACATTGAAAGAAAATTGAAAGAGAAAGGATACAAACTAATAAATGTGATTTACCAATAGGTGAATATATGTATTATGTTATATTTCGTTTAAGGAATAGAATACCAATTGCAACTTTAACAGAAACGAAAGGTATGCTTTCTTTAAATGATATAAAAAGAATGTATCCTGATGCAACAATGGCAAGAAACTTTGATAATGGAAAAACAGCATTAAATTATATGATACAAGAAGGTTATGTAAAACAAAATGGTAAAGACTATACTATGTGGTGATTTACATAAAAAAATATATTTTACTTTTTTTAACAATATTAACTATTGTTAGCTGTGGCTGTTCATCTTTTATGAGTGATTTTGATGCAGGATATGCACTATCTCAAAACTCATTTGAAAATGAAGATGGAATTGTAAAACGTGTTATTGACGGTGATACAATTGAAGTTACATTTGACAATGGTATAACAGACAAAGTTAGATTAGTTGGAATTGATACACCTGAAACTTATTCAAAGAGTGATACAAAAGACTGGTTTGGATTAACAGATGCACAATTAAAACCTTTTGGTCATTTAGCAACAAATTATACTACTGAAACATTATTGGGACAAAGAGTTACAATTCAGTATGATATTGTTGCAGGAAAGACAGATACATTCAAGAGAAGATTAGGTTATGTATTTCTTGATGGTGAAAATGTTAATGTTTTATTAGTAGAGAAAGGGTTAGCAAGAACATACATAGAAGGAAACAGTGAATTAAAATACTTCTTAATGCAACAACAAACTTATGCAATGAAATCGTGTTTAGGAGTGTGGAGTTTACAATGTCAAAATTAAATTTAAATATGCTTGGAATAAGTCAAGATTTGCAAAAGGGGATTTTATCAATTGAAGTGTTGAATAAATCTTATTTCAATAAAGAGATTTTGCCAATTCTAAAAGATTTATGGGAATGTGAAAAGGCGTGGTCAATGTCTGAAACTAATAAGAATGATAAATGGTGTTCAAGTCAACACATAAAATTGGAAAAGAAATTAACCAAAGCAGTTTATGGATTTAGGTGATATTATGAGTAATCCATTTTTAGATACAGCAGATTACGGCGAAAAAACAAGACAACAGTTTATAAGTTGGATACAGGGATTAGATAACAATTCTTTGTATTCAATGAGTAAAAACTATGAGAAAACAAAAGAGCAATTAGAGAATAATAGAAATGAAAACTTACAGAAATATGACGAAAGGATTGATTATTTACAATGGTGTGTAAATGCAATTTATGTTGAATTTAAAAAGAGAACAGGAAGGTAATTAAATGTTAAGTGATTGGGAAAGAATGAAAGTTTCAAAGATAAAAGAACAGATAAAAGATTGCGATAAAGTTCTTGCCACTATAAAATCAATAAAAGAAACAAAAGATAATGTAGATGAAATCAAATACCAAACAAAATACTGGACAACTAAAAAGAAAAACTTGCAAAAAGAATTGAAAGGGTGAAACCAATGGGTGCAGATAGATTTCCATGTCCAAATTGTGGGCAAGAAGATGGGTTAGAATTATATAAAATGACTGGAAAGGATATTCACTACCCTGATTATATGTTACGGTGTTACAATTGTAAAAAAATATTTCCACTAACATTAATGGATTATGTAAAGAGAAAACCAAGTGGTAAATTAGTTGGTATTCATAATACAAAAAGATTACCAAGATATTAAGTAGGTGATACAAATGGCAAAAACTGATGAACCAAATATATTCATTACAACAAAATACGAATGTCCAGACTGTAAGACTAAATCAATTTATAATGCTGAAGATAAATATGGAAATTTGTATCTTGCTTGTAAGAACTGTAAAAAGAAATTTAGTATGGCAAATTTAGTAGTATATATGAATAAGCAAAAGAAGAAATTAAGGTGAAACAAATGGCAAAAAAGAAAATTAAAATTAGTCCTGTTGTGGCTAACCTGATGGAACGTGGATATACAGAAGAAGAAGCAAGAAAGATAGCACAACACATAGGTGTTAGAAAATATGGAAAACCTAAATTTCAGGCAAAAGCATTAGCAGGAAGGAAAAGAGTTTATGCAATGAAAAGGAAAGGATAAAATGAATAAAGATGAATATGAAGATATATATGAATATTTGGCTGATTTTTATGGTTACAAAGGTGCAGATAAAATTGTATCAAAATTAAAGAAACAGGGATACAAAGGTGATACGTTGATTACAAGAATGAAAATGATAATTAAAAAAGAAAAGGTGAAATAAATGTTGATGCCAGAAATGTATGTTCGTGTAATAAGTAGGATTAAAAAAGATGATGAACACTATTACAACAAGTATATACTACCATTACTAAAACAGTTAGAACCTTTGGAAAAGAAAATACAGAGAAGTCATTCAATTGTAAAGCTAACACCACAAGAATTAGAAAGAAGGAAGATGTTGATTAATAGACTTACAACAGAAATAAATGGTTGGTTACGTGATTAAAATGAAAACTGATAAGTTTTTTGTTACAACAATGGATAATGAAGAAAGAATATATGAAGATATAGTAAAGGCACGTGCATATCAAAGACATATATTTGAAAAATATGGCTTTGGTTTCATGCCAAGAATATACCCACTGTGATACTATGTATAAAGATGAAATTAAAACCAGAAAAATAGAAGTTGAAAGACTACAAAAGAAATGCGATAAATCAAATGATAAGTTAGAAAAGTATTTTATACAACAAAGAATTAAATTACTTCAAAGAGAAATTGATTACTTTACAAAAAAGATGTTAAGGTGATAATATGGGATTTTGGCAAAAACATCCAGAATTGGTTAAAAGGTTTTGGACAAAAAGACCAGAGCATTTGCGTAATAAGTATTTCAGAGAATGTCCAAGTTGTTTATCTACAACTATATCAGAGTATGATGCTGAGAAAGGTAGGTTCAATAAAGGCAGTTGCATGGCTTGTAATGGTGAAGGTTACATATCTATATATGACCATTTTGGTTCCTTATACGCAGAAAGAAATTATCCAAAGAAAAGAGGTTTGTAATTAATGGGGTGATGTAATGGCTTTATATTGGCATCAAGAATTTGGAAAGAGAAATGATACAAGTGGAAATAGATGGCAGTTAATTGAAGGTATAAACAGAGAGATACAAAGAACAGAAAATTCACTTAAAGAAAATAAAAAGTTGATAGGAACCATTAATAACAAATTAGTTGAAGGACAATTAAAAAGGGCAGGGGATATTTACACACAAAGATTATTGTATCTTCAAAGAAGAAAACAAGAATTACTAAATAATAACAGGTGATAACAAAATGTCATACACTGTGGATTGCTATGAATGTGGTATGCAAAAGAATGTAAGAAACAGGAAACAAGCAGAAGATATACAAAAGATACATAGAAATGTAGTTGGACACATATCTTGCTTTGTTAACAGGGTGAAAAAATGAAAATGAAAAATGTAAAGAATTACAAAGTTATATTATCAATAAGACAGAACAAAGGTTTTGTTACAGCTATTTGCAATGATGACAAGTTTAGAATTACAGTTGAATACCCAGTTCAAAAAGCAACAATGATATACAATAATATGAATAGTGTATTAAAAATTGAAGAATTTATAAGGGTGAATTTATAATGGTAAATCTAATATCATTTTGGAGTGAACAAGCAAGATACTATAAAAGCATAATGAATAGGAGTAATCCAAGTAGCAAACAATACAAAGAAGCAAAAAAGAATTATGATACAGCAGAAAGATTAGTAAATAATTTGACAAAGAGTTGGTGATTATATGTATAGAGCTGACGTTGAATATTTGAAACCAAAACCTACTGATAAAAACAAGAGAAAAGAGATAGCAAAGATTATGGCTAAAATAATTAATGAATTGCCACCAGAAGAAAGAGAAAAAAAAATCAAAGAATTATCAAAGATATTGGAGTTGTGATAATATGGTAAGTTGTGAATGTGGTAGAAAAGCAATAGGATATTTACATGACAAAGACACGAATACTTATATGCCTGTATGTGAAGAACACTTAAAAGTGGCTAACAAAAGAATATCACATTATGGCGTAAAGAATGTCAAGTTCATAAGAACAACAGAAGATATGCAATCATTTAAAGGAAGCAAATATGGATTTAGGTGGTAGATACGAATAACTCAAATAAAATAAAAGTTTCAAAACTATTTGATAAATTAATCATTATTACAAATGAATTAGACAATATGCGATATGACCATATGGAAGGATATGATAATAGCCCACTAAATAAATATTTCACAAAACAGATTAAGCTGATTAAGAGTAGAGATGAATTAATCGCACAGATAGAATTAATTTCTAATCAAAAAATCAATATAAATGATTTGTATAAAAGTAAGAAAAATGTATTGAACACTATGATATGAGTTGATATTTATGGACAAAACAAAAACAAGAAAAGCATATGACCATCACTTGAAGATGGTAATGTTATTATCTGAAGATGAAAAAACAGAATATTTGAAGAAGATGGCATATAAGATTTCTGGTATAATGCCATCTACAAGAAAAGAAGCAATGGATATAATAATGAAGTAAAGGTGATATAAATGAGTTATTATAAATGGAATAATAAAACACAAAATGCAATATATACTGAAAGAAAGACAACAAAAATGACAAAGGACTTAAAAAGAGCATATGAATATTACAAACAAGAACCAACTGATGCAAATAGAAGAATGCTTCAATTTTATTTAGGGCGATTAGCAAAATGGACAAACTTATCAAACTATGAAATTAATCTCAAAAATGAAATAGAAACATTTATGCGAACTAACAAACCATATTGGACTGAAGATGATTAATACCGAAACCTATATATATCTATAAGTTATATATGGTATGTTATGGAGTAATACAGTCCTTCATTTTTACATGGACAATGAAAAAATGCTGTGAACCATTACTCCATAACTACACTTGCACATTGATTAAGCAACCACAAAAATGTGTGATTGAGAGTTTCATTGTCATCTTCTCTCAATCACACTAACTTATTTTTTTTATCATGACAAATTTTTTGAAATCTCATGACAAATAAATAAATCCCACTAATTCTGTATATTAATGTTTTATACAACACAGAAACAAGATATAGGGG
>JALNZI010000059.1 GCA_023229385.1 Candidatus Omnitrophota bacterium | reverse complement strand
AAAAGACCTTCTGACGCGCTGCGCCTTTCGCTTTATCCGCAAGAAGTAAATATAGATTTTGTGCTTATTCCATTCTTTACTCCGGATACTATTCCGGATGGAGACCGGGTTTCATTTTTCGACAGCTTTGAAGGTGGAATTACCGGCAGGGATACTGACCGCAATGCGGTAAAACCGGGGCGGCAGGCTAAAAATATGCAGTATGCCCTGCGTCTCTATCGCACCTTTGGCAGCACCGAGGGTGCTTTTTATTATTTTCGGGGGTTTGACCCGTCACCCAGTAGTTATTTAGATGAAGCAAATCACCAGCTTTTTTATGAGCGTATGGATGTCTACGGCGCCAGCGTACGCGGGTCTTTCTTGGGTGGCATTGCTAATTCAGAGATGGGGTATTTCCGTTCGCGTCAGGATACCCAGGGGGATAATCGTCTTATTGAGAATTCAATGCTCAAGTGGCTTTTCGGGTATGAAAAAGACTTGGGGAATGATTTAAAGGTTGGTGTGCAGTATCTTTTTGAACAAAAGCTTAACTATTCCCAATACAAGGCAGCCCTCTTGTCATATGATTATTTTTGGGATGAATACCGCCACGTTTTAACCCAGCGGATTACCAAGCTTTATAAAAACCAGACAGTTACGCTTGGGCTTTTTAATTTCTGGTCGCCTTCGGATAAAGACGGGTATCTGCGTTTATCCGGGGCTTATGATATCAGCGATCAATGGAAGTTAACTATCGGCTTTAATCTTCCCTGGGGCCAAGATGATACTACGGATTTTGGAATGATGAAAAAGAATAAGAATGCCTTTGTGCGGTTGCGTTATAGTTTTTAAGGCAAGAAAGGAGCGTTTATGGAAAGGGCATTACGAGGAATAGCCGGTGCATTTATTATTATCAGCGTATTGCTGGCGCATTTTGTGGATTCACGCTGGCTGTGGTTTACGGTTTTTGTAGGGGTTAATCTTTTACAGTCGGCGTTTACCAATTGGTGCCCGACGATGTTGATTTTAAGAAAGTGTAAGATTAAATGAACAACCAACTGATTAAAGAACAGGAAAAATTAAAACTTTTCAAAAAGTATGGCTACGATATGCTTAAGGCCGGGAATTTTATCCTTGCCAAAGCTATGCCTATTCATGGGCGAGTTTTGGAAGTCGGTACAGGCAGGGGGCATACGGCAGTAGCTTTAGCCAGAAAAGGTATTAAACTTACTTCAATTGATTTGGACAAGAAAGTCCAAAGTGCAGCCAGGTCAAACCTTAAAATAATGAAGCTAAATAAATATGTTCTTCTTAAGATAATGAACGCTGAAAAATTAATTTATCCGGATAATTATTTTAATTCTGTGATTTCGGTAAATTTTATTCACCATGCTAATCATCCCGGTAAATGTATTGATGAGATGGTAAGGGTGAGTAAAGAAAAGTTAGTAATCGCAGATATTAATCAAAAAGGCCAGCGGATTATGGAAAAAGTGCATGCCTTAGATGACCATTGCCATGCGCCATCTAAGATGTCGATGTTGGGCGTAAGAAATCATTTGCGCAAAGCTGGGTTGGTAGTTAAGGTTTATAGGGATGTATGTCAGACTGTTATTATTGCTAAGAAAGCCTGCCTGCCGGTAGGCAGGGAGGAGTAAAATGAGATTATGTATTCCAATAGAAACAAATGAAGGCAAGAACGCAAAGGTTTATGGGCATTTTGGCAGCGCGCCTTATTTTACTATTGTTGATATCGAGAAAGATTCTGTGGAGGTCATTGATAACGCTAACCAACATCATGCCCACGGTATGTGCTAGCCAATGAACGCGTTAGTCGGTAAATCGATTGATGCTGTGGTCACCGGTGGGATGGGTGCCCGCGCGGTTCAAGGGCTTAATCAGGGTGGGATTAAGGCTTATCGGGCTATCTCGGGAACGGTTGCCGATATTATCAGCCAGTTTACCAAGGGTGGGCTTGAGGAGATAACTATATCAAATGCCTGCGCGCAGCACGGATGTCATTAAAGAGGCGCATATAAAAATAGGCGTGATTATTTCGAGTAATGATGCTGAACCTGCTGGAACGCTCTACACTATGCAAGCTTTTGTCTTGGACAAAAGGATAAAGTCAAAGTTTTCCTGACAGGCCAAGGTGTTGAGCATCAGAAGATAAGCACAGAGAAATTCAACACGGTTGAGCAGGCAGAGTAATTGCTTCAAACCGGTGGTAAAATACTGGCTTCGCAACCTGCCTGCCAGTAAACAGGGAATTACCTCTCTATACCTTTAGAGTTATTTAATATGCAAAAAACAAATACTTTCTGGAATAAAATTTATCCCTACTTGATAAGCGTAGGGCTTGTTTTAATCATGACTTTGTTGGGTGAGTTTGTTAAAAGAAAGCTTGAGCCGACAAATATCGTGATGTTTTATCTTTTGGCCGTAGTGATAGTTGCTATTCGTTGGGGGCTGGGCCTTGCCAGCTTTGTGAAAAATGCGCTAAATTCTGCCGTCATCCGGATAAAACCAGGCCTTCCATGGAGGCATGCGGAATAGATGTGTATACCACCGTAAGGAATAATGGATTCCCAATCAAAGTATTGAAAGAATCAAGTTGCAAGGGTAATTATTACGGTATAGTATTGATTGAGTAAGTAGCTTTTGATAAATTGTTTAGAGTACCGTTTTTAGCAGCATAAACCCAAATTTTTCCTGTTAAGTAAGAGTTAATAAATTATTAATTAGTTAATTAATACTTGACAAGCAGGATTTTTGAGTGTATATTCTCTTAAAGAGGGTAAAAGGGATGAAAATAGTCGGTGTGAATATTAAAAGATTACGGGAAGAGCAGGACCTGACTTTAAGGGCTTTGGCAAAGAAGCTTGAGATCAGCGCCAGTTTTTTATCCCAGGTTGAAAGTGGCAAGGCTTCGCCATCGCTATCTACTTTAAAAAGTATTGCGGACGCCTTAAGTACAACTATCGGTAACCTGATAGGTGAAGCGCAGAAATTAGAAGATAACCCTGTGGTAAGGTCTAGCGAAAGAAAATATGTTCAGGAGCTAGGCAGGGGGATAAACCTGTATCTTTTGACATCGCGTGATTCGAATAAACAGATGGAGCCATTGTTATTTAAACTTAAGGAGGGTGCTACATCAGGAGAAAGATCATATAAACATTTCGGCCAGGAGTTTGTTATGGTGTTAAGAGGGGTAATCGAAGTCATGCTTAATGATATGTCATATATATTAAAAAAAGGCGACAGTATATATTTTAATTCCAATGTTCCGCATGCCTTTAAGAACATAGGGAAAGAAGAAGCAGAGGCAGTTTGGGTAGTAACCCCGCCGACATTCTAAAAATAATTTTTTTTGAGATAATTGTTAACTAATAGTTAAACTTGTTAATCAATATTTAACAAAGAGGAGGTGTCTCGTGAAAGAGTTGATAAAAGCAAAGGCTAAAGGGCTCAAAAAGGACCTGATTGATTTTTACAAAAAGGTGGAAAGCGACAAGCTTGATGATTCTTATGTTGACAGGCTTTCCGGGCTTATCGCAGCTAAAATGAGGGAGTTGTCTTTTGATAAAGTCGCCAAGGATGATGCCGGTAACCTGATCGGGGTAATCAAAGGATATAGCAATAAAGATGCTGTCCTGGTAGTGTCGCATATTGATACTAAGTCTGTGAATCAGCAAAAGCTGGAGGGAATTTATACTGGAGATATGTCCGGATTTAAGGCTGGGGTTATTTCCAGTATTTACACGGGGGCTTTGATAAAAAGGACCTTATTGCCGTTGACAGGTGACTTGATTATCTGTTGCATACCGAGAACTGAATATGGCGGCTCAGGGGTAGAGTATCTTTTTGATAATTTTTTAAAGGACAAAGCTAAAAAGATTAAGGGAGTCGTCCTTTGTGAGCCAACTGGTTTTAACATTAACTTAGGCCATAAAGGAAGGATGGAATATGAGATAGTTGTTAAGGGCAGATTAAACAGGAATTTCCTGGAAAATCGCGGAATAAATATGTTGGGTACGATGTTTCCATTGATAAATGAGTTGGAAAAAGTTTCCAAAGATCTTCCTAGCGATCTTACTCTTGGGCGTTCTGACCTGAGAATAAAAGATGTGCGTTATAGCGGTTATCAGCCGCAGGATGCGGTAAGCGAATTCCGGGTAGTCGTAGACAGGGTGTTTATCCCCGAGGAGGCTAAAGGATATATTTTAGATAAGGCTAAGACTATAGCCAAGACTGTTTATAAGCAGGAACCGGATATTACGATCAGTACGCTTTTGACAAAAGAGCGCGTAAAAACATATACCGGGCTTGAATTGGTATCCGAAAAGGAATTTAAGCCCTGGGCCATGGAGAGCCACGCGCCTTTTGCTTCAGAATCGCTTAAGGCCTTGACCGAGAGCGGATTTAAATCCAATTTTGGCTACTGGAAAAAGATAGTGACAGAGGGTTCCTATACTTACGCTAAGATGGGAATACCTACAATAGGATTTGGCGCTGGATCGGAAGATTTTTCTAGTGTGGAAAAAGATGCTTTAACTGCGGATAAGGTCGAGAAGGCGGTTTACGGCCAGGCATTAATTGTTCTAAGGAATATAGGTGTGCCGACATTCGGCTGGAGTTCAGATGAAATCTAAACAATCAACAAATATCCTGGTGCTTAATTGCGGCAGTTCATCCTTAAAGTATAAAATAATTAGAATGCCGGGTGGAGTTGAAATTGTACGCGGTGAAGCTGAAAGGGTGGGCGCCAAGACGCAGGGGAAGTCTATTGTCAGGCATTTTGTTTTTGGCAAAAAGAGGGTAGTTGAGGCTTCGCTTGGCGATCATTCGGCTGCGCTTAAGAAGGCGCTCGAGTTAATAGCAGATGATGCTAAGAAGAATAAAGAGATAAAATTCGATGTTTTTGCTCATCGCTATGTGCATCCGGGGACGTTCTTCAGCAAGACAGTGAAGGTTGACAAAGTTGTTTTAAGAAAATTAAAAGATACGCTTCCTCTGGCGGCTATCCATAATCCGATAATCTATAAGTTGATTGAATTCTGTTATCAGGAATATCCCGACATAGGCCAATTTGTCGTATTTGACACTGTTTTTCATAAGACAATTCTTCCGGAGTTTTCCACCTACGCGCTTCCCAGGAAAATTATTAAGAAATACCATATTAGAAAAATAGGCTTTCATGGCATATCTCATAAATATGTAATGGAAGAGGCGTGCAAGTTTTTAAAGAAAGATAAATCCCTGCAGAGGATAATAAGCTGCCATTTGGGGACAGGAGGTTCAAGTGTTTGCGCGATCAGGAATGGTAAATCCATAAATAATTCTATGGGTTTCACCCCGCTTGAGGGGTTGATGATGAATACCCGTTGCGGCGACATCGATCCGGGAGCAGTTTTTTACATAATGTTTAAAGAACGATTTTCATCGGAAGAAACCGAAGGTATGCTTAATAATAAAAGCGGTATTTTAGGCATATTTAATTCTTCATCCGATCTCAGGGATGTTATCAGGGATATGGATAAAGATAAGCAGGCAAAGATGACATTCAATATGTATGTGCGCCGGGTAAGGGCGTATATCGCATTTTACGCCCTGATTTTGAAAAAAACGGATATCCTGATATTTACGGATTCGCTTGGAATAGGCTCTTCAGTGCTGCGTGAAAGTATTTGTAAAAATATGGAATTCTTAGGGGTAAAGCTAGATGAGGAAAAAAACAGAAAATACAGCCAGGGAATAAGCGACCTGTCATCGTTATGTTCTGAATCAAAGATCCTGGTAATTCCTACGGACGAAGAAAATATGATCGCTAAAGAAGCATATAAGGAGTTGGTTAAAAATGATTCTTGTTATTGATTATAACCTTAAAGAGTTAAAAATCTGGTCTTTTAAGGAAGATGGGGAAAAATCACCGGATTCGTTTCTTATCAAGGACGTCGAAGAAATCCGGGATAATGAATCTCTTAAAAGGTGCATTCGCGGTATTGCCGGCAAGGATCAGATTAAGGCGTTTGCTTTCCGGGTGCTTTCCGGAGGCGATTATTTTTTAAAGCCTGCGATTGTTAATTCGGCTTTTCTGGGTAAGTTTGAAAAGCTGATAGATTTCCTCCCATTCTACATTCCTTCAATGCTGGAGATAATTAAGAGATTCCGGGATACGTTTAAGAATACGCCGATTATAAATTTCTTTGAGACTTCATTCTTCTCAAATTTACCGGATGAAGAAAAATATTATGCCTTGCCCTTTGAGTATTATAAAAATAGCAGAATAAAGAAATTCGGATTCCACGGGATATTTCATGAGGCAAATAGCAGGATTGTCCCCTTGGAAGACAAGGTTATTTCTATAGTATTTGATAAACAGACTACTGTATGCGCCATTCATAATCGCCGGCCGCTTTCCATAAGTTTAGGTTATACTCCGCTTGAAGGAATAATGTCCAGAAGGGCTTGCGGAGATTTGGATCCGGGAATAGTTTTCAATCTTATGAATATTCATAAATTTTCAATTTATGAAATTGATGAAATGTTGAAAAATAATAGCGGTTTTCTAGGGCTTACGGGTTATGATCTTGAATTAGGAGATATGCTTAAGCTCTATGGAAAAGACCCCCAGGTCGATTTGGCTTTCGATGTATATAAAGCACAAATATTAAAACATATCGGAGAAGGGATATCGGTTATGGGCGGATTGGATAGCGTAGTTATTTCCGGTGATAACGCCGCAATATTTACTCCGGTAATATATAGTATCTTAAAGAGCATCTCTTTTTTAGGGATTAATATTGAACGTCTTCCTTGGTCTGGTGATAAAGAGTTAATCAGGATTACTTCAGAAGAGTCGAAGGTAAGGGCCTATATTAATAGGATGAGTTTATCAAAAGTAATTTTTTGCGAAACGGCTAACCTTTTACGTAAAAGTCCTTCAAAGCATCCCGATCTATAATATTCTTGATATGTTGAGGTATTCCGCATATAATTAGGCTAATAAGTTAAGAGATTCTAATCAGAGTTAAGGATCTGGTTTTAAGTATAGGCGGAGGCTGATGGAAGGAATAAAACAAAAGATTTGGGAGGGGTTTAAGGCCTACTGGATCAATGCACTCTACATAACTTTGTTTTTCAGTGTCTTTGCCAACTATACAAGATTGATATTGGCCAATTACGAAATCAGTTATGCGCATTATGGGGTCAGCCTGATCAAAGGCCTGGTGCTGGCCAAGGTAATTTTAATCGCAGAGCATTTTCATATCGGCCAGGGGTTTGAAGATAAACCCTTGGTTATTCCCACCCTTTATAAATCGCTTCTTTTTACTGTCTGCACTATTATTTTAGGCGTAATCGAGTTATTAATCCGCGTCTTACTGCAAACCGGAAACTCTGCCTCGGTAATCGATAGGTTTATCGGCAGTTTTTCCTATGAATGGCTTGCTAAGATGCTGGTAGTATTTGTTATTTTTATACCTTTTTTTGGCATAAGGGAATTAAGCAGAGTCTTAGGAAGGGGAAAAATCAGCGGATTATTTTTTCAGAAAAGGTGAGGGATATGAAAAAAATACTTTTAGCATTACTTGTTGTTCAATTTAGCAGTTCTTTGTGTTTGGCCCAACAGGCTTCAACCACAACCGGCCAAACCGCCCCAACATTACCGGAAATCCGGACTGTTAATGGTACTGGCAGAGTTAGCTTGGTAATCATCGGAGATTTTACGAAGGGAATAAAATCACAGCTTTCGATCGGGGATGATTACGGGAGGAATCTCAGTTTCTCAGTCTCAGACGATACTCTGATTACAGATAAAGACGGCAAAACTATTGCCTTGGGCGATTTAAAGAAAGGCAATAAGGTTGCCGTATTGTATGCGATAGGTAAAAGAGTTAACCGGGCGCAATCTGTTAAATTATTAGAGCAATAAATTTAAGGTAGTTTCTAAAAAATAGCTTTAAGCAGCGTAAAAAGGAGGGGCGTTCCTGGTGTTAGAAAAGTTAAAACATGGGATCGCCCAATTTTATATAAATTAAAAAATCGCTAAACTATTTGGACGGAGCAAAAACAGTAAAGGGGGCGGGTTATGAGAATATTTATCAAGTTGATCAGGCGTTTAATCAGCCTGGGTGCTGTTGCGTTAGCTATTGCGGGTTGTGCAACGACCGAGCAGGTGCCCAATGTTAGGATGTCGGGATTTCTCGGAGATTACTCGCAATTACATCATGGAAAGAGCGGGCAGGCTGAGTTTACATATCGGAATCGCAACGTAGATTTAAATAAGTACCAGAAAGTTCTACTTGATCCTGTGCAGCTTTGGGCTGCCGATACCGAAACTTCTGCCTTAAGTAAACTATCCCGGGAAGATCAGCAGTTGTTAGTGAATTATCTTTATGTTTCACTGCATGACGCGCTGACGAGAGATTATATTCTTGTTAATGAACCTGGACCTGATGTGATGC
>JALNZI010000058.1 GCA_023229385.1 Candidatus Omnitrophota bacterium | reverse complement strand
CTGAAAACCATCAACCAAACGGCTAGCTTGCTTTAAATCGTTATTAAGAAGAATATACTTGGCGGATATCTCTAAACTCTCATCCACAGACTTAGCTTTTCTCTTCAAGTCATCCATAAGCTTTTCTTCTGTGAAACGAGCCTGTATAATACCCGTAACAGCAAATCCCAGTGCAACTAAGATTAATATGGGCAGGATAAATAAAAGAATTCTCTTCATTTGCTTGATCTCCCTAAAAAACAAAAATCGCCACCCTGCATTCCCATGCAAGATGGCGGCCCGACCATCTAACGATCCTCTGGGAATATTTACTTATTCCCAAACCACTTATACTAAATTATATAATGCAATATACCACGATTAGATAGAAATTCAACAAATTAATAGAGTAATATTTTATATTTATACTTACAAAAGGAGGGTTACCTGATTCTTACGGATCTCAAGAAATCCACCCGGAGGCGAGTCTATTTCACTGCTCTTTCCTGTTGGAGGGCGTAAAGTAATCTTACCGGACACAAGCTTGGCGGCTAAGGGAGCGTGTCCGGCCAAAACACCAAGGTAGCCTGATTCCGAAGGCACAATCAGGCTAAGTGCATCTCCCTCGTATATCGTCTTATCACTAGAATATATCCCGACTTTAAAAACCTTAGCAGCCATATTCCCTATTGGTTATTTAACAGCTGTTTATTCTTCTCAATCGCCTCTTCAATCGTACCAACCATATAAAAGGCCTGCTCATGTAAGCTATCGAGTGCGCCCTCAATAATCATTTTAACTCCCTTGATTGTTTCTTCCAGTTTCACATACTTACCCTTCATTCCGGTAAAGTTTTCCGCCACAAAAAACGGCTGTGAAAAAAATCTTTGCACTTTACGCGCCCGCTGAACAGTCAATTTATCTTCATCAGATAATTCATCAATACCTAAAATTGAAATAATATCACGCAGGTCTTTATAGCGCTGTAATATTTTCTGAACTGCCAAGGCGGTATTATAATGATCCTCTCCTAGAAGACGCGGATCCATAATCCGGGAGTTAGAATCCAACGGATCTACCGCCGGATAGATACCCAGTTCGGAGATCTGACGCGACAGAACTATTTTGGCATCAAGATGCGAGAATATGGCTGCAGGAGCCGGATCAGTCAAGTCATCCGCCGGCACATATACTGCCTGTATAGAAGTTATCGAGCCATCGCGGGTTGAAGCAATCCTCTCTTCAAGCTGGGCAACCTCCGTGGCAAGGTTAGGCTGATAGCCTACGGCTGAAGGCATGCGCCCAAGCAAAGTAGAAACCTCGCTCCCCGCCTGAATATAGCGGTAAACATTATCAATAAATAAAAGCACATCTTTTCTTTCCTGGTCGCGAAAATATTCCGCCATAGTTAAAGCAGATAAACCAATACGCAGCCGTGCGCCCGGCGGCTCATTCATCTGGCCGAATACAAGGGCGCTGTTTTTAACTACCCCAGATTCATTTAATTCCAGCCAAAGCTCATTCCCTTCGCGGGTTCGCTCGCCTATTCCGGCAAAAACTGAAACTCCTCCGTGTTCTGTAGCAATAGTACGGATCAGCTCCATAACAATTACTGTTTTTCCTACGCCGGCGCCACCGAATAATCCGACTTTTCCACCTTTAGGAATAGGAGCCAAAAGATCAATGACCTTTAATCCTGTTTCTAAAATATTTTCTATAGGTAATTGCTCTTCAAAGTTAGGACTGGTCCGGTGAATTGGATTTCTTATTTCCGGATGCTCCAGTTTACCCTGGCCATCAATCGGCTCCCCCAGAAGATTAAATATCCTGCCTAAAGTTTGCCTGCCGACTGGTACGGTAATCGGGCTCCCGGTATCAACCGCCTTCATCCCGCGCACTAAGCCATCAGTAGACCCCAAGGCAATACAACGCACCGTATTATTTCCGATATCCTGGGCAACCTCAAGAGTAAGGTTAATATCCTTGACCTCAATTTTAATCGCATTTAAAAGCTGCGGCCCCTGGTTCTCAGGAAACTTAATATCCACACTTGGCCCAATAATTTGAATAATCTGCCCCTCTGCCATAATTTTATCCTCTCAATGCTTCAGCTGATGAAGTAATCTCTAAAATATCCTGCGTAATCCCCGCCTGCCTGACCTTGTTCCTTAAAAGCACCAGCCCTTCCAAAAGCTCCCGGGCATTATCAGTAGCTGTCTTCATAGAAATTGTCCTGGCGGCGTGCTCCGAGGTAAACGCCTCCAGAAAAACAAGGCGCATCTTGATCAGAAGATACTTCGGGATTAAATCCATAAGTATGCTTTTTAAATCCGGTTCTGCGATATATTCCTCCGGCTTAACCTTCTTTGGTTCGATACTAAGCAGGCGTTGAAGAGTTGCTTTCTGAACAAGAGAATTCTCGAAATACGTATAGGCCAGATAAACCGAACCTGCCTTGCCGCTTAAAAACAACTGGCTAAGCTCAGCGGTAATCTTATCGCAAAGATTCTGTGTAAATTTTGCGTTTAAACCTATATATGAATTATATATTTCTACTTGCCTGGCCCTAAAATAACTTAAGCCTCTCTGCCCAACCACGATTAACTTTACTTTTTTCCCCTGGTTCTTTTGCAAAAACTCCTCCGCTAAACGGATAACATTTTGATTATACATTCCGCATAACCCGTTGTCAGAAGTTATCAAACAAAGTACGCTATCAGAATCGTTGCTTCTTTTATTAAAGTATTCCGATACGGCCTGATCCGAAAAACCGGCTAAATTATACATAAGATTTTCCATCCTTAAGGCATACGGCCGTAAAGCGAAAAGTTGGTCCTCAATACGATTCAGCTTAACCACCGAAATCATCTGCATGGCACCGGTTACCTTTTTGGTATTTTCCACGCTGCGAATACGATTCTTTATCTGTTTTATAGACTGTGACATATTTTAAGATTGGCTTAAGAATTCTTTTTTAGAATCAGTGATCAACTTATCCAGTTTACTCCTTAAATCTGAATCTAAATCATTCTTTAATTCTATCTCCTGTATAAACCCAGGATAATTCTTTTCGATAAATTTATAAAGATAGGCCTCAAATTTTCTAACCGCGCTCACCGCTAAATCATCAAGATAACCATTAATGCCGGCGTAAATAATAACTACTTGTCTAGCTGTATTAAGCGGCTCATACTGCACCTGCTTCAGGATCTCTACCATCCTCTCGCCACGGGTAAGCTGTGCGCGGGTAGTTTTATCCAGATCCGTACCGAATTGCGTAAAAGTTACCAGCTCGCGGTATTGGGCAAGATCCAGCCTTAGCTTTGAAGCGACCTGGCGCATAGCTTTACTCTGCGCTTTGCCTCCGACGCGGGAGACTGACAAACCCACATTTACCGCCGGCCGCACCCCGGCATAAAACAAATCGCTTTCCAGATAGATCTGGCCATCGGTAATAGAAATTACATTAGTAGGAATATAGCTGGATATATCTCCGGCCTGGGTTTCAACAATAGGAATAGCAGTTATGGAACCAGCTCCTAATTTATCATTTAATTTAGCCGATCTTTCCAGAAGCCTTGAATGCAGATAAAATATATCTCCCGGATATGCCTCTCTTCCCGGAGGACGTCTTAAAAGCAAAGACAACTGCCGGTATGCCTGGGCATGCTTGGATAGATCATCATAAATTACCAGGACATGTTTTCCTGAATACATAAATTCTTCCGCCATGGCTGTCGCCGCATAAGGCGCAAGATACTGCAAGCTGGCCGAAGCGCGGCTAGAAGCGCTGACAATAGTAGTATAATCCATTGCTCCATGTTTTTTAAGCACCTCATTTACCGCGACCACGCTGGATAATTTCTGGCCGATCGCACAATAAATACAGTAAACATCTTTTCCTTTTTGATTAATGATCGTATCTATGGCAATAGCGGTTTTGCCGGTCTGACGGTCCCCGATAATCAATTCACGCTGGCCGCGGCCGATAGGAGTCATAGCATCTATGGCTTTTACCCCGGTCTGCAAAGGCTGATTTACCGGTTGCCGTTCTACTACATTAGGGGCGCTGGATTCTATTGGTCTGGACTTTTGGGTATTGATTTGGCCCTTGCCGTCGATTGGCTTGCCCAAGCCATTAACCACTCTGCCGACAAGCTCTTCTCCTACCGGAACCTGGACAATCTTACCGGTGCACTTAACAATATCACCTTCCCGGATACTTTGATCGGGGTTATCCGTACCAAAAATTACTACACCTGCGCTATCCTCTTCCAGGTTTAAAACCATACCCATGATATTATCGGAAAACTGCACTAATTCCCCCATCATTACATCGTCTAACCCATAAACACGCGCGATGGTGTCTCCCACCTGGATAACCGTGCCTATAGACTCTGTACGCAAGCGGGTTTTATACTTTTCCAGTTCTTTCTTGATTACAGAAGTAACTTCTTCCGGTTTTAAAACCATTCTCCACCTTCCTCAAGTTATGCAATACTTACCGCAGCAAGTTTTTCTTTCAACTCGCTGAGCCTTTTTTCCACTGAGCCGTCAATAATTGTATTTCCGATAACCACCTGCACCCCGCCCAGAAGGCTGCCGTCTAAATCAATATAAAACCTTAAATCCTGCTTAAGCTTCTTTTTTAAAACAGCCTCGATTTTTTTAATCAAGTCCAGCTCCAGGGGAAAAGCGGTCTTCAGCAATACATCCACCTGGCCAAGATGGGAGTATTTTACGCGCAGGTATTCGGCGGCATCCAGGAAAACATCAAAACGTTTCTTTTCAATAAGAAGTTTCAGGAAATCGCGTATCTCGTCTGAAAGCCCGTCTTTTATCGCCGCATCGATAATTATGCATTTTTCAGCATATGAAATCTCAGGATTATGCATCAACTCGCTAAAGCCCGGGTTATCGCGGATAATATTTTTTACAATTACCAAATCTTCTAAAGCCTTATCTAACCCGCAATTCTCCCGCGCAAAACTTATAAAGGCTTCCGCGTACCTGCTGACAACCACCTTATCCTTGATCATCTAAACATCTTCCATTTCTTTAATAAAATCTTCCACTATCTTACGATCGCCATCCTCGGTAAGTTTCTCCTGGATTACATTTCTGGCAGCATCTAAAGCAATATCCACGATTCTATCTTTTAGCTTCTCCTGCACCTGGGAAATTTCATGCTTTACCTGCTTACGCGCATCATTAATAATATCCTGGGCGTTTTCATGGGCCTGCTTACGCATCTGGGCGTTTAACTTCCTGCCCTCTTCAATAGCCTCTTGGATTTTTACTTCAGCCTGCTCATGGATAGACAGCATTTTAGATTCATAATCCGCTTTCAGCTTGCTGATTTCAAGTTTCGAATTCTCAATCTTCTCGAATTCAGAGCGGATTTTTTCTTTACGCTGATCCAGGAGGTTAAGAATCTTCTTCCAGGCAAACAGCTTTAGTAAAAATAAAAGCAGGAAGAAACTTAAAACCTGCGCGAATATTTCGCTCGCGCTAAGCATATTTAGAAGTCCCACGCTATTTTATCTCCTCTTGAATTTACTTGCCAGCGTACATAAAAGCAAACACCAGTACATAAATGGTAATCGCTTCGATAAAAGCGCAGCCGATAATCATACTAGTCATTATTTTATTCGATGCCTCCGGCTGCCTGCCGATTGCGCCCATGGCCGAAGCTACCGCAATACCTAAAGCTATTGCCGAACCAAATGCCGCAATACCTAAAGCTATTGCCGAACCTAAATCCAATGCTACTTTTGTGTCCATATTATCCTCCTAGCCCACAAGGGCACACCCGCGAAATTGCGCTACATAGCGCACGCCGACGCAACACCTATTAGCGTCGGGTGATTGTTAACGCGGGGTGTTACTCTATAACTTCTTCTTCGTGGTTTAAAACCAGCGCCAGATAAATCGTAGTCAACAGGCAAAAAACCGAAGCTTGGACTACTGACGCCAATATCCCCATTAGCATATTAAAAAATAATAATGGCAAACCTTTAATCCCAAATCCGGCAAGCAAGGCAATTAAAACTTCATCGCCCCAGATATTACCGCGTAAACGTAAAGACAAACTTATCGGCCGGATTAACTCAGTAAGTATATGCAAAATTAGCATAAACAACGGCAGAATAATTGTAAAAGCCAAAACCCCTCTCTGCTGGCCTGCCAGGTGATCCAGGTAACCTAAGAAACCTAACTCCCGGATAGCCGTATATTGTACATAAAAAAATACACACAGCGCCAGAGCCAAGGTTGTTGACCAGCTGGCGGTAGAAGATTTCATAAACGGGATTAAACCCGAAAGATTCATGCAAAGAATATAGATGAACAGGGTGCCGATAAAAGGCGTAAATCTCCTTCCTTTTGGCCCCATAATCCCACAGACAAAATCATCCAAACCTTCAACAATCATCTCAACTGCTGCCTGCAGCCGGTTACCAGGCATAAAACCTCTTCTCCTGCAGGCAAAAAAAGCCAAAATCCCTAAAACTAAAACAATAAGCAGAGAAAAACTAACATTTTCCCAGAGATAAATGAATTTAAAAAAGACATTCCCGGGAAATTTCTCGGCTAAGATCGCAAAAATGTTAGGGAGTTCCGGAATGCCGCTGTTTTCACTCATTTTTTATTCACCTTGCTAATAGCTTTTAGGATCTTGACTATTTCCATAATTGCAGCCAGAAAACCAAAAACAATGCCGAATAGCACTACCCAATGCGACAAATTAAACTTCTTTTGCAGAAAGTCACCTACAAAATAACCTGAAAGCGGCCCGGCAGCCAGCATAAAAGGGATAAAAGAAACAAAACCTACGGTTTTTATCCCCTTATATAAATCTTCTTTCTGCATAAAGCGCCTATAAAAAAATTGACGCCTTCTATCCAATTCTGGACTTAAGACGTCTGTTAATTAATAACTGCTTTACTCTTTTGTAAGCAACTTTTATGTTACCATAAATCTGGCGTTTGTCAATTACTCTTTAGTTACTTCCTAAATCCGTTGGACCGCGGCCAAGGGACTTCAACATGGCAAGCGCCTGGCGTACCTGTTGGGCAAGTGTTTCGTCTTCATGGGCCCGATGAGGATAAATATTATAAAGCGAACGATATTTCAAAGGAGTAACATTGACCATAATAGAATTACCTCCGGCTATTAAACCATTCTGCCGCGCAGAGGAGCTAAGAGTTTCATACGCAGTAGTAACCAGGATTTTTGCCTTTTCTGCGCACATCAGGCGCGCCAGCGACAACACACCAAGCACATCCTGTTCAGCAGGAGCAGGAAAAGCTGCTAATAAAGTAGAAGGATGCGGCAGGAATGGCCCAAAACTAAACATTTCAGCATGCAATGAAGAGGTTAAAATAATATCGTTTACCAAATCCTCTTTAGTCGCTCCCGGAAGCCCGATAAGGCCGCCGGTAATAATAAGATATCCCATTTCATACGCCGCCCTTAAATGATCAAGGCGCGAATCCAGATTACATCCGGGATGCAGCTTTTTATAAAGTGCTGGATTGGAAGTTTCAAAACGCAGTAAAAGACCACGGCTGCCGGCTGCATACAACTGTTTTAGCCCCTTTATCCCAATCTCGCCGAAACTGATAAAAATAAGCACAGGAAATTTTTTCTTGATACTTGCTACAATATTCACCAGTTCATCAAGCGAATACCCGCATTCTTCTCCGGACTGCAGAACTAATGATTTAAAACCAAACTTATTAATTGCCTCCCCTGCCGCCGCAATTATTTCGTCAAGGCTCATGCGATAACGCACAGCGCCGCTGGAAGAAGAAATCCCGCAATAGCCGCAATCCCTGGCGCAGATATTGGATATCTCAAGGATCCCGTGCACACAACAGGAATTATTGTGATACTGCTGTCTTAGATAATTGGCGCTCCGGCGGACCAGCAGCCGGCTCTGCGCATCTTCAAGATTCAACAAATACAGCGCTTCTTCTTTTGAAGGAATAATATTTTTACGCGCACGCTCAAGTATTCCCTGCAGGATACGATTAGAACTTATATCACTGCTATCAAGGGCTGCTGAAACCGCATCAATCTTTCTTAACTCAAAAAAAACATCTTTCCAGGCCTTAAGGGTCTTCTGCGCCTGAACCGGTGAAATCTTTTCCACTACATAACCACCCTGTGCATATACATAATCACCCGGAGATAGATGCACAAACTCGCATATGGCTTCCTTGCGCTCGCCAAAATAAGAAATAGTGGCTTTCCCCTTATGGACACCTTCCACTATCGCCGGTATTGTATAACACATACGTTCCCTCTTACGTCATAAGTACAGTTTTAAATTGAGCCTCTGATTAAACTCTTGGCGAAATACTTGAGCGGTCATTTTTTGACCGCGAAAGTACAAAGCCTCTTAAGGCTTCCCGGATTTCCCTGCAGGCTGCCTGCGCTGCCTCTTCTATCCCCTGCGAAAGGCAGCCGCAAAATTCCGTAGAGCCAGGCTGCATCCCAATAAGTATAGTTTCACAAGAAATAGATTTATACAGATAATCCCGGAGAACCCCAACCGGAACCCGGTGCGTAGAAAAAGACGCCCCTGCCTCTGTAGAAATATCAATTATTCTTAAGTCCCCGGGTTTTAAATGAAAATCTACCGCATCA
>JALNZI010000057.1 GCA_023229385.1 Candidatus Omnitrophota bacterium | reverse complement strand
TTAAGTAAAGCAATGGGTAATTATGATGTTACTGCTATGTCAGATTATTATAATAATGTTCAAAAAATAATAAAAGGACAAAAAATATTGGAAGAATCTACAAATAAAGCTAATAAAGCAAGAGAATTACAAGTTGCATCTATTAGTGGCGTTGCTGCTTTAACTTATGATTGGAGTAGTGCTAATAGTGATCTTATAGATTCAGAAACAAGATTAGCACTTGGTTTAAGAGATATTGATAAATTAATGAAAGATTCTGGTGGTACATTTAATGATATTGATGGTAAAATAGAATTAGTTTCAAGTAATATTAATTTTCTTAAAGGTTTGTTAAGAACAAAAGGATGGAATGTAGAAGTTTTCAATGATTTACAAAGAAATTTAGCCTTATTAGGTGATTTAGAAATAAGTAAGGCTATAACTGATATAAATGAAAAAATAAAAGCATTAGGTACAACATTTGAAACATTGGATGAACGTGTTACATTATTAAAACAAAAACTAAGATTATTATTGCATTCACCAAAGAAAGAAAGTGATGAATGGGTTAAATCTATAAAAGAAGCAGCATCAGCACTTGCTAAATTACAGATACAAATGGAAATTACTGATGAACTTAAAAATGGTTTAACAGATATGTTTGTTTCATTAGGTGAAAGTTTAGGCAATTTATTTAGTGGAACAAAAAATCCATTTAAAGGTTTGTTGACAACTTTAGTTGATGTTGTTTTACAATTAGGTAAAATATTAATAGGTGTCGGAACATTTCTTATGCTTATACCAACGATGCAAGGTTTTGCTACTACATATTTACTTGCAGGTTTAGGAATTGTAACATTAGGAACTGTGGCTTCTAATGCTATTGCTGGCATGAAACAAGGTGGTGTAGTTCCACAAGGTTATCCAAATGATTCATATCCTGCACGTTTAACAAGTGGTGAAATGGTTTTACCACCTGAAAAATTACCTGAATTTGAAAGACAAGAAACACAAATAAAGGTAGTTGTTGAAGGTGTTACAAAGGGTAAAGATATACATTATATTGTTAAAGAAGTTTTACGTGAATACAATAATTCATTCTAAATGGGAACTTATCAAAGATTATATCATCAGTTTAAAGATATTAAAGAAAATGAATATCTTTTGGAAATATACAAAACAGGATATTCATCTTCTTATAATATAAAATATCAGGAAAGTGAAAGTATTACATTAGAACATGGTGGTAATGCTAAAGATCAATGGGATTTTACTTATATTTTAGGTCAAGAATTACGTTGTGTACTGTATGTACCTAGAGATGACGTAAGTGTTATTGATGATATACTTGAAAGTGAATACAAAGATTGGAATGTAAAATTAACTAAAGGTGCTACTATTTTATTTCAAGGTTTTTTAAAACCAGAAAATGTTTACAAACGTTTTGAGATTAAACCACCTTATATTGAATTTGAATTATCTGCTACTGATGGTTTAGCAGATTTAAAAGATGTTGATTTTAATCAACCCGGTGATTCAGATGATATAGCAACCACAACTATATCTTTATTACAAGCAGTAAAATATGCTTTAACACAAGTAGGAATACCTTTACCTTTTTGTATTCAAATAAATACTTATGAAAGTACTTATATGAACTTTGATGATTGTCCTTTGACAAGTATTTTTTGTAACACTAAAAGATTCTATTCAAAGGATGACACAAAATATAAACCAATTAAATGTTGGGATGCCTTAGAAATTGTATTAAAAATATTCAATGCAAAGTTATTTCAATATGATGGTCATTATTATATTGTTAATTTTCATGAAATAATAAGTAATGGTTATTTTTATGATTGGGGTTTATCATTAATAGAAAAAACTTCTACTGGAACAAAAATTGATATATCTTCATATTTATATGCACCGTATGTTGAACAACAAAAAATACAACCTTTAAAATCTGTTTTATTAACAATAGAAAACAGTGATCCCGGACAAGAATTACAAGATTTTACAGATTATGAAAATGTTTGGGAATTTGATGTACGTAATGGAAATGCTTCTAATCTTCATCATGGTATAAATACTGCTGGTAATTTGGTTTTAAATATGTCTGCTTATGGTGAACCCTATATGCAGTTAAAATCAGATATGAATATAGTTCAAAAATATCCAGATTATGATGAATATTTGCGTGTTTCTTTTAAGTATAGAATGATTTATTATAATAAGAACAAGGCGGGTATGAATTATACCTCACCAAAAATAGCTGTTGAAAGAGGTGATGTATGGACAAAGTATAGCAAGGCAAATGCACCAACAAAAAGTTGGCAAGAATATGATTCATTTGCTGATTCTAAATTTATAATTAGTCAGGATGGTACATATAATATTGAAATAAATATTGATTCTAGGTATGGCAAAAGACAATTCGATGAATTTTCTTTAGAAATTGCTGATTTAAACATAACACAATATGTTCCAGCTATTAATAAACAATATAATCCAACACAAGTTAATGCAGATGTTACTTATAAACAAATAAATGTAAAAGGTTATGAAGATTTAGAATTAGATGCAAAATTATTTGATTCATTATTGACTTCAGAAGATGCAGCTTTATTAATTTCTGATGGAGCTAATTTAGTTTGTACTGCATTATGGTATATTTATTATGGAACTACTGCTATGAAAATAGTAGATGCTTGTTCACGTTATATACTATTAAATCGAAGTAGGTATAAAAATTTCTTAAAATGTACAATTATTGATCGGGATTATTTAATTACAATGAATTGTGTATTAATAATTCAATCAAGATATTATGTATTTAATTCATATTTAAGAAATTTTCAATTAGGTGAAATTGAAGCTGAATTAGTAGAATTAATAACAACTGATGTAGAAGGTTCTATTGTTGAAGATGATATAGATGATTATCCTACAATTGAAGATGATACATTAAAAACTGGAAAAATACCTACGAATACTGGAACTGAAGATGATGTTGAAGTTGTTGATGTAGAGGCACATGGATTTGTTGTTGGTGATGTTATACGAATAGAAGACGGAGATAGTTCAGGAGGTGATATTGAATATTATTTAGCACAAGCTGATTCAATTGCTCATGCTACGGCAATAGGTGTAGTTTCAGAAATAATAGATGAAGATACCTTTCGTTACATAAGTTTTGGCTTATTACCTATTGAAGTATTTGATGTTACTGCTGGTTTATATTACTACCTTTCACCCACAAATCCTGGTAAAATGGTAACTAGTCCAACTTATGAAGAATATGAAATTGAACAAGCAATCGGATTTGGAACTGATAAGGGTTTGTATGTTGAAATAGATGCACGTAACTTAAATTTTAAGTCTATGGTTGAAACTTCCTTAAAAATACTTTGGGAAGTTGATTCTTTAGGAAATTTAATATGGCAAATAGCTGGTGATTCTTCATGGTATTATCTTTCTGTTGAAACTACTGTTGAAACTTCTGGTTCAGTTATAGGCACCGGTGATGCTTCTGATCCTATTTCTTTAGAAGGTGATGAGGATGATCCGGGTGCAAATATGTATTATGGAACAGATGATAGTTCTGTTCCAGCAAAAGGTTTTCATGAATTACCTTTGGGTTCTGACGAAAAAGTAAAGTTAGCAGCGGATGATACCACTGCGGGGTACCTCACCCCAAAACTGGCCGAGGTGGATTCCGCCGCTGTCGATGATACCAGTACTTTTAATTTCGTGAAAACCGTTGAAAGTGTGGCTACGTTGGTAAAAATCACATGGGTGAACCTAAAAACAGCCATAAAATCATATACAGATACACTTTATTATGCATTCGGAATCTACGAAGATATTGCCTTTGACTTCAATGATATAACAGCCGGTACAGCTCAAACTTATGTTCTCGATATAAAAGTATCATTTGCTTACACAATTGAAAGCTGTGTGCTTGAAAGTGATGGTAGTTTGGAAGGTGTATCAGTAAAAATAGGGGCTACGGCAGTCGGGGGAATGGATAACCTTTCTGTATCGGTAATTGCCGAAACTACTGCTTCGGGCAGCAAAACAACCGCCGCCGGGGATGCAGTGACGTTGAATACTTCAACGGGGTATTCCGGGACCCCGACGCTAATCAGGGGGAAATTGAAGCTTAAAAGAGTGGCGTCATGAGAATTTTGTATCATCCGAAAAAATCAATCGGTCCGGTTTTAGGATTTTACCCCTTTGTGGCTCCTTCCGGTTTTAATCGTACTGCTCAGGATGTTGATATATATGATGTTTTCTGCAAATATTATGCAACAAATAACACGGCAAGATTTATTTATTCATTTACATCGTCTATTGCTACGTTAGCATTAGGAGCATATTCTGGAATAAGTTATCGTTGGGGAGAAACTATTTCTGGAACAGACTATGTTTATGATGTAGCGAGTGGAACAGCTTTTACTGCTGGTAGTACAAAAAGGTACGTAATAGTAAATAATACTGCAAGTAGTTTTGCTTTAACATACAGTACATTCAAAATAGGAGCCATATGGGGTTATTTTGGTAATTGTACTTTGACTTCATTTAGCCCAAACAATTCATATCTTAATGTTCAAACATACTTAAAATATTTACATTTTAACGATTTGGAAAGTGTTAAGAGTATTCCTGATTATGCCTTATATTTATGCACTAATTTAACGGGAACTTTGACATTCCCGACTTCATCTTTGACAGGTATTGGAAAACAGGCTTTTCAAGGTTGTATAGGATTAACAGGTACACTAACATTACCAGCGTCGATTACATCATTAGGAAATTTTGGAATATTTCGCGATTGTACAGGATTCACTGGCTTGGATTTAGGTACTACTATACAATATATTTATAATACTAATGGAACTAATTATTGGGGAACTTTTAGTGGTTGTACGGGAATAAGTAAAAGTTCATTTACGTTACCAAACTCATTGGTTTATATTGGAAATGGTACATTTTATAACTGTACACACATAGGTGGGACTCTTACCTTACCATCAAATATTACATATATAGGGCTTGATGCCTTTCGGGGTACTATAATTAGTGGGGATCTTACAATTCCATCAAGTGTTATTACTTTGGGTGGGTTTTCGTATTGTACATTGCTTACAGGAACATTGACTATTCCAGATAATGTAACTACAATTACAACTCAAGCATTTTATAATTGTACAGGTTTTACGGGCTTATCAATAGGTAGTTCGGTTATAACCATTCAGCAAGAAGCCTTCTATAAATGTACAAATATAGCTGGGGCATTAATACTTCCAGATTCACTAACTACAATAGGTATTCAATCGTTTCAGTATTGTTCAAAAATTACTGGAACACTTACAATTCCTGATAACGTAACGTCGATACAATATGGAGGCTTCGGGTACATGACCGGATTAACAGGTTTGTCTTTAGGAACATCTTTACAATATTTATATGGACATGGAAGTGCAGAACACGTTGGGGTTTTTTATGGTTCAACAAATATAGCTGGGGCACTAACTCTTCCAAGTTCACTTATACACATAGGCAGAGGGTGTTTTGGGTTTTTATCTAAACTTACCGGTACATTAACTATACCAGATAATGTAACTATAATTCAACCTAAAGCATTTATAAATTGTACTGGTTTTACTGGTTTATCTATTGGTAGTTCAGTTGCAAATATTCAAACATCTGCGTTTTCGGGTTGTTCTGGAATGATTGGGACATTGACTATACCTGCTTCAGTTGTCACTATACAAGAAACTGCTTTTACATTTACAAAATTTACAAACATATCATCTTCCGCTACTAATTTTACCATAGAAGATTATGTATTATATGATATAACAACTGGAGTAAAAGCACTGTACGGGGCAGGAGGATATTCAGGTCCATTAACAATCAAAAGTAATGCAACTGAAATATTGGCAGAATGTTTTTACCAGAATAATAATCGAACTGGTTCAATAACAATTCCCAATACAGTTACAATCATTGGGAATTATGCTTTTAAACAATCATCTGGTTTTACGGGTGCTGTAACACTTTCAAATACTCTTATCACCATTGGAACTGGAGCATTTGAAACGTGCCAAATATCAGGAACATTAGTAATTCCAAGTACAGTAACAACGATTGGAGGTAATGCGTTTTACAATAATGGTCTTATTACAAGAGTTGATTCATACCCCGAAACAGCTCCAACGGTTGGAGGTGCTGCTTTTGCTTATATTAGTGCAAAACCATTACATATTCCTGCAGGATCATCTTCATATACAACGGCACCGTGGACGACAACAACTATTTTCAGTTCAATAACGAAAGATTTATGATATGGATGCAGTAAACCCCAATAGCAATTCACTGATCTTGTGAAGTGTCGAAGCAGTAGGAATGTGTCCTTTTCTTTCCGTATCCATGAAATTACTTTAATGAAAAAAAGTTATGGACGCGAATCCTGATGTTGATAGCCTGAAGCTGATTTTAATAATCTGCGGAGCGGTTATTTCAATTTTGCTTGTTGTCATAGGGTATTTTATTAACCGCCAGATTACGGCCTCGGGGGTGCTTTCGGACGCGGTGAACGCCCTAAAACTTACGATATAATATATAAAAACGTAAAAATATGATATTATGTATAATACCATTCAAATCCTACTGCCTTATGACCACTACTGAATTTACCTAATGCTGCTTTACTTATTGTGGCTTTGTGTACTTTGTTTATGTTTGCTGCATTTGAAGCTGAAGGATATTCTTCAATAAGATTACCATTTAAAAATTTTTGCACACGTTTTTCATGTGAAGGTTCTTTTCTACCATGATTAAAACCAATGGTATAAACAAAATTCATGTATTTTTCAACGGTTTCTTTAGGATACCATAAACCTAATAATTCATTTTCAATTGATTTTAATGAATCTTGTACAACTTTTTCTTGTCTTTTAATAGATTCATCATATTTATTTTTATTCATTCTCTTTATAATTCCAATCATTATAAATAGCTAAAGTATAATATTCATAGAGATAATAAAACCATCTTCTTTTATGTTTATTCCAACATCTGCAAACAACCAAACTACATTCCCAAGTATTATCAGTTGGATTATCTAAAATATAATCTATATGTAAATTATCAACACTACGAATGCTATGTGGGTGTTTTAGTTTATAATATTTTCCTGCTTTAATTTCAAAGTTCATTATTGTATTTATCTATTTGTTTTTTAATGTTTTTAAATCAATATTTGGAACCCTCATTAATTCATTACCAATGGTAGCAAGTATTTACTTTATATTTTTCACATTCTGCTTCTATTTTTAACTGTTCTAACAATTTATCCTCCAACCATTCTATATATTTTTTAGTTTTATTGGACATCATTGCATTTGCAATATCAGGTCTATTATTTCCAGTATCTTTTTTATAATAAAGATGTAATTCATTTTTATCAATATTTGTGTTCATATTTTGTTATTATTATTATTATTTTTCTATAACTTTACTAATACCTTTATTTTGAGTTACAACAAAAACTTTATCTGCATAGGAAGTTAATGCTTCGCAGTGAGTTATTAGAATAAATTGAATACCTAATTTTTTAGATACTTCTTTTATCATTTCAGAAGCACTTTCTTGATATTCAGCACTTACCCATTTCATAGGTTCATCCATAATTATTATATTTCTTGTTTTACGTACAGCCATACTCCAACAAGCTATACGTAAAGCAAAAGCAGTTACATCAATAATACCACCACCAGTAGAATCCTTTGGTTTAGAACGTTCTCCATTACGTTCAAACAAAATATCACATTCAATTTTATTTCTACGATCAACAAAATCTAAAACTAATTTATAAGGATCAGGAAATATACTTTCCAAAGCAAGTGATGTTATATCAGAAACATGAAACTGTAAAGCTTTTTGTGTATTAGTCCCTACAATTTTTATTATTTCTAAAGCTTGTTCTAAATTTTCAAGATGATCATTATTTTTGTGTATTTCAGAACGTAAATCATTTATAGAATTTTTTAATTCTATTTGCTTACCTTTTTGTTGTTCTAGTTTATTCCGTAGTTCTTTTAGTACCATTTTTTATTCATCTTTAAAATAATTTTTTTCAAGTTCTAACATACCTTCTTCAATCTCATTAAGTAATTCAGCATTTTGCTTTTCTAATAATTTAATTTTTTTTAAAGTTTCTTCTATAGAATTACAATTCCAATCATCTTTAAGTTGTTGCAATAAAGCATCTTTTTGACCTTTTAATTGAAGTGACTTTTCTTTAGCCTTATCAATGTCTTGTTTTAAATCAATTAATTCTTGTTCTGTCATTCTATTATGGCTTTATTAATTTTATTAATTTCTTCATTTTTTAAACGTTCTTTTTCACGTTCTTTTACAGCTAATTCAACATCAACAATTTCATCTACATTGGTTTTACCTTCTTTCTTTGTTACAAGTTCATATAAACTTACAAGCAAATCAAGATGTTCCTTTTTAAATGAGTAGCAACAAATCCCTGCTGCAATTCTCATATAATTTATTTTTTCTTCGTGGTTCATTTTTTTAAAAATTAAATTTATCATAATAAAATGTTCTTGCTGTTCTTTCATCCATTTTACCCATTTTATATAATTGTATAGCATAATCCTTTCTGTATGCAGGATGACAATTACAAAGTAAAATATAAAGTGGCATATATTTAACTTCATCTTTTAAGATTTTGTTAAAGGCAGTTACACTATTCTCAATTTCTGTCCTCAAAGGAAATGTTTCTTGTAGTTCTTTCATTCTTTTTCTAATAATTTTTGG
>JALNZI010000056.1 GCA_023229385.1 Candidatus Omnitrophota bacterium | reverse complement strand
ATAATTTAATTTCTTTTTACGAAGGAAATGATTTTACTATTAATTCAACTGATTTACGGGTTAATTTAAATCAAATAATAAAATCAAGACCGGAATTATCTTTTAATGTTAAATATAAGTTTAAAGTCAAATTATTTAGTTCAATATTTGACAACAGCTTTGATGTTGAAAGGAAATCAAACACTGGATTAGAATTATTTACTGATACCATATTTCAAGGTGTTCCGTTTGATACAAAATTCAATTCATCAAATAATTTAAAAAATTATTATGTTAATTTTGGTAACGGTGATGTTTTTGAAATTTTAAATTGGTTAGTAACTGATACAGGGACATATTTCAAGTTATTCGATTCAACGAGTAATATAACCTCTACATCGTTTTTATTACAACAATTAGAATATGAACAATCCGATTTTTTATATTTTACAATCATTCCTACCGGAATTGAATCAAATATAATATTACTCGATGATCCAGATATATATATACACGTTCCACAATCAAATGCAATAACAACTGATACTTATAAAAATTGGAATAATTTAATTACGTCTTCTTATTCAACTAATATTGTAAATAATTATTTTGGTACTAAATCAGATGGAATAAATTTATTGATTGATTATTCAGATTTTAATAATTTTATATATTATTCAAAGGCAACGGATAGACTAACCAATTTTAAATATAAAATATCTAAACTCGAAGAATATGATTTAAACATTTCTTTATTAAATTCAAAATCCGTTGTATCCCAATCAATTGCTCATATAAACACAATTGATAAATATAATTCATATAAAAATGACATACTGAGTAGTTTTGATGGATTTGAATGTTATATGTATAATGAATCATCTTCTTATGTCAGTAACAGTTACGGTGAATTTATGCCCATGACTTGGCCTAAGATTAATAACAGTAAACCATATTCATTATATTCAGTTACTTCTTCAGAATTTGAGACTTGGTATGATCAGATATATTCGTCTGCATCTTATTATGATCAACAAAATTTATATAATTTAGAGAAATTAATTCCAGAATATATACTGGATGACGAACAAAACATAAATTATGTTAAATTCGTTGACATGGTCTCTCAAATATTTGATACGAGTTATTTATATATCAAACATTTAGATTATCTTAAATCAAGGGTTGATACAAATTATGAATCACTAACAAAAGATTTAGTTCTAAATGTATTACAATCATTGGGTTGGGATGAGCAAGAAGAATACAAATCAACAGAATTGTATCAATATTTGTTTGGTGTAAATAACGTAGGAACGTATGTAACTCAATCCGTTATATCAATTCAAAATGAACCAACTCCTTATAAAGACATTACTCAAGAAATATGGAAACGTATATTAAATAATTTAACGTACATATATAAAACAAAAGGAACAAAACAATCTGTTCGTGCTTTGTTAAATTGTTACGGCATACCAGATTCAATATTAGATGTTAAAGAATATGGTGGATATGATAAAACAAATTATGAATCATATTATGAATATGATAATTTTGGATATTCATTATACAGTCCGACAAACAGTGTTGTACATTTAAATGTTGCAACTACTTCTTTATCAAATACTAATCGAACAATTGAGTTTAGATTTAAAATTAACAGTCAGGTTTCTGGTTCATTATATAATAATTTAACATATCAATTACTCAATTCTGCATCAATATTAGCTGATTCTACTTATATATCAGTTGATAATATAATTCCCAAAGTAGACAGTACATATAGTACAATATCATTATCAACTGGTTCAGTTGGATTTGATATTAAATATATACCAACAAGTAATACTGAAAATGGTTCGATTAAATTATATATAAATGATGTATATTCAAATATTTCAACTTCTTATACACTATTTAATAATATCCCAATAAATAATGACAATTGGTGGTATTTTTCATTTAATCGTTCATTATTAAACAATACGTATAGTTTCATATCATACGTTGGATATAATGATGAATATAACAACGTAAGTTTATATTCAAGTTCTTTTGATCTAAATGTATTGAATTTAACTGAATCATGTTATATCGGAAAATTGATTAATGATAATAATGTAACATTAGGAACAAATCTTGATGTATATTTACAAGAATTGAGATATTGGAATATTACACTAAATCCAACGGTTGTATTGGAACACATTTCAAATCCATTATTACGAACAGGAAATAATTCATCCTCATCATTTAATGATTTAATAGCATGGTTTCCATTAGGTACTGATTTAAAAAATGATACAAGTTCGATATATTATTCCAAACATTCAAATCTTAATTATAATAATTCATCTGCATCATTTCAATCAAGTAGTTTTAATGTTGAACATGAGACAATTAGAATCAAATATCCCAACCTGGTTACTAATAAATTAATATCAAATAAGGTAAGGATTGAAAATACATCATCAAATAATAATTTATCATATAATCTTTCATTTGTATCATCCTCATTTGATTTATATCCAGATGATAGTAATAAAATAGGAGTATACTTTGGCCAAAACAATGAAATTAATTTTGATATTGCAAATGTAATTGGAAATGTAAGGGTTGATAGTTATTTATATCAAACACAGTCTAACACATACATAAACACATATCCAGAATTAGATGCATTACATAATCAATATTTGTTGCAATTAAAAAACAACAATGATATTAATTTATATAATACAATAGCTAATCAGTATAATAGTTCAATGTTTCGTAAAATCAAAGATTTAGTACCAGCTAAAGCGAATTTGTTGACTGGTATTGTTGTTGAAAATGATATACTGTATAGAAATAAATTATATATAAATAATGATGTGTTTTCTGTAAAACAACCTAAGTATGAAGTTACATTGAGTAGAATATATCCAAATGTAATAACAGCTTCATATAAGAATAATTTTATTACAACAGATGTAACATCATCTACTATATTAAATGCTAGTAATATATCAAATTTAACCAGTAGTATTGATTATAATATAGGAAATATAATATCTGATGTAACGGAAGGAGCAAAATCATATATTACATTAAATAAAACAGAATCTGTTGTTGACTTTGTTGTAAATAACATCTCAAATTTAACCAGTAGTATTGATTATAATATAAGTGATACAATAACTGATATAACAGATGGTGCAAAATCATATGTTACATTGAATAAAACATCATCTGTGAATATAATAGGAATTGATTCACTTCAATTATCCACTGATATACAATATACAATTAATGAAGAAACTGTTTCTTGGATAGATGGAGTTACTATTGTCAATAACATGAGTCCATCATATACAATGTTTGCAACACTTGCAAGTGAATCGAGTGTAGAATCACAAGACCCCGGACAAGCCACCGATTCTTCCAATATCACTTCAATTAATTCAAAAAAAGTACAATTGATGGATTATAATCACATTTGTAGTAGAAGAAATCATTATGATGGGTGTAAAATTTTCTTAGCTAAAAAATTTGTTACATCATATGTATATGAAAATACAATTACTCCAAGTAACGCAAATTTAACAGATACAGCAGCTGCATACAAAACTATCATAAATGTAACTGATTATGACGAAGTTCGAGAAAGTTTAACAAATCAACATTATAGTGGTTCGGATGTATATGATATATCTTCATCGTTTGTTAATAAACCATATACTGGAGAATTTTCTAATAGAGTCGGGCCAAAGAATGAGAAAGAATTATTGAAATTAGTATCAAAAGATGTATATGATTCAAATTATGAAGATTTAAAATATGTATCACCATCCAAATCAATAGATAATTTATTGATTACAATTAAATGAAAAAAATAAAAAAAATAACTATTTATATTAATAACAAGAAATAAAAAACAATGGGCTATCTAAATAATCAAACAGTAATTGTAGATGCAGTACTGACAAGAAGAGGAAGAGAATTATTGGCTACTTCACCACAATCATTTAATATAACACAATTCGCTTTATCTGATGATGAAGTTGATTATAATCTTTGGAACGAGAATGCTGGTACAAGTGATTTGTATGGAAATGTGATTGAAAAAATGCCAATTACCCAAGCAATTACTGATGATTCTCAGTTGATGAAATATAAATTAATGACATTGAGTAGAGGTTATTCAAAGATGCCATATATTACTAGTAATTATTCTTCCTATACTTTTAATAAAGAAGTCGGTGAACAAATAACAATACAACCTGCAACTTGGAATGCACCCGGTGGGACAATAACAACAACCGATTATACAGCGATTTTAACAAATGCAAGCTTAGCTATGTTAACTACTGATACTCTCGGAGGTACTGGACACACAACCGTCCAACCAATTACATCATATAATGCAGGTCTACAATATACAACAGCTGTTGGAATTAGATTTTATGTACGTGCAATTCAAGGAACAAATAGTGTTACGGAAACTTGTGATTTAATCATATCGGGAAATGATTGGGGTGGACGTATTGTTATTCCGTTGACTTTTAATATAGTTGGTACTGGAGTATATAACGGATCAGAATCCGTTGCGTAATTTAAACAAAAAAAATACAAATTTAAAATGGCAAATAGTACAACAATTTATACACAATTTGATTCATCAGATAAAGCTGCTTCTGTTAGAGATAGGGTAGTAGAATATTTATTTTCAAATAATAATTTTTATTTACCGACTACTATATACACCAGTAGCGTGATGTTCGGGAATCCAAATACTACATTAACCACTGCGTCTGGTTATTATGTAACTGTATATTTAGATAACCCAGTTGCATCAGCATCAGCTGAACCACAATTTTCCATTGCATATGGTGATTATAATAACAATGGAAATTATTCACAATCAATGTTTGGTGATCTATCTCAGAGTCTTTGTACATATTATCAATATAAAAATATGTTACTTCCACCAACTCAAACCACATTTACATTGTTGGGTTCGGGGTCGGTTATCAATAGATTTATTGCAATAAATTTCGATCGTGCTAGAACAAAAGAACGAATAGACCCAGGTAATTGGAGATTTGCAATAAGATCAGCATCGGCAGCGTTTGCCTATTTTTATGATACTTCAACCCAAAATACAAATACCGCTTACTCTGAATTAGGAGAATCATATCAGATATTTATATCAGGAAGTGGAATAACTAACAGGGAGACCGGTATATTCTATCCCGATTATGGTTTAATGTTATTGGATGTCGATTCAATTTCAACTGCTGCACCCGGTGTATTTCAATTCAATACAGGAAGTTATTTACCGACAACTAATTTAGGAACACCACCATCCTGTTCAAATCAATTAAACTTTTATGAATGGGTAAAAAATGCTTGTTCAAGTAGTGTTGGAACGGCTACATATGGAAGATGTGAAGAACATATTTCATCTACATATTATTTCATACGAGTTAAAAATCAAAATTATAATTATTCCAATAATCCAACATTTGTAACATCTTCTGGTTATTTGAAATATCCATCATTTTATTATAATCCACACGTTTATTTGACTGGTATCGGTTTGTATAATGATAATTATGAATTGCTTGCAGTAGCTAAAATATCTCAACCAATTCAAAAAGATTTTGATTCAGAATTATTGTTCAGAATTAAATTGAATTTTTAATGAAATGTATGTATATAAATCATTATCACCGGATGATATTAATGTTGTTCTATTCCAAGCAATAAAACACAACGATGTAGTTTTCAATACAACATTTGGGACAGAGAGTAATGGTATAATAATAAATACTTCTTCATATACAGATAATGAATCTTTATATAAATCTATAAATTATAATTTTTTAAATAAGGATTTAACATTTAATTTAGAATATTATAACATTGATAATAAATACAAAAATATTGCCAATGATTATGTAATTATATCAATAGATAAATCATATTATCAAAATAACATTGTACCCGGTACTGTTAATTTTAATGGTATAATTGATGATACCATCGGTAATTTATATGATACATCTTATTTTAATACAATAAATTCAACTAGTTTTTTTCAATCAATTCTTGATAGTAGATTGCTTTCGTATTGGAATTTTTCTGATGTGATTGATAATGGTATATATAATTTTGTTACTAAACAATATGATGGAACAAGTAATGATGTTGAATTTGGTTATCATTCCAGTTCTTATAGTGGATTATGGTCTGCTCGATTTAATACAACCAATTCATATATTAAATTCAGTAATAATTCAATACACGATACAGAAGATTTTGCAGTAGTTACTTATCTTCACATTCAAGACAAACCAGTATCCGGGACAATTTCTGATGTCAATTATAATATTATATCTAAACAAAATGGATTAGGAAAGTATCCATTCAATATATATTATAATCCAAGTAAAAGTACAATTGCAGCGGATGTGTTCGATGGACACCATTTGTATTCAACGTCTATTAATGTATCAACTGGTTATAGTCAAAGTAGTGGAATGTCTATTCCTCTTATATATCAATATTCTGCATCTAATGGGATTTATTTATATAATTTAAACAATTCATCATCAAATACGTTCAATAATTTAGATAGTATTGATAACAATGGAAATATTTATGTTGGATACAATGAAAGTAGTTCAAATGTAGCAAGGACTGATATTGATATAAGTAAAATATTAATAATAAAAGGAAATTTAACATCCACACAACGAGATTATATCAAATATAATATAATAAGTCCATTTGTTGGTAATATATTTTATAAATCTGGTATATTAGTATTAAAAAATATTAAATATATCAGTAACATAAATTTAATTGATAATAACGGAACAAGTTTATTTTCATATAGTGCTTCGTGGATAAATTCAATGTTATCGAGTTCAAATCAAATATCTTTTGATGGAAACAAAGATATTACTGAAATGGAAATCAATTGTACAATTTCACCATCTGAATACAATTATACATACAATCCATCGGTTTTTATAAATAACAATCAACAAAATGGTATTAAACCCAAATGTACAAGTTCATATTTCAGACCATATATAACTGAAATTGGATTATATAACGATTATAAAGAATTGTTGGTAGTTGGAAAATTATCACAACCGGTTAAGAAATTGGATAAATTGGATCTCACCTTTGTTGTGAAGTATGACTTATAAAAAAATTATTTTGTTTTGATTCAAATATTCAACAGTTGACGCAAAAATTCACTAATTAAAATGTATATGAATACAGCAGGACGGAAAGCTAAAGGAAGGAAATTACAACAAACAACAAGAGATTTGATTCGAGAAACTTTTATAAATGAATTAGAACCGGATGATGTCCAATCAATAGGAATGGGACAACAAGGAATGGATATACAATTATCACCAGCTGCTCAAAAATTATTTCCATTTGCTATTGAGTGTAAAAATCAAGAAAAGGTTAATGTGATGAATGCCATTGAACAAGCAATATCAAACACAAAAAAAGGAATGATTCCAGCTGTTGTTTTTAAAAAAAATGGAATAAAACCTTGGATAACAATTCCGTTTGATGTTTTTATGGAAATTATCGGCAAAGTAAAATGATTTAATTTTAAATGTTTCGGTTATGAATGTTAAATTATTGAATTTCCTGGAAGGGATATTGGGAAAAGGTGATGTATTAAAAAAAGGAGAAGTAGCATTTTATTGTCCCAAATGTAAACATCATAAAAAGAAACTCCAAATACATTTAGAAGAAAACAACGAATTTCAACATTACCATTGTTGGACTTGTAATTTTGGTGGTAGATCAATTATTAGTTTATTAAATCATATAAATAAATCGTATGACAAAAATAAATTAAAACAAATAATTGGTGAAGTAAAAATCAAATCATCAAATTCTGAACCGAAAGTATCTTCTACAACATACTATTTACCAACCGAATTTATTTCTTTGACAAAATGCCAACCCAAAAATCCTCATTATAATAATGCAATTCAATATTTATTTAATAGAGGGTTGACTATAAATGATATAATACGATATAATATTGGTTATTGTGAAACTGGTTTGTTTAAATATATGATAATAATACCCAATTATGATTGTGATAATAATCTAAATTTCTTTTCTGGTAGATCGTTTTACGAAGACGAATATAAACACAAAAATTGTGGGTGGTCTAAAAATATAATTGGTTTTGAAAATTTCATAAATTGGGATTATCCTATTACATTGGTAGAAGGTGCATTTGATGCAATTGCAAGTAGAATTAACACAATCCCATTATACGGCAAATTCATATCAGAAAAATTATTTATTGCCTTGATAGAACACAATGTCAAAGAAATATATATTGCATTGGATTTAGATGCTATAAAAAATTCAATTGATATTGCTGAATATTTAATTAACAACGGAATATTGGTACATTTAATAATAGTAGAAGACAAAGACCCATCGGAAATGGGTTATAAAAATTTCATAGAATTAAAAAACAATACATCGGTTTTTGACCCAAACAATTTGTTTGACATTAAACTTCAATTAGCTCTTGCATGATTATAAAGAAATTACCATTAACTAATATTGAAAAGATATATCATGTCGCTGATATTCATATTAGATTATACAAAAGACATAAAGAATATAAAAAGGCATTTGATGAATTAAAGAAAACGATTCAATTAGATACAAAGAATGCTGTGTTATATATAGCAGGAGATACTGTTCATTCTAAAAATGATATGTCTCCCGAAATGATTAGTATATTACACAAATTTTTAGTTGATATGGCATCAGTGATTCCTGTTATTATAATTTTAGGAAATCACGATTTAACCATCAATAATTTAGATAGATTAGATGCAATTAAACCTATAATTGATTTA
>JALNZI010000055.1 GCA_023229385.1 Candidatus Omnitrophota bacterium | reverse complement strand
GAAGCAAGGCGGTATTCCTAGTTTTCTTTATTTCTCTCCTCCTCTGTGTCGGCCGGTTGCTCTTTATCCAGATTTTCCGTTCAAGCTACCTGACTTCAATAGCCAAAAAACAACATAACCAGTTTGTCGAACTTGAGCCGCGCCGCGGCACAATTTACGATTGCAATCTTAAGGCGCAGGCATTTAACCTGTCCATGGATTCGCTTTATGCCGAAGCCAATACTATCAAGGACAGGGATAAGGAGAATATAATCGAGAAGCTTCTGCCTATACTCGGGGTTGACCGGGCGTATCTGCGGGATAGGCTTTACCGCAAGAAATCATTTATTTGGCTGGCGCGTAAGTTGCCCCCTGAAAAGTCTGAGGCGATTAAAGCGCTTAAGCTTAAAGGCTTAGGGTTTATGAAAGAGACAAAACGTATCTATCCTAATAGTTATTTAGCCAGCCACATCATTGGTTTCAGCGGCATGGATAATGTAGGTTTGGAAGGTATAGAGAGGGACTTCAATAAATACCTCAAAGGGACTGCCGGCTGGGCGATCTTTCTGCGCGATGCCCGGCAGAAGAAACTGGATATTTGGGAGAAAATGGTTTTACCGGTTGATGGTCAGGATTTAGTTTTGACCATTGATGAGGTTATTCAGTATATCGCTGAAAGAGAGTTGGATAAGGCTTTTAAGACGTTTCACGCAAAAGGAGCCAGTATTATTGTTATGGATCCGCATACGGGCAGGATTTTGGCTATGGCCTCTCGTCCGAGTTATGATTTAAATGATTACTCCTCGGCGAATAAGGATTCTATGCGTAACCGTTCCATCTGTGATTTATTTGAGCCCGGATCAGTTTTTAAAATAGTCACCGCCTCCGCCGCTCTTGAAGAGAAAAAGATCACGGAAGAGGATAAGATTTTCTGTGAAAACGGCAGCTATAAAGTTGGCGGGCATATCCTGCATGACCACCGTTCTCACGGAGTGCTGACCTTCAGGGAGGTCATTGAGGAGTCCAGCAATATCGGTACGGTTAAAGTTGCGCAGCTTTTGGGCGCGGACACAGTTTATAAGTACCTGAAAGATTTTGGTTTTGGTTCAAAGCTGGGGATCGACCTTTCCGGGGAGATTTCCGGGATGATCAAGCCGCCGCGCGCCTGGTCCAAGACTTCTATTTCGGCTATACCCATCGGCCAGGAGGTAGGGGTTACTGCTTTACAGTTAGCCAGCGCGATCTCGGTAATTGCCAACGGCGGGCAGTTGATGAAGCCTTATGTTATTGATTCGGTACGGGATGAACAGGGCCGGATCATTAAGCAGAATAAGCCGGTATTAATCCGTAAAGTGATTTCCGTGGATACTGCTATGCGCATAAAAAAGATTCTTACCGGAGCTGTTGAGGAAGGGACCGGTAAGCTGGCTAAGGTTTCCGGTTTTAGCGCCGCAGGAAAGACCGGCACCGCGCAGAAGCTTGAGCCAAACGGCGCGTATTCGCATAGTAAATTTGTCGCTTCTTTTATCGGGTTTGCCCCGGCAGAAGACCCGCTTTTGGCAATTGTAGTTACAGTTGATGAGCCTCATCCATATTATTTCGGAGGGGTAGTGGCTGCTCCGGTTTTTCAAAAAGTTGCCGGCGATGCAATCCGTTATATCAAAGGAAATGAAATACCGATTGGGGCAATGTCGCAATGAAGATCGCAGGAATGGAAATTAAAGGAATAACTTGTAATTCCCAGGCTGTAAAAAAAGGTTATGTTTTTGTGGCAGTCAAGGGGAATCGCCAGGATGGCAGCTGTTTTATTAAAGAGGCGGTTGCTCATGGCGCCGGAGTTGTTGTTATAGACGAAAAAATAAAGAAAAATATAATCCCCGGAAAAGTTAAAATGCTTCAGGTAAATAATTGCCGTGAGTTTTTAGCCCAGTCGGCAGCGGAATTTTACGGCCAGCCTTCTGAAAAGCTCAGGGTTGTCGGGATCACCGGTACTAACGGCAAGACAACCATTTCGTATTTAATCGAAGCTATGGCCAAGTGTTCGGGAGCCGATTGCGGGGTGGTTGGTACAATCAATTACCGTTTTAAGGGCCAGGAAATCTCGGCTAAGAATACTACTCCCGGCTCGGATCAGCTGCAGGGGTTATTCGCCAGGATGCTCAAGCGCAGGGTCAAGTATTGCGCGATGGAGGTTTCATCGCATGCCCTGGATCAGCAAAGAGTTTTAGGGATTAATTTCAGGCAGGCAATTTTTACTAATCTTACCCAGGATCATTTGGATTATCATGGCAGCCTGGAAAATTACTTTTTGGCAAAGGCAAAGCTTTTCCGGATGCTTGGCGCATCAGGTGTGGCGATAGTTAACAACGATGATCAATACGGCAGGCGGATTAAGCGTTTAATTTCCTGCCGCCTGCTCAGTTATGGAATAAAAAATAAATCTACTGTTATGGCCCGGGATATTCATTCCGGTATCACTGGGGCTGAATTTACCCTGGTTGCCCCGGGGATAAACTCCCGGATCAAAACGCAGCTGGTCGGCAAGTATAATATTTATAATATATTGGCAGCGGTTTCCTGGGGCATAAGCGAGGGTCTGAAGCTCAAAGATATTAAATCCGCCATTGAGAAATTTAAAAATGTCCCGGGAAGACTGGAAAAAGTCGGGCGGAATATTTTTGTGGATTATGCGCATACCCCTGATGCGTTATTTAATGTGATCAGCGCGCTGAGGCCGCTGACCTCGGGAAGGGTGATTGTTGTTTTTGGGTGCGGCGGAGAACGGGATAGGCTTAAACGGCCAAAGATGGGTAAAATCGTTACTACCTTAGCGGATTATGCGATTATCACCAGTGATAATCCCCGTTCCGAGAACCCCTTAAACATAATTAAAGATATCCGCAAAGGCATACAAAAAGATAATTATCGCGTAATTGCCGACAGGTTGAAAGCCATTAAAGAGGCCTTAAAACTAATTCAGAATAATGATTGCCTGATTATTGCCGGTAAGGGGCATGAGGATTATCAGGTATTGAAAAATAAGGTTTTACATTTTAGCGACCGGGAGGTAGTAGCAAAGTGTTTACGCTAGATGAAATAATTAAAGCTACAGAAGGCAGGCTTATCCAGAGCAGCCGGATTGATAAGTTTAAGGGTATCTCTACTGATTCAAGAGCGCTAAAGCCCGGGGATGCCTTTTTGGCTTTAAAGGGGAATAATTTTGATGGTCATGATTTTATTCCTACTGCTTTAAAATTCAAAGCAGCCTGTATTATCGCCGAGAAAACATCCGGATTAAGTATCCCCGCGGGCAGAGCATTGGTTAAGGTTAAGGATACGACCCTGGCATTAGGCGACCTGGCCAGGTTTAGGCGGGGCACTTTCAGTAAACCGGTTATTGCTGTCAGCGGTTCAAACGGTAAAACTACGCTCAAAGAGATGATTGCCTGGGTTTTATCGGCAAATGGCCGGGTATTAAAAAACGAGGGCACTAAGAATAACCAGGTCGGCCTGCCCCAGACATTGATCCAGCTTAAGCCAAGCGATGATTTCGCGGTGGTCGAAATCGGGACTAATCATTTCGGGGAGGTTAATTATCTGGCTTCAATCGCCCGGCCGAATATCGGCGTGCTTACTAATATCGGGCCGTCACACCTGGAGTTTTTAAAGAACTTAAAAGGTGTATTCAGAGAAAAGTCCGCTCTTTTAAATAATCTTTCTCAGCCGTCAATAGCCTTGTTGAATGTCGACGATCAATATTTGCGCCCTTTAATAAAGGGGGGGAGAAAGGGTTTGCCTGTTTTCAGCTACGGCATTAAAGAAAAAAGTGATTTTTCCGCAAGCGGGATCAAGCTGAATAACGGAAAACTAGGATTTAAATTTAACCGTAAGTTTGATTTTGAGTTGTCTACTTTAGGCGCGCATAATGTTTATAACGCCCTGGCTGCAATTGCAGTTGGGCGCATATTGGGATTTGAGCTTAAGAGCATTGCCCGGCGCCTTGCGGATTTCGATTTTCCCAAAGGCAGGTTAAAGCTTATCGAGCTTAAGGGGGTCAGGTTTATTGATGACACGTATAATTCAAACCCGTTTTCTTTAAATAAGGCCCTGATCGCTTTTGACGCGATGAAGTGTAAAGGCAGGAAGATCCTGATTATGGGTGATATGCTGGAATTGGGGGAGAAAAAAGAATTATTGCATAGGCAGGTTGCTGGTAGTATAACTAATATATGCGATGTGCTGGTTACGGTGGGTAGTTTAGCGGCTTTTACCGCTGCATCCGCTAAGGCCTACGGTTTTAAAAGGAAAAATATATTTTGCTGCGCTTCTGCCGCAGAAGCGAAAGATTTATTGTTTAATCAGATTTCCCCGGGGGTTGAGGATGTAATCCTGGTAAAGGGCTCCCGTTCGATGAAAATGGAAGAGGTTTTTAAAGTTTAATGTTTTACCATCTGCTTTATCCGCTAAGAGATTTTATCTCCGCTTTCAATGTCTTCCGTTATATTACTTTCCGGGCGGCAATGGCTGCTTTAACTGCCTTCATCCTCAGTCTTATCTTTGGGCCGATATTGATCAGGAAACTAAAAGAGCTTAAGCTCGGCGAAAAGATCAATAAGGCTGACAGTCTTAAGCTTGATGACCTGCACCGCCATAAGCAAAATACCCCGACTATGGGAGGGATACTTATATTAGGGGCGGTTATCATCTCAACCCTTTTCTGGGCGGATCTTACCAATCATTGTGTTTGGATAGTTTTATTCAGTACTGTCTGGCTCGGGCTCACCGGTTTTATTGATGATTATTTGAAACAGATAAAAAAGAAGGCCGGGGGCCTGTCTCCCGCAATAAAATTCTCCAGCCAGATTGTCCTGGGTTTGATATTAGGGATAATCCTTATTATCGACAGCCATTATAATGTTAAACTGGAAATACCTTTTCTAAAAGGTATTAACCTGGATTTAGACGGTTTATATGTTTTGTTTGTTATTTTGGTAATTTCCGGGTCTTCTAACGCCGTAAACCTTACCGACGGCCTTGACGGCCTGGCTATCGGGATCGTGGTTATGGTGGGGATAGCCTTCAGCGTACTTTGTTATATATCGGGTAATGTTAATTTAAGTAATTATTTATTTGTTTCTTATATTGAAGGTGCCGGAGAACTGACTATTTTTTGCGCCAGTATTATCGGGGCCGGCCTGGGTTTTTTGTGGTTTAATTGCTATCCCGCTTCAATTTTTATGGGCGATGTCGGTTCTTTAGCTTTAGGCGGGGCAATCGGGACAGTAGCCTTATTGATCAAAAAGGAGATGCTGCTTATAATTGTCGGTGGCATATTTGTCTTAGAGGCGGTTTCGGTTATCTTGCAGGTAGGTATTTTTAAATTAACTAAGAAACGAATTTTTAAAATCGCGCCTTTACACCATCATTTCCAGTTTTTAAACTGGCCTGAAAATAAGGTAATCGTCAGATTCTGGATCATCGCGGGCTTACTTGCCTTGTTTGCCCTGGTTACCTTAAAGATCAGGTAATCTATATGATTAATACAAAATATTTTAAAGGTAAAAAGATTACTATTGTCGGCCTGGCCCGTTCCGGCTTGGCCTGTGCCAACCTTTTGCATAGCCTTGGGGCTTCTGTGCGGGTTACGGATATTAATGTGAACATGCAAACCAGGGCCTCGGTTTTAATGCTTTCTTCTACGGACATCCAAGTTGAGCTGGGAACACACAGCCCGGATTTCATTAAAAATGCCGACCTGATAGTTGTTTCCCCCGGAGTTCCGGCTAATGCGCAGCCGATTAGCTGGGCTAAAGAGTTTGCCAAGCCTGTAATCAGCGAGATTGAGTTAGCGAGCATGCTTTGTCCCTCCGAGATCATTGCCGTAACCGGCTCAAACGGAAAAACCACGGTTACTACTTTAATCGGCAAGGTCCTGGAAAAATCCGGCAAGAATGTTTTTGTCTGCGGTAATATCGGTAAGCCTTTTTCCGGTGAAGTGGCGAAGATGAATAAGGGTGACTTTGTCGTGCTGGAAGTAAGTTCGTTCCAGCTGGAAACGATTAATAATTTTAAGCCGAAGATCGCGGTAATCTTGAATCTCACGCCTAATCATTTAGACCGTTATAATAATATCCAGGAATATCTGGATGCTAAAAAGCGCATCTTTATGAATCAGGACAGGCATGATTTCCTGGTTTTAAATGCCGACGACCCTTTGTTAAGGGATGTTGCCTCTTCGCTTAAGCCAAAAGTTGTTTTTTTCAGTAAACAGGGCGGCCTAAATCCCAACCAAAACGCGGTAATTGAAATCGGTAAAATATTAAAGATTAAAATGGAAGTTATGCTTAGTGTTTTCCGGGATTTTAAAGGGCTTGAGCACCGGATGGAGGAGGTAGCGGAAATCCGGGGGGTCAAGTTTATTAATGATTCCAAGGCAACTACCGCTGATTCGGCTATCTGGGCGATTAATAATATCTCCGCACCGATAATCCTTATAGCCGGAGGCAGGCATAAAGGAATTAATTACAAGGTAATCCTGGAAGCTGCCAGGAATAAAGTCAAGCAGGCGTTTTTGATCGGCGAAGCCCGGGATATCATTGCCGCTGAACTTAGCGGCGAGATACCGGTGGAGAAGGTTGATTCCCTGAAAGAGGCGATAATTAAATCTTACGGCCAGGCCAAGCCCGGTGATTATGTATTATTTTCACCGATGTGCTCAAGCTTTGATATGTTCAAGGATTATGAGCAGCGCGGGGTGGCCTTTAAAAAGACTGTTTTGGATTTGGCTAGAGGGGTTTAAAAACGCATGGTCAGGAAAACGCGGATTAATTTAATTACTGTCTCGATCGTACTGGTTTGCATCGGGATAATCATGATCTATAGTTCTTCAAGTATCTACGCCTGGGAAAAATACGGAGACAGTTTTTATTTTCTGAAGCGGCATTTAGTTTTCCTGTCTATAGGTATTTTATTTACTTTCCTGGCGATGGTTGTTGATTACCGTTTATTACGCAAGCACGCGCGCCTGCTGCTTTGGATAGCGTTCGGATTATTGATTTTAGTGCTTATTCCCGGCCTGGGCAGGGAAATCTCAGGGGCCAGGCGCTGGTTCAGGTTTAAATTCATCAGTTTCCAGCCTTCAGAGTTTGTTAATCTGGCAGTGATTATTTATCTGGCTGATTTTATCTGCCGCAAAGGCGACCAGATAAAAACGCTGTTTAAGGGGTTTATCCCGCCGATATGCGTCTTAGGAGCGGTTTCGGTACTCATACTTTTACAGCCGGACTTGGGCACAACCATTGCCTTGGGCAGTGTGGTTCTGATTATGCTTTATATTGCGGGCGTACGTGCAAGCTATATCGTTAGTTTGATACTTTGCAGTTTGCCCATGGTTTATATTTTAGTCTTCAGCGTGCCTTACCGCCGGGCCAGGATCCTGGCTTTTTTAAATCCCTGGCTTGATCCTAAGGGCAGCGGTTTTCAGATTATCCAATCCCAGATTGCTATTGGTTCCGGCGGATTATTCGGGGTCGGCTTGGGTCATTCCCAACAGAAACTCTTTTATCTTCCGGCGGCGCATACGGATTTTATTTTTTCAATTATCGGTGAAGAATTGGGGCTTATTGGTACCCTCGGGGTGATTGTTTTATTTATGGCCTTTATCCGGCAGGGGCTCAAGATTATCAAGAACGCCCAGGATAAATTCGGGTATTTTCTTGCCCAGGGCCTGGTCTTAATGATTTCTCTTAAGGCGATAGTAAATATCGGGGTTTCCTGCGGGGTTTTCCCGACCAAAGGGTTGCCTTTGCCGTTTATCAGCTACGGAGGGTCTTCTTTGATATTTGATATGGTCAGCCTGGGGATATTGGTGAATATTGCCCGTTCCGGAGAATATCCTTAATATGAAAGTTTTACTTGTTACCGGCTCAAGTGGAGGCCATATTTTTCCCGCATTGGCTTTGATGGACAGCCTTAAAAGCTCAGGCGCTGATGTGCTGATGGTTTTGCCGAAGAAAGATAATGGCGTTCAGGTTAACCCGGAATCCGGGAGTATAAGCTATATCCACTCATCAGATTTAAGTTTAAAATTAAGCAGCAAGAATATCCGGGGTGTTTTTTTCTTTTTGGTCGGGGCCGGGGAAGGCTTAAAGATTATAATTAAATTCAAGCCGGATGCGGTTGTCGGGTTCGGCAGTTTAAATACGGTTGCTTTACTATTTTGGGCCTGGCTGTTTAGGATCAAGACTATAATTCATGAGCAGAATGTCATCCCCGGCAGGGCAAACCGGTTATTGGCTAAGCTTGTAGATAAAGTTGCCGTATCTTTTCCTCAAACCGGTAATTATCTTGCTGTATCCCCGGATAAAATTATCTTGACTGGTAATCCTCTGCGCAAGGGAATGCTCAGGCTGGATAGGAAAGAGGCTTTAGATTTTTTTAATTTTAAAGAAGGTAAATTTAATATATTGATTACCGGAGGCAGTCAGGGTTCGCATAAGCTGAATACTATTCTTTCTGCTGCCTTGTCCGATTGCTGCCGGAAGGATGATTTGCAAGTAGTGCATATTTCGGGGCTTAAAGATTTTTCGCTGGTTGAGCAGGCATATGCGCGCTCCGGTCTGGCGCATAAAGTTTTTGAATTCCTCACCGGTATGCAGTATGCTTATAGCATTGCGGATTTAGTAATCTGCCGCGCAGGCGCGACGACTATCTCCGAGCTGCAAAAGTTCAAGCTGCCTGCCTTGTTGATTCCGTATCCTTTTGCGTATGCGCATCAGTCAGCTAACGCCGGAGTATTAGAAGGCAATGGGGCTGCTTTAATTGTTCGTGATGACGATCTCTCTGTTGATAAGATTAAGGTTATTCTGGAAGGGTTTTTAAAAGATCGCCAAAAACTGGAGAGGATGCGCCAGGCATACGGGTTGAT
>JALNZI010000054.1 GCA_023229385.1 Candidatus Omnitrophota bacterium | reverse complement strand
TCCGCGGCTACTTTTGAGGCGCCGAAAACCGAATGCAGGCAATTATCAATACTCATTGTTTCATCAATGCCCTTAAAATACTTGTGGTCAACAGATATCTCAAAGCGCTTTTCTTTTTCAATCAAAGGAAGCCGGTTAGGGGTATCGCCATAGACTTTATTCGTCGAAGTAAAAATAAAAACCGCCCGCGGAGAAAACTTACGTAAGGCCTCAAGCATAACCAGCGTGCCTTGGGCATTGACCCCGAAATCAACTGTTGGATCTTTAGCCGCCCAATCATGGGATGGCTGGGCCGCGGTATGCACAATTAAAGCAACATCTTTATTATATTTCTTGAATATTGAATTTATCTTGCCTTCGTTACGGATATCCGCGGAATAATGCCGATAGCTCTTGTATAATTTCTCAAGCCGTTTTTTATTCCAAAGAATTGAGCCGTCAGCGCCAAAAAAACTTTTGCGCATATTATTATCAATCCCGACGATATTAAAGCCTTTTTCAGCAAAAAAGCTGACCGTCTCAGAACCGATTAACCCGCAGGAACCTGTAACTATAACAGTTGCCATACCCCTCCCCCATTTGTAGACAGTTTACGTAAATCTTTTCAAGACAATATTTTACATAAGAAATATTTCAAGCTACCCGAATGCTCTACTTGTTATAGAGTTTATTTATTTCTCCTAGCTTACTTTTAATCCAATCTTGATGCTTAAGCGACCAATCAACTGTAAGCTTAAGGCCGGGATCAAGTTTAACCGCCGGCTTCCACCCAAGTTCCCTGATAACTTTTCTTGAATTAAGGCTATACCTTAAATCATGGCCCAGGCGGTCTTTAACAAACTCAAATCCAGACTGGCTGACGCCTAAGGTTTTTAGCAGTAACTTAATCGTATCAATATTTCTACTCTCGCAAGCACTACCTAAATTATAGATTTGGCCGATTTTCCCTTTGGACATAATCGCCATAATCCCAGACGCGCAATCATCAACATATAGCCATTCCCGAACATTTAAACCTTTGCCGTAAACCGGGACCTTCTCCTCCTGCAATATCTTTAATATCGCCAGGGGGATCAACTTCTCCGGGTATTGCCACGGCCCGTAATTATTGGACGGACGGATAATTATTGCCGGAAACTTATTTGTCCTGATGTATGCCTGTACCAAAAGATCTGCGGCTGCCTTGGAAGCCGCGTAAGGGCTGTTAGGTTTAACCGGAGAATCTTCTTTAAACTTACCCTTAGCGATCTCTCCATAAACCTCGTCGGTTGAAATAAAAATAAACTTTTGTACTTTGTGTTTACGGCTAACATCAAGAAGTACCTGTGTCCCCTTGATATTAGTCTCCACAAACGGCGCGGCATCTTGAATACTACGGTCGACGTGACTTTCCGCAGCAAAATGAACCACGATATCCGGATTCTCTTTAGCAAAAATAGCCTCAACCTTTTTTTTACTGCAGATATCGGTTTTATAAAATTTAAACTTTCCCCTTGCCTCCTCAAGCCGCTTCAGGTCTCCGGCATAGGTAAGCTTATCAACTATAACAGGAGATATGCCTTTTTTAACCAGCAATCTGACAAAGGCGCTGCCGATAAAACCCGCTCCGCCGGTAACTAAGATTTTAGATATTCTTTTACGCATTCTTCTAAGATGGAATTAATATTCCTTACTTTAAAACCGGATTGTTCAAGTTTACTTGTAGACAAAAGTAAGTTAGTCCTAGACAGGCCTAGTTTTCTTAAATCAATAACCTCAAACTTAAACTTAGGTACATATTTCTGATAAACTCTCATCAGCTCAGGATAACGTAACCCGCCTTTATTTACCACGTTATAAATTCCGCGGGCGTCAATCTTGATCAAATGTTTAACTGCCCGGATAAAATCAGGAATATAGGTTACAGAATTAGGAATATCGATTACTTTCTTGTATTTTATGAGTTTATCTAATACGTTTTTAGGATGTTTGGCATTAAGCAAAGGAATCCTGATCCTGGCGATCAAGATATTATATTCTTTTAATAAGGTTTCCAGGGCTGCTTCGGCATAAATCTTACTCCGGCTGTAAAACAACTCAAGGAAATAATCCCGGCTATCCTCTTTAACCGGCCTGCTTTTTTGATAATCATAATTAAACATGCATCCGCTGCTGATATGCACAAGCTTGATACCCTTGCGCAGGCACGCTTCAGCCAGCATCACCGGAACAAAACTATTTGCCAATAATGTCGCCTCCTTCTCGAGCTCGCAATCATCCACGTTGCGCCTGCCGGTAAGGCCAATACAATTAATGATTATTTTGGGGTTATATTTCTTAACCAGTTTCTCGGCATCGCTAAAACAATTTATGAACGAGCTGTCAATCCGGCAATCAAATTCTTTTTGCAGTCTCTCTCCGATAAAACCTTTTCCTAAAATTAAAATACTTTTATTCATCTTTAAATAAATCCTTCAAGTATTGCCCATAGCTGGTTGGAATCAGGCTGGCGAGTTTCAATAATTGCGCTTTATTGATATACCCCATACGGTAAGCCACTTCTTCAATACAACCAATCTTCAACCCTTGCCTGTCTTCTATTGTTTTAATAAAAACCGATGCGTCAATTAAAGACTCATAAGTACCAGTATCAAGCCAGGCATGTCCCCGGCTCAAGAATTCAACCTTTAGTTTTCCTTTTTTAATGTATGCGTTATTTACTGACGTAATCTCCAACTCCCCTCTTGCGGAAGGCTTAATGCTTTTGGCAATCGCAACTGCCTTATTATCGTAAAAATATATTCCTGAGACTACCCAGTTGGATTTTGGTTTCTTAGGTTTTTCTTCAATCGAAATAACTCTGCGTTTTCTATCCAATCCGAGCACGCCGTAACGCTTGGGGTCTTTGACATAATAGCCGAAAATAACCGCTCCATCCTTGATCCCGGCTGACTTATGCAATAGTTCGCTTAAATTATAACCGTAGAAAATGTTATCGCCTAAAATCAGGCAAACGCTATCTCTTTTGATAAAATCTTCGGCAATAATTAAACTCTGGGCAATGCCTTTTGGCTCAGCCTGGACCGCGTATGAAAGCTTAATTCCTAAGCTGCGGCCATCGCCGAGTAAATCTTTAAATCTTGGCAAATCTTTTGGAGTTGAAATAATCAGAATATCTTTAATTCCGGCGAGCATTAAAACCGATAAGGGATAATAAATCATCGGCTTATCGTAGATAGGCAGCATCTGCTTACAGACACCTTTAGTAATTGGATAAAGCCGGGTTGCTTTCCCACCGGCAAGGATTATGCCTTTCACTTATCTCCCCTTGTAGACAGTGTACGTAATTGCCTCTGCAATAAATACTTATAAAAGAAATATTATTCCTTAATCTTAGCTACACAGATAATTCTTATTTATATTTAAAGTACAAGAAAATAAGTATCCCCAGGCTTATGAAAGTTATCAGGTTTGCACCAATAATTATCGGATCCCGGCGCGCGATACCATAGATCATCCAGAGAAAAACTCCGGCAGAAAGCTGGAATAAAGTAACTGGGCTGACGTCTTTGACAGACCTGGTCCTTAGAGACCTGGATATCTGCGGGAGAAAAGAAAACATGGTTAGGGTGGCAGCCATTGCGCCAATCGTCGTCCAAAGCATAATTGTTAATTATACCACAAAACCGTAGACAGTGTATGTAATTCTATTAAAGGTAAGGATTTACAAAACAAATATTGCAGCTTTCCTGCCTTGTCTTCTTGGAAAATAATGCGTCCCTATCTTCACCAGCCTTCGCATAAAATCCCGATCGCCACAAGGAATATCCAAATTCGAAAAGTTAATCTCTCCCCTGTTATCAAAAACTCTTAAAAAATTCTTATAAGCTTCCGCTCGACAGATAGCCTCTTTCCCAAAGTCTTCAAAATCAGGGCTGACTTCTGTTATGCCATCTTCCTGCCCCAAGCAATAAAATCGCGCGCTACTATATGCATATTCGCAAGCATCCCTAACAATTCCCGCCCGCACCGGATTCCTCTCTACGTATCTGCCGCAATTCTTCAAATACAAATCTCTTTGTATCGGTTGCAATTTAAACCTGCCTTGCCATAAGAAACCTACCGTGTCGTATTTCTTACAATAATAATGACTGTACGCCCGATGTAACCCGGCCATAAATTTTGAGATTAATTCAGGGCAATCAAACTCAAACACAAGGTGGTAATGATTCGGCATAATTACCCAATGATATATTTTTGCCTGAAATCTACTATTATATTCACCGAGCAATCTCTTAAAATAATCAAAATCCTCGGGTTCTTGAAATATCACCTTGCGCCCGCTACTTCGGCTAAACGCATGATAAACTAACGACTGCTGCAACTGATGCTTGCGCGCATACGATGGCATAATCTTCCCCCTGCCATAATTGACGCAAAAGCTAAGAAAATCTAACGAAGTTTATTTTCAGATGGGAAATATTTCTTACAGATATAATTGAGGAATATACGGTTATGTAAACTGTCTACAAGATAAGCTTGAGGAATCTGCGGGAACCGGCTTTAAGGATACCGGCTTCATTCGGGACAAAATCATCTTTTTCAACTTTTAGATTATTGAAACTTACTGCTCCCTGCTTGATCAACCTGCGCGCCTCATTGCCACTGGCAACCAACTTGCTTTCGATGAGAATAACCAGAACATTTTTCTTACCATCAGTTTTAAAAACCGGCATATCCACAGGCGTCTCTTTTTGGGAGAACACGCGGGTAAACTCTTCCGCTTCCTTTTCCGCGGCGCCAGCAGAGTGATATTGGGTAATAATAATCTTAGCCAGCTTGACCTTGGCTTCTTTAGGATGCATTTTCTTGACGGAATCCATATCCTCGTCAGTAAGCAATTCGTAATATTTGATCATCAGCTCGTCGGAAACTGACATGATTTTACCGAACATATTCTTTGCCGGCTCATTGATGCCGATATAGTTGCCATAAGACTTACTCATCTTCTGGATACCGTCGGTCCCTTCTAAGAGCGGCATAGTCAAGACAACCTGCTGAGGTTGTTGAAAATCATTCTGCAGATCACGGCCGACTAAAAGATTAAATATCTGGTCTGTCCCGCCTATCTCCACATCCGCCTTAAGCATAACCGAATCATACCCCTGGAGAATCGGATATATAAATTCCGACATAAAAATCGGCTTTTTATTATTCCTTCTTTGAGTGAAATCTTCCCTTTCAAGCAGGCGGTTAGCGGTATAATGAGTCAGCAATTTGCCAAACTCGAGGCCCCGCATCCTATCAAACCATCTACTATTAAATACAATCTTTAGCTTTCTGGTATCCAGCACCTTAGCTACCTGCTTCTTATAAGTCTTGGCATTCTTAGCTACTTCTTTTTTAGTCAGCTGCTTGCGGATCTCGGAGCGTCCGGAAGGATCCCCAATACGGCCGGTAAAGTCACCGATTAAGAAATACACCTCATGGCCTAAATCCTGAAACTGGCGCAGCTTTCTCAAAAGCACGGTGTGGCCTAAATGCAAGTCAGGAGCAGTAGGATCAAAACCTGCCTTAATTTTTAAGGGGCGGCGAAACTTAATACTCTGCTCAAGCTTCTTACGCAATTCTTCTTCAGAAAATATTTCAACTGCCCCGCGCTTAATAATTTCTATTTGTTTGTTAATATCCATTTTTGATTGGAGACGGTTCTCAAAACAAAGCTAAACTGTCCCCCCCTCTCGGGGACACTTCTGCTTTAAGTTGAGAACCGTCCTTAGCTTTAGAGTCTTGCAGTCAGGCCGATTTTCGCCTGCTCCACATCCACCTTGATTACTTTTACCTTTATTTTATCTCCAGGCTTTAAGCTGGCAACTGTTTCTTTTTCAATTTCACTGGAATAAATCAAACCTTCCAGCTCCTCGTCAATTTTAGCAAACACGCCAAACTCCGTAAGGCTGGACACTTCAGCTTCCAATACAGTATCCAGAGGATACTTCTCGGCTATCTTTGACCAGGGATTATCCTGTAACTGTTTTAGCCCTAAGGCAATCCTGCGATTAGTAGCGTCGACGGAAAGCACAGCAACATCAACTTTCTGCCCTTTTTTCAACACATCCTGAGGATGTCCGATTCTCTTAGTCCAGGAAAGATCAGACACGTGAATCATCCCTTCAAGGTTAGAATCCAGTTCCACGAATGCGCCGTAATCAGTGAATCCGCGCACTTTACCGGATACTTTTGAACCTACCGGATATTTACCCTCAGCTTCGGTCCAGGGATTCTGCTCCAACTGCTTTAAGCTTAAAGATATCCTGCGGGATTCCTTTTCTACGCTCAATATCTGAGTTTCCAACATATCGCCAACAGCGAACATCTCGCCTGGATTATTCACGCGTTTAGTCCAGGAGATCTCAGAAACATGGATCAGGCCTTCAATGCCTTTTTCCAATTCCACAAAAACTCCGTAAGGAAGAATATTAACTACCTTGCCTTTTGCCTTTGCGCCAACGCTGAATTTCTCACCGATATCCTGCCAGGGATCAGCAAGCCTCTGCTTAAGCCCCAGAGAAACTTTTCCCGAAGCCTGGTCCATATTCAAGACCATAACCTCGATTTTATCTCCAATAGCCACAATCTCGCTGGGATGACTGATCTTTGACCAGGACATATCCGTGATATGCAACAGGCCGTCAACTCCGCCTAAATCAATAAAGGCACCGAAATCGGTAATTGCCTTAACTAGCCCCGGATAAATATTGCCGATCTTAAGCTCTCCCCAGATCTTGCTCTTGGCCACATCCCTGTCTGCCTGTACTGCCTCGCGGCGGCTGACAATAATACTGCGGCGAAGATTATTTACCTTAACAATCTTGAATTTGAATACCTTATACAAGATATCTTTGTCAGGAATATTACGGAAAGAAGAAAGCGAGCTGGGTAAAAACCCTTCTATTCCCATAATATCAACCAGGAATCCGCCCTTAACTTTCTTAACCGGTTTACCCTCAACCAGAGTACCGTCATTAGATATCTTAACGATCTTATCCCACCCCTGCATACGCATGGCCTTTTCACGCGACAAGGTCATTACCCCGGCGTCGTTTTCCATGGTCTCAAGAAGGAATTCCATCTCTTTACCGATCTCTAAATCCCCGGTACTAAACTCCGTAATCGGCACAATACCTTCGGATTTAAACCCTACATCCACCAAAACTTCCTTGGTCTTAATCCCGACTATCTTGCCGGTAACTACCTGGCCTTCTTTTAAAACTTTAATACTTTGATTATACAACTGTTCCAATTCTTCTCTTGTTGTGCTTGACATTTCAATTACTCCCTTTCTTTAAAATAATATTTTGATTTGTTTTGAATAATTAATTATTTGATAATTGTTTAATATTAGCCATTATCAGATTCGATGTTTCCTGATAAGGCCTCCCCCTTTCCTTGAGAATTTGTTCGTAGTACAAACATCTTATACCCCATCTTTTAAAATTATTTCCTTCCCCAACGCCAGCAGCTTCTTGGCTTGAGTGAGGCTCTTTGCTTCAGCGTAAGTACGCATAATCGGCTCAGTTCCTGAACCACGGAACATCAGCCAAGACTCATCTTCACAGATAAGCTTTATACCGTCATAATCTTTAACCTCTACGACTTTCCTGCCCAATAATTCAGACGGCAAATTTTCTTTTTTCGGTTCAACGCGTTTAGCCAGATGTAAATCCTGGCGCACATAATAATATTTACCGAAGGCCTTTTCAGCTTCATCCAAAATCTTTAACATGTTCTTATTACGATAGACCATCATCTCAATCAATAAGAGCCCCGCCATGGTCCCATCACGTTCCGGGATATAACCTTTGACGCCCATGCCGCCTGCTTCTTCTCCGCCGGCGACAATATCTTCTGTCTCCATGAGATTTGAAATGTATTTAAAACCTACCGGGGTTTCATAAAGCTTGATCCCCAGGAATTTAGCGATATTGTCCATCATCGTCGTGCCGCAGATGGTCTTAACCAAGCCGCCGCTCCAATGCCTGTCCTGATTTAAATGCAAGGCAAGTAAACCTAATATCTTCTGCGGATGGATAAATACTCCTCCGGGAGCCACCGCCGCGATCCTGTCGGCATCGCCGTCTAAAGCAATACCCAAATCAAACTTTTCTTTTTTTACCCGCGCTTTTAATTCCTCCAGGTTCTCCTCCACCGGTTCAGGCCTACCTCCGCCAAAAGAAGGATTGATCGTATTGCGCATAAACTCCAGTTTTATACTCGTTCCCTTAAGTACCTGGGCAATAAAACTGTCTCCTGAACCATACATAGAATCAACTAAGACCTTAAATTTCTTATTCTTAATTTTCTTTAAATCAATATAATTGCGGATAAACTTTATATAATCTTTAATGATATCCACAGTCTTGATCGGTTCGGACAATGCGGCGTCTTTTACCGGGCTCCTGCCCAGCAGGCCTTCAACCTCCCGGGTGATTTCCTGGCTTGCTCCTCCGCCGGCGGCATTTTTAATTTTGAAACCGTTGTATTCCGCAGGATTATGCGAAGCAGTGATCATAATCCCTAGATCCAACTTACGGCTTTTTACCACGAAGCTTAATGCCGGCGTAGGCGTGGGCCTATCAGAAAGAACCACCTCTATGCCATTGTTTTTTAATACTATTGCGCTGGCCTCGGCGAATTTAGCGGACATAAAACGCGTATCATATCCGACAGCTACTTTCTTGCCACTGCCTAAATAATCCGCTACTGCCTGGGCTAAAACCCTCACGTTTTCTAAAGTGTAGGTGTCGGCGATAATCGCCCTCCAACCGTCGGTGCCGAATTTAATTTGTGAAACTGTGTTGCTCATCGAGTCTATTCCTTTCTTAGGCTGTTAATTGCTTTTCTTGTATTTTTCGCCCCAAAAATATATGAACCTGCGGCAAGTACATTTGCCCCTGCCTCGATTACTAACTTAGCGGTAAGATTATTA
>JALNZI010000053.1 GCA_023229385.1 Candidatus Omnitrophota bacterium | reverse complement strand
ACCTTATATTTTTTTAAGATTCCTTTTTCCGCCAGCTCCACAGTGGTATTTAAAGCGGTTTGGCCGCCAAGGGTAGGCAGAAGCGCATCCGGCCTTTCTTTGGCAATAATCTTCTCTACCGTCTCGACGTTAATCGGCTCGATATAAGTCCGATCGGCAATTTCAGGATCAGTCATAATTGTCGCCGGGTTTGAATTTACCAGGACAATTTTAAAACCTTCCTGTTTTAAAACCTTACACGCCTGGGTTCCGGAATAATCAAACTCGCAGGCCTGGCCGATAACAATCGGACCGGAGCCGATAATTAATATTTTCTTAATGTCTTTTCTCTTAGGCATGGTTTAATGTTTCTTGTTTTTTTGATTTTTGGATTAACTTTGTAAACTCGCTGAATAAATAACCTGCCTCATGCGGACCCGGAGAAGCCTCAGGATGAAATTGCACGCAAAATAACGGCAGCTTCTTATGACGCAGACCTTCGGAAGTGCCGTCATTCAAATTCACATGGGTTAACTCAATATCTTTTTTGTTCAATGAATCTATGTCCACGCAAAAACCATGGTTCTGGCTGGTTATATAAACCTTGCCGGTCCTTAAGTCTTTTACCGGATGGTTTGCACCGTGATGACCGAACTTAAGTTTATAAGTTTTACCCCCTAAGGCAAGCCCGATAATCTGATGCCCAAGGCAAATCCCGAAGATGGGAATTTTGCCGATAAGTCTGGCTACTGTTTTAACCAGATAATCCACGGCTGCCGGATCCCCCGGGCCATTAGAAAGCAATATACCATCAGGCTTGATCTTAAGAATTTCCTCATAGCTTGACTGCGCAGGCATTACCGTTACATTACAATTATTGCGCACTAACTCTCTTAATATATTGTATTTTAACCCGCAGTCTAAAACCACAACCTTATATTTAGCGCCTTTAACCTGGCTAAAATTATATTTCTCCGGAATGCTAACCTCTTTGACTAAATCTATACCGACTAACCCGCGGCAATTTCTAGCCTTTTCAATTAAGCTTGCCTCATCAGAATCCAGGGTAGAGATAACCGCCTTCATCGCCCCCTTTTCCCTTATATGTAAAGTAAGCCTGCGGGTATCAATACCCTCGATACCTAAAATATCATTTTCTTTTAAATATTCTCCTAAAGACTGTTCTTTTTCCCAGTTACTGGCAATCTTACTGTACTCTTTTACTACAAAACCTTCCAGGAAAGGCTTGCGGCTCTCAACATCATCCTTATTAATCCCATAGTTTCCCATTAAAGGATAAGTCATGGCCACGATCTGCCCCTTATAAGAAGGATCAGTAATAATCTCCTGATACCCGGACATGCTGGTATTAAAAACCACCTCGCCGGTCCGTTCACCACTTGAGCCGAATGACCTGCCCTTAAATACTGTCCCGTCCTCTAACACCAGAAATGCCTGCATTTTTATCATCCTTACGCAAAAAGGCGTTTAGTGCCGATAGTTCGGCTGCTAAACGCCTTTGTTTCCTTATTTTAACACTTTATATCAGATTGTCAATTTTTTTATTATGAGACAGGACTAATAAAACTACTGGCCAAGCATCAGATATTCTTTACCTTCTTTCCAGGGATTAAGATAACGCTCAATACTTAAACTGTTATCCTGGAGCAAATCAACCAGTCGGCGCTTATCTTCGGGAAAGACTATTTCAATTTTTGGCCGCCGGATATCAGTATCATTTTCCTCCCTGACCAACGCTATGCTTGCGTCACTTAAAGCAACCACTGAACCAACTGGCCAAAGCCCCATAAATTGGAAGAATTTATCCAATAATACAGGATCAAAACCGCTCCCTTTATCCTTATACATAATACTATAAACCAAGTCAGGCGAATAATCCTGTTTATACCCTCTCCTTTGCGAAAGCGCGTCATAAACATCGCAAATAGCAACTATCGCGGAAACAATATGCTGTTTTCTCAATAAAGGAAGACGAGGATATCCTGATGAATCGTATTTCAAATGATGCTCAAAGCTCACTACCACCGGCAAGATACCTAACGTATCAATATACTTAAACATAAACTCCGCGCCAAGAATCGTATGGCTCTTAATAGTAGTAAACTCCTGCTCGCTAAGCTTATCCGGTTTATGCAAAGTTTTGCGCGAAATATACAGTTTTCCGATATCATGAAAAAGAGCGGCAATACCGATATCCAGTACCTCGCTCTTCTCAAAACCCAGGCGTGAAGAAAAATACATGGCAAAAATCGCCACATTAAGCATATGTACATAAGCTTCCACATCATACCTTTTCATGGTAGCTAACTTTAATAACTCCTGGCGTTGTATGCTTAAACCATCAATAATATTATTCAAGGAAAGTTTGAGCACCCGCGGATCAATCTTCTCAAGGTTAAGTACGCTGGATACAACCTGGGTAACCTTGTCCATAGAAAAATCATAGAGGCTAAGCAGGTTAGTTCTCAATTCCACTTTATCCTGTTTTTCAGTAACCTTAAGCTTACCGATGCTTATATTTCCAATCCCGGCCAACTCCAAAAGTTGTTGTGGTTCTATCTTAAAGTCTTCTTTGGGCCTGCTGATAACCTCCACAAATTTACCCAATTCCTCTTTACCCAATCCGCGGTAAAAAGCGAGCCTCTCGATATTCCGCTCTTTTAAATACAAAATCGCCGGTTTAAGAAGCTTTCCTAAATCAAAGAAAATCTCTTTTTCACAGGCCAATTCCTCCCCTACAATACCGATAACTATATCCTGCCGGTCACTTAAGGCATCCTCAAAAGCCGCGTATGCCTTATCCAAAGACTTCTGGAACATAGGATGCGTTGTTCCATACATCTTGGCAGTCTGAAGACAAGTAAGCAGTTCTTTAAAAGCTGTCTCGATTTTAACTAACATTCCACTCCTTTAATATCTGGATTGCCTTATTCCGCAATTGTTTATTCCAGAAAAATTTCCTGCGGCTTAATTCCTTGATCCAACCGGCTGCTTCAACAAAATGCAGGTCAAAAACGATTTGCATATTTTCAATCAAAAGCTTATTCTTGCTCCCCATAAAACTAGGTAATTTAAATAACAGCCCCAAGACGATATCTTTTGCTTGCGCATCCAACATTAAAACAGAAATCAGCTGGCTTCTAAGCGGGATTGAATCCGTGTTTAACTGTTTTACGAGAAAATCGGCATCCACTTTCTTTAATTTACGCATAGCCTCCAAGGACTCAATTTTCACCAATTCATTAGCCCGGGGATAAATATACTCTAATATATTTATGGCCGCAGGCGAATCAATCTGGCTTAAGGCATTAATCAAACTCGCCAAAAACTCCGTATCCTGGATCTGCTGATCGATCTTTATATAGAAAATCTCCATATCCGCCGGGAATAACCTTAAAAATAAACTCAATATCTGCTTATTCACTTTTTCCACGGCAAATATCTTATCCAGATATAAATTTAACTCTTCCCCGGGAAAAGAAATCAGCTCCAAAAGAAACTCCTGTTCAGGAGGCAGGTCACCTTTCAAGGCGATATTTTCAACAAAAGAAGCGATTTTCTTTCCCAGGTCAACCAGCGGCTTTAACACTTCATTCTTTCTTTTCAGCAAAACATCCCGGAGGTCTTTGAGTAAACCGATATCATTATCTTCGAATATTCCGGTTAATTCTTTCTCTAAAATAGACGCGCTCATCTGGAGAATATCCGGATTTCCATCGCTGGCAAGTATCCCTAAGACTATATAGCGGTAGTTTTGTTTAAGCGCCTGGTGGTCAAAAATAAGCTTGCCGGAAAAAGAAATATTTTTAACCAAGGAATCCAGCGTATTGCGGTATACCGCAGACATCATCTCATCCTGGGAACCGCTTAATAAATTCCTCACCTTCTTAACTACCAGGGGATTATCATTTAGTCCCTGCTCCTGCTGAATTTCGCTGAAAAAATTCTTAGTAATCTTGCGGGAATCATCCTGTTCAGAAATTTTAGAAAAAAGCTGCAGGCTTAAAGAATCGAAGTTATCCTCCTGCAGGAATCCCTCCTTGAGAAGATTTGAGAATTCACCCTGGCCTAAACCATTAAACACGGGCTTTAGTTTAGCCAGGTTATCCGAGCTAAGCGTTTTCTTATTACGCAGGAGCCAAAGAAAAACATCATTCAGACATTTATCAAATTTTTCCTTATTTTTATTCCTTAAGCTAACCAGGAATTCATTAACCTCGGCAGAAATACCTTGATTCTTGTCAAAAAATTCATTTTCATTAACCTTTTTTATCAACGAGCCAAAACTATCGGCAAGCTGCTCGATTTTTACGGAGTCATCGGTATACACCGCCTCTTTAAGCATATAACCCCAAACATCAGTACAATCCTGGCCTTCGCCGTGCAGGAAGGCGGAATAATCCAGCTCGGAAATAGTAAAATGCGGCAGTTTCTCCTGCTCCAAAAGCGCGGCTAACCCGCCGCTCTTTAGAATATCCTTTTGAGACAAAGAAATAAGGCAAAGAAACTGGGTCAGCTCCTTAAGGCTGGCGCCATCCCTGATTTCTATGCTTTTTATTTTACGCTGATGCAACAGGCGGGCCAATTCATCATAGAAGCCGCTTTTGATAAGATTTTTCCCCTCAACTACAATACCTGAGCTGGTTACCCCTATTTTAAAGGGATTAGCTACAGCCATAAGCATTTCCAGCTTAAGCTTAAAACTTTCTACGGATTTAATAAAATAAGGATGATCCTTAGGGTAAGAAAAGGCGTTGGTAAGGGCAACTCTTAAGCCGCGAAAAAAATCTTCAATTATCTGGTCTTTATTCACAAAAAGTATTTTACAGCTTAACTATCCGGCATGCAACTACATTTTAAATAATCAGGGGGTGCTTTTATTTTTCATAAAGAAAAAATAAAAGCACCCCCTATTTTCAGCACTTATTTTTCAACTGCTTATACCAGGCCCTGATCAAGCATGGCATCGGCTACTTTAACAAACCCGGCGATGTTTGCACCATTAACATAATTAACCACCCCGGATTCTTTGCCATATCTAACACACTGCTCATGTATAGCAATCATTATATTATGCAACCTTGTATCTACCTCTTCACGCGTCCAGGATAACCTGAGGCTGTTCTGGCTCATTTCCAGCCCCGAAGTAGCTACACCGCCGGCATTGGAAGCCTTACCCGGAGCATAAAGAATCTTGGCTTTCTGAAATACCTCAACCCCTTGCGGAGTTGTCGGCATATTCGCGCCCTCGGCAACAGCAATACAGCCATTTTTTACCAGAGTCTTGGCGTCATTTTCATCTATTTCATTCTGGGTAGCAGAAGGAAAAGCAACATCGCACTTAACGTTCCACGGCCGCTGTTTCTCGAAATATTTACAATTGAACTCTTTAGCACACTCCTTGATCCTGCCGCGTTTGACATTCTTCAAGTTCAAAACACAGCTTAGTTCTTTCTGATCAATACCATCCTTATCATAAATGTAACCGTCGGAATCAGATAAGGTAACGACTTTAGCCCCCAGTTGTATAAGTTTTTCTACTGTGTATTGCGCAACATTACCCGAACCGGATACCGCGCAGGTTTTTCCTTTTAAAGAATCACCTTTCGTCTTAAGCATCTCTTCCGCGAAATATACGCAGCCATAGCCGGTAGCTTCCGGACGGATAAGACTACCACCCCAGTTAAGACCTTTACCTGTAAGCACGCCCGAGAATTCATTACGTAATCTCTTATACTGCCCGAATAGATAACCAATCTCACGGCCGCCGGTGCCGATATCTCCGGCAGGCACATCGGTATTAGGTCCGATATGGCGGAAAAGCTCGGTCATAAAACTCTGACAGAACTTCATTACTTCATTATCCGACTTACCCTTAGGATCAAAATCTGATCCGCCTTTTGCCCCACCCATCGGTAAGGTGGTAAGCGCGTTCTTAAAAACCTGCTCAAAAGCCAGGAATTTCAATATCCCGATATTCACGCTCGGATGTAAACGTATTCCGCCTTTATAAGGGCCGATGGCGCTGTTCATCTGGATGCGAAAACCACGGTTAATCTGGAACTCTCCCTGATCATCAAGCCAGGGAACGCGAAATATCACTGTCCTTTCCGGCTCGATCATTCTTTCCAATATCTTGGCTTTCTGATATTTAGGGTTTTTCTCGATAAAAGGCATTACTGATTCCACAACTTCTCTTACCGCTTGGTGAAATTCCGTTTCACCCGGATTTCTCCTCGCAACTAAATCCATAAACTCTTCGATTTTCTTTGACATCATTATTCTCCTTTCCCACAAGGGAACACCCGCGCAATTGCGCTACAAAAGCGCACACCGACGCAATACCTATTAGCGTCGGGTGATTGTCAACGCGGGGTGTTATTTAGAAAACTCATCTATAATTGCCTTGGAAGCCTTCTTAGCCATACCCATTGCTTCAATAACCGTTCCTTCTCCCCCAACAATATCCCCGCCGGCAAAAACACCTTTAATGGAACTTTCCATAGTTTCAGAGTCCACGATGACATCTGAATATTTATCGGTTTTTAACTCCGGAGTGGCGTTGATCAGGATCTGGTTTGCTTTTAAACCTACAGCGATCACGCATAAATCACAATCAAGCTCAAATTCGCTTCCTTCGATAATCACCGGCCTTCTCCTGCCGGAACTATCCGGTTCCCCTAATTTAGACCTAAGGCAAATTAATTTCTTAACAAACCCCTTTTCATCACCAATGAATTCTTTTGGTGCAACCAGGAATTCAAACTTTACCCCTTCTTCCCGGGCATGTTCTATTTCCAGACGCCTTGCCGGCATTTCGATCTCCGTACGCCGATAGACAATTGTGGTGTTAAGCGGCAGGCCTTTTAGTTTTTGCAATCTCAAGGCAACTCTGGCGGAATCCATAGCAGTATTACCTCCACCGATAATTAAAACGTTTTTACCGATATTAACCGGTGTGTGAAATTCAGGAAATTTGTAAGCGGACATTAAATTTACCCGGGTAAGGAATTCATTTACCGAATAAATATTACAAAGGTTCTCGCCGCCAATCCCCAAGAATGACGGTACCCCTGCCCCCAAACCCAGGAATATTTTCGAATAACCCTGGGCAAATAATTCTTTAATTGTCTTGGCTTTTCCTACGAGAAAGTTAGTGACAAAACTTACGCCTAATTTCTTAAGGTAATTTATTTCAAAATCCAGGACATCCCAGGGCAGCCTGAAAGGCGGAATACCATACCTTAAAACACCTCCGGTTTTATGCAGGCTTTCAAAGATATCAACTTTTATGCCTTTACGGGCTAATTCTCCAGCGCAGCATAATCCTGCCGGGCCTGACCCAACCACCGCTACCTTAAATTTAAAAAACTTTTCCTCTTTCTCCACCGGGACATCCAAGTTATTATTCTTACCGTAATCTCCCGCAAAACGCTCCAAGAAATGAATATTGATTGCCTGTTCCGAAGCAAAAGGTGAGCCTTTTTTAGTAAGAATACAGGCCTTGCGGCATTGATATTCAGCCGGGCAAACCCTTCCGCAGATAGAAGGAAAGTTACTCTTCTCTCTGATAGCAAAATAAGCAGAGCGGTAATCTTTCTGAGTAATATGATAAATGAATTTCTTTATATCAATGCCTACCGGGCAGCCGCTGCTGCAAAGAGGGTTCTTGCACTGCAGACACCTTGAGGCTTCTAATAAAGCTTCCTCTTCAGAGTAGCCTTTAACTACCTCCTCAAAATTACCTACCCTTATTTCCGGGCTTGCCTCTTTGACCTTCACTGGTTCTTTTTTCATAAGTTATGATCCTGGAAAAAGATTGCAGATATGTTTTTCCTGAACGCTATAGACTTTATTCCTTTTCTCAAGTTCTTCCCAATCCACTCCGTGGCCGTCAAAATCCGGGCCGTCAACACAGCTGAATTTTACCTCACCCGACACACTCACCCGGCAGCAACCACACATGCCGGTGGCATCAACCATCAGCGCGTTGAGCGAGACTAAAGTTTTAGTATTATATTCTTTACTCACCAGCGCCACTCTTTTCATCATCGGGATCGGGCCGACAGAATAAATCAAATCATATTTATCTTTACTTAAAAGCTCCTTTAACATATCGGTAGTAAAACCTTTCCTGCCGTAAGAACCGTCATCAGTCATAATATAAATCTCATCCGCTGTGTTCTTAAGCTCAGCCTCAAGGATAAGCAAGTCTTTATTACGAGAACCAAGAATGGTAGTGATATGATTGCCTGCTTCTTTTAAAGCTTGGGCAACCGGCAATATCTCAGCGATCCCCACGCCTCCGCCGACTAAGATTACCTTTCCAAACTTCTTTATTTCCGTAGGGTGGCCTAAAGGCCCAACCAAAGAGTAAAGTGTATCACCGGGATTTAATTTACCCAGGCTTTTAGTAGTAAAACCCGCCTCTTGAAAAATCAAACTGATTATTCCCTTGTTTTTATCCGCATTCACCAAGGTCAAAGGGATCCTTTCGCCTTTTTCACTAACCATTAACATTATAAACTGGCCAGGCAAGGCCTTGGAAGCGATATCGCCAGCTTCAATATCCAGCTGAGTAATCCTTACCCCGCCAACATCATTAATAATTTTTTTATTGATTATTTTCATATCTGATTTTGCCTAATTTTTATGCAGTAGAAAAATAAAAAAAGACGTCCCAAGCAACTCCTCTGGACGTCTCTGTCCCTCGTTGAACCAAATCTCCGCTATATTATTACTGATCAGCTTATTTGTCAAGATTTATCTTAATGAGGCCACAACTTAGCGAGCAAAAAGCGAAGCTAAGTTGTCTGGCCGAATTAATCCTGAGCCTACGAAGAAGATTTCGAAGAAATCTTCAAGTGGTTAGGCGAAGGATATAACCTCTCTCAAGCATCCATTTCTATCTCCACCAATCCACCTTCAAACGGCTCAATTACCCGCTCAAGGATACCGGAAAGATAGGCCATCAGCACGCCATAATT
>JALNZI010000052.1 GCA_023229385.1 Candidatus Omnitrophota bacterium | reverse complement strand
TGCCAAAACCAACAATTTCTATTTTATGGAGATGAATACGCGTATTCAGGTAGAACATCCGGTTACTGAAATGGTTACCGGTATTGACCTGATTAAGGAACAGATCCGGGTAGCCAGCGGAGAGAAGTTGAGGATTAAGCAGGAAGAAGTGCAGATTAAGGGTGCGGCGATAGAATGCCGGATTAACGCTGAAGATCCGGATAATAATTTTATGCCGTCTCCGGGTAAGATTGAGGCGTTAATTCTTCCGGGCGGGCCGAATGTGCGCGTGGATACGCATATTTACGCCGGTTACGAAGTGCCTTCTTACTATGATTCCCTTTTAGCCAAACTTATTGTTTACGGTGCTAACCGCAATGAAGCGATCAGGACTATGCGCAGGGCATTGAGCGAGTTTCATATCGCTCCGATTAAGACCACTGTTCCTTTCCACCTTAAGTTGATGGATAATCCGTTATTTAAAAAAGGCGATATTTCTACGCATTTTGTACAAGATCTTTTAGCGAGTGAAGTCAAGGGAGAATAAATGAATCCGGATGAATCAAGGAATGAATTAGGTGTAGTCAGGATGCATAAGAATGCAGTTTCTTCGCTGGCTTCTATTGCTGCCCTGGAGATAGAAGGTGTTAAAAGGATCGGCGCAAGTTTTAAAGCCAACCTTTTTGAATTATTCGGCCAGAAATCTTTTCTGGCGATCAAGGTGGATATAACTAGAAACGAAGAGATAAAGATGGATATCCCCTTGGTAATTAAATACGGTTATAATATCCCGGAAACTTGCGCCAGGGTCCAGGAGAATGTCCGTCTGGCTTTAGAGAAGATGAGTAATTTTTCCGTAAAAGATGTTAATGTAAATGTGAAGGGCATAGAAAGGGGGTAGAGAATGAAATTCTTTACTGTGTTGGGGATTATGTTTTACGCCGTGATTATTATTTTGATGGGTCTGGCGTTTATTGTGTTTTCGTTGAATATACTGCTCCCGCAGGATATTAATAATTTGCTGATCTATGCCCAGACCAGTTCAAATTCCCGTCTGGTTATTGGTTTTGCTGGGTTACTTTTAATTCTAATCAGTTTTTCTTTCGCCCAGATTATTTTAGGAAGGTTCCAGAGAGAAAAGACAATTGCCTTTGCTACTTCCAGCGGCCAGGTAACTATCTCGCTTTCAGCTGTCGAGGATTTGATCCGCAGGCTGGCAGGGGTTATCCCGGAAGTAAAAGAGTTAAGGCCTAATGTCGTGGCCAACAAGAAAGGTATTATCGTGGATATGCGCATTATTTTGCGCTCAGAAGCAAATATCCCGGAGCTTACTTCCAGGCTCCAGGATATTACCAAGTCTAAAATCCAGGAGATTTTAGGGCTGGAAGAACAGGTGATTATCAGGATCCACGTGGCCAAGATAACTCATGATGAAAAAGATAACCGTAGAAAAAGAGATTTTGATAAAGAAGACCCTTCGGCAATACCTTTTAGTGGATATGGCAGGGTATAAACAATTTAAATAAGGAGCTCAAAAATGGCAAGGATTGGTATTTTAACAGGCGGTGGAGATTGTCCGGGATTAAATCCGGTAATTCGGGCGGTGGTACGTAAGGCCTTGCTCGAAGGTTATGAAATAGTAGGCATTAAGAACGGTTGGAAAGGGTTGGTTGAGAACGACACTATGCCTTTAAATTTAGATACTGTTTCCGGGATACTGCCTAAAGGCGGAACCATCCTGGGTACCAGCCGGACTAATCCGTATAAAACTCAAGGTGACGTAGAAAAAGTTAAGAATAGTTTTAAAAAAATGGGTCTTGATGCCCTGGTTGCTGTCGGCGGCGAAGATACCCTGGGCGTTGCTTCAAAGTTAATTAAAGACGGCATATCGAATATCGTCGGAGTGCCCAAGACTATAGATAATGATTTATCCGCTACTGATTATACTTTTGGTTTTGATACTGCTTTAAATGTTGCCACGGAATGTATTGACCGCTTGCATACTACAGCTGAAAGCCATCATCGGATTATCGTGGCTGAGGTTATGGGCAGGCATGCTGGTTGGATTGCTATTGAAGCCGGGATTGCCGGCGGGGCGGATGTTATTTTAATTCCGGAGATTCCGATTGATATAGACGAGGTGTGTGCGATTATTAAAAAAAGGCACGCCAGAGGAAAGACCTTCAGCATTGTTGTAGTTGCCGAAGGCGCTCAGTTTAAAGATGGAGATATGGTTACTCAGGAGCAGAAGCTTGACGCGTTTGGCCATGTCCGCCTGGGAGGCATTGGAGAGAATTTAGCTGCTTTAATTGAGAAAAGAACCGGTTTTGAAACCAGGGTTAGTGTTTTAGGCCATATACAAAGAGGCGGCTCTCCTACTGCTTTTGACCGCGTATTAGGCACACGCCTGGGAGTAAAAGCAGTTGAGCTGATTAAGAATAAGAAATTCGGCAGGATGGTGGCTTTGGCTGGTATCAAGATTATTGACGTGCCGCTTGAAGATGCAGTGAAGGCTTTAAAGACTGTCGATATGGAGCTATATGATATTGCCAAGGTATTCTTTGGTTAAAATAACATGGAAGGCACCCCGCGCTTATTTGATTTGCGCGGGTGTCCTCCAGGTGGAGGAAAAAAATGCGCGAGAGAATTAAGGATATACTTTTAGAAAGTATCCAGGTTAAAGAAGAGATTCTGCGTAATCAGATTGATTCAATCTTTGAGATTTCCCATCTTATGATAGATTGCCTTAAAAAAGACGGCAAGGTGATTGTCTTTGGCAATGGCGGTTCAGCCAGCGACAGCCAGCATATTGCCGCTGAGCTCGTCGGCCGTTTTAAAAAGGATCGTTCGGCATTGGCTGGGATAGCTTTGACCACCAATACTTCAATATTGACTTCTCTGGCGAATGATTATGGTTATGATGTAGTTTTCTCAAGACAGGTAGAGGCCTTAGGCAAGAAGAATGATGTTGTTTTAGGCATATCTACCAGCGGCAAGGCAAAAAACGTAGCTTTAGGGATTAAGCAAGCCAAGAAAATGGGGATTAAAACTGTAGCCTTAAGCGGTGGCGACGGAGGAGAAATTGTGAAATTAGCGGATGTATCTTTACTGGTCCCTTCTAAAATAACCGCCAGGATTCAGGAAGCACACATTACCATTGCCCATATAATATGCGAAATGATCGAGCAGGAGCTTTGCCAGGAACAAAAATAAATTCCCTTTCCACTCTTAAGCGGAAAATTGAGCAACTTAAGAAGCGTGGCAAGCGTATAGTTTTTACCAATGGTTGTTTTGATATCCTGCATTACGGTCATACCAAATACCTGCAGGATGCCCGGGGCAAAGGGGATTATCTGGTTGTCGGAGTTAATAGTGATTCTTCAATTAAGAAGATTAAAGGCAGGAACCGTCCGGTCATCAAAGAAGCAGATCGTTTAAGGGTGGTTGAAGCCTTAGGCTGCGTAGATTTTGTAGTCTTATTCAAAGAAGACAATCCGCTTAAAGTAATAATGGCGCTTAAGCCGGATATTCTGGTTAAGGGTTCGGATTGGAACAAGAAGAAAATTATCGGAGCGGATTTTGTCGAAAGTTATGGCGGTAAGGTGCAAACTATAAAGTTAGTTAAGGGCCGCTCAACCAGCGCAATAATCAAGAAAATCACCTGTCTTCCTGGAGATAGGTGATGAAGGGTGTTAAAGTTTTGCGAAAAAATAACAATATCTATCGGATCATTGACGCCAACCTGAACCGGGTTAAAGAAGGGTTGCGCGTTTGCGAAGAGATAGCGCGTTTTGTTCTGGATGACCATAAACTTACGGCGTCTTTTAAACATCTCAGGCACGAGATTGACCGTATAGTAAAGAAAGTTTATCCTGCTTCTATATTGCTCAGGGAACGCAATAGCAGTGCTGATGTAGGGAGGTTGAATTCCCGCGGAGAATTGCAACGTTCCAGCTGCAAAGATATTTTCCGGGCAAATATCCAGAGAGTAAAAGAATCCCTGCGCGTGCTCGAAGAATTCTCTAAATTAATCGACGAAAAGGTAGCTTTATCTTTTAAAAGGCTCAGGTATAAAGTTTATGAAATCGAGAAAGATTCTTTTAAAAAAGTCTCTTCTTTACCTGATTCTCGATAAGCCGGGTTTTGCCAAGCTGTCTTCTTGCGGGGTTGGGATAATTCAATTACGGGATAAGCTTTCTGCTAAATCGCAGGTATTAAAATCGGCGGTTAAGCTGTCCCAGCTTTTAAGTAGGACTAAAACGCTCTTTATTGTTAATGATTATATTTATTTAGCTCTCTTGTCTGGCGCCGACGGCGTGCATCTAGGGCAGGGGGATCTTCCTTTAAAGCAGGCAAGGCTTTTATTGGGAAAAGATAAAATTATCGGTATATCTTGCCATAATCTTAAGCAGGCTTTGAAAGCGCAAAAAGAGGGTGCGGATTATATCGGTATCGGCCCTGTATATTCCACTGCTACTAAGCCTGAATACAGGCCAATCGGCTTAAGGGTTTTGCGCCAGCTTAAGGGTAAAATAAGAATACCGTATTTTGCAATCGGTAATGTTAATGAAGCTAATTTAGAGCAAGTTACTGCTTGCGGGGCCAGGCGCATTGCTGTAGTTCGGGCAATCCTAAAAGCAGATAATCCTGCTTGCGCGGCAAACCGGTTATTTAAGAAAGTCAAAGAAAATTACCTTAAAATAAAATGACCCAGCTGGAATATGCAAAGAAAAATATTGTAACCGGGCTGATGCGTAAAGTCGCCCGTCTTGAAGGTGTCAAACCAATCCAGCTTATGCGGCTTATCCGGGCCGGTAAGGTGGTCATTCCTTTAAATATAAATCATCAAATCAGCAAACCCTGTGCCATAGGTAGCAGCCTATCTACTAAAATCAACGCTAATCTCGGTACATCTACCGATGAATCAAGTATTCCCGATGAAATTGAAAAGCTTAAAGTTGCTATAAAGCATGGCGCGGATGCGCTAATGGATTTGAGCGTCGGAGGGGACTTGAGTAAAGTGAGGCGGGAAGTTTTAAAATTCTCCAGCGTACCCGTAGGCACTGTTCCTGTCTATGAGGTGGCGGTCAGGGCGCAGAAAAAGAATAATAATTTTATCGAATTCAGCGCTGAAGATATTCTTGAGGTATTGAATGATCAGGCAAAGCAGGGGGTGGATTTTTTTACCATTCACTGCGGCGTAACCCGGGAAAGCCTTAAGGCCCTCAAGAAGCAAAAGAGGCTGATGGGCCTGGTCTCTCGGGGTGGAGCGATTATTGCTAATTGGATAAGATACCACAAAAAAGAAAATCCTTTTTATACCCATTTTGAACAAATCTTGGATATTGCTAATAAATATGATGTAACTTTAAGCCTGGGAGATGGCTTGAGGCCGGGTTCAATCTTAGACGCTACGGATAAAGCCCAGATCACCGAGCTAAAGATTCTCGGTGCATTGGCAAAACGCGCCCGGGCAAGAGGGGTGCAGGTTATGATTGAGGGCCCCGGGCATGTCCCGTTGGATCAAATCAAGAAGAATATACTTTTGCAGAAAAAATATTGCCACGGAGCTCCTTTTTATGTGTTGGGGCCTTTAGTTACTGATGTTGCTCCCGGCTATGACCATATTACATCCGCGATCGGCGGTTCCTTAGCCGCCAGTTTTGGCGCGGATTTTCTTTGTTATGTAACTCCGGCTGAACACCTGCGCCATCCCACAGTTGAAGATGTGCGGGAAGGGGTTATTGCTTCGCGGATTGCCGCTCATGCGGGAGATTTAGTTAAACGCAGGAGTTTAGCTATAGGTTGGGATAGAGATATCTCAGTTGCCCGTAAGGCTAGGGATTGGAAAAAACAGATTCAGCTTTCAATAAATCCTGAAAAAGCAAAGCAATACCGTTTATCCAGTAAGCCTGAGCTTTCCGATGTATGTACAATGTGCGGGAAATATTGTTCGATTAAGTTAATGGAAGATTGTTCAAAGAAATAGTTTGGAAATAAAGGGGACGGTTCTATTTTTTAAAGATAGAACCGAAGAGAAAATAGAACCGTCCCCTTTATTTTTAGGTAGTGCGGGTGTAATTCAGTGGTAGAATGGCAGCTTCCCAAGCTGCATATGGCGGTTCGATTCCGCTCACCCGCTATTAAATCAGTATATAGAGTATAGGACTGATGAAAAATATAATTGCTATTCTAATAGTTTTAATTGCCAGTGGCTGTGTGAGCGCTCCGACTTATACCGGGCCAAGGCCGCCTGTTTCGCGCCAGACTGTTAGTGGCCTGCAGCACCGCGTAGAACCAAAGCAGACACTCTGGAGGATATCTAAGATGTATAATGTAGATATTGATGATATCCTGCGGGCAAATAATATCTCGGAAGATGCGACTATTGAAATCGGCCAGGTATTATTGATACCTAACCGCCTAAAACCGCAGAGTGAATCGGTATTTTCCAGCGGAGATGATTTTATTTGGCCGTTAAAAGGTAAAGTATTGGCTGGTTTCGGCGTCAACTATCAAAACTTGATCAATAAAGGGATAAATATCCAGGTTCCTTTAGAGGCGGATATCCTTGCTTCGGGTTCAGGAACAGTGGTTTTTTATATAACTAATTTCGGCAACTTTGGTAAAACATTGATTATTGACCACGGCAATGGCCTGCGTAGTGTTTATTCCCGGGCGTCAGAATTCTATGTAAGGCCGGGAGAAAATGTGCAAAGGGGCTCATTGATTGGCCGCGTCAGCCCGACAACTAAGGGTAAGAGCAACTATTTTCATTTTGAGATTCGTAAGAATTCTTTACCCCAGAACCCGCTTTTTTATTTACCATGATAAAAGAAAAATTTTTTGACCGTAGAAATTATATAGAGATACTGGAGAAGCGTATCGGCAGCCTTAAAGAAGGCTATCGGCAGAATATCGCTATTATCGGCGAAGAAAATGTCGGTAAAACCAGCATTCTCTCTAAATTCCTGGATAAGTTTTATGACCCACGGATTATTACAGTTTACCTTGAGGTCAGGCCTGAATCCTTTCAGGATTTGGCTAAAAGGTTTATCGGCGCTCTGCTTTATAACTTTCTTTTAAACAGCGGCTTGAATCTAAGGGAGGACCTGGACTTTTTGGTTACTAAGTCCGCCGCCTACATTCCGAATACCGCGCTTAAGATAAATTTCATACTGAATGAGCTCTCGCGCAGGAAAAAAACAAATATGGTTACTGAGCTTTTTAACCTCCCGGAGTTGATCCATCAGGAAACCGGTAAATTCACCGTCTTGTTCCTGGATGAATTCCATAACCTGGAGAATATCGGGGTTAAGAATTTATACCGGGAGTGGAGCAAACTGCTTATCCTGCAGAAAAATACCTTGTATGCCATAACCAGCTCAATGATGTTTAAAACCAGGGTTATCCTTTCCAAACAGCTTTCCCTGTTGTTCGGAAACTTTGAAGTTATTAATGTCGAGCCTTTTGATATGCATACCAGCGGCCGTTACCTTGACCAGCGGCTCCCGGGTTTAAAAATGAATCCGGGATTAAAAGATTTTATAATTAATTTTACCGGCGGCTATCCGCTTTACCTGGAGCTTATATCCGATGCCTTGGCTGCCAGAAGCGGGGATGCCCGGGTTAATCTTGGGGATATACTTGAGGGCTTACTGTTTGATACCTCGGGGATACTTAACCAGAGGTTCTCCAATTATCTAAAACGTTTCCTGGATGCCTCCGCCAGCAACGATTATATCTCTATATTGTATTTAGCCGCCAGCGGCCGCAACCGGATTAAGGATATTGCTCACATTTTACATAAACAAAAGAAAGAATTGAACTGCCGGATTAATTATCTTTTGGAACTTGATGCTATTACGCGCAGCGGTGATTTTCTTAAAGTCAGCGACCGCCTGTTTGCCTACTGGATGCGTTTTGTTTACCAGGAAAAGATGCGTTCTCTGTCGTATGACGCCAAGAGCCAGAAAGAAAAATTCCATGAGAGCATTGAGGAGTTAATCCAGGAATTCTTAAATCAGTCGCAGAAGCCGCTCTCTAACCGTGTATCTGAACTGTTACAGTTATTTGAAGATGACCTTATGCAGATTGAGCGCAAAAAAATCAGGCTTAATCATTTCCGCGAGGTAAAACCCCTGGCATTTAATTACCGTTTCTTAAAAGACGGTTTATTAGGCCGCTCCAGCGATTCTTTGTGGATTATGGCGATTAAGACAGATGCGCTTACTGAACAGGATATTGCTGAGTTTTCCCGGGAGTGCAAGAAATACCATCATAAATCGCAGCGCAAGATCATTGTCAGCTTAAAAGAGATCGATCCTAATGCCAGGCTTCGGGCTCTGGAAGAAAAAGTCTGGACCTGGGATTTAAATAATTTAAACCAGATTTTGGATTTATTCTCAAAACCACGGGTGATCGCATGAAAATAGGCGTTATCTCTGATACACACATTGCGGATAAAGATGAGCATATCCCCAGGATTATCCTGGATGTTTTCAAACAGATGGATATGGTCCTGCATGCCGGAGATATGGTAGATTTGCGGGTAATCGATGAATTAAGGTCTGCCTGCCCCAAGGTAATTGCCGTAGCCGGAAATATGGATCAGGAGGCGGTAAAAAATAAATACCCGGTTAAAGAGATTGTCGAGGTTTCTGGTTATAAAATCGGCCTTATGCACGGCAGCGGCGCTCCTCTAAACCTGATCGATCTGCTGAAAGGAGCCTTTAAAGAGGACAAGCCCGATATCATTGTTTTCGGACATTCGCATAAACCGATGAATGAATTTATAGGCAATGTATTATTTTTTAATCCCGGCAGCGCTACTGATTTTACCGCGGAATATAACTCTTACGGCATAATTGAATTAGCCGAAGAGATCAATGCCAGGATAATCAAGATTTAAAAAATGGATAAACTTTGGGCCCCTTGGAGGATTAATTATGTAAGTGCTAAATCTAAAGGCAAGGGGTGTATTTTTTGCAAGGCCAAGAATGCTGTTTTGCCGGAGCAGGTAATTTTTAAAACCAAGCATGCTATTGTTATGCTGAATATTTACCCTTATAATAACGGGCATCTTTTGGTTGCTCC
>JALNZI010000005.1 GCA_023229385.1 Candidatus Omnitrophota bacterium | reverse complement strand
TAAGAAAATCAGTATTTAATAAAAAATGTAGATTTCATAGAATTATTAGAAATTTATATTTTTTAGTTTCTAATGAAAATACAGATATATCATTAGATCTAATTGGGAAACCCTTTAAAGTAAAAAGAGATTTGGTTTTTAAAAGTATCAAATCTGTATCAAAAGATATTGATACAAATGATATCATAAAATTAATTTATGATACAATTAAAAAGGAGGTTAAAAATGTACGAAATTGAAAGCATTATAAATGATGCAGTTAGGTTAAACCCTAATTTTCCAAATTTAACAACTCAACAACAATACGAATACATACAAAGAAATTTAGAACCTGAATTAATTAAAGAAGAGTTAGAATTCTATTATGATTCTAAATTTGAGAAACCAAATATGCAATTTTATAATTTATACAAATAACAATGTCGTGGGGAATCGATTTTAAAGCAGATATTTATTTATCTAAACAAGATTATCAAGCTAACAAATATCAAGTTCAAGATGCTATAGACGAATGTATATTAACTATATCTGAATGGCAGAAAGAATTAGCTATGTATGCTTCAGCTAATGTTCAAGAAGTATGTGATCCAGAATGGATTACTGAACCAATAGTATGGTTGAAAGGTAAAATAAATGACTTATCGAATAATATGTTAGAAGAACAAACTAAATTAGTTAATCTTCAATATTATTTAGAACATTTAAAAGAACAAGAAAGGAATAAAGTAGTATGAGTGGAGGACATTTTGATTACAAACAATATCAAATTCAGGAAATAAGAGATTCTATTGAAAGAGAATTAAATAATCAGGGTAAAGACAAACCTAAATCTGAATTATGGTCTGATGAAGAATATTATACGAAATATCCAGAAGAAATGAAATACCTAACTTATAGAACCGATATTGAAGAAAAGTTTAAAGAAGCAATTAAGATTCTTAAACGAGCTGAGATATATGTTCAAAGAATAGATTGGTATTTATCTGGAGATGATGGGGAAGATTCATTTATTGAAAGGTTAGAAGAAGAATTAAAAGAAATAAGCAAATGACACATATATTAATCTGGATAGTATGTGGAATACTATCGTTAGTAGTAAGTTATCAAACTTATAAAAACACAAAAATACACATCAATGAATTATGGGTTATCGGAATAACGATATTTCTATTAGGTCCAATTAGCTTGGGAATTCAATTGTTAACAATTTGTTTTAAATCAATTAAAAATAAATTCAAATGATACAAATAGATTTAAAATTATTTGATAAACAAGATGATTTAGCTTTAGAAGCATTTCTTTGCCTATGTGTATTATATGAGGAACCGGAAAGATTTAGTAAAGTCTATGCTCCTATATTAAGTGTTTTAGAAAATAGCGAATACATTCGTATAGTAGATGATGTTTGTATAATGGACCATAAAACTATTACTCTATTTGAATCTAATCCTTTAGTTAAACAAGCTAAAGATATCCTTAATTACATGAATGAGATTAAGAAAATTATTAGTACAAGACCTTTTTCGTATGGTACACACGGCAAAGATGTGCTATCAAGATTAAATGAAGGTTATGAACCTGAGTTAATTAAGAATGTAGTTAAGTTTATGTATGATAAATGGATTGGTACAGAATGGCAAATGTATTTAAGACCAGCTACATTGTTTAATAAAACTAAGTTTGCTAATTATGTTGAGATGTGGGAACAAAATAAAAATAAAGGTTCTAATTCAATTCATGAATTAGTATGATAGATATATATCGTATCAATCAGAAATTAAGACAAGAAGGTAAAGTAATAGGTTATCCATTTTATTTAACAAGTCCCAAGTTAGGTCAATTTATACCCAGTATTCCTAAGAAGAAAGCTATTCACATAACCGCTTCAACCAATATTGGGAAGAGTCAATATTGGAGGTATTATTTCTTAATATCTCCATATATTATTTATAAGACATATCCTGATTCTAATTTCAAACCACGTTGGATTATATTCTTATTAGAGGAAACTTATGAGCAACTCTATGATAATTTAATTTCAATGTTTATATTCATTAAACATAAGAAGATAGTTGAACCTGGTAAACTTAGAGGTTTAATTGAGACTATTATCACTGATGAAGAATTAAGATTAGTTGAACAAGTTACTCCACTAGTAGAAGACTTATTAAGTTATTGTACTGTAAGAGATAATATTTATAATCCAACTGGGTTATACAATACTTGTAAGAGAGAGCTATTATTAAGAGGAAAAAGAAATTACACTACTTTAATTAAATCTGATGTGACAATATCTGAAGAAGAGTATTTAAAACTTCCACCAGATAAACAATCTTCTTTTAAATTTAAAGAATATATTCAGAATGATGAAAGAGAATATGTTTTTATTGTTACAGATAATGCTAACTTATTAGAACCTGAGAAAGAAAACGGAGTTACTTTAAATTTACAAGATACCATGTGGAAATGGTCTACTGAGTATGCCCATAAACAACTTCAAAAGAATTTTGGGTGTATAATTTTGGACATTATTCAACAGATGGGAACTTCTGAATCTCAACAATTCACTAATTCAGGTAGTAATATTATTGAAAAGACTAAACCCACAAGGGATGGTTATGGAGATAATAAAAGAATAGCTCGTAATGCAGATCTAATATTAGGTTTATTTGCTCCAACATTTTATGGTGTTAAAAACTATTATGGATATAATTTAGAAGAAATTGGAGATTTCTTTAGAACTGTAATAATATTAAAGAATAGATTAGGTAGAGGCTTCAAAGAGATTCCTCTATTCTTTAATGGTGCAGTTAATTATTTTACCGAATTACCACTTAATGACAAAATAACAACACAAGAAAGAGATTTAATTAAAAAAGGCTTATATTATCAAGGATTTAAAAAATTGAATTAATTTTATTATCTTTGCAGCCTTAAATTTAAAATTTTTATATGAAAAAGTTTATTTTATTGATTATCTTTTTAATACCATTAAAACTATTTGCTCCTAATTTATCTATAAAGGAACATAGTATTAGAATAAAGTATATAAAAGAAAATATTTTAATAACTAATAACCTTATTAAATTAAAAGATAATCAAATTAAAAGTAGAAAAGAAGTATTCGATTTGGCACAAGAAACTATTGAAATATACCTAAATAGAGGAGATTATAAGAAACATTTCCCTAATTTAGATAGTTTATCATATGGATTAGCTTGTATATTTGTTTCAGAAAGTTCTAATTCATTAGGACAAAGTGCTAGATCAAGTTTGTGGTTGAAATCAAACAATCCATTTGGTTTAACAGCATCTAAAGGAAGAAAATTAATATCCTGGGAGCTGATTAAAGGTAATAAGGTAGTTTGTTACAGAAACTTTCAAACTTTTACTTCATTTAAAGATGCTATTGATGGTTTAATAAATTCTTCTTTAATTAAAAAGAATTACGATAAGACTAGAAATAGCAGTTCAATTAAAGAATTTTTATATAATTTGCAAAGAGATGGATATTGCACAAATAAGCATTGGCCTGAATTTGCATATAATCAAATTTATTTAAAATTCAAATAATGGAAACAATTGGAAAAATATTTTCAGTTATAATAAGTATGATAGTAGTACTAATGCTAAGAGGATTTATTATAACAAAATTATGGGCTTGGTTTATTGTGAGTTTATTTAATTTACCTACTCTAACTATTGCAAGCGCATTGGGAATATCTTTAGTATGTGATATTATAATACCAAGACAATCTAATAAATCTGATGAAATATGGTCATCTTTATTATCCAGTGTATTACTGAGTTTATTAGTATTACTATTTGGTTGGATTATTTATTTATTTATATAAAATTATGACATTAGAAGAAAAATTTAGTTCTTTAATTAAAGAAGAATTACCTGGTAAAGTTGGTTCTGAATTAAAAGAAGTTCTTATTAAAGCTGAGAAAGATGCTAAAGATTTAAAAGATTTACAACTTCAATATGTAAAACTTGAAAAGAAAGTTCAAGATTATGATAGAGATTTAAGTAAATTACAGTTTGAACTTAAAGAACACGATTCTTTAGATGCCAAATTAGCTAATTTAGAAATTAAAGAGAAAGCTTTAGAAGTAACAATTTTAAAGATTCAACTTGAAGAAGCTAATAAGAGAGCTGATATGGTACAAAACTTTACTTCTGGATTAGTTAGAAATGTTGAGATTAGGAAACAAATATATGATTCAAATTCTAAACAAGTTCCTATAACAGATCAATACGGAAATATACGTATGGAATATGTTAATACAACTAAGGCTTATGGTGAAACTAAAAAAGTTGAGTAATGTTTAAAAGAACAATAAAACTTAGAATTCATAATCCTTTATGTGATATACGTAATAAGAAGTTTGGTAACATGACTGACTTATGTATTAATGGAGATTGGACTTTATATGGGCCAATATGTAAAATGAATCCTAATTTTGGACAAATCCCATTAACTGAAACAAAATTGAATATTGAATTTAATCCAGTATTAGTAGGATTAGGAATAAGTATGACTCTTCCAAAACATTATGGAGCTATAATTGTACCAAGAAGTTCTACATTTGGTAAATTTAAATGCTTGTTATCCAATAGCGTAGGGGTTATAGAATGGAATTATAAAAATGAGTGGAAAGCTAATCTTATTCCATTTGAAGATACATTTATAGCAGATGGAACTTCTATACTTCAATTTGAAGTTAAATTATTACCTGATGCACCTTGGTATATGAAAATTATGGATTTATTTATATCTGGATTTAAGTATAAGAAGGTAGATGTTTTAACAACTACTAGAGAAGGTTGGGGTTCAACTGACAAAATTAATTTTAATACACAAAACCTATTATGTACTTAGTAAACATTAAAATTTCACACAAAGAAGGTACTAAACCTGTTAATGAACAGTATTTAGTAGAAGCAATATGCTTAACTGATATAGATGTAATTCTTGCAAAAGAATTCAAATATTATTCAGTTAATTCAACTAAAGTTTCTAATTATCAGAAAGTATTTGAGAATGGTGAAGGAAGTTTCTTTGAAATTAAACTATTGGTAGATGATATTGATGGTAAAGTTGTTAAGGAATCTTTCTTACAAGAAGCTGTAGATAATGATGATGCTAGAGTTAGATTTAGAACAAATGTTGACTATGGTACTATATTAGATGTAGTTAGTAAACCAATATTAGGTGTAGTAAGATAATTTCATTTTTTTAATTTTTAAGTGTTTTTAACCTGGTATTTCTTTGGAAGTATCAGGTTATTTTATTATCTTTACATCCCTTTTAAAATTAATAATCAAATTAAATATTGTAAATGAGAGATTTTTATAAAATTTTATTACTAGGAGGTTCTGGTAAAGGGAAGACTTATACATTTAATACTTTAAATCCAAATAAAACCGGATTCATAAATGTTGAAAATAAGCCTTTACCATTTCCAAATAGTTTTAAGTATGAAACAAAATGTGTAACATTAGCTCATGCTAAACAAGCTTTAAAAGAATACGCAGATAACAAAGAGATTGAAGTGATAGTATTTGATAGTTTATCCTCTTATATGGATATGCTATTAAAAGAGAGTAGAGATACTAAAAAAGGTTTTGATATTTGGAATCATTATAATGAAGAAATAGGTAAACTATTACATTTTATAAAAAGTATACAAAAAGAAATTTTTATAGTAGGACATTATGAATGGGTACAAGATGAAGGTGGTACTAAAGAAAAGAGGGCTAAAGTTAAAGGTAAAGAATGGGAAGGAACTATTGAGAAAGAATTTTTGATTGTATTATATGCAAATAGTAAATTTAATCAAGTAACTAAAAGACCTGAGTATTTTTTAAATTTATATGAAGAAGATACTTCAGCTAAATGTCCACCTAATATATTTGATAAAGATTTATTAACTGTACCTAATGACGGTCAGTTTATTATTGATACAATAGTTAAATTTTCTACAGAAGCATATAATAAAAAGATTAAATAACATGGAAGAAAAAGTTTATACACAAAAAGATTTAGTATCTTTTGGATTATATCTATTATCTGAAGAAAGAGAAGATTTAATTAATTGTCATCCAGAATTTATATCAAGTGATGAATATATAAGATTTAGAAAAGTCCATGATGCTGATTTAGCTAATTGGGAAAATAGCGATGCATCATTAAAATAATTAACAATGAAGTATAAAAATAAACTTAAGAATTTAGCAAGAAGAATTGCTAATTGGGAGAATAATAAGACTATTCAAGAAGATAATAGGAATAGTCCTGGATCTCATAAAAAACCTGGTAGTCAAAACAAATAAATTAATGTTTGATAAAAAAAAGAAAATGGATGTATTAAAATTTGGATTTAAAAGACTAATAAAAGATAAAGATAAAACTTTATTTAGTTTTCCTTATCTTGTAGTAGGAATTAAACCTACTGAACCTAAGAAAACTACAAGATTTGATTTAATTAATGCAAGAGATTTATTAAAATTTGATTTAAGAGACAATAGATTATCTTGGCTTTATGATGAAGCTGGAGATAAAACATTTTATCTTATTAATATTTATGATGTAGATGCTGAACCAGCTATATCAGTAACTTTGGATTTATCTTTCAGTAACAAGAATTTATACGAAAGAATGGTTAAAGTTATGGGATTAGATGTAACTAAAGAACATTATTTTCAATTAGTTAAAGTTGATGATATTGAAGATTTGCCAGCAGTTAAATTAGTTGAAATTCCATTAGCAGAAATAATTATGGAAGATCATGATGTGGCATCAGCAAGTGAAGTAGTAGAAAATATTAAATTAGAAACAATTTTAAATTAATTATAAATATGGGTTTAAATTTTAAAAATACAACAACACAGGAACCAGTAGGAGGATTTCAAAACCTATACATTTCTTATGGTATTAATTTATTAAAAATTAGTAATATAGAGATTAAAACTGCATCAACTGGAAAAATCCAAGTTAAATTTCTTACAGAAGGCAAGGAAATTCCCGGATTTGAGGGTGCAGACTTAGGAGATGGTGTAAAAGCTAAAGGATTGATAGGTAGAATTAATTTAGGTTCATATTTTGATAAAGAAGATGAATTCAAAGTTAATAGTTTGTTATCTAATTTAATGGCTATTGCAGAGAAAGCTGGTGTAGCTGATAAATTAAAAGAAATTGAAGCTAAAGATATTGAAGATTTATTATCAAAATTTGTTAAAATTGTCAATGGTAAATTCATGTGGTTTATCATTAAAGGTGATCAATATGAAAAAGATGGTAAAAAAGGATATGGATTATCTTTCAAAGAAGGTAAAGTAGGTGAAGAGAATGGTAAAAAGATTTTCCAAATTTTTGTTAAAGAAGAGAAATTCATGGAATCTGTTGAAGAAGTAGACGGAAGGATTATTAAAGTAAAAGGTATTAATTCAGTAGGTTCTTCAATTGGTAAAAAAGAAACTTTGGAATTTAATCCTAAGTATGATTTGAAATTACTTGAAAAAGCTGATCCAGAACCAGATTCTAATGACGAGTTGAATGCTGCTAAGAATGATACAAGTGATGACTTGCCATTTTAATTAATTAATCTCTAAGTGTAGAGGTTAATTTCCTCTACACTTTTTAATACTCTTAATATGAACATTAAAAGAAGATTTAAAAGAGCATTATTTTCATTCTTTAAAGATGAAATTGAAAGTTCCTTAAATATAAATAAATTTCAAGAAGCTACTATTAACTATTATTCTGAACAAATAGATTTTAAAGAATTAGAGATAAAAATAAACTTTATAGATAAAGAATATCCGAATAAACCAGCCAATTATGTATATATGGAAAGTTTACTAGAAGCAAAAAGAAGATTATTCGATGAAGTTTGTAAATATATTAAAATAGATAACAAATCTATAATGGATGAAAGAATTTGGAATGCTAGGGAAATAAAAGCAAATTTATTTGTTGGTATACCCAATTAATATTTCTTTATATGAATCTAAACTTCAAAACTCTTAAAAAAGAATTAAATAAGAATAATATAGAGACTGAATTAAGAAAAAAAGGATTTAATGAATATGATTTAGCTAGATATTATATCCCAGGATTTAAAAAGTTTAATACGCATTTTAAATCTGATATTAGATCTGATGATAAAAATAATTCCATGATTTGTAGAATACAGAATGGAAAATTGTTAATATCAGATTTTGGATATAAAATAGGAATGAATATTTATAACTATTTAATTGAGAAATATAACTTCAATGGTAAAGATGCCTTTTTTCACGTTTTAAACATGATTAGAGAGGACTTTAAATTAGATAGTATATTACCATTAAAAGATAGTAAATCTCCTAATACAGCTCATCCTATAGCATATAATGAAGAGATTAAAGAAAGTTCCTTGCCAGTTAAAATTGAAGTTAAAAGAAGAAGATTTGAAGGTAAAATAAATTGGACTTATTGGGATGAAGAATACTGGGAATCTTTTGGGATATCAACTAAGAAATTAGAGGAGAAAGGTATTGCTCCATTAGAAAAGTTTTGGATAACTAACTTTAATAAAGATGGAATCAGAAGAGAATATAATGTTGAGAAAGAATTATGTTATGTATATCCATTCTATAGAAATTCCAAAGGTAGTTTTATGTATAAAATCTATTTACCTTTAGGGTTTAAAGGAAACAAAGATTTCAAATGGATTTCTAATGTTAATAAAAAAGTTGTACAAAACTATCAATGTATAGATAAAACTGGAGAATTATTAATAATACAATCTTCCTTTAAAGATACAATGTTAATGGAAGAATTAATGCCAGGATTAAATGTAGTATCACCAAATGGAGAAGGAATATGGTTCAATAAAGATGTTTGGAAAGATTTATCTTCAAGATATATATACAAAGTTCTTTTTGCAAATAATGATTACCCAAAGAATCCTAATCCAGGATTAGAATTTGCAAGAAAGCATTCTTTATTATACAACATTCCTTTTGTATGTACTCCAGATAATACAACAAGTGATATTTCTGATTATTATAAGAAATATGGTAAGGAGGAAACCATTAAGTTCCTTAATAAAATCTTTGATAACATTAACCTCATACTATATGAATAGATATTTCTGTGTTTATTATAACACAATGGATAGAACTAAAGTATCCAAAGAGAACAAGATTACAAAAGTTATTGAGACAGAAAATTGGGCAGGGTGTCTTGATAAAATAAACAATGAATTTAATTGTAAGTTTATAAAATACATTCGTGATTTGGAAAATCCAATACCATTAATTAGAAATATTGAATTAACTGAAATTGAGATGGATAATAATGAGAGATTAAAATTCCAAAATAATGACTGAACAAGAATTTGAAGATGCTATTAAACATCCTAAAACATATTCTTCTAAACAAGAGACTATTGATGGAATTTATCCTATAGTAGAATATGCAATTAAACATTTGAATATGGTTGTTAATATAAATGGTAGACACTTCGATTTATCTAAAATTATAACTAACAAACCAGATATAAATGATGAAAAGAATGTATTTGCTATGTTTATGTTGTATAATAAATTAATTGGAGAACCTGTAATACAAACTATAATTAATAAATAGATGAAAAAGAATATAGATATTTTAAAAGAGGTTGAACCAGAATTAAAGAGATTTACCAAAATATTTAAAACTGCTTTAGCCCAAACAGAGGGTGTTTTAGAATATGGAAGTCCTAAATATTTTGCAGCAGTTAAAAGAGCAGCATTAGATTTAAAGCAGGAATTAACTAAAATAACTCAATCATCTAAATATAAATACGATGGCAAATACTAAAGGTCCGTCAACTGAGGAAACCTGGATGAAGATTTACTTTGAAGAATTACAAGAGAAAGGGTTTATTAAATCTTTAGAATATCAACCTGAGCCATTTATACTGTCTGATAAAGTTGAGATTCCATTTATGGAGCAATTAAAGACTAAGACTAAAATAAGCAATAAGACTTTAATTTCTAAGCACATATACACTATGGATTATTTGATAACTTGGGATGGTCCTAATAAATTTCATAAAGATATTAAAAGTGATTACTTTGAAAAATGGCCTTTATTTTTTTCAGATTCTAATAGAAGTTGTGTAGAAGTAAAAAATATTTGGGATAATAATAATATGAAAAGATTATTTACTACAAGAACTCAACCTTTTATATTTGAAAAATATAATATTTTTGTTAATTTAGTAGAAATCCCTAAAATCTTTGAATTAAGTTTTATCCCTAAAAAAATTGAAGAAGAATTTTATTATAAAAGAAACACAAAGAAAAATAAAATTGGAGAAAAAAAGTTTTCTTGGAAATATAGAATATTAGAAGATTTTATACTAAATTAATAATTTCCACCCATGTGATACTTTAGTTTTACCTTTACATAGGTCATATAAAGAAGATTCATTAAGATTATATTTATCTCTCATATCTGGTTTGGTTATATTAATTTCTTTTGTTCCGTCATCATGTATGAAAGAAAATAATTTGTATCTATTTGATTTTGCAAAGTTATCTTTATTTGTAACCCAATTCATATATATTATTTTTCTTTCGGAAACAAGAGCTTTTAATGCATTTGTAGAAAGGTTATATTTCTTAGACATGTCAAATCGTGTTATATTTAATTCAGATATTCCAGAACGGTGATAAAAATTATAAAGTACTGTTTGAGCATCATAATTTAATGGTTGAACGGAAGGGCTTTTTTCTAATCTCCAAAATTTAGCATACGTACGTTTACCAGATAATAGCCCACTCATTAAAGATAAAGATATGTTATATTTATTACACATTTCGTTGGAAGTTAATGTTTCCATTCTACCATCTTGATGGTAAAAGGTGTATATAGTATGATTATATGATGAAGATAATTTTCCTGTTAATCCAGGATTACCTGATCCACCAAATGTCATATTATATCCGAATCCATTTTTAAAATAAGAATTATATTTTTGAATATAAAATATCTCCATTTCTGAAAGAAGTTCTTTATCTCCTTCCCAAATGATAGACCATTCAAAAACATCTAATCCGTATTTTCTTAATGAATTATGAAAAATATGATTATCTTTCTTTTTAAATGCTTTATATATATGAGATGATTTTCTTTCTGAAAATTTTTGACTGGTTAATCCAATATAAATTTTATCATTTATAAGATTAACAACTTTATAAATTATACCTTTTTTCATAATGCAAATATACTAAAAATAAGAGACTTAAACAAAAAAATTAACAATATTTAAAATTAAATATGAACAGTTATAAACTAAATGGAATTGCTGGACATCTTACTAGAAAAGCAATTATTGAAGGATTAAATATTACTTTCACTGAGATTTATACAACAATAAAATCAATTGATGATAAAGGAATTATAATGACTAAAGATAATAAAAAATACAAATTAACATTAGTTGAATACAATGAAGAGAATAATTAGAAAGTTATTAAGACCATTATCCTTTGTAGGTTGCCCAAAGTGTAGAAAGCCTACATTGAAGAGAATAGAGAATTCTGATGGTAGTTTCTATTGGAAATGTACTAGTTGTTTATATGAATCTAAATTGAATAAGAGATGAGTAAATACAAAGAAAGAGCACTTCAAATATTAAATGAAGTATACGATAAAGGTTATAGATCTAATTATAAAACTAATTATCATGAACAATGTTGTATAGAAGCAATGTGTCAATTAGCTGAAGAAGTTGAAAAAGAATTTATCAATAAAGTAACTTCTGAAGGAAAAGATTTGGTAATTAAATACGGTTACACAAAAGAACAAGTAGAAGAATTACTTCAGAAACAAAGAGAGTTATCATCTAAAAACGCAAAACTCATACTATTTACACCATTTTCACAAGAAACTGATGGTGATTCAGTACGTTCATTTCATGTTCATGATAATTTAACGATTGATATTGATGAATATAGCATTCTAAATGCAAAACTTAAAATTGATTAATGGAAAAGATATTACGAAAAGTTAGTGTTAGTGAGAGATTACCAAACAGATTAGGTTATTATCCTACCAATAGTGGACTATTTATATTTTATCCAAATGAAAAGAATTTTTTTCATGATATAGAAAATATACCAGTTGCTAGTGTAGAATATTGGTATGAAGAAATTTCTGTTGATGAGTTAGAGGACTTTAAAGTAGCTGTAGGTAATTTAAATATGATTATTGAAATGGATGCTTTAAAAGCTAAAGAAAGGTATAAAAAAGCTTTAGATAGTTATTATGAAAGTAAAATTAACGAAGGTGTAAATGCTTCTGATATTTCACATAATAGATTAGTAAAAGCACTTAAAATAGCTGCTGGACTTAATGAGGAGGAAATATAAAATGCAAATATTCAAGATTAGACATAAACAATCTGGTAAATATTGGAATGGTCAAATACCTCAATTAGATAGAAGTTTTGAAAGTATAATCAAACTCTATTTTAATACTTCAGGATTTAATTGGGAAGATATTGATAGATTGAAAATGTATGTAAATCTCATTTGGAAAAAGAAATTTAAAGAATTCATCTTATCTGAATGTGAAATAGTTTGTTTTGAATTGAAAGAAATCAATAAAATAAGTTTCTTATGAGTGAAATTAAACCTAAAAAATCATTATTGGATATCATTGATGATTTAAGTGAATTATTAAAAGAGAGTCATAATTTCCATGAAGTAATATTTAATGGAGATAAAACAAATATTAGAATTAGTAAACCTGATAAAAAGGAAGAAAGTGAGTAATTTTTTATCTAAAAGTTTAATTCATGATATTGAGATATTACCTAATTTCTTCTCTGATATATTTAAAATTCCTGGACAGAATAAATTATTCATAACATTCTTATATGAAGATTTAGATTGGAATGATTCAAGGATTCATCCAGATATTATTGAAGAAATTAAAAATGGTTTCAAAGATTATGAAATTAAATTCTTTACTATAGATGAAATAAGAAAGAGATTTATTAAAACATGGTTTTATTCAATTGGATATAACAATTATCATTATGACGATATTATTATAAAAGAGATTCTCAGAGATAAATCTATTACTAATGATAAATTATATTCTATAAGTCAATCTCTTATTGGAGATAATAAAAACAAGCTTAAATATGATGAGACTTATATCAAGACAATAGATTTAATGAGAGTTTCAGGTTGTGATAGAATATATAAACCTTTAAAACAAACTGCTGCTAATTTAAAACATGATTTAATTCAGGACTTACCAAGGAAGTACAATGAAACTATTGAACCTTATGAAATACCTGAAATTCTTTTATATGAATTAAACGATGTTCTTATAACTGAGAAATTATTATTAGGTATTCCAGAGACTCAAACAAGTCTCACTATTCCTAAATCAGCTTATAGAGGATTACTTCCAGCAATAGAATTTAGATTTAGTATGGGAGAAAAATTTGGGATGGATTTATATAATAATAACAAATCCCAAATAGGTGAGAAATTAGCTCGAATATTATATAGTAGAACTTCGGGAAGAGATATTGAGGAGTTTAAAGATACCCAAACTAAAAGAACTCAAATTAAATACTCAGATGTTATATTTGATAATATTAAGTTTAAAACTCCTGAATTAAATGTATTCATAAATAAGTTACGGAAACTTGAATATAATCCTGAATTAAAGCCTGAGAAAGGTAAGAAATCCCCTTATATGGAACAATTCTATTTTTCATTAAAAATATTTGATTTAGTAATAGAATTTAAGCAAGGAGGATTACATGCTACACATGAATTTCAAACAACATTTGACAATGATAAAAGAAAAGTTGACATTGATGGGACATCGTATTATCCATTCTTATATACAAAATATCATATTGAGCCAGAACATTTAAAAGGATTTGTTGAATTTGTAAATTATTTAATTGAACTTCGTGTTAAATTTAAATCTGAAGGAGATAAAGTTTCTTCTAATGGAATTAAGATCCCAATTAACCGTTGTTTTGGTATAAATATAATCTAATAAATTTGATTAATTAGTATTTTTATATTATCTTTGTATTTTAAATAATACAAAATAATATGTTAATTTACAATAAATCAAGTGCTTTAATCCTTAAAAAAGGAATTTATGTTATTAAAAACATAATAACAAATAAAGTATATGTTGGTTCCGCTGCAAGAAATTTTATAGTGAGATATAATACCCATTATAATTTATTGAAGAAAAATCAACATTTTAATAAACATTTACAAGATTCTTGGAATAAATATAAAGAAGAAAATTTTCAATTTAGAGTTTTATTTATTTGTGAAAACAATTTATATCATTGGGAAAAAAGAGCTATTGATTTAACAAAAGCTTTAGATAATCAATTTGGATATAATATGAATTCAAATATAAATAATCCTCCAATACCTTCTGATGAAGCTAGAAAAAGACAAGGAGTAACTATTAAAAAAAGAAATCTAATTTCAAGAGAATATTTAAATAAATATAATTCTGGAGAAATTTCTTTTGAAGATATTCCAATTGAATACAACGGTATGACTAGAACAGCTATAAGTGCTAGAAATTATATGACTGGAAAAAAATATGATAATACATCACATTTTAAAGTTAAGCATACTATAACGAAAGCTTATTTAGAAGGTAGAAAAAAATATTCAGAACAGAAAAGAACTGAATTACCTAATATAAAAGTTATTAGTTTTTCTGGAAAAAATTTAGGTATATTTAGATCTTCTAAAGATATAGAAGAAATATCTCAAACTTCTCCAAATATATTTTCAGAATATATAAAAGGAAGATTTTCTAAACCAAGAAAAGGAAAAAATGTTGATTATTTAAGTGCTTTTTGGATTAATAAATCCATAAAAGATAGTACTTTATATAAAGGATTTGCATTTATAAAGATTATAATGCCGTCTGAGGAAGAAATTTCTCAGATTATTACACCTGAATTAAGCAAGGACGCTGAGATGCCAACTTGAACCGAAGGCTAAATATAACAATTTAGTCAGGGGCAACGCATAGATATTGAAACTAAAATAATTAAGACATTGACGAACCTGGGATTTCTATTACAGTATATACATAGGACATTTATGATCTACAATGTAAAAGAGATCATGTTGGGGGTTAAGCAGGTGTGATTACCTAGCTTCCCACAAGAAATAAATCAGCTTGTTAACTGGAGACAGTCAAACTTTCTTTGCTAGAAAAGAAATTAGTTTATCGAGAAGGAATCTAGTCAAGTTCCTTCGTTATTTTAGAATATAATATATCCACGAGTCAGGTGCATCTTAACAAGTAATGTTGAAGATGAAAACGTATGCTGGACTTATAGGAAAGTGAGAACTATAAGAAGTAGAGGATAAAAAGCCTTTACGATAACATAATCGGGCTATGGAGATAAAACGTCATGGATGTATGATGAATTAGCTTTATTGAAAACAACTCTAAATGGACAATTATTTCTATTAATGCTCATAGAAGAATTGTATTTAAATGATATTCATACTTTTTATGCAAATACTGATGGTATTACGATAGAAATTGATAATGAACAAGTTACAAAGTTTAATAAAATATGCTTAGAATGGGAGAAGAATACGCTAATGCAATTGGAATATACAGACTATAAAAAGTGTTATATCCGAGATGTAAATAATTACGTTATCCTAAAAGAAGATGGAGTTAAGTTAAAAGGTTCTTATGAATATACTGGTTATATTGAAAAATATGGTGAATTTGATGTTACTGGAAGTTTTAATGCTCCAATTATAGCTTATGCTGTAGTACAAAGATTAATCCATAATATTTCTTTAGAAGAAACTATTATGAACCATACGGATATTTATGATTTCTGTATTGCTAATAAAACAGGTTCTCAATTTAAGAATTGTTTATTTGAAATAAATGGAACTTCTTTTAAAGAAGAATATATTCAACAATCCATTAGATATTACATTTCTAAGAGTAATAATAAATTATTCAAAGTTAAAGCTAAGAGTGAGACTGAATTAGAGAGTTTGTTAAAGAAAGGTAAAACTAATGTTAATTCATACATCTTATCTGATAAAATATTTCCTTATAAAATAATTCATACTTATTCAGATGGCAAAAATATTTATGTAATTGAACATGGAAGTTTATTTGTAGATATTTTCAAAGAGTGGTTACATTACGATGATGTCTGTGTAGGTAGGAATATTACCTTATTTAACAAATTTATAATGAAAGATATGATAGATTATAATATTGATTATAATTATTATATTGAAGAAGCATATAAATTAATTAAAAACTTTAAAGTATGAATGAAGAATTAGATGAAATAGAAGATACTGAGGATGAACCTTGGATTGAAGCAGAATGGTGTGAAGATTGTATGCAATCTGCTGAGGAAAATGGAATTGAATATACTCCAGATTTTACTTGGAAAGATGGATCTTGGACATGTGATCATTGTGGAGGATATTGTTAATGAAAATAAGATTTATATTTAGTTTTCAAAAACCACTATATAAATGGTGGTTTTTTCAATTTACTCCATTTCAAATTAGATTTTATGGATTAAGTTGGAAATGGAAATATGAAGCTATTAGAGTTGAGAGAATTCCTAGTTTAGAAATTACAATATTAAATTGTGAATTAACTTGGTATTTTGGTTCTGATATGTATTGGGAGAAGAAACTTAGTTTAAAACACGGTAAAACTGAAGAATGGAGGAGTGAATAATATATGACTAAACAAGAAATAGAAAAGTTATTTTTAGAAGGTAAGCCAGTTACAAGTAAATTTCATATTAAATCAGTAAAACATTATTGTGATAACATTCAAATTACAAGTACGCAATTCTCTAATTTAATTCGTAAATTCAAAGATAAATACGATTTAAAAAATGAATATGGCGGATTAACAACACATACTTATACGTATAAACCAGATTCAAATGGATAAACTTACAACAATTGATGGTTCATCCTTAATCTATTCAGCATGTTATAATGTATCCGTTAAAGAATCTTCTACAGATGATTTCTCAAAATACAGAGATACATTGGATTATTATATTGATAGTATATTAAATGTAACTAAAGCAGATAAATATATTATATTTGGTGATGGTTCTACTTCATATAGAAAGAAGATGTTTGATACATTTAAAGCTGATAGAGAAGTTAAGAAACAGTATGTTAAATTCAAATATGACTTACTTGAATATGCTAGAACTAAATGGGAAGCTTTTAATCATCCTGAATTGGAATCAGATGATATGTGTTTAATTACACATAATCAATATAAAGATGAATATGATATTACTATTGCTGCAATAGATGGGGATTTGAGACAAGAAGCCGCTAAATTCTTTAACTATGGAATATTTCGTAAGAAAGATTATAGAATTGAAGATGGATTTGAAATAATTACTCCAGAACAAGCTGAATTTAACTTATGGAGACAAGTTCTTATAAAAGGACATAACAACAAGTTAAATTATTTAGAAGGATGTGGTGAAGGAACTGCTGAGAGCTATTTAAAAAAGTTTAGCGTATCTCAATATAAATTTGCTGTTTTAAAGGCTTATATTGAAGGAATACCTAAACAGGATGGAATAAAGAGAGTTATAGATGGATATGGATTAAATAAAGGAATTGATGAATTTAATAAATCTTTTAAACAAACCTATTTATTTAGAAACTCAGATGAATTAACTGAATTTGGAATTTCTTTCGAAATTCCGGAATTTAAAACTAGAATGTATGGAGGAATTACAAATTCAGAAGAAACCACAGCTTTTTAGTGTGGAAGTATTAAGTGCGAAAACAATACTACTGTTACCTAAAACACCAGTGAGTACAATACGATTAGATAAATATCATTTTAAAACAATTAATTTTACAAACTATTCAATCAATATTGGGGATAAAATTCATTTTAAAACAAATTCTCAAGACACTTATTATAAAGCTAATTTTATTTATAAAGAAGATAAAAGTAGACTTAGAATAAATGAGTTTGAAAGTAATGTTAGTTCTGCTTATTTCTTACCTTTATTGAATATTAAGAAAGATTATTTATTAATGGAACATAATTTCATTAATTGTTATTATCAACATTATAATTTCAAACATAATGATGGAGAATATTTGTATTTAATATATAGATATTCACCAATAACGTATTATGCTAAATTTATAGATATTCTTCAAAAGCAAGATAATTGTATTCAATATTTAAAGGATGTTAATGATAATAGATTTGACTGTTTTGTATTTAAAATAATTGATGAAATAATAATGGATGATATTAAATTAATATTAAATGGTAAATTTTCACATATTAGTGATAAATCTAAATCTGTAATTCTAAATTTCCATAATCAAAATAAACCTGATTCACCAATATCGCAAATACTTAATAAAGGTGAATTAAGAAGAAATGAATTAGAAGAATATTTTGGATGTAAGATGCCGGATAATATTGATTATGCTGAGAAACCTAAAATAAATGAGGAAAGATGGCAAATTTGATAATAAAAGAGTTTAAAATGAAAGATCTTACGCCAGAAAAGAGTAAGATTGTACAAGAAACATTATTTAAGAATGGGTATAAATGGAACAATACAAGTACTCAAGTTATTTGTACAAATTCAAAACAGTTATATCTTGAGGATAATGAATTAACACATGAAATAGATAATTTACCTTATTTCAATAACTATATTGAATTACCAGAACTAACATTTGAAGAGTTTGAGAGAATGTATGTGAATAAAAACATAAAATTTAAAGTAGGCGACTGGGTTATTAGAAAAGATTTAAAAGTTTGTAAAATTGTTAACATCCATAACAGTGGAAACAGATTTGAAGATCAAGATAAGATTCATAATAATGTATCTGATATAGTAAGATTGGCTACAGAAGAAGAAGTTATTGAAATTACTGGAGAATTTGTTTTACCAGAACAATGGTATGTTACTGTTACTAAAGAAAATAAACATATTTTGAGTAAATGGAGATGGCCCCATTTATCTGATATATTAGAGGAAGGTTATATTGTTGGAATATCTAATAGGTTTAGTAAACAAGGTAAAGAACATAATGGTAAATATGAGAAATATTTTGGAGAGGAAATAACTTTTGAACAATTCAAGAAATATGTACTTAAAGAACCTAGTAAAGAAGATTTATTAGCTGAGGCTAGAAAACTCTATCCTATTGGGACTAAAGTATGTAGAGAAAGTGGAAATGTAGTAGAAATATCATCTATTCCAGAATGGCATGATCATTGGAATTTTGCAGGTATAAAAGAAGGTATAGAGGTAAGATTTGCTAGAAATGCCTTTGGCTATAGCGGAGGACTTATTTGGGATGATAAAGATAAAAAATGGGCTGAAATAGTACAAGATACTTTAAAAGTTAGTGATTTAGTTGAAGGTGAGATTTATTATACAAGAGGTTGGATACATGATAAAGTAGACTCTAATGATTATAAATGCAATAATACAGCTTTACATGCTAAAACTTTAAATTTTTATAATAAATGTGCAGCTATACTTGATATAAATAACCATCCTAGTAGAATAGCAACTCAAGAAGAAAAAGACTGGTTAAATTACTGCATAAAAAAAGGTAAATTTGTAGATAAAGAGACAGCATTAAAAAGTAAAGAAATGAAATTTGAAGTTGGAAAATGGGATTCATTAAAAGCAGATCACATTGATATCAATGATAAATGGTTCCTAAAACTAAAAAAAGAATCTAATATTAGTTATATTGGTGAATATTGTAATAGAAAGTATGTTGAGAAAGGTAGTTTTGCTAAAACATTAAATTACTCCTTAGTAGAATTAACAGATTTATCAGAAATTCAACAGTATTTACCTGACGGACATGTGGATAAGGTTAAAGATTCTTTTATTTTACCTAAATATTGGTATTGTGAATTAAATGATTCATCAAAAGATATATTAAATTATTGGAGAAAACATATTATTAAATATTCTGATACCGACTGTCCTGGCAAATATATTTGTGAGGAGGGAGCGCTGTTAGAGGGGTGGTGGAGGGAGGTAGAGATAACCTTCCAACAATTCCTATCTCATGTTTGGAATGGTAAAGAATATTATGATAGTATTAGAACAAATGTTTCAGAAACAGTCAATAAAGATTGGTCAGGTTTTCACTTTCCAAAAAATCATTTGGATGCATTAATATATGGAACATCTGATAAAGATTTGAAATCATCTAAATCCAATGGATTTAAATTATTAGTACCTTTAGAAAGAAAACCTAAACCTTTAGGAATTAAAGGTAAGGTTGAAATTAAAATTAATAAAATTAAACAATTAAAAATTAAGTAATTATGGCAAAAGTAAAAGAAGAAGTAAAAGAGTATGCTATTATAGCAAAATTGAAAGAAAATATGGGTAAATCTATTGAAGATTTATATGTTGAACAATCAATTGATAGTTTAGAAGATACAATTATAGGTTGTAATGAACAAATAAGTCACTATAAAACATCCCGTATTCCTTCTGCTGAAAATGCTATTAAGAGAGCTGAAAGAGAAGTTATTAAAGCTAAAAAAGAGTTAGATAATGTAGAAAACTCAATTGCTAGAAATTATGAAACATACGTAGATAATTGTAAAGTGGCTGAAAAGAAATTGGATAAAGCTGATTTAGCATTATCTGAAACTAAATCAAATTTACAATTTGAAAATGATTGTTTAGCAAAACACGAATATAATTTAGCTAAATTAACAGCAACTGTTTAATAATAAAGGGGATAATATTTCCCCTTTTAAATTTAAAATATGGATAATATAAGTGGAAGTGCTAATTGGACAGTATGTGATACTCCAGTTAAGAAAAAAGTTGTTGAAGAAATAGAAGTTAAAGAGAAAATACCATATATTTCACCTGATTTAACAGCTTTAAATAACTTAATTGTAGAATTAGAGGATAAATATAAATTAACTCCTAAGAAAGAAGTTAATGATGCATTATTGTATTTAAATTTAGCTGGAAAGTTATTATGATAAATTTAATCTCAATTTCAGGACGTGCTGGCTCAGGAAAAGATACAGTTGGTAAGATAATACAATATTTTACATGGTTAAGTAAACGTGATATACAAAAAAAAGATTTAAATGAATTTCAATCTTGTGAATATTGGTTAGAAAAAAATACAGTTCAAGGTTGGGGTGATATATCTGGAATCGGTTGGGGATGCTCAGAATACCAAATAAAGAAATTTGCATATGCTGTTAAACAAATATGTTCTATTCTTACTGGAATACCTGTCAAAGACTTTGAGAAAGAAGAAGTTAAAAGTAGTTATTTAGGAGTAGAGTGGCAAATTAAAGATAAAAATAAAGTGTCTGTTGATACAGGAAAAATAGGGGGATACTGTTACACAGTAAGAGAACTTCTTCAAAAAGTAAGTACAGATGCAATGAGAGATGTTATACATCCTGATGTTTGGGTTAATGCTTTGATGAAAGATTATAAATTAGCAGATGATTTATTAGAATCTCTTGAAGGGATTCCATATAACTATGATCATGAAAAAAGTTTATTGCCTAATTGGATTATAACAGATGTTAGATTTCCTAATGAAGCTAAAGCTATCAAGGACAGACAAGGAATTGTTATTAGAATTAATAGAAATCCAAAAAATAAATGGATAGATAAAGCAGAATGGGATTTTCATACTAAAGGTATAGAACCACATGTTAGTGAAACAGCATTAGACGACTACACTTTTGACTACGTAATAGAAAATGATTCAGATATACCTTCTTTAATAGAGAAAGTGAGAGAAATGTTAATTTATTTTAAAATTATTAATAATGGAAGAATTAGCTAAAGTTGGTGATATAATAGAATGGACATTTTCTAATGATCCAGGTTGGATTGGAACTATTTACGAACAATATATGGGTAAAACATTTCAATCTAAAGTAATGTATATTAGTACTGATGATGGATTTTCAAGTAATGATATATTAGAATATGGAGTTTATACTGACTATGGTCAAGATTATATTCCTCATGATCAATGTAAAATAATTAAAGGAAAAGAAGATGGAAATAAAGTATAAAAATTATATCTTGATTCAAGATGGTAATCATTTTGATTTATATAAAGATTGTGAAAGTATCAAAAAAGATACTAAGGAAGTATATGTTTCAAGAAAAGATATCGGATATGGTTATAATTTAGAATTTGCTATAACTAGAATTATCAATGAAGAATTATCTAATAAAGATATAACTGTAGATTTAAAAGAGTATATTTTGTTATATAAGCAAGAAAGAGATGAAATAACTAAATCACTAAATTTATGAGAAAAATTCTAAATAATATTGATAAGTTAATTAAATTTGCAAAAAATGTTTCCACAATTGATGAAAAGTTAATTGAAACATGGCATATTGTGAGATTTAAAAAGAAACTTAAAAAGATTAAATCTAAGTTAGAATATCTGTATAAAACATCTGTTACTTGGACTGTAGAAGATTTTGAAACTCAAGCTTCTGATTTAGAAGGCTTCTATAATAAAGAAAATATTTATGATAGAAGTAAATTTCGATATACTTTAGAATTAATGATTATAGAACATGATGCTAATATTGGAATATCTTGGGATACGATTGTTATGTATTTAAATGCATATTGTAAACATGAATAATGGAATATAAGATTGGAGACTGGTTTAATGTAGTTGAGAACAAAACATCTGGTTGTAAGTTAAAAGTTGGTGAAATTTATAGAGTTAGTGGTGTCCGCTGGGGTGGGTTTGTATTACAAACAGGTCTACATGGAGGAGAAATTTATGAATCTAATGTTAGACAAGCTACTCCAGAAGAAATTGCTAAAGTAACAGGAATTAAAATTAATGAAAATACTAATATGTCACACATAAAAAAATATAAAGTAGGAGAAATAAAAGGAATTTTAGAAGGGATATATAATGATCCAGTTATAAGAAGAACAACTGTACCTTTATTTATGTCAAACACGGGACTCGGTAAAACTTATGTTATACAAGAATTTATGGAAGAAAAAGGTGTGTATAAACCACCATTTGTGCTTTCTCAAAGGATGCCTTTTGAAGTATCCGGTATGGCATTAGTAGACAAAGAAAAAGATATTATGAAATATTATGATTTTGATTTCTTATTAGAATTAAAAGATGGAGATATTTTATTTATCGATGAAACATATAATGCTAATCCTTTAACCTTAAGTGCGTTTTTAACATTCTTAGAAAGTAGGATTATGATTAGTGGTAAAAAACTACCAGATATTATGATAGTTGCAGCAGCTAATCCTCAAGGTAAACCTGTATTAACTCCTCAAATTCATAGAAGATTTCTACAATATGACATTGTATTTGATGATGCTTCTTGGAAAAACTTCTTAAGTAAGAAATTCTTTATGCCAAAAGAAGTATCAAGCAAATTATGTAATTTAATTAAAAATGAGGATTTTACAGGATATAATTACGACACTTCTGCTGATTTAGATAAAGCTATAGAAATGATCATTAAAGGAATACCTACCCCTTATGACGACATCATTCCTATGTTAAATACGTTAATTCAAAATCCAATTAAAGGTAGAGTCAAATTAAATAAAAATAAATATTTAGAAGAAAATGAAAATATTTCTTGGTTAGAATTAATAAAACTAAAAAAATGAAAAAGTAATTGTATGGAAATATTACAAAGTAAAAAGTTTAAATTACCTACGTTATATTTTATAACAGATAGAAAAGAGATTAATGAATTACCTATAGGAGTACCTTTTTTCTATGGTGATGAGAGAATAAAAAATAAAATTATAAGGTTACTGGAATATGAAATTATATATCAAAAAGCTTTAAAAACAGGATTACCTTTTAATTTTAAGATGTTATTAATAGAAGCAGGATTTACAAATATTAAAGATTTTGATTGGGAAGATACTGTTTATATGGAATATGTAACAGATGATGTAATTGAATTATTTGATTCTAATAATGATTTAAATATCGATTCCTTTGATGTAAATAGTTCAGTATTTGAAGAGTATATTGAAGATGGAGTGGCTTATGTTGATATTCAAAAGATAAAAGATTTAAATGTGTTCCCAACATGGTTTGTAGAAAATATTGAAAATGCTATTTCTACAAATATACATAACTTTGCTGTGTTTAACAGTAATATGTATAATAAGAAATTAGAAGGAATGTATGGGGGACTAGATTTAACTTCTCCAGATAGGAATTTACTTAATATGGATTGGTCATCATCTATTCCTAAAGCAATAGCTACATCTACGGCAATATTAGCTAAATGGATGGCTGAAACATTCTATTGTGATATTATTATAACTGCTCATAGTACAATATTTATTCCATATGAAGAGATACATAATATAAATATGGATGAATTATATGAGAAATATAATGGTAATCAGGAATGTAAAGAATATAGGAGACTTATAACTTCTGATGTAAAACATTATAAAACATGTATTATATTTGGAGATAATCATTCTGTATGTGATAGTTGGTGTGAGGATACTAAGGTGATAAGTGCTAAAGATGGTAAGAAATTATGTAAGTGGAAAATAGACAAGTTGATTGCATTCCATACAACTAGTGACTATTTAACTCCTGGATATGCAGATTGGTTTAGCCCAATAGAAACTGAGATAGTTAAAGATTGGGTAAGATATTTGAATAAAAATAATTAATTAATTAAAATAAAGTAAAAATGAAACAATTTATTAAACAAGGTGAATTAAAATTAATAGGATCAGGTTATTTAGTAAATTCTAAAGAAGAACCAGTAACAAATAGTGAATTTGTATATGCTCAAAAACAAGCTGAGTTTGTAGTAGTGTTAGCTGAAAAAGCTAAAGGTAAAGATTTCAAAGGTAAAGATGCAGATTCAATGTCAGCTCTTAAGGATGAAGTTTGGAATTTATTGAATGGTAATAAGACTAGAGCTTATATTACTGCTCCAACAGCTCCTAAAAGATCTACTACTGAGAAATTAAAAGAAGAAGCTTTAGCATTTATTGGATATCAAGAAGATGTTGAGAAAACTGAAAAAGTTAACAATTTCTTAAATAAATTCAATAGTATTGCGGAACTGGAAGACTTTGGTCTATACTTTAGCCAACCAGATCAACCTGTTAAATTGAACAAAATCTACACTATTAAAGAGATAGTTGCATCAGTAACTTCTGTAATTGACTTATTGTAGTATAATTTTATCATGTTAATTAAAACCCAGATACTCTAATATCTGGGTTTTTTATTTAAATAAAATGGAAAATAAAACAATATTCTGTTATGAACTTTGCGAAGGTGAATTCATGGATTGTGGAAATTGTAGGCACTATAAAAATAATATAATGGAAGAAAATATAAAATTAGCTATTGAATGGTTAAAAGAACAACCTGTTAGAGGAGTAATTACTGGAAGTTGTATGTTGGGATATTTTGAAGGACAAGATGTAGATATTTTTGTTTATGATGAGAAATCATTTAACAAACTAATATTTGCAATGTATCATAGCCCTAAGTTTCAGATACTTGAACCCCTGGAATTATGGAAATTTAACAGATATATTGATCATGCATACGACAATTATCACAAAGTAGGATTACTAACACTTAAATTTTATTTCAATACATGCATTCCTGTTAATGTGATTCTAAAGAAATCTTACAATAATATATTTGGAATTCTCTCAAGTTTTGATATGGATATTATCAGTAAAGGATTTGATTTAGAAACTAAGCAATATTTAGATTTATCTGGAGATAGCGCATCTACTAAAATAGCATCTTGGAATAAATGGAATACAACATTTTATGACCCAGAAATGTGGGAAGTAAATAAATTACTTCGTCAATTAGAGAGGGTATTTAAGTATCACAGAAGGGGTTACAACACTGATGTAGTAGCATTGAAATATATTGCACTTATTGATGAAATATTGAAACTTCAAGATATATTTAACTCAGCTAATTATAGTGAGAAGTTAAAAGTTAATAAAGAGAATCTTAAAGTAATTAAAATGATTTGTAATAAATGGTTAGATACCCATGAAATTACAGAGGAACAAACTGAATTGTTAAAACTTAAAATACATGAATTATAATGGAATATACAATAGATGATTTATTGAATATGCTTCAATGTCCAAATGACAACGGTGAGGTAGATAATAAACTATCTCCTAGAGAGATTTGGGATATGGTAGCTAATAAAGAATCCTATGAGAAAATGGGATTTGCTAGTGAACAAGATTTAAAAACCTATTTGGAAGAGAATCCTTATTCAGATTTATAATTATGGGAAAGAAGAAAGTAAATTTAATAGAAAAGTTTATTAATGATAATAAACTTGACTTCACAGGAAGTGGTAGTGATTTGAATGGTAATTGTGTAATACTTGCTGGATATGCTTGTTATTTAGGATTAAGTTGGGATCAATTAAACGATTTAATGCAGATAAGTGCATATACAAGTAGCAGTTCAGAATCAGAATTAGAAAGAGTTTTCAAATATGCTGAAGAGAATAATTATGGTGAATATTGGAAGACGCCTACTGCTAAGAAAACTTATGTGTTTTAATTATGAGAACATTTCTTTGTAAGGCTGATTCTAAAAGACCCTTGATGCATTGGACAATGCTCAAAGAAGATAGTTACTTTGAAGGCCCAGTACCAGAAGGATATAGACTTTGTGCATCTCCATCTAAAGGATATGTCATATTAGATGTAGATAGACATGATGGTAAGGATGGATTTGAGAATATTCCTATTAAAATAATAGATGAATTAGAACAAACTTTTCATTATCCTACTAAAAATAATGGAGTACATTATTGGCTCCGTTATAGTGGTAGTAAACCTTTAGGTAATAAAACTTCTGGACAGGGGTATGATTTGAGAACGGAAAAGGGGTATGTTTGCTACTATATGAATGATGATATCAGAGATAATTTACATCTTATTAAAGAAACATCTCCAGAGTTAAATAAATTCTTAGAAACTTGGTTTAGTTATAAAGATTAAAAAGGGGAGAAATCCCCTTTTATTTTACGTCTTGATCAAATATATCTAAGAAACTAACTATCTGTCCTCCTAATGGCATTAATCCAAATGTTCTCATCATAGCTGGAGTTTTATCTTTTTCAGCTTTATTCAATATAGCATGGTATTTAGGATCTCCTAAACCAAGTGTTTCAGCACCTAAATCTCTTGTTACATCAAGTGTATTTTGTGCCCATTTATATACTCCATCTATTGTACTAAAGTCTGCAAATGGACTATTTATAAGTTCTTTAATGGAACCTGGGTTGGTCCAAAATGTTAATTCAAGTAATCCTCTATTAGATGATTTGAATGCATTCTTAGCAATAGCTCTTGTAATCCATTCTTCATCATCATCTGGTATCATTGCTTTAGCTAACGAAGTTATAGCAAATAAAGTGAGTATAATACTTATCTCTTTAGCCATACCAGCTAATTTAGAAGCTCTAAATTCTTCAAATTGTTCTAAAGTAACTTTACCTCTTAAATGAGCATTTTCTTCTTTACTTAAAAAGTCTTCAAAGGCTAATTTAGTAGCATGTTTATTAACATTACCAGATTTATAGTAAGAATAATCTCCTTTTAACCTACTTACTATTGGAGCATCTAAAAATACTTCAACAGCTAAATTTTTAAAATTATTGAATATTTGCCATACACTTTTGCTACGTAGAAATTCTCCCATGAATACTTTATACCTTCCTACATCAAATTCCTCTAAATCTTCATCATATTTAAGGTTTTTGAATCTAGCTTGAGCTAATCCAGGAATCCAATTCCTAAACTTCATCATTGCTTTAATAAGGATATTTTTTCCAATAAGGTCTTTATTTTCATTAGAAGTTGTTCCTTTAATCATTCTTGAAGCTTTTCTAACTTTCTTTTTGAAATTTAAAAAGTTTTCTTGATTATCTGTAATTCCAGGTAAATGGAATTTATCATCTTTAATTTCAGCTAAATCATATAAAGATTTACTTCCTTTAGGTAATTTAGATATTCTTTGAATATTACCATTCTCATCGAAACCATGATTCATCATAATTGCAATTAAGAATGTTTCATCTGCTTTATCATCTGGAACTGACCATATTGTCATGAATCTATCCATTGATAACCATTTATTAACTTTAGAACCAGATAAATCATTAGCTTTATGTAAAGATAAATTTCTTGTACTTGGTTCAAAGAAATTAATAGCAAATAAAGACTTCTTATCTTTTTTAATAATTAAATCTCTAGCTTTTATGGATTGAGTATTTGTAAATAATATTCCTTCAGCAGCAACTATTTTATAGTTACTATATAAACCCACAGCATTACCGATTGCAGCAGCAATATTAAAAGGTAAAGATTTCATAGTTGTCCATTTGGATAACATCTGATAAGTTTTAGTACCTGAATAAACTTTACCTTGGGATACTATATTACCATTATCATTCAATATTGGTTTACCTTTAAAAGTAACATCTTTACTTTGAGTTTCTAATCCGTACCAGTACATATTGACATAAGAGTCAAATAAATCCATGTCATTTGTACCAACACCTTTTATCTTAACTAGTTTACCATTATCTTTAGTTCTTAAAGTTTTACCTGTAACACCAGTTTTAATAGTGTTAATGTTCTCACTATGCATCAAATGTTGTACAGATTTAATCTCGTCAACTGTATCGTTATAAAACTTATTGGTTAATACAGATTGAGCAAATAATAATAATGATTTAGTTAAATCAAAACTTTTAGTTTTTAAACCTTTTTGGTATTCAAGCTTATTAACCCTTTTTTTCAATTCGGTCTCATAATCTATAGATTCTGAATCTAAACCTTCATTAGTTAATTCTTTTTTAATACCCTCTATTTCTTCATCAGTTGCAACATCCCATAAAGGAGCATAATGAAGTAATGGTATAATAGGTAAAGGTTTACCTGTAGATGGATCAATTTCTCTATCTGAAATATCATATTGTACAACTTCAAGAGAATGTTTCATCTCTCTAAATATATTCTTAGCTGCACCAATACCAACCTCAAATACTCTATCTAAAGTATCTTGTCTTATATTAGCTACAAAATACTTATCTATTTTACCATCATATAATTCATTAAAATATTGATTTAACTCAACATATTGGTTATAAAAGTCTAATAATGCTTCATTACCTTGTTGATTTAAAGTTTTCCAACCTTCTGAATAATAATCTGAATTATCTTTTAATTGAAGATATGGGTTCTTTTCATATACCCAAGCTGAACTACTGAATTTACTATCCCAAACATCAAATTTACTTCTAAAAGTATTTAATCTTTTAGTACGTTCTCTTTCGTGATATTCTCCAGCCTCAGTTAATTTACCCTTTTCATCTAATTCCTCTGGATAATCTTTAAGTAATTTTTTTTCTAGTGCTACTAAATTTTCTTCATATTGTTTCTTTCTATTCTCAGTAGTCTCAAGGTTATTCTTTATCCAATTTAAATCTTTATTCTTTCTAGCAGTATGTAATTCTTCAAAATATTCTTTCTTAAATTTCTTAATTAAAGAACCCTTATCAAAATCATATATGCTTTTATAAGCATCATATATACTTATACCTTTAGATTTAGCCCACTTACGAAGATTATTCTCTTTATCTTCCATAATCTTATGGATTCTATTGAATTCTCTTCTAATATTATCCTCATTAACTTCAACTAATTTGGCCATTCTTTTATAAGTCTCACCATCATATTCTTGAAGTGTCTTAAATATACCTAAAATATTTGAAGTCTCAACTAAATCAGAGGTTATAGATTTCTTTTGAGTCTTATTTAAAGTTTCAGTAATCTTTTGTAAAGTAATAGATCTAATATCTGCTACCATTGTACTAATAGTAGCTAATTTTTCCTTATTTTTATCATTTATGAGAGTACTTCCACCTTGGTCTAATATCTTTTGTCCAAACTCTTCAAAAATCTTCGCATACATAAGATAATTATTGAAATCAGCGTATGTATAATTTGGACTATTGGATGGTTCTACTTCTTTTTTACGAAGTTGTTTAACCAATCTAGCTACTTCATTATAAACAAATATTGCGTTTCTATTAAGTTGTATTTCTTTAATAGACCTATCAATCTTATCTACCATAGTTTTTAATTCCTCTTTACCAGGATTATTAGCAGATTCAGTCTTTAATCTATTTTTCAACTTAATAATATCTTCTAAAGCTTCACTCAAAGGTTTATCTTCAGTAACTAATTCATTTGCTAATGGAAGTTGTTGCAAATACTCTTTTTCTTTATTAGCAACCATTTCAATCTTAGCAAATCCAATAGAAGGGTGTGTATTGTGATATTTACTTTCAAAATTTAATTTGATATTAATAGGTAAAACCCTACTCTCAGCAAATTCTTCTACACCATATTCTTCTTGAAGCATTCTCTTAACTACAGTCATTTTAGCTTCATAAGCATCTATCTTATAATCTGCCAAACCTTTAACTCCAGTAACATCTTCGTAAAATTGAATTCCTTTATAATCATATATTCCAGTAGCTCCATTAGGATAAACTACTAATACATCAACTGTATTAGATAAATCTTCTTTCTCTAAATAAAGATTTAATCTTGTATATATTTTAGGATCACCTTCAGCACCCTCAGTATATTTCTTAATCCTATTTGAATTCTCTTGAATCTGATTATAAATAAATTTAACTCCATTTACAACTTCTTTAAATTGTTCCTCACTAATTTTAAAGAATCCTTTTTTATTCTCTGGAGAGTTATAAATTTTATTAATTTGTTCATTATCTTTAAGATACTCAGAAACTGATGATATAACTTCTAATCTAATATCTTCAGAATTCTCAATCTTATCACCACTATCAAGTCTGTCCATAATATTAGCTGAAATATTATGGATATACATTGATTTAGTTGCTAATAAAGTAGATTTGTAATCATTCTTAGCATCAATATTACTTTGTTTATAATATTTCTGTTCGTACTCATTAGCAGTATGTTTAATCTTTTTACCTGTATTCTGATTAATATAAGAATAACTCTTAATATCGAATTTAACAAATCCTTTATTATTCTTCTCTAAATCAAACTTACCTATTAATTCATTTCTTTTATTAATATCTTCAGAAGACATTTCGTAATAAACTAAACCTTGTAATTCAGGTCCAGACATTTCTATTACTTTATCTAATGAAGTTAATCCTTTAGTATTACCTTGTAGAATTTGTTTAGCTGATTGAATAAAAGGATTTAAATCTTCAGATTTAATTAAACCTAATTTAGTTTTAATCCAATTCCATACTTTATTCAACCATTTAGAGAATAAATCTTGATTTAAAGCATTTTCTTTAATTGCTTCATCAACAATATATTGAGCTATTAATTTACCAATTGCTTCCTCTCTGAATTCCAATTCAGATGTATATATTCCACCATATTGAGTTTTAATATCGTTATATGTATCAAATCTGATAATTTTGTCCATCATTGAATTGTACATATCAGTATCTCTAATCATTGCTACAAATACGTGTGAACTCTCTTCAGGTAAAGTTGTAATATCCCTCTTATCTTCTATAACTTGAACTATCTTATTGAATATGTCAGCTTTAGCTACAGCATTAATTATATTACCATCAGAATCTTTTATAATCTTGGTATTCTCATAATTCATTCCTGCTGAAGTTAAGAAACTTTTCATCTTCTTCTCAACATCACTCATTACTTTAGAATGAGTTACTTCATCTAATGTAAATTGTTGATGTATAGTTCCAGGTTTCTCAGTAACAGAATTAAGTAATTTCCTATCTAAATCTTTTTGAACTATTTCATTCTCTAATGGAGTAAAATTATGTTTATAATCTAAAGAATATATTCCAGATTGTTTAATATTATTAATCTCAATATGAGCATCTAATAAATCAGTTAATTCATCAAATAAAGTATAATCATCAGATATAACTGATAGGATGAGTTCTTTTAATTTTTCCCAAAATGTCATATCTTTGTCCATTCCTTTTTCCCCAATTATTACAGAATTCAATGCTGATGCAAATTGAGAATGTGTCATAGCATAGGTAATGATTTCTTGGTACCCTCCTTTTTCAATTGCTTTCAATACCTTATCAACAATTGGAAAATCCTTTAAATATTTATTATCTTTAACTTTATTTATAAAGTCACTTATTTCATTTTCAAATCTCTTTTTAGAAAACTCATCTAATGTATTTAATCTATTGGTAATAATTCCATGTAAAGATTCATGAGCAAGAATTCTTGTCTTATCTAATTCATATAATTTAGGAAAGTTCTCACCTAAAGTAATTGAGTTATTAGATTTAGAATAATATGCTAATACACCAGCAGCTTGACTAACTCCTAAATCTTCAATCTCTTTAAATGTAGCAATCTTATTATTAATTTTAATATCTAAAGAATTAGCTTTTTTAAATACAAAATCATAAGTTTTATTACCTCTCTTTTGAATATCTGTCTCAACTTTATTAAAATTATTATCTTTAACGAAATCGGATAACTTATTTGATTCTGAGAATTTAATATTGGATTGATTAGAAGTAACTTCTGAAGATTCAGCTAATAAGATATCTTTATTATAGAAAGATCCTGGTACATTACCATCATATTCATTCCATAGAACATAACTCTTTTCTTCACCTACTATATTTACTAAATCTTTCCATTTCTTAGAAGATTTATTTGGACAAGTTATTGCCATAATTTAAGTTTAATATTAATTATTACCCTACTTTTGAATCAAATATTAATAAGTCAGTTGTTAATGCAAAGATATCCAGATTAGTAGTAGCTTTACCAATCTCTTCCTGCTGTTCGGCACAATACTTACTAGCTAATGCATATAATACATGATTACCTTCTTGTAATGCCAGCTCAGCTAGTTCTGTAACTTGGCGGGTTATCTCCAATTCGTGTGATAGGGTAATATCAAGTATTTCTTTTACAGTTGTGAAACTTCTATCAACATCTTTAAGTTGTCTTAATTCTGGAGTAATTCTATAATCTAATAAATATGATTTGGACCATCCTGCATGACCCATCTCTTCACTTGCATATTTCTTATATAAAGCAGATAAATTCTTCATTCCTAAATTGTCTAAGAATAAACTACATTGCTCATATAATCTAGCTGAATCTTCCTCTTGTTGAATTCTATAATTCAATGTTTCAATACATTTTTTATCTAATAATTGTGCTTCCATTATTTACATATTTTTTTAAGTAATTCTGACATTTCTTTTTCAGATAAACTATCTATTTGTTCCATAGAAGTTATATTCAAAGAATTAAATATTTTTTTATAAGCTTTCATTCCAAAAGCTTCTTTTAAGTTATCAATAGTATTTTTAAAAGAAGTAGTGGTCTGTTCAACATTATCATTCTGTTCAGTTTCAATGAACTCTTCATTTTCTTGAACATTTGATTTTGCAAATATAATGTTTTTTAAGGGATTAAACAAATTAAATAATTCAGGATTAATATCTCCATACGCAGAGTACTTCTTACCCAATGTTTGATTACTATAAGATATAGGTAATAAGTTATTCACAACCTTATTTAAATCACTTCTTAAATAAATTGTTGGTATCTCTTTATATACAGATTTACCTTGTTTCTTTAATTCCTTAACATTATTCTCATCAACACCTTTTTTATATTCATACTTACCTCTCACAAATGGATATGATTCTGATTTATTCTTAGCTTTAACACTAAGGGGAGCCATATCTTCACTTTTAATATTCTGAATATGATGTTGTAAAAAGAATATGAAATCATCTGTTATAGCAGCATTATCTGCAAGATATCTGTTGTTAAAAGTCTTCTTAACTACATCAGAATATATCTTAGCTGGAACAGTGTGAATAAAATTACTTGGTGATGGAGAAACTCCTTCTTGTTTGAATAATAACTTAATCATATTTAAAGCTAAGTTTTTAACATCACCTGGAGTTTTAATATAATCTGTCTCACCTAATAAAGATTCCCATCCTTCAACAAGTTTATTCATCTCTAAATTATCCCTATTAGCATATTGCATAATAATATGATCATAATAATCTGGATCACTAGATACGTTAGGTACTAATACTTGAATTAAAGAATTATCTTTTAACTTCTTATATAATCTTACTCTTCTATCATAAAATTCTTGATTAAACTCTAATTGACCATCTTTATTATAATCTCTACCATATTTATTTCTAATTGAAGTATTATCTTTATTACTAACTACAAATTCATTGAAATCTTTAATCATTTCCTGAATCTTATCTAAGAATTTAGGGGTTGAATTATCCCCAGAGAATATATCTAAACTTTGAGATTCAATTGTATTAGAAGATGAATCAATAGCTTTATTGAAAGTTTCTTCATCTATATACATTTCCCTATTCAAACCTTTAGTAATCGCATTATATGATAAATATCCAGGTACTATTCCATTTAATATATTAGTTTTATCCTCAACAGACATTCCTAATTCCGAATCATATCTATCAATCATAAATTCAACTAAAGTTTTAACATTAGGATTTCCTAACAATACTTTAAATAAAGTAGAATATTGATCAACTAAATCTTTATTATTCTTAAAATAAGGATTTATAAAGGATAATTCATCATTTAATAATACATTATAATTACCTATAATTGGACCATTATTAACTAACTTATCGTCAACTTTAACATTACTTGATTTATTTAAAACTTTATTTGTATTATACAGTCTAAGCAGTAATTCAGGTACACTTCTACCAGCACTATTAGTATCCCATGAAGCTCCTTGTACAGCATTAGTTAATAAATTAGCTGTTTCTTTATGTTTCAAGTATTCATTTAATATTCTAACTTGAGCTTTCATAAAAGGTTCAATATGTAAATTAGAACTCACACCTTCTTTCCTTTTAATCTCTTTAGATTTATTAACATTTAATTCTTTACCTAAAGTAATATATTTGGATAAATTTTCAATTGTGAAATCTTTATCTTGTGGTTCAGCATTATTACCATATTTATTTAGAATAATTTTTCTTACTTCACTATCAGCTAAAGTTTCAGATCTCCAATATCCTTTACCTCTATTATTAACAAATTGTTTATTAACAGCTTTAACTTTAGACTTACCAACAGATTTTAAGTTTAAGTAATCATATATAATAGGTTGATTAACAAAATACATTATATTTTTAGTTGGTACACCTGCCATTGTTAAATATAAAACTACATTTAAAGTTTCTAAATTAACATTTAGATCAAACATTCTAGGGTCCTTAGCAGCATCCACAGCTTCAGAAATCCACTGTCTTAATATATCTGCAATATTACCTTTATTCAAATCTAATTCCTTTCCTAATAGAATATTACCTTCTGAATCAGAATGATGCGGCATACTAATTTTATTTAATTCACCCTTTTCATTATATTTAGAAATAAATAAATTAGATTTTTGTGCTAGAATATGAAATGGACTTGCTAATGCAGTTATACCAACAGCTTGTTTAGATGATAAGAATCTATCTGCAACATTAGTTAGGTTAATCCTATCTATAATGTCTAATATGTCACCCTTATCTCTCTTATTACCAGTTCTTAATTCATGTATCTCATTAACTAAATTAGTAATGATATCTTTTGTATCATCTAAAGATTTAGTTAAATTATTATAATTAGAAGGATGTAAAATTATTTCTCTCTGTATTGCAGTAATCCTATTCTCAACTTGTTGTTTATTAAATTCAAGTTTACTTAATTTCTTACCTGAAAAATCTTTTAAATAATCTTCATATGTTAAATTCTTAGATATATATTGAACTTCACCTTTTTTATTGTAATAAACATAAGGTAAATACACATTTAATTTATCAATATCATAGTCACTACCGGCTTTCTTAACAATAGCAGATGGTAATACTATAGTATCTCCTTCAGATTCAGGTAAGAATCCAATTACTTTAATAGCCTCTATTGAGGCTAGCCCTTGTGTAGGAATCCTAAATGCTATACCATTTAAAAGAATTTCATTTAACTTCTCTATTGGAATATTCTTATACATATTAGGTAACATTACTTCCATAGAACCAATCTTACCATCTTTATTTATATAGGCTTTTAAATCCTCAGAAGATTTCAATGAGCCATTCTCAGCATCATATGTTCTTAACCCAGATGATTCATGTAATGTACTAGGTTGTTGATAAAATGCACCTCCATTATTCTTCTGTTTAATAACTAATGAATCATTTAATGCGAATATAGCAGATTCAAATTTCTGTCTATTTAATAATCCATCTATACCAAGAGTGTCATCTATGAAGTTAATAGATTCATATGTATTATCATCCATTCCTCTTGCATCAGCAAGTTGTTTTAATCTATCTTTAAACTTAGTATAATCTTTAACTATATAGTTACCTTCTTCATTTTGAACTATATCTAATTCTTTTAAAAGTTGCTGTTTACCTAAATTTAATCTCTCACCATTTAATTTTATGTATTCATCAACAATTTCTTTTAAATCAGAGAAATCTTGTTTAATATTACCATCCGAATATAGATAAGATAATATTTGTTTCATCATCTGAGTACCATAGATAACACCATGTTTATTTTTAAATCCTGTATCTAACTGAATACCCCAATTCTCAACATAAGTATTTTGAGTAATAGCATTAGCATTTTCTCCTTCAAATACTAAGTTGTCTAAATTTAATTCATATTTACCAGGATTAGATTTAGATTCTACATATAATTGATTAGTCTTACCATTAGAATTAACTTTAGTTGTAATACCTTTATTAGCTGAATAAAAACTTGTTACACTTATCTGATTCTTCCTCATGAAATGTAACATCTTCTCCAAGTTAGGTTTACCATTAGTTGAAGACGGATATAATACTGTGAATGAGGTTTTACTTATTCCAGGTATAAATCCTTTTTCTGCGTAAGGTCCAACATGAAGAGGTTTAAGCATATTTATTTTTTTATCTGGTCTACTAATTACTCTACCAGTTTCAGGATCAACAGCTTTACCATTCCATTTAGGGAATACTTTATTATAATCTACTTCATTTAAAAATCCAGGTTTATTAATCTTTGGACCATAGTAATTCTGCATTTCATATTGATAAAGATCTTCTAATGAATTTTCACCAAAACTCCAATCTCCACTTCTGAATAATAAGTCTCTATAAGCATCAAAACTTATAATTGAACTACCATCAGTTTCTTCACCTATCTTACCAAATACTTCATCGTATGAAGGAACATCTTCAAATACAATTTGTTTATAAATAGATTTGTTTTTACTCTTACTTGAATCAACAGTATAAACTTTAGCTTGTACTTCTAAATCTTCTAAACCCTCTGCAAAGTCAGTTCTTTTTAAGTTATTCTTAACATATTCAGATGTAATAAAATCATCTATAGCTAACTTCTTAGTACCTGGAAAACTTCCAGTTCTTTTAAAGAAATCATCTACCTTTTTAAAATAGTTAGGATTACCAAATAATACTTTTAATTGTTCTGTGTTAAGAACATTATCAAGTACAACTAATTTCTCTAATTCACCAACTTTACCTGGAACACCATTTGCACCAGATCTACCTACTAAATCTTCAACAGTACTAATTTTATTAGTTAAAGAAATACCTTTACTTTTAATCAAACCGTCAGCTTGTAATTCAACTACTTCATTATCAATCATCCATTGTAATAAATCCTGAGCTTTAATCTTTCTATATTTAGCAAAAGCTCCTTCAATCATATCTAAATTCTTTTTAATTGCAAAGAATTCTTCTATAGATTCATTACTTTTCAAGAACTTATTGAATACATTTAAGAAACTATCCGAAGTTCCATATTTCTCTAACATCTGAATATAAATACCTTTGGCATTCTCAGTATTAGATTTAATATATTTCCAATTAGTTTTATTAGCTAATTCGTGTCTATAAGTAGCAATATCATCTTTTAAATAATCTATGAAATAATCTAATTGATTAGTTGATTTCAATAGGTTAGTTTTACTACCCACTTTAAAGAATCTCTCCAATGATTTATCAGCAGGTCTAATTAAATTACCTTGTCCTGATAATAACCTATCTATAACTGAAGCTAATCTATCTGGTTTAGATAATTTATTATATTCAACTTTACTATCTCCTTCATTCTCAGAGATACCTTCTACAGTAATTAATTCGATGTCTGTATCACTTAATCTGTTACCATTCTTATCAAATAATAATCCACCTTTTTTCAATATAATTGAATTAGTAATATATGGATTAGTTGATAATTCAGTATTTAAATGTGGATATACAGATACCATTTTCTGCCATGCTGCAATACCTTGAAATTTATTAACTGTGTCAAGTATGTTAGATATATAACTATTTAAAGATGAATTATATATTGATTGTCCATCTATACCTAAATGTGAATTAACATTTAAATCTATATTGGATGAATATTCCAAATCAATTAAACTATTTAACCATCCACCAAAGTCTGTATCTTGATTAGTATTAAAAAAATCTATCTGATTACCTGTTCTAATAGCTTTAAGAAATTGATTAGCTCTATCTATAATAAATCCATTCTTACCCATAGTTTTAATCATTTCTGGATAAGTAAATTCAATTCCTATTTTCTCAAAGAATTTATATGCTGTATCAACATTACTATTTAGTATCTCAGTACTGGCAAAAGCATCTTTATTATAAACTCCATTTTTAAAAATATTACTCTTAGGATTTAAATTTATAATAGAAGAATTACTTTTCCATTTAGTCTTAATAGTTCTTCTCTGAGCTTGTAAATTACTATCTAATAGATCTCTCTCACCATTTTCAGTTAATAAATCTAATGAGAAGTTATTATTAGTTTTACTAAATGTTTGAACAAATTGTAATAATTCATTGAATTTATTCTTAGGAATATTATAGTTACCTTCATTAACATCATTTAACATTAATCCATCTTTACCATAGAAATATTCTATAGAAGGAAACTCTGCTTTCAATATATTTAACCTTGAGATAATTTCTTCAACTCCTTTTACACCATTCATCTTATTGAGAATAGTTGCAAATGTAGAACTAAACGCTACAGTTTTAGGAGTTAATAACATTGGACTAGATACTCTTTCTAACTTACCTTCTTTATTCTTATAAAGTTTTGGTAATGTTCCAATTAATAATTTAATACTCTTTTGAGCATTGTATTTAGCATCAAATTTAATTGATAAATCTGATAAATTCCATACGACATCTCTAATTTCTTCAGGTGTACCTGATTCATCTAATATATTCTCTTCATTAAATTCAGTTGAATCATCTTTATCTTCATTCTCAGTAGTTTTAACTAGTAATGAAGATAATCCAAATGCAGATAATTCTTGAGAATGTTGGTTCCTAAATTTATCAAATTTAGTAGCATCATTAAATTGTTCTAATATGTAATCGTAATCTTCAACTCTCTGTTTATTAACATTAAGTTTCCTTTGTTCTGGAATACTTAAACTTTCTTTAGAAGATAATTCATTAACAACATCTTGAAATCCTTTCCTTCTTTCTTCATAAATCTTCATTACCTTCTTATATGTATCTGTAATGAGTTCTTTATTGTTGGATTTATTAAAGAATACATCAAAACTACCTTGAGATTTCCTTATTTCCTCAAAGAAATACGTATTTGTAGCTTCCATAACTTCTTGATAGAATTCTGGAGTAGCTTGTCTAGGATTACTTGAGTCAAAAGTTCTTTTAATTCTAAGAGAAACTTCAGTATTACTTTTAATAGTTCTTTTAGAATAATACCCAGATTCAATTTTTTCAAATGTTCTATTAATTGATGGTTCAAGTAATTCTTTATATGAAGGAACAAAGAATTCTCTGATTAATCTTAATAAATATCTAAATATATTTTCTATTGCTGGTGGATACTTAATCTTACCGTCACTTAATACGTAATCTCTGAAATCCTCAGCTAATACTTCCTCAATCTCTTTATCAGATAATTTAGACTTAGGATTTCTTTCTCTATATTCTTTATATAAAGAACTTCTCTCAGAATTACTTAAAAGATAATGTGTTGTCATATGGAAAGCTTCGTGGTATCCTGTACCAATCTCAGCATTTTCATCTAACCATATTGCATAGTCAGATACTTTACCATATATTCCTTGCTCTAATAATCCTTTAACTACATTAAATCCTTTATCTCCAAATTGAGGAAATCTTTGTTTAAACCATTCCTTAGATTGATTTAAATCTTCTAAAGTATATGATGACGAACCTATTCTATATCTGAACATTTCATCATTAGTATCTTCTTCTAAAGCTTGCTTCTTAGCTTGTGAAGCTTCATCAGAAATATTTTCAACATTATTTTTCTCAGTAACACTTTTAGACGCATCTTCGATAGAATTCATGAACTGAGAAAGATTCATTTTAATATACACATTATCAAATACCGGTTGAGTAAATGTCATAGTGCCACCACCAAAATCAGAATGTTTATCCACTCTAATTTCTTTAGGTGCAGCTGCATTAGTTAATAATACATTTTCTAGTAAGAACTCTTTATAAGGAGTTTCTTTAGCTATAACAACACCGTTATCTGTATCTACACTACTTATATTAAGGAAATCATCAGCTTTATTTAATTTCAAACTTTTTACTTTCCAATATGCATTAGGTAGGAAGTTATTTAAAGTTTGTTCAAAAGTAGGGTTCAATATGAATTTACCATCCTTTTTAATAACTATATCGAAATCTTCTTTACTTTTAGATCCATTGGCCCAGTTACCTTCAACATTTTTACGTAACGAAACCTTCCTGGATTTAGAATCTTTATTTTGAGTAAAAGATAAATAATCTGTATGTAGTATATCTGTTAAATATCCAAATAAATCAGCTTTATACTCTACAGTTTCACCACCTTTTTTCTCAGTAATAAATAATTTCTCAGCTTTATCAAAGAAATCTTTATCAACTTTCTCACCATTATCTAATTGCTTGTTTAAAGTATTAACATAAGATTTAAATAAGTTACTTATATTATTTACTTCATTGTTATTAAATTGTCTTGGTTGAACATCATATATCCTTTGTTTATTATTCTTATTAACAAATAGATATGTTAATCCTGGAGTTGATGGGACAATATTGTTTCCACCAAAATCCACCATAGATGATGTAGCAACTTTAACTGTTGTGAATGTATTGTAATCTTCTCCTTCAATTTCTTTTAAAGCATCTGATACAACTCTAAATTCACCTTTATTAGTTGGAATACCCTTACTATGTCCAACTATTTCTATATTAACTGGTTCACCTTTAAATAATAATTTATCTAAATTTTCTCTAACAAGAGCATGATTTTTAGTTTCGTTATCTAATAACGCTTGAAATAAATTTAAGGCATAAGTTTGTTTTTCAGTTAAACCATTAACTTGAATCTTCTTATTATCTGATTCCATGAAAGTTTTATCTGAACCAAATAAATCTTCCATTTCTTTCATACCCCTATCAGATGTTACATCTGGAGTATAAAACATTGCATCTCTAGTAACTTTAGAATAAGGTAAAGGTTGTCTTAATGCCCAATATATGAAAGGTTTCTCATTTTCTTGATAAGCTTCTAACTTAACTTCTTTAGAAAGTTTAACTAGTTCAGTCCATTCTTTATTTAACCCTATTAAATTACCATCATTATCTACTAATATTAGCATGATAAGGTCATCAAATTTATAATCTGGTCCAGCTTCTCTCTCAAAACTTTCTCTCATATTAGGGAAAGTTAATGCAGCTTTTACAGTTTTAAATTTATATTGACCATTAAATATGTCGAAATCAGATGCAACCTTATTAGCTTTGTTACTATTAGGATTGCCTGAATTATCTTCAGTCTTACCTATGTATGGATTATTAGCTGTACCATTATATAAGTTTAATATGTGCCTTTTAAAAGTAAACTCTAATACACTTTCTTTAGGATTAGTATCTGGTTCAACAATAGTTGTATCAACTGTATCTGTTTCAGATGTAATAGGTTCATTAGTAAATACACTTCTACCTTTTAAATCTTTAGGAACATTCTGTTTAGCTTCATTCTTCTCCCTATTCAATTCAGCTAATAATTCAGCATCCATTCCTTTAGGAAGTTCTGATAATACATCTTCTGGAATTACTTTAGTGGTGGGTAATTTTTTTACATTTTTTGTATTAGATATTTCTTCTGGAAGTTCTATATCTAAATCTTCTATTAAATTAGTAGGTTCATCTACAACTTCAAGAGGAGTTTCATTTACAACTTCAGGTTTAATCGGAGCCTTATCTTCTTCAAATCTTTCTTTAAATGCTTCAGGTTCAGTAAATTCTTCAGGTAAATTAAATTTATTTACATATACAAATTCACCTTTATCATTAGTTGTTTCTTCGTATAAATCACCAGCATCATCTATTTGATATCTTTTACCAGTAGCTTTATCTTTAAAGAATGAATTAGGTTTAAATGTAGCTTTTAGTTTAAGTTCTTTTTTAAGCTTCTCATTTCTATCAATAACAATGTCATAAAGTTTCTGTAACTCTTTATTTTTATGTATGATATTTAAGTCCTTTTTAGCCTTCTCAGCAATTACTTTATTGTAGTCAATAGCATTTAAGTTTTCAAATATTTCATCCTTTACAGCGTCTAAAACATCTAGTTTTTTAATAGTTGCATCTTTCTTTAACTTAAATGTTTTATTTGAATCTAATTCACCAAAAGTATCTTCACCTAAATAAATAGATTTCTTACCATCATATTCAACTAAATCTTGATTAGATAGTTTAGATGGAGATATGTCAACTAATTTACCTTGAGAATATAATTCACCATTTCTTTTCTCTAATTCAGAAATTCTATTATCAGAATGTTTAATATCTAATTTAGCTTGGAATTTAACATTCTTAATTTTATTCATAAAATTCTCATGCTCTTGCTTATGCTCAAGTTTATATTTTATTTGAGTTTCAAAATCATGTCTGTTATTAACATCATCATAAACTTTTTTATATTCATCTACTTTATTAATTAATTCTTCTTTCTTCTTATTAATATACTCAGGAGTCATTTCATTTAACTGTTCCTCAGACATATTAGCTTTATACTTCTCCATAGTTTTGATAAGTATATCAGCTTGTTCAGGAATAAAATACTTCTTCAAATACTCTACACCTTCTTCATTTTTTAAATAAGGTTTAAACATATCAAATGTAGATACGTTAGTATATTGTTGAATACCTTCTTTATCTCCTTTAGTCTCAGCATCATCTAAGATTTTACCTGTACTAATATCTTTAATCTTATCTTCTCCAAAACTCTCTAATGAGTTATTGTTCCATAAATAATCTGTTGCTTCAGGATTTAATTTATATTTGCCATTCTCATCTTTTTGAATAGCTCCAGAATATGCTTCTGGCATTGCGTGCAATAAATTTTTACCCATTACATCTAATGGAGTATCATTCTTTTGAAATATATCTCCACCAGGAAGTTTAGATACGAACCTACCTAATTTAGATGATGGGCCTTCATTACCATATACAGTATTCTGAGCTTGCTTATAACCTCTATAAGCTCCAACTCCTCCACCTATTGCTCCTAACATTCCACCTAAGAATATGGATTTTTGAAGATTAACATCTCCTCTTCCCCACATATCAGCATATGTTTGTATTACATTACCGATTCCTGATAAAAATCCTTTATTTTCTTCTTTATTAAGACCTTGTTTAGTTAAATATTCTGATGTAGCACTTTGTAATCCTTCTTCAAAGAAACCTTCTGATATAACTCCTGAACCTACTTTTTTAAGTAAATCTGTTCTAAATACATTTGAACTTAGAGGATTCTTTTTAATTCCTTCTTCAGCAACATCAATTAGTTTATTTGATTTCTTACCAAATAATCTATTCTGCGTTAATAAGTTAGGACCAATTAATATTGCTGTATTGAATTTAAATGTTTCAGCAGCTTTACTTGAAGCAATTATATTAGCTATTTCAGGATTCTCTCCTTTAGCAATTAAACCTTCTTTAATATCTTTGTAAACTCCACTAGCTTCTGATGCAGCTTCAAATGTAGTATTTAAAGTTGCACCCAATACATTGTCTATTCCTTCTGGACCAATTTTACCTAGAATATTAGTTAAAGGTTTAATCTTATTAAATTTAGATATTAAATTGGCTGCACCATCTATTTTACCTAAACTAGATAATATTTTAGCTCCAGCACCAATTTTACTTACTGCTGCTCCAGGAGCCATCATTGATGCGAAGAATCCAACAGCATCGGCTCCTTCTGTAGCCCAAAATGCTGTACTACCTAAATTATTCCAAAATGAACCATCTTGTACTTTCTTAGGCACATATGTTTTAAGTGAAGCGCCATCTTTTTCAAAGATTGAATTAAAAACATTATCTACACCATTATTAAATGCATTATCAAATATCAATGATGTATCTTTAGGTTTACCAGTCCAACCAAATGCTCCACCTATTTCAGAACCAACTTGTCCTATCACACCACCAGTAAATCCAATTAAATGAGCTACTTCTTGAACAATCTTTCCAACCGTTCTAACTCCACCTCTAGCGATATCACCACCAACACTTTGATGTTGATACCTAAGTTCATTTAAACTTTCAGGCGTTAAACTACCTAATTGTGCTGGATGATCTACTTCATCCATAGCATCTACAACATAATCTGGTAATATGTATCTATTGAACATGGGTTCTTCCTGACCTATACCAGTTGGTCTGTCAGATAAAGGATTTTCATATTCAATTACATTACCTAAATATTTTGAATAATCTCTATTAATAGATTTATCTACTACTGGATCACCAGTAATAGATGTATTTGGAGGATTAATAATTGTTTTCTCTGCCATTATTCAGTTATTTCTTGTTGTGGAACTTTATCTTTAGCTAAATTCTGATTTACAGTTGGTGCTTTATCAGAATTCTTAGGATAAAAACTATAATTAGTTTCAGTATTTGGATTATTAAGTTTCTCTAATGACCACCCTATTCCAGGAAAAGTTAAATCTAATAATTTAACTGGGTCCATATGAAACTTCTCAATTGCTTGATTACCTTTACCAGTTCCAATTAAAGACCTATATCCATATTGAGTTTTCTCAAAAGTTATATGGCTTGGTGTACCATCTTTATATGTGAAAGGAATTGTTTTGACGTCTCCAGGATTCTTCATATCTGACACCAATTTAACAGCTTGTTCACCATATTCACTTTGACCATTTACATAATATGCATTGTTAGAACCTATTTCATCGTAATTAGGATCTAATGAATATGTCATATCTTGATAATGAGTAAGTCTACTCTTAATTTCTTGAGCTATAGCATTGTCATTATTTAATTTAGCATCTACTACAGTAAATTCGTCAACTATATTTCCTTTATCATCTTTAACTTGAAGTTTAATTAATGGATTTAAACCATTTGCAACTTGATTTTGAGCCATTCCAAATTTAGTTTCAATCTTATATTCGGATTCTTCTGGACCACCTCTGCCAAATAAACCACTTGAACTTTTAGCTGAATATTTATCTACAAAGTCTTTTAAGTCTTCGTTCATAGCCATGTAATTATCTCCATTCTTAGTCTGTAATAAGTTAAGATAACCTTTAAGGCCCATATCTTCAACTACTTTCTCATTTAATTTACTAAATTGTCCAGGTATAGATTCAGGGTCGGCATTAAATAAAGCTTTAACTGTTTCAACTTTAGGTGTGAAACCTTCTTTAAATTTTTTATCTCTAAAATCTACGTAATAATCAATTACTCCAAGACCTGTAGAAGTACCCATGTTTTTATCTGATGATTTGAAAAAGTCTTTCCACCCTTCTTTAGAAAAGACATTTTGTAAAGATTGTCCAAATGAACTTGATTTTTCTAATTCTGGAGTCTTATCAGATAAATCTTTAGCTGAATTAATTCCTAATTTCTTCAATTCATCTTTATTAGATTGAGATAAAGAATTATAATATTCATCTGCTACTTCTTTATCGATATTACTTAAATAGTTATTGGCATCTTCAACTTCTCTGTTTAAATTATATTTCTGTAAATTTAAATCATTATGATTTTGAAATACCATATCCACATCTCTTTTACCTAAAACATCATTGATTTCTTCATCAGTTTTACCATACTTCTTCATCATGGTTCCAACTAATTTCTTATTAAGATTACCAAACTTATCTTTATAAATACTCAAATCTCCTACAGGAATTCCTGTTAGTTTACTAAAATTAGATGTATTTTCTTTAGATTCTTTATTTTTAAGATCTAATGTCTGTTTAACTTTATCTGTAGCTTCTTTATAAGATGCAATTTTATCTTTATTTACTTTAGCTACACCCCAATCTTGAATAGTTGTTAAATCATTTAAATGCATATTCTTTAATGCATATTCATTTGCTTGCTCCTTCTTCTTATTAGCATGCTCTAAAGCTTTTACAGCTCCAATGTTCTGCATGAACTGTTTAGATTCAGACTGATTATTACGTTGCTTATCTTGAATATTACCATAAATATATTTAGCAAGTTTATTTGTATCTGCAAACATATCTTTATATGTATCTTCTGACCCAGCAACTTTCCTATTATCTATACCCGCTGTACTTGCATTTGCTAAGAAAGCTTTCTGTACATTAGGATCAGATGATATCATCATAAGTTCTTCAGGAGATAATACTTCACCTTTAACAATTCTCGACATTAAATAGAATGGATTACCAGCTCCACCAGTTATACCACTTTGAGTTTGATATTCATGTGCAGCAGTTTGAGCTAACATATCTTCTATAATCTTCTGATAGTTATCTGCTTTAACAACTTTAGCTCCAATAGCATTTGGATCTATCCAATTTAATTTACCTTCTTTATCTCTCTGATAAAGTTTATCTGGCATTACAGATAAATCTATAGCTTCTGCACCATATTGTCCAATTAAATCTTGTCTAACTTTAGCTTGTTCAACATGTCTCTTATTGAGATTATGATATGGAGATAATTTAGATTGTTCTATTGCACCTAATACATCTTGATATCCAGAAGATAAATTTCCAGAATGTTTAGTTATAACATCATCAAAGTTTTGTTGTTGCATTTTAAGATATTCATTTCTAGCATCTGGATCAAGATAAGATTGATTTGCAACATCTTGTACAAATTTAGAATAATTTTCCCTACCAACATCATGACGTTGTTGTCTCTCTAAAGCTTTTCTATCAAAGTAATCAACATCTATCCCAACATAAGGGTTATTAGCTAAACTATTATTTCTATATCCTTGTGGCATATTATTGTCCTGTATAATTTTGTAAAAACTGTTGTTTTTGTTCAGGTGTCATCTGACTAAATGCAAATTGTAATTCAGCAGATTTATTTGCTTGAGCATTATTAGTAGATACTTTACTTGAATTTATATCTTTAGCATATTCACTAATCTTATCTTTACTCTTAACCTGTTTACCAGTTTTTTCATCTAAGAATCTCAATTGACCTGTAGAAGGATCTTCATAGTAATGATATCCATTTCCTTTAAATACTTTAACAGGTTTCTGATTAGCTAAAGAACCTATCCTTTTATAATAGAAATTCTCACCACCAGCAAGATTCATTTTATCTGCATCACGTTTAGATTGATAATAAGTGTTAATTCCTGTATTTGCTGCATCAGATAAATTTTGATAACCTTGTTGTTTCAAATTAGTCTTCTGCATCATTTCTTGCATTTGAATATTGGCATTAACTTCATTTGCACGTTGTTTATTCTGAGTATTAAATTGTGCAGATTGATTATATATACCAGCATTAGTATTATCATATTGGGATTGAATACCTGATTCAGCTTCACTCTGTCCAGCAGTTGCACCCAATATATTAGATAGATAACTCCCTGTACTTCCAGAATTTTGTCTAATTAAATCCTTTGCTCCAGAATATTGATTACGAGTTTCTTGAATAGCCCTAGTAGGATCAACATAATCTGGGTTCATTATCTCTGCATTTGTTCTATCGAAATTCAAATTGTTAGCTAATGCTAGATTACCTATTCCCATTCCTATATTTGGTAACATTGATACTCCACTTGCAACCCAATCTGGACCAAAGGGTTTTAAAACTCCACCTTGAGGTGGTCCACCATTATCTTGTGGTGGATTATTCTTTTCTAATCCAGAAGGAGGTCCACCAGTAAAATCTTCACCTTTCCATCCTTGAGGGGGGATTGGTGGATGATTTGTTTGAAATGTCGGTGGTCCCAAACTTTCAATTGGATTAGGTGGTGTAAAATTAATATATTCTTGATATGATTGTAACATTTTTGGATCTAATGTCCATTGATGATGCTGACCAAATCTATTTTTATCTCCTAAAGCTTCATTCTTAGAATATTTAGGATATAATTCTTTTCTTTTATTAAAGAAATCTTCTGGAGCTTGTTCTGCAAACTCGAAATATCCTTGCATTAATTTTGGATCAGATGTCATTTGTTTAGCAAATGATGGATCTATTCCTAAATCTTTTGTCATATAATTATAGATAGATTCTGGAGTAAAAGATTTACCTATATTTTCAGATTGATTCCAATAACTACCATTGGTATTATAATTAATTGGATTAATCCCACTAAGTTTTGAATCATATATTCCACCTTTAGTATCACTTAACCCTACTGGAGTTTGTGTTGTACTTTTAGAATAGGAATATTCAGGATCATTACCTGATGAATTATTGTTTTGTTGTTTATACTTATTAAATAAATCCTGGTTCATTTGAGTTTCTGGACTCAAATTAAAGTTAAATTGTGGGGATTGGATTTTATCAATACTTAATCCTCCTCCATAAGGCATTTGCATTTTGCCCCCATACTTAAAACCTTTATTTTGAGATCCTTCAGTATTAATAGCATTTTGAACATCTCTTAAAACAACATCTCTTGTTAATTTACCACCACTTGTAGGTACTTCATATTCTTGACCTTTAATATATCTTAAATATGCATTGTATTCATTTAAATCCATATTATCCCTATAAGCTTCAGGATTGCTTGCAAATTGAGATGTTGTGATAGGAAATTTAGTTTTTAATCTCTTTTGCATTACATTTTCCCTATCACCAGAAGGTAAATTAACCATTAACTCAGGAGTATTTTCTATAGAAGGATAGTAATAACCCAATGTTTCTTCACTCTTATTATCCCAACGTAAATTTTTATCTGTTAATTTCTTACTTACTTCTGGATTCCTTAAATAATCAAATGCGTATTGTGTTGGTGTTTCATTAGTAAATTGTTGTGGATATAATCCATGTAAATTTTTCATTAAAGCTTGATGTTGTTGAAGTTCTTCTGGAGATTTGAATTTATCAACACTTCTAACAGTATACTTATTATAATTTGGATTATTAGGATCTTCTTCTGGAAGTCCTGTTGGTGGATCTATTGGTCCACCAATATCCATAATATTACCTCCAAATCTCATCTTAGATTTTATACTTTCAATTCTTTTCAAATCCATTATTGATAATGCTTTTTTAACATTATCCGGTATTTGGTCTTGTTTTGCAAAATCTAAAACTTGTTGATTAGATAAAATCATATTATTTTTTGCATATTCTTGACCACCTGAATATCCTTTTTGATAATTAACATTATCCTTTTTCATATCCAGCATTGCCTCATATGCATTTAATTTATTATACCAAGGTTCTTGTATGGAACTTATGAACTTATTAGCTGAGAAAGTTGAATCTGGATTATTTGTTTTAAAAGGATCATTTTCAATATTCCCACCATTAGGTAATTTATTTATTGGTCCACCATATTTAGCCCATGTTTTCTGAATACCATCTTCTAATTTATTTTTCTTAAAAGCTTCCTGTTCATACATAAGTTTAGATAATTCAACATCTTTAGCTTTTATAGCAAACTTATCTGTATTATAATTTTTATATTTTTTCTCAATACTTTTAGATATATCTGCAAAAGTCTTTTTAGATTTCCTATCTGGGCGTAATGAATCGGAGAATATATAATCTGATGTATTCATTGTACCTCTGGTTTCGCCAGATTCAACTTCAGTATTCTCACCTAAAGGTAATCCGCCTTCATCATGAGTAAGGCCATTATATTGTGTAATTTGATTATCTAAAGGATTAACATTTAAGTTTCCACCTTGAGCATATTTTTTAGTTAATTTGCTTTGATTATTGAAGTATTCAGGTCCTTTTATAGTGTCATTTCCCAATATACTATAATCTCCACTTCCTCTCAAATATTGTTCTGTAGATTGCGCATTTTTAGATGTATAAGGGCTATGGTGAAAATACCATTTACCATTATTATCTTGTGTCCAACTTCCACCAGGAGTTTTATCTGAACTATACATACTCTCATTACTGAATGTAGGATGTCCTGGCATTTTATATTTATCTATGAAATGAGCATCTGTACCTTCTTTTAAAATATCATCTCTATTTTTTTCATTTTTCCAATATCCTCTATAATCGTATTGTTGTTCAAGATCATCTGGATTAGGATTTAATTGTTTATATTTACTAATCTTTGAATACCAAGCATTAAATTGTTTCTGTTCTTCTGGAGTAAGTTTAGTTGTATATGGAGGATCTCCCAATTGTCCTCCAAGAGCATACATCTTATTTGCATTTTGAAAATTCTGTAAAGATTGCATATTAGATTGTTGCATCAACATTCTCTTTTGCATTTCCTCAGCTTCATTATTTTGTTTATTCTTCATAACACCCCCAATTCCTCCTAGAACTGCTCCTACTCCAGCACCAATTGGTCCTAATGCGGCACCTGTACCCGCACCTTTCAATATTCCACCACCAATAGTTCCAATTGGAGAATTAGAATTCTCTAAAAGGGAACCTGTCATATTTGCTAAACCGGAATATTGAGATAAATCTTGAGGCATACCTAACTCATTTGGATCTCGTGTTTGAGCAACATCACCACCATTAGCCATTTTACCACCACACTTATATATTGATTTTTTTGATTTTTTAGCCATAAATTAATATTGTTAATTTTGGAAATTAAATTCCTAAATGTAAAGATAGTATAAAAAAGGATATATACAAAGAATTTGTATAAAAAAATTAAAATTGTAATGGCGTATAAATTAATTTTATATCGGATAATTTTAATCGCCTATCATATAGATTGATACCTGGTAGCATATCTTTAAATTCTAAAGTTATTTCTAACCAATCAGATCTAAATCTATTTGATAAAGCATATTCATGATCATCAGTTAAATTTTCACGATATAAAAATCTTGGAAGTTGAGTCATCCAATGATTATTAGTTTTACGGATATTACATAATTCTGCAATAGTCCATCCAGTTGCAGGAGGTTGTGTACTTAAATTTCCGATACTGGTATTTCTATAAAGTTGATTGTTATTTACAACCAACCCTTCTGGTATTGTAACTAAACCTGTATACCAATCTCTACCTATTCTTAATGCTGATGTATCTAATACATATCTACTCCTATCAGTTGCTTCTGGTAAATGTAATGGGTATAATATCACATCATCACTTACTTTAGTAGCATCTTTTAAACTAATATTACTAATAGTTTCATTTGGAACCAATTCTCCATATTGATTTCTAATTTCAGCAAAAAATTTAATGTTTGTATATTCAGATTGAATTTGACTTCCAAAATTAGCTATAAGTTTTAAAGTTGTTGGATAAGTTGTTCCATAAAATGTATTATATCTATCACCAATATTATGTTGCCACAAGTCCCTATTGTCTTCAGATGTGAAATAATCACGTGAATGATTAATGTATAAATCTGGTAAAAAACTATAGAAACTTGTGAAAGCTTGTAGTTTTTCATTATAAGCAATAGTGAAATTATCTCTTTCAGTTATATAATTAGATAGACTATATGTTGTACCATCAGTTAAAGTAGTACCATGAGAATAAGTAAATCTATAAGATGTAGCTGTTTTACTTACATAAACAAAATAACCTGAACCTATTTTATAAGTTCTTCCAACTATAAAAGGAATCTCTATAATTGAGGTATTACCTAATAAATCCCAAGTTGTACCAGTAATAAAGTCTGCTAAAAAGTCTGTCTTGGGATTAATATCTTTAACAGTCATTAATACTTCTGAATTAGATACATCGTAAGTTCCAATGAAACTAGAACTTTCATATATATTATTCTTCAAATATGAATGTAAACCTTTTAAATCAGTTACACTTTCTATTTGACCATTAAAAGTATAAATCTTCCTTTTATTTTTATCTAACCAATATAATGCTGAGAAAGATTTGATTACATCCGAATTATCCTGACATCCAATATTTGTAGTTAAATAATAAAATTTATCTATGACTTCTCCAGAACCCAATACTATAGTTACCCCATCTGTACTCTGTTGAGTTACTCTTGGATTAATTGAAACTAATGAAACAGCATTATCTTGAAAACTATATATTTTATCATTAAATTCAATTAATTTATTAATTGGACCATGATTTTGATTTGCTGTATTATAATTATTAGTTCTAAAATTTAACCAACTATCAATGTCTTCATTGCTTACTTTATTATCACTATATTTAAGTCTTGTTGGAAATTCAGATATATCTTGGAAAAAACCTGGTTTAGGTGCAAATATTTTAGAATCTTGTAATTTATCATATGCTGAATTTCTACCATACATTCCTGTAAATGATAATCCCAAATCTAAATATACATATGCATCTTCATTTATATGTGCAGGTGCTCTTAATGGATAAACAAAATATTTTCTTGAGTAAGTATCATTAGTATTTAATAAACAGTTAATTGAACTTTCACATGGAAAGTGATCAAATGTTGCAAAAGAATTTGTTGCACCACTAGGAGTATCTTGTAAAAAATATTCCCCATATTCAAACATTGTAATCAATGTATCTCCATATCTACATGTTACATTATTTACAAGACCAGATGTTCTTTTACTTGCTGAAATATATGTATTAATTTGTCTTGAACCATAATCTCTTCCACCATATGCTGATTGAGACACATCTTTTCTCAAATATCCATAAAAGAAATTAATATCGTCAACCCACGCAGCTAAATTATCTCCAGTCTTTATAGTTAAACAAGTTCCATGTGGTGCAGAAACAGATCCGCCATTATCATTATAAGCATAATGTTGATATGTTTCAGCATCTATATCTATTGCAAAATTAATATTTGTTGGAGGTACTGTTTTAGCTGTATCAAGTATTAAAGTTCTTAAATCATATTCGTGACTAACATCATTATATAAACTATGATATTTTCTAATATATACATTTGCTGTACTAAGTAAATTAGCATTACTTGCAACAGTAGCCCAAGTCCATGCTCCATCAATAATAGAGGCTGTTACACCATAATCACTTATTAATCTTGCAGATGAAACTTGTAAAAATGTTCCTGTTATAGATTCTTCATTTCTAAAATTAATCTCTGGAGAAATAAAATTAAATACACGTTTATTCAACTCACCATTACTAACTCCGGCATTTGCAACATATGTTCCAATTTGAAATGGATAAGCAACAGGTCTTGTACCTGTATCAAATCTCATTGTTGGAACAATCATTCCTGCTGCAACAATACTTTTATCAAACTCTTCTCTTTTAACATATACAATTTGATAATCTAAATATTCACCATTTATTATTGGAATATTGGAGATAGTAAATTTAGGATATATGTTATTGCCATACATCGAAGTAGTACTATGTGTTGTAGCAATAGTTCCCAAAGAACCTTCCGCTGCTGGAATTCTAATGTCACCAATCCATTTAACAAAATTAGATCTGCCTTTTTTATCAAAAAAGACAATTCCAAATCTATATGTTTCATCTCTTTGAAATCCTTTATCAATTCCTAATTGAGATCTATTAGATATGGTTCCATTTAATTCTGGAGTATCATAAGAATAATTAGTTAGGAAAAACTCTTCTGTAACAAATTCATATGATATGTTTAATCCCGATCCTCCAAGTGTTGTACCATTCGATTGATAAATTTGTTTATGTCCAGTACTATTAAGTTCATCCGTAAGACTTTGATTAACAATATTATATTTATTAATGCAATCAGCATCATTCTCAATAACACTATAATTTGGTGCGGTTCCATTAACTGTATATTCTAAGGAAGCTAAATAATTTAATAATTCAGCTTTACGAGTTGAATCAAATCTATATGCCCTAGCATCCCAAATATCTCCAGTAGTTTTGCCATTCCAAGTTGCTTCTGCATCTATATCTAAATTTTCTTCTTTTATATTACCTAAAAATAATCTATTATCTTTAGATATTATATCTTTAGCAGAAAAAGTATAAGATTGTTCTGTAAATTCAGCTAATGTTAAAGTACCATAACTAACTGTTCCTGTATCAATTATTCTATATGCTCCAATTCCATCTTGAATTTCTATTTTTTCAATAATAGTTATATCTGGAGTTGCTAGTTTAGATGAATACCATAAAGATACAATTTCTATTAAATCGTAATCTTCTGGATTAATAATAGTTAATCCTATAACTAACCCTATTCCAGTATTATAAGATGAATCTGGATCATATAAAGTGTCTCCATATGTCCTTGGGATTGTACTAAAATAATTTATATTTTTACCAAGTGGTATTAATTCTGAGATATCTGAAAAAATTGTTTTGTAACCATTTCTTTTTATTAATCTATAAGCATATGCAATAGAACCTTGCTTCAATGCTCCAGAAGTAAAGTCAGAGAATGTTGGAGCAAACATTTTACTAAAGTCAGCTTGTATATCGAATTGATTAGCTGTTTGAGAACTTATATCTTCCGCTATATTTGCTTGTTTAAAATTATTATTATCGTCAACCCAATAAATTTTTTCAACAAATTCAGATTCATATACTGAAACTGCTTTAATAGGTTTATCTATTCTAAAATTTAATCCCTGACCATTCCAAATTTCTTCTCTTAAATAATCATTGGAACCTTGATAAACTAGTCTATCTATTATGGAATATGTTGTATAACTATTTGCTCCAGTGGCAGTATTTTGAGCATAAAATAAAATAATATCTTCTTGTAAAATTGTATATCCAATAATAGAATATGATGTCCTTACTAAAGAATTATCATCTATATTTGCTTCAGTATTACCTTTCATGTTAATGATATCTGATAAACTAGTATCATCATCATTCATTACCCTACCATTCAATAAATAATAATATGTATCATTAGGGAATTTATTTTTGGATAAATCCCTATTCATACCTTTAATGAAACTATGTTGTATTTCCATTAGTGTATAAATTTATTATGCATTCTACCAAATCTATTTGGATCTTTCATGATATCCATCTTCTGTGAATTAATGGCAGCAGGTAAATAAAATAACCACTCTTGCTCAACCATTTGTAATTGTTGTGCTAAAATCTTACCTTGCATGAAAGCTCTTTTACTTATCATGTATTGTAAAAAAGCTTCTATTGCAGATATATATAATCTATTATCTGGAATTAAAGGATTACCATTTTCATCTAATGGAACAGTAAAATAATTAATTGTTATATTATCTTTACCAGAATCAAAATTAGTATAGATAAATCCATTACTTATTAAGTAAGTTCCTTCATCCAAATCTCTATGAGGTAATACTTCCTGAATAGGTTTACCAGAAGAGTTAATGACAGTATCAATAGCTTCTACATCAGCGGGAACCATTGCTTTATTATCTACAATTTCAACTAATTGACTTGCTCTTACACGAGCAGTTTTATCATTAATTGCACTTAAAGCATCGTAAGTCCATTCCTTTAATTCCTCAATATTCCAATATCCACCAGGAATTTTGAACCTATTTATCTTTTCAATTATTCTATCTATTGTGATATAATTACCTATCATAATAATTTTGATTTGGATGTTCTCTTAAATATACTGCCAAATTCCTTTTGAATGCTCTGGCAGGAATAAAATTATATAATTTATGTACCCTTACAGTATGGTATCTTTTCCATCTTATACTGAACTTATATTTATCAGTATGAAAGTTATCATAACAAACTCTTTTAATATGAGCTAATTCTGGATATTCTTTCCATAATTCTTTAGTTGCTTTATAATCAATAACACCTCGTTTAGGAATAACTTCACCATTCTCATCAAACTTTAACCTTGGTTTAAATTTGTAAATAAATAAATCTCCCAATGAATAAGGTAAACTTATATATTCTCCTTCATATAACTTTTGAATTACCTTATTGTTAAACGCATTAATAATAGTTGTAAACTTTTTATAATCTATGATATTCTCATATCTCAATTTATAAAACTTGTAAACATGTTCTAATCCATAATCATGTTTATACTTAGACCTTTTTTTCTTTATCATCTAATTCATTACTTTGAATAACTCTTAATCCATCTTGTAAAATACTTGATTTAATATATCCCCAAATAGTATCTGTCATAGGATACTCGTAATCAAAATCATCAACATATTCATCTCCAAATTGTAATGTCTTACAATCTAAAGGATTCTCAAATATACCCTGAATACTAATATGAGTTAACAATGCTAATTTGGGATTCTCTTTCTTTAATTTAATATATAAATAATCATCTGTTTCATGGTCTATAAACACGAATATATCTTTAGTATTAACTTTACCACTTCCAGCATAAATTGCTTCGTCCTTGGTCACATAATTGTACTCCTCTGACAATATATTTGCATTCCTAATATTGGTAATTAAATCTCTATGAGAAATTTTAATTAATCTGGGAATAGGTTGATAAGACTTTAATATCCTATTAGAACTATTTATATATGAAATAGTTGATTGAGATACAGGTCCAACTGCAATATTAATAGTTTGCATCAGCCCTCTATCAAAACTTCTATTCTGATTATAATGATTTTTAATATAAACAGTTCTAAACTCATTTATTAATCTGATAATCATTCTAGCAGATATGTCTGGCCAATCTTTTGGTAAGGATTGCCTTATTTCTGATATATAATAACTTAATTCCATTTGTTATATTTTAATTTGCTTTTTATGTATTATTCCTCCAATGAAGGTTATTAATGTTAGGATTATACTGTTTCATTTTTTTAGTATTTAAGTTTAAATTATTCTTCTTTAAAAAGACTTGTTATCATTCTTTCATAGATTAAATTATTTACTTTAGTATAGCCCCCCGATGATAAGTGTATACTACCGTCAAAGTCAGATGTTGCAATTTGCCCCATTCCACCCCCCAAATCTGCATTATCCTTAAACGTAACAACTAAATCCCACATACCTCTTATATTCCATGTCTTTTGTCTCACAATGTATAATTAATTATAATTGTTGCAATTAACGTAGAACCAAGTTCGTTTACTATCCTTACGTTTGTGCCAGCATCCCTAACTATAAGCTTTGCATCTTCAGAACTGGTTGAAACATTTGCAGAATTGTTAATCAATGTTACAACGCCGTCAACGGTGAAATCAAACCAAGTTCTTTCAGTTCCTAATTGAATCTGCCCGATTCCTGATTTTCCGGCGGGCAAGTCAACATAACTTCCCGCGCCCTCTAACACGTTTGAATCAATCAATGATATTGTCTTCTTTGCTTCAGTCACAACCCACGTTCCATCCCCCTTTGTGGCATGTGCGTTTGTACAAGTTTCTTCCTGAAACCATCCGTTAATAGTACCTTTTCTTGTATCACCTACAGCATCCCCAGGCGTTGAACTTTGATAGTTGTACAAACCTAGTGTTTGCTGTTTATTATTGATTTCTTTGTCTTGTCCCATATTTGTATAAGTTAGTGCTTTTCTGGAGTTCCATTGCCCCTGAAACTCGGTTATTTCGTTGAAAAATAATTCATGTTTTTCAGTAAAAGGATTGTAAAATATTACAGGGTTTTTTGCCTCCAAAGGAGGATCTAAAATCATTCCCATTTTCTTATAGGTGCCGTTAATTGTTGCACACATTGCATAGCCTATCTTTCTATCTAGGGAGTAGCCCCCACGATTTCCACCATAAAAATAATAATATAATCCATCTGCATATATCCAGTTACCATTATACCTGCTAGAATCATCCCAATCCAAAGTAATAGGTGGGATGAATATACTATCAAATGTCCAATTAATTAGGTTAGTAGAGCTATATAATCTCTTTTCATACACACGTGTAGTTGAAGTATAAGAAATGTCTACAACCATCCAGTATGTTGAACCTACCTTCATAAATCCGCCAGGGAATAGGGATATAGAACCTGTCGGTGCAGGTGAAACATTAGGCTTAAGTACATAATCAGTATGTACATTAGCCAGACTATCAATATCATCACCAATTGCAATTGCTATCGATTCTCCGCCACTTCCATGAGGTCCAAAATATACAAGAATCCATTTTGAAATATCTGCATCAAAAATTAAATGAACAGGGGAACAGTAACTATTGCCATCCCAATAGAATGGTGTTGCTTGATAATCTGTGAAATTTTCAAAATCAGTCGTTAAATATAACCACGGTGAAATTGCCCCTTGACCTGGAAAATTATAGGTATTTGCAAGTATTGTCCACGAATTAAGTTGGTGATTCCACACCACGCCCATAAACCTTTTGTCTGCAATATCAACACTACCTCTATACCAACTATATTTATATAATTCCATCAGGGTCTGTTGTTTGTAAATGTATTTGTAGACGGACTATTGTTGTCAACATAGCTGGCATTTAAGTAGCAATGACTAATATCGTTATACGCCGAACCAGCACCAGTTGCAAGTAATGTAATTACTGATTCCAAGAATGCTGCCTGAACATTATTATAATTTCCTAATATGTTTGTTATTCCAACAATTCTTGTCCCAGGTTTTATTTGATTGGAATTACCTGTAATAACCAAAGAACCTCCAATACTACCTTCTATATTACACAAACTATTAATAGAAAGATTTGAAGTTAAAGAACTTCTGCTATCCATATCTAATGCAATATTTCTATCTGCTTGAGTTAAATCAATAGCATCAACCACAGACGTACCAATAACTTTCAAAGTTCCCGAAGTACCCGCCTGTTTTGTGATTGCTTTTAAAATAGAATCTTTTACCGTAAATCCAATAACCCCATTTGCTAACTTAATTGTAATATTCGTTCCTGTTGCTAATTCTAATACTCCATAGTAACACATAACAGTTAACGCCACCCCCGAAATATTAGTTAATTTTTTTATCGCGGGCCTTTCTGTAGCTTCTGAATACATCCAAATAACACCACTCGTAGATAGTGCAACGTTGCCATATACAACTGTCAAGTCCTCTATGTATCCATTGCAACCTATACACATAGCCGCCAATTCGTTTGTAACTTTCAATATTATATTTTTTGCCCATCCTATGAAACCATATCCATTATTAGAAGCTAAAAATGTTTGCGTCTGATTAGTGCTACAGATACCAAGTAATCTTTCAACACGACCGTTATACATGAATGGGCAATTTGATGCAGTTTGAGCACAATTAACCGTCAAATCATGCATGTACAAATCTTGTATACTTGTACAACTAAAAACAATATTTGCGGGATTTCCATCTAAGGTAATTATCCCATTATAACACTCAAGATACTTGCCAGATGTTACAGTCACCCTATTGTTTGTAAAGGTCATGCTATATCCGTTCAAATTAACAATAACCCTATATCCTATTGTAGTTAATGCTCCTGGGTCTGCAATATTACCGACTGCCTTTAAAATACAATCACGACCTAATGTTGTTTGTGCTGACAATATTGTTGCATATTGACCACCTGTGCCTATTGTTGCATCGTATCCACCACCTGTAATATCATCCAATCCAGCAACGGTGATATTCTTAGCAGGAAATGTAGCAGTATAATCATTTGCACCAGTATTAGCACTAGCCAAAGCAGTTTTCCCCGTAGAACTACCCTTGATTGTAATTGCAGAAGATAAGAAGGCTAAACCAGCGCCTAATGTGGTCTTGATATTTGTCCATGTAATTTTCCTTAATGCCGTTCCAACTGCTTTCCAGAATGGAAGTTCATCTGCATCTAATATTTCTGTTTCTGCTGTGGCTGCATGGATTGCAGTAGCTAAATTAAAAGTTGTACCACCTCCAAAACTTACATAAGCACTACTTCCATCCCACCGATACTGAGTATTAGCATAATCCCCAGCTGTTAGAATTATGTATATCTTTTCAGTTGCAGGCGTTAATGTTGCTCCGCCAACTGTTAAGCTTAGCCAATCAGATGCTAATGGTGTTGAGCCTACTATATAGCAGTTGATTATTTCTTTATAACTATTCCATGCCGATTTCTCTGCATCAGTAACAGTTCTATGGGTAGAATCTTCTGATAATTCTGATAGTGATGTAGGTATATCCTCAGGATAAGCCGGAGGTGTTAATAATAACCATGCTGTAAATACTGGGTCTGTTTCTTCGGATAATTTATTATAAGTAACCAATAAAGTTGTACCATCATATGAATACGATATTACAGTTACATTACCTGCCCCAGATAATAATTCAATAGTGCTTCCACCATCATTTAAAACATATGGTGTTGGAATTAATGCCAATGTATAATCTGTAGCTCCTTGTATAACTTCTATATTTCCTTCATCACCACTCGCCAATCCAGTTAAAGTTAAAGTAGCATTATGAGCTAAATTTAATTTAGCATTAAGCCCATTTTCAATATTCATTGATATTGATGCTGAACTAACTAATGTTTGATATGTTACATTTACATCTCCTGTATTTGTACCAGATAAGTTTCCTAAATTAGTTATATCAGTATTTGTGATACTATTAGCTGGATGTGTATTGTCTATTTTATTATTAAAGGTATTCCAATCTGTAGAAGATAAATATCCATCTGTATCTGTATCAGCTTGATTTATTTCTAAATCACCAGTATTTATATCATATGTTAAAGGTGTGTTAGCTATTAAAGAGGCATTTAATACTTGTAATGGCATAATCCAAACTGGAATATTTCCACTTATAGATAACACTGAATCATCTGGTCCAGTTAAAGGTATTCCAGTAGAATCTGAACCTTTTGCCATTCCAGCATTTTCTACCCTTCCATCCGAATATGTTATAATTAAATATCCATCTTCATTGATTTGAGAAGATACTATTTCAACACCATCTACTCCATTTTTAATTGTAATTGGATCAGATTCTTTAGTAGAACCATCTTCAAATGTTAATTTAATAGTGAAACTAAATTCTCCAGTTTCTTCTTCTATTTCGCTTTCAATAGTTTGAATATTAGTTATATTAGCAGACATTCTAATTGGATATGTCCAAAATGCAGGTTCTCCTACTTTAATACGCATCCATTCATGTCTACCTACTTGTAAACCATTTATTTGATGAACAATTGGAATATAATTATTTTCCCAATGCCATTGTGATTCTGTTCCATCTGGATATCTTCCTGTAGAATAATCAAATGCAATATCATGAGAATATTCTATAAATAATTTCTGTGGGCTTTCTATATTAGAAGGATAATTGTCTCTGTATATCGTCATAATTGTTACTGATAAAGATAATAAGTAATACTAAATTCAAACATCTCTCCTCCATAAAAAGGGCCTGTCATACTCATCATACCGTTTGGATATAATTTAAATATATTTGTCAAACCTAAAGAATTAATTAGTCTTATCGAAACAAGTGCATTTGGGGGAAGTGGATTGGTAGAATTAATATTTACTTCATTACTATTTGCTCCATTTTTACGTAAATATCCCCACAACATAACTGAACCATTATTAAGATTAACTTGATTCATGTAAGAATCTGTGTACCAATCAGCATAAATATGCCCAGAACTTCCCCAATAGCTTAGGATAGCAGAACTTCCACCATCATGATTATGATCACTTCTGGCTACAGTATTGGCAGATCCTGTTCCAGCAAAAGAAACATTCCAAGTTGTTCCAGAAGATCCATTATAATTACTTCCAGTTAAACCAGTTCCTCTAGTCAATGTGGAATGTGAGTGTGTTAATAATGAATATCTGGTATCTAAATTAATTGAACTTTTAGTTATGGCATGACCGAATTCATCGAATGCTAAGTTTTGAATTACCTGTCCAAGAGTATTAGCTGTATTGGTTATATTAGATGTGTTATAATGACTAATTGTATTTCCAGAAATAGTAATGCCTTGTCCTTCTATATAAGAAGCAATTAAAGCTAATGTATTACCAGTTAATGTTGCCAATATGCCTGCACCAGCAGATATAGTTAATGTTTCCCCACCAGATACTTCAGTAGTACTTGTACCATCTGTTATGAACCATCCCCCTAATGATGATGGAACATTTATAATATTGCCCCAATCAATTTGAACTCCTCCACCAGATGTACTTAGTTCTGTTTTGGTATAATATAAATCGTTATGATTATGTGCAGCATCTAAATCAAAGAAACTTACCCAATTACTAGATATATATTTGAATACTGGTCTATTCGGATATAATGGATCAGCAGTTATAACTGCTAAATCACCTTCATCTGGATCAGTTATTAATGCTAATTCAGAATATAAACTAAGTGAATATTTAATACCAAAAGTACTTAATGTATTAAAAACATTAGTTAATTTATCAGCACTCCATAATAAAGTTGTATCTCCAGATCCAGCTAAATCATTTATAGCTGTATAAGGAATCATACTTTGCCAAGTATAATTTCCTAACCCATTTGTTGTTAATGAATCATTAAGATTACCTCCAATTGGAATATGTCTATATCCATCAACATTAGAATGAGAGTAGTTTCCATTATTATAAATAATTGGTAATGCCCCAGTTAAATTGTTATTTAATTGTGAAATTAATGTGATCCATTGAGGTTCATCATTTAAGCTTATTAAAATATTATAATCAGTTGTACCTATTGGAACTCCTGTTCCATCAAACCCGACTACCCTCCCAACATTTTGAGTTGTATTATCAGTATAAGTAAGAATTAAGTTGTTATTCGTGATTTGCGAATTGAGAATTCCTCTACCATCTTCAGGCATGGGAATATACATATACTCAGAATAAACAACTTGTCCTGTATTAAGAGTATATTTAAATTTAAATTTTATTTGATTTGGGTTAGTCTCATACTCAATAGTTGTAGTTTCAATATTTAATATTGAATCTGTCAATCTCATTGGAAGAGTCCAAGATTCTTTTTCCCCAATTCGCCACCTCATCCAGGTATGTCTACCTAGAGTTAAATCACCTAAAGTATGCTGAACTGGAATATAGACATTTTCCCATATGAAACCTTCAAAAGTTTCTCCAAGAGGATATTTACCAGTACTATAATCAAAACTAATATCTTGAGAGTACTGAACATAAACTCTTTGGGGAGCCTCTATATTGTTTGGGTAGTTGTCTCTATATTGTGAAGACGTAGTAGTCATATTTTAAATTAGATTAGTCCAACCACTCTTTTTCTTTATTCTAATCGTATCTTTTACTGAATTATAATAAACACTTCCAATTTTAATTTTTTCATCTTTCTCTATTGATGCTGGAAATGTTAAGTTTATTAACTCTCCTTTATTTATAAATTCATCTTTTAATATAGGAAGAAGTGTATCTTTCTCTAATTTTGGTAATCTCTTAGTTTCTTCTATTACAGATTTTAAATATTGTAATTGTGTTTTAATAGAAGTTAAATCTAAAAGTTCACCTATTTCTTTTATAGAGGTAGTGGTTTTATCTCCGGCACTACCTTTTTTAATTAATATTTCCATTTTTATAATGTTACTACTTGAGTATCTAAATTACCTTGGTCATCTACAATTACTTTAAATGTATTTCCACCAACAGATCTTAATATAAGTCCATGTGTAGAATTAATTTGAATATCGTCATACCAAGTATTTAAGATTGTATAATTAGTTAATCTACCTGTAATATAACTCACTAAATCAGTTTGAGCAGTTATAGTTCCAGTAATAGTTCCCCATGTTGCTGAAGATACACTTGGATTAGCCAATAAATATCCTGCTAACCATGCTTCATCTACAACTATATTAACTGCTAAAGTATCTGTACCAGCATTCACTGTTCCAACAGGGGTAATATCTATACTTCCTGTAGTTGAACCAAATGTGATAGCAATATTGTCTCTCATAGTTGCTCCACCAGCAGTTATACTTGAAACTACTTGTCCAGCTAATCCTATGTAAGTTAATTCACCAGAACCATTAAAATCAATTGTAGTACCATCAACTTTAATTGTCAATAAGTCATTTAATATTTCTATTCCAGCAGTTTCATCAGCCACATTATCATTAAGCCTATCACCAGTTATTCCATTAATAGGAACTTCTAGTAAACCTGAACCGGTATAACCTATTGTTGCACCATCTATTCTTGCATATATACCATTTAATTGATCGAATCCAACGCCATGATTAGCCCAAATAATATCTGGATTTAAATGAGTTTTCATTATACCATCATTTCCAGAAGCATAAGGTTTAACTCTTAGACTTGTAGCATCAACAATTAAACTTAGTGCATCTGTATCAATTGTAATAGCTTGTGGAGTTCCACCATCTAATATTAATCCATTTCCTAAATTTACACTTAAATCATAGAATGTATCAACTTGTGCAGTTGCAATAAGACCTGAATCATTATTAATTAAATCATTAACATCAATACCTATTAAATGTCTGGTTTCATTATCTACTGTTACAGCAGTTTGAATTCTTGCACCATCACCAATTAATACGTCTATAAGTACTTGTAATTTAGTTTCTGAATCTGAATCAGCAATATATGTTCCAATTCCAAATCCATTGAAATCTCCAGGAGCAACTTCCACCGCACTACCTAATGCATAATCTAAACCATATCCAAATACAGTTGTATCAAATGCTGTATTATCTATGGAACCTTGTATAAGAACTAATTTACCACTATCTAAAGTAATAGTTTGCAAAATAGTATCGAAATCTCCTAAATCTACAAAGTTATCGAAATAACCTATGTTTGTACTACCAGAAGTTTCACCTACCATATAAGATGGTGTTGCAACATTAGTTAATACAACCCATTGACCATCTGCACATACATAAACTACTCCCCTTGAACTATAATAATTCTGAGTTCTCATATCTACATATACTGCACCAGTACTATTAGTTGCCAAGTATCTTGCTTGGAAGTCAATTATTCCACCAGTTAAAGCTGTCCATGTAATTAGATCATTACTAAAATAAGTATATGCTACAGAATTAACGGTAACTGTTCCAGCAGATATTAATGTTGAAGTAAGTATTAATGCCCCATCCCCTAAAGACATGAATGTACTATATTGATAATTAGTACTATTACCAGGATTACATGATTGACAAGTTGATGTCGAGGCACTACCACAACAATTTGGTCTTGTAGCAATATATCCTACTGTATCAATATGCCACCCTTCACCAGGAATACCTTGTAAACCTTGTGCCCCATCTTGACCTTGTAAAGTACTCAAATCAAATAAATTAATATATGCTGAATCTGCTTGAGATTCTAACTTATATTGAAGTATTGAATTCAATACCCTAAATACAGGTTCATCTGGAACTATCCTATAAGGTAATTGAAACGAAGTATCTCCACTATGTTTAACACGTTTAAATTCATGTCCTTGAATAGTTGTAACACCATCTAAAGTTGAAATATGTGTATTGGGATTAAAAGTTTTTTCCCAATTATATATACCATCTGGAGAGTATTCTTGGTCCTCTATAGCTATGACAGTCCCATCATAAAATCTAATTAAACCATTATATGATTGAAGTATTCCATTCATTTTTTATATTGTTAAATATTTGTATTTATAATTGTTAATAGTCTGGTTAATTTATCCAATGTATCATTTACAACAACTTCATTAGGTGTTTGTGTAGCCGCTTTTAAACTATCCAATAATGTTACAGCTAATCTAACTTGTTCAATATCATATGAAGAAGAATCTCCCACATACGATACATTATAATCACCTATTTCCACTTTGTAATTTACTTCTTCTAAAAGTTGATTGACAGATTTTTCAACTGTATTATATACTAAAACAACACTCTCTTTACTAATTGCGTTATTAATTGTATAATAAAAATGATATACTCCATCTGGAATAATTTGACTTGTAGAAAAACCCAATGTTTGACTCGTAATGGTGTAAATTTCCTTTTGAATTCTTTGATTTTCAAGATATGCTATAATATCTAACTTGTTAGTTATATGTCCATTTGGAATCTTGGAACTGATTATATCCAATGTCATAGAATAAATATTTAATGGTAATTCCTCATTAACTGGACTTACATCATAAATTTTCATTGTATAATCATCTTCTAATATTGCAAATATATCTAATTGCATATAATTTATTATAAGTTATTGTTTTTATATGTATTTAAATATAATTATAAAAATACATAACTTTCGTCATTATTATAATTACAGTATGCTAAGGTTGTTAATGTTGTCCATGCTGTATTATCGGTTACATTTGGTATAGCTGTACCCTCATTAAGCTTTGTGCATGCCCAGTTTTGTTTAAGCCAATATTGAGTCCCAATATTAATAACATCATATATATTACCATCTAAGTCTGTTATTTGACTTGCACCAGGATTAATATCAGATACTAACCTAATAGAGTAACCACTTTTAGCACGATATCTGTTAATATAGTTTGTAATATATGTACCATCATTAGTCATTAAAAAAAGATAGTACCAATCAACACCAAAATAATCTGTTATAGAACCCAAATAGCAAGAAATACCCATTTGAGTAAAAACTCCATCGGTATGTTGCCTATATCCCCCAGGTAAACCCTTGAACCCATATTCATCAGTGGCATCCGTGTTTGGTTCGTTCCAATGGGTATTTCCAATTTCTTTTAATTTTCCATCTGTTAACGTCTCAGTACTTCCTATTGTAGCTACCAATGTTTGAAAATCCTCTAAAGTTGGTACCCTCCAATTTTCAGGTGCAAATAATGGGTTACTTGCAGCATACCAATTATACATCCGACCATAATTTATATACTTGATAACTGGTGTAGATTCCGAAGATTTATTTTGTCCAAAAAAGAATCCCATATTATATTATTTATAAGGTGCGTAATTGATCAATAAATTGGTTCCATCATAAGTATAACATAATGTAGTTATACTGCCTGCCCCATCAGTTATAACTACTGCACCACTACCATCACCATCAATAACTTTTGGAGTAGGACTTATATCTACAGTATAATTACCTGCTGCTTGAGTTATAACAATGTTTCCTTCATCTCCACTAACTAGGTTAGATAGTGTTATAGTCATAGAATGAGCTAATGTAATTTTAGCATTAACACCTAAATTAGTATTCATAGTAACATTAGCTGAACTAGTTAATGTTTGATAGGTTTTAGTTTTAGGTACTGGAGCATGTGTTGTTTGACTATGCGCATATGCAACTCCAAGATCTCCTGAAAATATTCTATTTATGAATCTTTTCCAATCAGATCTTCTATTTGTAGTATTTAACTCACTATTGAATTGAACTAACATATTATATTATTTTTTTCTTAATAAGTTTGTTATTACTAATTCTAATTTCTTTTTTTGTAAAGTTATTATAAGGATTAATATTGGTTAAATCTGGTAAAACATAATTATTTTCATCATTATAATGTTTACAAACAGCTTCTGGAATCATCCATAATTCCTTATTTTCTTTCTTTAATTTCATCCCCCAAGCCCAATCATGTGCCTGTATACCATCTATAAATGGCTCAAATTTAGGACACGTATCTTTCCAAAATATTAAGAATCCTGTACCAGTAAAATCTATTTTAAAAGGTTTCTTATCTGGAACATTATCTAAATCTCTAGTATATTTTGGTACATCTGTGTTATAAAACCCACCTATAATTTTCTTATAATTAATATTTCTATTCATATAAAGACCTGCTACAGCATGTCTAAACTTAATAGAAGAATCTGTTATATAGTCAAATATTCTTTTAAAACTATCATCTAATGGAATTATATCATCTTCTCTAAAATGAATTAAATCTCCACTAGCATTCTCTATAATTCTATTGTAATTATCTGATAACAATGTACAAACTTTGTTTCTTCTATCTACTTCTGTAGTAAATTTAAACTTCTTTGGTCCAGTTATTACTTTAATCTTAGAAAAATATAAATTATAGTTTTTTGCAAATATAATACTTTTTTCTGAATTATTCAAAATTATTAACTCAGGTTTGTTATTTAATATTGAAATATCATCAACTAAGGTATCCATCCATAACTCCATTAACTCTGGAAGCCTTCCGCTATATACTAAACCTATTGTTAAAGTTACTTCTTCTCTTCGTATACTATTTCTTAATGAATTAAAATGATCATTACTTTCTTTCTCTTTGCTTACTGACCAAGATGAATCATGTTGTCTATAATTTAATATTGCAGAACTTTTTCTAGGTTTACCTAATCTCGATAATCTTAGAAATAGTGACCAATCCCACATTGTATTCTCACAAGTTTCTTTCCATCCACCAGCTTCATAGAACTTATCTTTCCATATCATTGCTGAAGTATTCACATAATTCCTGGTCCAAAGACTTCTTTCACACCAATTTGGAATATCCCAAAATATACTATGTGCTCCAAAACATTGTGCTGCACAATATACAAATGGTGTAGTTTCATCAAATACTTCTAAATGTTTCTCTAAGAAATTAGGTGGTAAAGTATCATCTCCATCTAAATGAACTAATACATTACCTTTAGAAGCTTTAACTCCATTATTTCTAGCCTCAACAACTCCTACATGTGAACTATGTTTAACTATAGTAATATTATATTTACCTGCTATTTCTAAACTGTTATCAGTTGAATAATCATCTGAATAAACTATATCTTTAGGTTTAATTGTTTGATTTAAACAACTTTCTATAGCTTCAGATAAGTATTTAGCATAATTTCTAGCAGTTATTATAATACTTATTTGATATTCCATTATACTGGAAATTTCTTTGTCTCAATATATATGTCTAACACTCCACTAGTCCAATCTTGCATATTAGCAGAGTTTACAGTAAGAGTTACTTTTATGTCTTGAATATTTGAATCTGGATAAGTTGTATTACTTCCAGAAATATTTGCTACAGCTTCAATTGTTACTCCTGTAATATAATTCTCAGAATAACCATAACTATAACTGTTGAATTCTTCAGATATTTTAGCGTATCCACGAAGAAATATTTGATTAAGTACTTTAGCATCTTCAAATGTTATTTCAAAAGAAGTATCGTCTCCTAAAGAATTAATATCTTCATATGTAATTTCACCTATTTTAATTACTTTACCTTGAAGATTGGATATTTCTTGTAAAGTCACATCCCATAATCTACCTTCTCTATCCTCAACATTTAACATTTCAGGACCAGTAATTCCACCAGGTTTCTTTTTATTTGTTACTCTAACACTATTCATTTTATATCTTAATTAAATTAAAGTTCAATTTAAATCTTTCTTGGTATATCTCACCAAAGTATTCCATATCCTCATCATATGGATCATAATACCAATTCACTATTATTTCATTATTATTATACTTCTCTAATTCTGAAAATATATTATTAAAATACATACTTGAAGCAGTGTTAAAAGCTTCCAATTTGAAATTAATAGTTAGTTTATTATATTTCTCAATTCTTATTTTAATTTCATTTAATAGAGGAATCCATGTTTCAATAGCATCCTCTGGATTAGACCTTCCTGTTATTGTTATTATATTATCTAAATAATCAAATACTGGAAGGAATACATTTCTTTTTTTATCTTCTCTTTTAATAAACATAATTAAGCTGCTATTTCTTCATTCTGACTATAATTTTTAGCTGTCTCCCAAACTGTTATTGCAGTATGGAAAGATGCGAAGTATTCTTCTATATATTTTGTGAAAACTTTTACAATTTTATTTAAATCTTTTTCAAAACCATTTTCAATAAGCCTTAATACTAAAACATGTGTTTTATTATGTACTCCAAACTCATTTAAATATTTAGAAAAAGAATATCTTTTACCTTTAATTTCTTTAAATTCTGGGACTAAATCATAGATATAATTATTAAAATCATCTAGTTCCCTATCCATATCTTGTTTTAACTCTTTTTCAATTTGAGCATTCTCTTTATTATGATTCTTATCATCAAAATATTTAACCCCTATTTTCTCAATTATATCTGTCCAATAGCCTAAAATATTTTTATACTTTTGTTGTAATCCCATTGAAGCATATAAAAATTGTTTAGATTTACTTTGTATAGCTTCCCTTAAATCTCTAACGAAATTAGTTTCATTTATATGATGCTGTAAATCATTTTGGATACCTATAACTATAGTTGAAATTCCTTTTATTTCATCAACTATAAATTTAACTTGTTTTTTTAATTCTTCTTTCTGTTCAATATCCTTATCTTCAATTTTTTTATTAATCCTTCTATTATTATATATTTCTTTAATCCATGCTAATCCTAGTGCAACTAGACCTCCAACTATTATACTTATAATTTGTACCCAAATACCCATAATATTATTAATAAATAATGTAAGAAAATAAAAAAGGGGGGAGAAGTAATACCTCCCCCATTATAATTAAGTTAATGTGATAGCAGAACCAACACCTAAACTAGTTGCAATATAACTATTTAAAGTTGTTACAAGAGTTAAAGCTTGATTAGTTCCATTGTCTTCTACTGGTAAATACAATGTGATATTTCCTGGTTGAACTACGTTAGCTGAGAAATCACCTTGTACATTTTCCCAACCAATGACAACTGTGTCATAAGTATTTGGAGTTGTACCATTGTAATCTAAAGCTACAATATTACGTTTAAATGCAGGAGACATAACATCCCTATTTACACCACTATACATGATTGAGAAAAATTCTGCTTCAGCAACCTGTTGATAGTTACCAGCTCCAATAGTAGCACGTGGGTAAGTTATTGAATTGTAAGTTAAATCAGCATACATATTGTTTACAATAGTAGCATCGAAATTAACTAATTCAACAACAAATTTAAGTCTTTCATACTTATATTTACCAACTTCAAAACCAAATGCTCCAGCAGTTATAATTACTGCATCGCTACTTGCACCACCAACTACAGCAGTTACAGGTAATACTAAATCATTTGCAAAATTAGTGTTAATATAAGCTACTAACCCAGTTGCAATTTGAGCAGCAGTACTTCCTGTTGAAGCAGATTTAAAATAAGCTGTCTTAACAGTAGGTTCTTTTAATTCTTTAATTTCAGAACCAATTCTACGAATTTTAATCATGTAAACATGATCAGTTAAAGTAGCATCAATAGTATGAATAATAGTCCTTTGCTCAGACTTAGCTGCATAAGGAATAAAACTATACGATTTAATTGTGCTACCTTTTAAAAGTTGAGAAGAACGGAAATTTAATCCATTTGCACTTCTCTGAACAAACTTAATTGCAGGTACAGTTTTAGTAATACTTGTTGCTTGGTTAACACCCGCAGAATCAGTAATTACTATTTCACCTGCTCCAATATAAGTTTCAGCAGCACTACCATCATCTTCAAGAGGTGCTGAAATTTGTACTCCAGTTACAGAATCACCATCAATAGTGTCTGAACCATTTGTTCTTGCGCAATTCTTCGCTACAAAAACTAAATTGATATCTCTAACGTCCATATTAAAATAAAATAATTAATTTTTAATTTGATTTTTGAATAGTAAACTATTCATCTTCTTTACTTTCCTTATCATTTATTTGATATTGATTAGGGTCAGGTATAACTGCTGCACTTGCAATTTTAACTGCTTTACTAACAACCTCATCATGTGTAAAAGGAGGTAATTCACAATGTTGTTGAAGAGAAGGTGTTTGAACATCTACTCTAATTCCTTTTGGAAGTTTAATATAAAATACAGTATATTTATCAACTTTCCAACCTTTGCCCGGAAGCAAATATTTAGCCCTATTTGTATTAATGGTAATTGTAGCACCTAAATAATTTTCACCTGACATATTGTAATCTGTACCAGAAGTTGAATATTCCTTAACTGATTCATCATATGTACCATTAACATTTGGTTCAGCAGTTGTATAAGCTCCCCAATCTAATGACCAAACTAAATTATCATAGGGTTTAGCATAGTCATCATATATACCGTTAATATAACCTTGTAAATTAACTTCATTAACAGGAGTATTTCTTTTAACAACATCTCCTTTAGAAGTTTGACAAGTTTCAACTATTGGATATAAAACTTCATCTGGTAATCCTACAAATACTCCAAATCTATCTGCATCTTGAGTAACTCCACCTTTATCTAAATCTGGGCCTTGTAAAGCTCCATTTAATTCTGTACCTACTATGAACATAGTTCTAGGTACCGATTGTGTAGCAGTTAATAATCCAGCTAATTCAGCATTTCTTACAGGATGTTGCCCATAACCAATTTGAGGTCTGTTTTTCCAAGCAGCATATCTTTCTTTAACAAATTCTTCTTGGGCCTTATTTAAAAAATCTTCAATTTCTCTATCATTGAATGTTCTATTGGCTAACCTACTAGCTTCTTTTAGTAAGTTAAACCTTGCCCTCATTTGATTGGCTTCCATGTATATTATATATTATTTATGTTTTTCGTAATAATCTTCTATGATTTGTTCAAATCTTGCTTTTACTGATGCATTCCTTTTATCTTCAAACCAACGAATTGCTTCTTCTTCATTATTAGAAATCTTATCTCCACCAGATAATCTATATTCAAAACCTCTTTTATCAACTAAACCATTTGTAACACAGTCAGCTAAGAATATTTTAGATGAAATATCTTTTTCTCCTAAAGAGACTAATTTGAATAATTTCTCAATTTCAGATTTCTTACGTGAAGCTTTTTTAAGTTCATTATAGATCCATTCTGCTGAATTATCATAAGTTACTTGTTTATTAGCTTTCTCAATACCATACATTCTTAATAAGTCAAATAATTTCTTTTTACTATTCTTATTCTTCAATAAGTATTCTTGTACAGTATCTTCTTTAGCAGTGTAACCCAATTCTTCTTCTAATTCAACATCACCGTCTAAAATAACAAATTCATATTCGCCTCTATTGAATCTATCAGCATATGATTTAGCTACTCTTGGAGAAACTAATGCTATTTTATAGAAAATGAAGTCGTAAGGTTTACTTAAATCCAATGTTAAATTGGCACTTTCAGTATTATAACTAGGTTTCCTTAATTTAACAATTGCTTTCTTACTTGACCAGAAATTCTTTTTAGGTTCATTATAAGGATTTAAATCTATACCTAATAAATTTTCTAAATAAGTTCTTTCATCAGATGTTAATGGATCTACTAAGTTACCTCTTTTATCCACTGGTGTCATAAAACTTTTCTCACCACCTGTAACTAGAGTTCCAATATTTTCATCCTGATGTAAAGAAGTTTGACTTCTTTTAACTAATGCAATTACAATTTTTTTGTTTAATAATGGGCTTTTTAATTTATCTTTTTTTTCAATTGTTTCCATGTGAGTTTTTTTAATTTAAATAATTAAAGTTAGGTAGGAGAGAAGATTCTCCGTACCTAACATTGATAAATATATAGATATTAAACTTGAGTTAATTCAGGATAATACCTAATGATTTTGGTTGGATCCCAAACAATAGCTCCGATACCTGGTTCAAAATAGTGCAAAGTAGAAGCATCTACTGCTGTGGATAACCTTTTTGGAGAGAAGAAACTTCCAGCTTCATTGTAGAAACCACGAATACCTTCTTCAGCACCCCAAATTGGAGTTTCACCAGACCTACGTACAATCTGCATATTAGCTTTTTCATCCTTAGAACCGAATCCCATGATATCATATTCATAAGAAGAAGCAGGACCCCCAAGTGGATGCATAATTTTATTACGTTTCAAATCATCTTTACCTGGATCAATTACAAATGCGAATTGGATACCATTAATAGTAGCAACACCCATTACTTGACCAGCTTTAACATTTACTTCGTTGTTATTCCATGTATAAGCACGACCAGTATTATCTCCCATCCAAGGTCTTGAAGATGTCCATGCGTTAGCGCCATATTTCTCCATTACCATATTTGAAAGAGCTGTTAATCCATACTCGCCAGCTTTAACAATCATTTTACGTTCATCAAACTTAATTTTACCAACTACAGCATCAAGAGCTATTTCATTTAAGAAATCCATATTTGGAGCTGTGTTCCATACATGTTTATTAGATACTAACCATTGCTCTTTAAAACCCGAACCAGATTTAGCATTGAAACCATTTTTATCAATGTTACCAACACTACCATCAGCCCAAACGTTTGAATGACCATTCATTACTATTGATGCAGTAGCCCAACGTGCTTGTTTCAAGAATTCATACTCAACGTTAGAAATCCATAACATTTCAGCTTTGTTATTTTTACCTTTAACAAAGAAACCCATAGGTTTAATGTCAAACATATTACCTGAAATTTTATGTTTCAACCTGAATTGAGACATTGTATTCCTTAACATACCGTGACTTCTGAAACTAATTCCACTACCAGTATAAGAGTGAGTTTCAGGAACTAAACCTCCATCACTTGACCAGAATGTTCCAGGAAGAATTTCATCTGCTGGTATATATTCAGTTTCACTGTGTGAATTTAATTGAACCCTGTATAACCACCTATCACCACCTACATTTTTAGGATCATCTACAATCCACAATCTGTAAAGATCTGGTTTCATACCTACTATGATTTCAGTTACACCAAATGGTTTATCCTGGAATAATAAGTAGAATTCGCTTCTATTAGCTCCTGGTCTGTGCCCAGCAGTAGTACCAATTGCACGTGACATTGCTTCATCTTCATATGAACCTAAAAGTTCATAGTTTTGAGCATGTGTGTTTTCAAGGTACCATTCATAAAATTCTTTACCTTTGTCAATATAATGGATACCATGTTCCATAATCATTGACACAAAGTTTTCACCTAAGTTTACATCAAGAACTTGTTCCAACCTATTGAATACTTGGGTAATATCATAATCATAAGCTGCAATCAAGTGGTTCTTATCTGTAAAATCATGCCAACTTTTTCCTTCAAAAAGCTGGTTCTGTCTAACTTTTGCCATCTATATTTAATTTAATTTATTTATTTGTAAATTCGTTTTGTGTCAGAATCATCTATATGTATCCCAGAAGTTCTCTGAGTTGTAGTATTTGATCCTAATCCTTTTTTCTTATCCTTTAATATTTGTTCTAATTGACTAACTGATTGGGTTTTACCCTCTTTTATAATTTTACTAAAGTCTCCATCTAAAACACCATACTTATTTAAATATGATAATAATGGAGCATATTTACCTAAATCAGAATTTATCTTTTTAAGAACTATTTCAATATTATCAAATACTTCTTCTTTATCTTTCTTCTGAAGTTTCCTACCAGGAATAAATTCATCATAAGCAAAAGTATTTTGTTTTAATGTTTCAGCAAATTGAAATCTTTGTTGTTTAACAGATTCCTCTTGCTGCTTCATTTTAACTGCTAATTTAGAATTTTCTTCAGCATCTAACTTTTTATTCAAAGCATTTAACTCCAATGCTGATTCTTCTATATCTTCTCTGGAATTAATAATTCTTTCAATTTCTTTATCTGGAGTACCTATTCTCTTATAATATCTCCTAATCTCATCTTTAGCAACATTAATATCACTTTTAATTTGTTCTGGAGATACTTCTATTGGAATTATAGATTTAACATCTTCTTTAGAAATATATCCTTCATTAAGTAAATTAGATATTACATTTTGTCTATATTGATCTTGCCATGTTGCAAAATTAATATTTAACTGTTTAGCTAGTTTTTCTTGTAAAACTTCTTCATTATCAATTTCTTCAAGTTCTTCATCCTCAATATCAGGAAAGAAACCTTGTTCATTCAATGATGCTGCAAATGCAGAAAATTCATTCTTAGGTTTAACTACTTCTGAATCTGAATTATCTGTTTCTTTAAAAGATTTCTCTTTACTTTGTTTAACTGGCTCAGACTTATCTTCAGGTTCATCATTATCTTCCGAACTTAAATATTCATCAGTATCAATTAAATCTTCTTCATTTTCATTAATTATCTGAGTAGTCTTATTTTTCTCAGGTTCAGCTTTTTCTATTTTTTCTGGTTCGAGATTAATCTTCAAATGTTGATCCCCTTGAAATAGGGTTTCATTATCATCAACCTCAATAAAATCATCAAATTTTCCCATGTACAAAAGTATTATTTATTATTAATTTATTTTATTAATTGAAGAAATAAAGCTACATATATAGCCTTATTTCTTAATAACTGGTTTTGGTTTATTAGTAATTTTAATTTTTTCAATATCCTTCTTAGCTTGAAGTTCTATTTCTAACATTTCTTTATCGGCTACAATCTGGTCTTGTTGCATCTTTTCAGCAGAAGTAGTTCCAATTGCAATTTTTTCAATCTCAACAGCATCTTCAATATTATTATTATTTGTATCAGTAGAATGAATATTAAATGCGTGTTGCATCTTCATCTGTTCAATCTGTATTTTATACTGATATTCTAAATTTATCTTTTCAAGTTCTTGTTGATGTTGAATTTGAGCTAATTCTTTTTGAGCTTGCATTTGAGCCTGCATACTTTCTTGTTGCATTTTACTTTGCTCATTAGCTTGCTCATTCCTCTTATCTTCAGATTCTTCTAATTGATGAACCATTTGAGAAGGAGATGTAGCCATGTACATTTTTGCAATATCAGATAATTGTGCCCCATTTTGCATTGCTGGATGAACCAATTGAGTTATTGCATTATACATATTCATTAATTGAGAACTATTAGTTATTCTAACATTATAGTCAGCTTCATTTAATAATTCACCATCTATTTCTAATATATGATTTGATAAATCATCTAGTACATATTGACGTTTAACCTTCTCATCCTTCCACAATACTTTAGCATATTCTAACATTATCTCATATACTTTAGACTTTACAAAATCATGTATTGCAAAATCCATTTCAGTTTGATGAGATGATTGAACTATACTTTGCTGAGATACACCCAATCCTTCTCTACCTGACATAGCGCCTTGTCTAGCTTCAGGTATAGCAGATATTTTATTAACTCTTTCTTCAATCCAGGATAAAGTTTGAATAGCCTGATTAATTTCTTGAGCCAAACCTAAATCTAATACTGAAGATTTCTGTTGCATATTACCTGCAATCATTCCTTTAGCTGCACCTTTTTTACCTTCTTCAAAAGAATTATAAAATGCAAAATTAAATCTCTTGGCCCATAGATACCATTCTTCAGTAGACATATCTGATGGAATAGATGCAACATCAAATAAAGCAACTTTACCAATATGTTCTGACCAAAGTTTAACTAATTTATTAGCCCACACATTATACATTTCCTGATAAGGTTTTAACTTCTCAATTCTACTCTTTTGAACCTTACCATTATTTGACATAACATATCCTACATAACTAGGTCTAACTATAGAAGGATTTGTCATACTTCTCATTTGAACTGGACAAGGACGAATCTTCTTATAAATAGAATTACCTATTCTAACACCTTCCCATAATTCATTTACCCATATCCATTCAACTTCTTCACCTTGAGCAACATCTGCTTGATAGAATTCATCAACCCATTCAAATTGTTCATCACCAAATTGATCAAAATATTTTAACTTACCAAGTTTTCTTAATGATAACCATTGTACCCTATGTACTCTAATATTACCATCTGGATCTATTTCAGCAGCATCTCTACCATCTAATGATACAAATTGTTTATCTTCAATTAAAGGTAATGCATGAGTTGCATATTTACTATCTGGATCTATATCCACTAGAGCTATTCTATGAGGACGCATTGTATCTTGATCCCATACAGATAATTTTAATATTTTATCTATTTCCTCATTACTTAATTCTTCAGCAAATTCATCTATGATTTTATGAGAATTCATATAATCTATTTCTATCCAAGCATATCCATCTTCTATATTATTAGAAGATCCCATTCCCAATACATAGAAATTAGCACCTTGTACTTTGTCTAAAGTAAGATCTTTACCAGCATGACCAATTCTATAAATACATTCTGAATTAATTTCTAACTCTTTAAATCCTTTATTAAAGACCATTTTACAATTCAAACTCAAATCATTAATTAAAGTTTGGATAATATTATTTGCCATCTTTTCATGTGCAGATTGCAAATCATTCTTTCTAAACTTATCGAATTCCTTTAATTTTTCTTGTAATAGTTCTTGATTAATATTACCTGGTTGTTCAGCTAATTCAGTTAAAAACTTACTAACTTTTTCTTTAAACTCAAAATCCTTACTATTAATTATATGTGGATTAATAGCAAAAGCTTTTATCTCAACCTGTCTCTTCAACTCTTCACCAAATAAAGTGTCAAATGGTTGATCTAAAATATTATAGAATTTAAATACATTTTGTATATCTTCATTATATAATTTATCTTCTACACCCAAAGGATCTAATGTATGATGTAATTCTTCTGGTGATAAATAATTATTATAAAAATCCCAATTAGAATCTATTTCAGCCTTAGTCTTCCTATTACCATAATAATTCTTTCTATTATTAATAAAGAAATCTACACTATCGTGTTGCCACTTCTCACCATTTTTAACTGATCTTGAAACCCTTTGATTTGGTAGCTGAATAGCTTTCTTACCATAATCTTTGGCTAAAATTGTTTCAGCACTACTTTTCATTATCTTACAAGATTAAATTTATTTTTTTTATTTATCATACTTTTAACTTTTGCAAATATACCTTGATTCATAAATGAATTTGTTTCTTTGAAATCATCTTCATCATAATTTCTATCAAATAATAATAACATTGCAGCTCCAAATCCAGATACTCTATCAAAGTTACCTTTACTATTATAATTTATAATTTCTTGTAATAAACCTTTAGATTTAATATAGTACATTCTAGGAACATATATGTTTTCACCATCCTCAGTCTGACTTTGCATAACTTGTTCTAATGACCAAGTGTGAATTAATTCTCTTGCTAACCTGTTAGATTCAGGAGTAGCGTGAAATCCTTTAGGTCTATTATTACTTTTATAACCCAATCTATCTTTTAATAAGCCAGGTTCTTGTGCAAGCAAATATAATTTATTTTTTAATTTAAAATATGTAAACAATGATTTTAAATTATTTTCATATAGCAGAAAAGCATTATAATATTCTAATCCTCTCCATAATTGTTCAAAATAATTATCAGCTTTATAAGGTCTACCTATATATTCTGCAACAATATTTCTTGTAACTGTATCTATTATATATGTAGCTGCAAATGAATGATATCCAGAAGTACTTACTTCATCACTCCCCCAATCAATAGGGTCATTTCCTGCAATATATCTCCATGTAGGAATCTTCCCACCTATTTCTTGAGGTCTTTCATATAATACCCAACATCCTGTAGTATCTTCTCCTCTATAAGGATATTCATCTACAGCATTTAAAGACATGTCTAATTTAAAATTTGGTCTACCGTCTAATATTGAGAATATACCTTTTTCCTCACCTATTTTTTGTATCATTAATTGACCAAGTACTTCTTTAGCTGTAGCTGTATCAAATGGTGAAGATTCATTTAAAAGAAATGCTTCACTTAAATACTTAGGCTGCTGTGTAATAAACATTTGATAAGCCATTGAACTTATCCTTCTACTAGATTCTCTTTTTCTCTCTAAGAACAGATTAGATAAGTATCTATATGAATTACCATGATTATCTACAAAGTCAATGTATTCTCCCTTAAACTTAGATAATAATTCAACAGTTTTTTCAGAATTATCAATCTCTAAGATTTCTTTCTTACTCATCCTAATTGGAGAATACCACAAGTCATCTACAAACCATCCAGTATTACCTGGAACCTCTACGGTCTCATATATATTAGGGTACGCTTTAAATCCGTATGCTTCAGGTTTATATATCATTTCAGCAAGACCTGTAGAACCTCCACCACTCATGTCTCCGGCTGACCCACCAACAATAGCTATACCAATCTTGGTTTCACCATCTCTAATGAGTGGTGCTACAGAAGCTTGAAATGTTGTTACTAAATCTTGAAATATACCTGCTTCTTCTATATTAATTACTGATGAACTTTCACCAACTGACTTAAACTCATTGTCTTTAAATGATAAAGCTTGTATCTCAGATAAATATCCTTCTCTTAAAATGATACCATAGTCATCTTTAACTTCAACTCCAGATATCATATGCTCATTAGTACCCTTTATATCAGTTCTTCTTTTCCAAGGAGTATATTTATCTAAAAATGTTTTAGTTGTATGAAATGACTTTAACATTGCTCCATATTTACCTTTCTCATATGCAGCAATGATATTCATACTACTTTCTATAAAGGTAAAATTATAATTAAATATTCCTACAGCTATTGCGGCAGTCCAACCTTTACGCCTAGCTTTAGCTAATACAAATGATTCCAATCCCAATTTCTCAAAATCATCTGCGTTTTTATTTGGAAACCATTTTTTAAAGTTCTCTATTGTTTTGAATGGACCTTCTAGCAAACAATGTTCTAATTCGTTCATCATATAATATTGATGATCTAAGAATCTTAAAAAGGTCCATTTTTTATCTCTACTTGTAGGTTTACCAAATTCATCTACAGGTACTGCCCTAAATCTTCCAAAATTAATTGTAAAGAAATATCTTCCTGTTATTCTAACTCCATCAACTTCAAATCCATTCTCAATCTTATCCTCTAAATCATCCCAATATTTATTCCATGCTACAGTATCAACTGTATACGAAGTATAACATCCATGTGTTCTAAAATGATTTGAAGGTTCTACAAACTCAGAAACATTCTTAAATTTGATATATATTTGGTTTGTATTGGATATAGGATTGACTATATTTGGATCAAAGAATTGCCACGACTCACCTGTTTTTGACTGAAATAGAAATTCTGGGGCATCTGAAAATTTAGTTTTTTTAATAAGTCTCCAATAAGAATGATGTTTAGAACAATTTTTATTGTTCATAACAGATTCAAAGGAATATCCTCGTGTATCAATGTCTACTTCCTCAGTATTACTAATCCATTCTTCTTTTAACATAAACTTAGATATTCTTCGTTTTTATCAAGTCTCACATGTCTATAAATATAGTGAGACTTGATATTATTATCAGTAAAATTATCCAATGTTTTTTATTTTACCACAATTTAAACACATTTTATGATTATATACTTTGCTTTCAATCCATTGGTGTCCAAAGAAGAAACAATATATACTTGTAGTTATTTTAGTTATCTTTTTCATATTATACTTTTCTCTTACCTACTATACTTAATTTGTTTACATAAATATATTGAACCCCATCGATATCTATAGCAGGTAACTTACCAGAACCTATATATACTTTATCTCCAACTTTGATATCTGTAATCTCATCTGATACTTCTGCTACTTCAAGAAACCAATCTTGTTTATTCTTTTCTTCAGCAATCATTTTATCAGACTTAACAATACCAGATTTGGTTGTTTCACTAATTACTGGCGCATAGACCAATATATTTTGATTAAATGGTTTGAAATTTACTTCACTCATTGTTTATAATCTATTAATTTATTTTTTATATAAAGATAATCTTACTTGTTCTCTTTGATCTCTAAATTCACTAATAATAATATTAAGTACTTCATCAGGATCTAAATTAGTTAAAGCACCTTTTAAGGTATTGATCACCATTAAACAACCATTTAATTGATCTAATTTTGCTTTCAAAATAGTTTTTCTATAAAATAATTTGTATATTAATCTTTTCATTTTTTTATAATTTATTAATTAACTCTAACATTTTTGTTTTTGATAAATCAAGTATATCTATATAAGGTTCAACATTAGGGAAAGATACAAGTATCTCTTTTAAAATTTTTATTTCTTCTAATAATAAAGGTAATTCTTTAATTTCATCATGCAATATATTACGTTGTATTGACAAAATTTTACAAAGGTTATCATCATCAATTGAATTTCCTATAATCTTTTTTACTTCTTCTAAAGATTTCTTATGTACAATCATTTTTATATTTTTTAACCGTTAATAATATTATTCGTAATCATTACTTATTGTTTGTTCTCTTTCACTATATATGTTAACACTTTCTATTTCATCTAGTTTTAATTGACTAAATATGTTTTCTATTAAAACTCTTTGTGATTCATTGAAAGGTTTTTTAAATCCGGTTTGTTTAGTTGCAATCATGAGTTTATTAACTAAAGAAATAAATATTTCAATATCTTCATCCTGTAATTGCAAATTTAACAATCTAGTTTGTTGTATCTCTATCATTTAGATCAAATAATTCTTTTAAAATCTCAATAGGTATCGTAATATAGTCCTTCGTATCTTTATGTTCAACTACTAAACCATTGAATATCATTAAATCATTTTTTTTAATCTTTCCAATATAAAAGGAAAAATCTTTAGAATGATAAAATTCAGAACTAATAGTTTTAACATCACTATTTCCCTGTTCTACTTTTTCTATTTTGGTAATCTGTATCATCTTTATTATTTGGTTTAAAAGAGTTTGGATGCTTTTTATCTAAATCCTTTTTTTCTAATGAATCCCCTTCTTTACCCAATAATGTCCTAGTTAAAAATATTATTAGATCGAAATTATCATCATCCTTTATTTGTTTTTTCATATAATATTCTGAGTCTTTGACAATTAATTAATCTTTCTAAATTATTTTTATCACAATCACAATTACTTGTTCTAAATATTTTTGGCATTGACCAGTAATCTGACATTGGGAATTGGATTTGATATTCATCTCCATCTTTTAATTCATCTATTGAATTAGCTATTTTAGAAGTTATCATTTCACAGAAACAATTATTTTCTTATTCTCATCCCTAGTTAATATAGAATGTCTATCTCTACTAATATGACCACATTCTTCACATCTATAAGATTGATATTTACTTATAGAAGTATAATGAAAGCCTGCTTCTTTTAACTGGTTAGAACCACAAGCAGGACATTTAATTTCATCATCTATATTATATAATCCTAAATTTAAATCTTTAATCCAAGGTAATAATTTAAAGAATACATTTTCTGTAATCTCAACATCATGATCACAATATAATGACATTTTAATTAAAGCTTCTCTATCACCTTTCATGCAAGCTTTCCACAAATTAAATCCTGTATCATGTTTACTTTCAAATCCAAACTTCCTTGCTAAAGCTTCTAATTTATTAGATGTAAACCCAAAGTTTCTTTTAACAACTTCTAACGTATCGATAACTTTGTAAGGAGATACTGGACCCAATCCATTTTCAATAAATCTCGAGTTAATTTTCTTTTTATCAAATCTTTTAAAATTATGACCTATTACTATATCAGCTTTTTCTAATACTAACCAAAGTTGTTTCATAATTGATGAATCATCTTCATTGAGTATTTCTTTAGGTGTAATTAAACCATTGAATACTTTATCTGAGCCTAACCACTTGGCTGACCATGTTATAATGAAAAAATCAGATTCAATTTGATCTAAACTAATGTTTTGCTGCCAGATGCCGAATGTATAACTCATCAATGGCGCAGTTTCGATATCAAGAATTAATATATTTGGGCCTGAATTAACTTCATCTTGAGCTACATTTTTAACTTCTAACTTAGCTTGTTTAACTAAATCTATATCAGTATCTAATTTTAATGCTATCCTAACATCTCCCCACTTAAGGTATCCAGGATTATTTTGTAAAAATTCTTTTATATTTTCTAATGTCATTTTCTCTTACTTTTAGGTTTATTTAAATAACTTTAATAAAACTTTTAGGTAAATATGTTAGTAAATAAGATTTAATAACATGCTTGGAATAACTATTTAACCTTTTAGAAGTACGTATCATAAAGTATTTTATCATCCAATAATTATGTTTTGTTAATACACGCCATGCATATAACCATTCTGGTTTTTTCCAATGTATTAAACACCATATTAAATATCTCATTTTCTTTTAGATTTAGGCAATTCTCTTGAACTTAAAACTTTACTACCAGACAATTTCTTAGTCTGTAATTCTTTAGCAATCTTATCTTTAACAAATTCTAACTTAGTTGCTACTTCATCAACTTGTTTAAGATTAGACATTAACTTACTTATTGCAGAAGCTTTATCATCTTCAGCAGTAATCTTAGTTATATCAAAAGCATCGAAGTATTTAGTAATTTGGTCCAGAGACTTCTCCGCAGATAATATCATTTTCAATGATTTAGTAGTCTGCAAGTCTATATATTTAGCTTCAGCTAATTGCATATCCTTAGTCTCTGTAAAGTCTTTGGGAAGGTTTAAATCCACCTTTAATACTACAGGTAACTCTTCTACAGTTTTACTATTTCTATAAGGAGATTTGAAGTCTGATTTAAAGTAAATATATGCAAATATCTTTAAAGCTAAATCTTTATCTTTAGTTTTATCAGCATCCCATATCTTTTTAAATTCAGATATAAGTAGAACACCAGGTTCCTTTAACATCACGTTATTATTTGAATCTATATCAAACATATTAGTCGAATTCTGCCAATGTTAAGTCACGTCCCTCTAATCCACAACGTAATGCTTTATATACATCACAAGGATAATGGATAATGTCATCATTTATCATCATACAAGTATTTCCAGTCATCGCATCATCAAACTTCTCAGTATTGATTGTAGGAAACCATGATATTAAAGAATTAATTTCAGCTTGAGTAAATCCTTCTTCTGATTTTGTTGGATAATCATAAACCATATGTTTGATATTAACATCAATCTTTTTTATCATTTTCTTTATTATTCTTTATCCATTCTTGTATATGTTCAAACTTAGATGGAGATGGTCTAAATGAACCTAATCTAATTAATCTAATAGATTTCATGTCCTCAAATTTAGAATCTTCTGTAATTAATCCTTCACAATTCATTGTCTCTCTTAATATTCTAAATTGTGAATCTAATACTCTCTTAATCTCCATCTTACCAAATCCTAACTCTTGTACTAATTCATCTATCATATTTTCTATTTCAGATGAATATATTACATTATCGGCAAATTTCTTTTTGTGTCTTCTTAATAGTGCTTCAACATCAGGCTTCATCTTTAAATTCAATTATAAATTTAAATTCTTTTGCACCTAAATTAAATAAATACTTTTCATCTATAGTATTATCTTTAGAGATCCAATCTTTCTTTCTAAGTTTGGTTAAACTATTATTAAAAGTATTATAAGACATCTTTAATTCTTCCATAATTTTCTTCTTATTCTCCACAGAAAATAAGATGTTCATTCTATCTTCATACTTTTTAACTTCTCCTGTAGCAACCATATCATAATCCATATTATATAGTTGTGCTAAAATCCTTACGTCAGAGGGAACTAAATCCCAATGACGTAATTCATTTAATTGAGAGAAAATGAACAAATGTAAATCTTTTTTAATGTTTAATTTGTGTTCAATTTTCATAATTGAAATTATTGATCCTCTTGTAATTCTCCAGATGGTAATCTAACTTCTGGAGTTTCATTAATTAATTGAATTGAATTTAGAACTTTACCAACCTTATTATAGGCTTGTAATCCTACTGCTTTTAAAACTACATCAGCTAATTCAGCTAATTCCTTTTGTGCTTCTTTGTCTGCTTTAATAATCATATTATTTATTTATTTATTTTTTAGATCTATTTGCTATGGTTCCACCGGTATCTGTCATTATATAATAATTAGAACCTTCATATAATGGCATATAAGAGTCTTCAAAAAATGTTATTACTGCATAACAATCTTTCAATTCATCTTCATCCCAGTCTTTTATGTGTGCATTAAATGCTTCAATACTCTTTTCTTTTTCAATATAAGAATAAAATCCACCAAGCATCGTGTCTGTTTCAACACCATCTTCAATTCTACGTAAAATAAAATTTGCCCAATCATTTGTTTTTTTAATTACTTTTTCCATCTATTTATATATTTATTTATTTATTGGTGGAATCAGATGGTATCGAACCACCATCTCAGGATTTTCAGTCCCACGCATAGACCATCTTTGCTATGATTCCGTAATATTTTAATATGGTGCTCCACAACATTCACATTTATTACTTTTAGAATTTGGAACCAGTTTACATCCACAGTATGAACAGATTCCAATTTGTTTATTTAATTTATCTATTTTTAATTGTATGATTCCAACATCAAGATTAAATCTTTCCCACATATCTTTATCGAAATCACATATATCTTTTGTTTTAATTACTGCCATTTCATATTATTTTGAATTATTATTCTTTTATACAATATCTTATTCCAATACTTCCACCAGTTTCTTTTATATTTACCATTATTTCGTGATGTTTAAAATTACTATCCAATAATGATTTTTCAATATTTTCTTTTATTGTAGCATTTGAGGATTTAAATTTTAACAATCTTGATAATTTTGAAAATGTTGGACTAAATCTATCCCACATACTAATATAAAAACCAGATACTGTATATGAATTTTTCCAACCAACCAGACCTTCATGAAATCTAGTTGTATTGAATTTATCACCAACTTTTTTTGGAATCATTAAATTTTTCATGTCACAAAGATATAATTAATTTTATTAATTTCCAAAATTAATTTAAGATATTTTTAATAGGAATAAAAAATCCCCTAGAATAAGGGGATTCACAAGAGAATTATTATTGATTAAAAAGAGAAAAAGAAAAAAGCCTTTATAATGTAATCTCAGTAATCGGGTTAGTCTTCTTTAAAGATATTGTTAGGACACCATTTTCCATTTTAACAATAATATCTTCCTTCTCACAACTAACCTCTGTTACTAATTTGACAATTCTAATTGATTGTTCAGGTACAAAGATATAATCTTTTTTCACATTTACAAAGACAGTTAAGAAATCTTTCTCAAATATAGCCTTAATGTCTAAATCTTCTCTTATCAAGCCAGGGAGGGCTATTTCATAATCAAATGTTTCGTTAGTCTCTTTCATTACTTTATTATTAGTATTCAGTATATTAGTAGAATCTACAACTATACATCCTAGTTTTAATAATAAATTTAAATAGTTATCTGTACTATTAGTATACATGCTTTATATTTTTTAATTTATAAATTGTTATCATCAATTAATATTCCATTTCTGTTTATATGTAATTTTGTCTGTAAATAGAAATAAAATGGTGACTATTTGACAACTAACAGTTCTTTTAAACTGTCAATACTATCAATTATGAATCCAGCAGCACCTTTATGACCACCACCACCATATTGTTTAGCTATAATTGAACAATCAACCAACCCGTTATCATTATATAAACTAAAATACCATTTACCATTAACATAATGAAAACAAGCTGCTCCATCATACCCCTCCTTATGATAATCTATTCCAAAATTAATTGGGTTGAAACGTTCTTTATTTATACAAATAAATTTATATAATTTTTGAGAATTATGCGATAATAATTCTACATCCAACATAATTTCAAACCCATTCTTATAACTTTGTTTAGCATCTGTACAAAGATATTTGTAAATTGCTTTACCACTTTCTAAAGTCATATATTCAAATGTGTCTTGGTGTTCCGATGGCATACTTAATACATTATAAGCTTCATCATAATTACTAATGCATTGTCTTGCCCCATATTGAAACTCCCTGATTTTCATATGCTCTGGGTGTTTCCTTAGTTCTCTATCAGGTAAACAGTCATATCTACCAATCAATCTAACTATTTCAGGCATTGGTTCATTAGGGAAGAAGTACTTCCATGTTAATTCACAAGCTGCAAAAGTTACGTCTCTAATACCTTTAGCCCAATTCTCATTTATTTTTTCGTTACTGATAACTGAAATGTGATGGTCTAACCATACAAAATTATTATTATCAGGGCTATTTATAAGTTTATTCATCTCTTCTGGTGGAAAACTTATATCACACATTATTACTTTATCATACTCTGATAGATTTGGAATAGGTTGCCCATAGTTATATCCTATAAACTCCATACTATATCCATTTTCTTTTAAAAAGTAATGTTCTTTTAGCCACCAATGTTTAACTATGGCTGCTGACATCCAGCCATCCAAATCTATACTGTGATATACGCAAACTGTTTTACTCATAACTTTTCTCCTCCTTTTAAACTCTTTAACATACTAATTAATTCTGGTTGAATAAATGCATCGGATTTATCTTTACGTACTGAGGTGTGGGACCAAATACCCGGAGTTCCTTCTAAAGCATCTTCACTTATATCCCACATATTAGCATTATAATCTAAAGGGATACTATATCTTTCTCCCCAGTATAAGAGTATATTCTTAAGGGTTTCAATTTGCTTCCCTGTATAAGAATGGTAATAAGTGTATCCTCTATATGGGGTGGATAGTTTAGTAACTGTTTCATTAACTACTTCTTTACCATAAGCATTATATAACCTACCATTCTTTTCTTTTAAACCTCCCCATGAAATCATCTCAATTCCTATAGAGGATTTATTTAAATCAGTATAAGGTATTCCATATTCAATAAAGTGATCAGGTTTTAATCCCAAATGTCCAGCATAATATTTAGATGAAAACAACTGATTAAGTGTACCATCTCTTTCTAATATCATACATGTACCTACTCTAGTAGGTAACGTTTTCCAATAATTAGAAACATCTAAAGCTGATCCATTGGATACAGTGTGGTGTAATACAATTTGAGTTTTAGTATATTCTTTCTTAATATACTTCTCTTCAGGGTAATCTATTTGTTTAATAGATTGTAAAAATTCTTTTTCATTTAACATTTTAATCTTGCTTTAAATTCTCTATTCTTTTTAATATACTATCTATTTTAGATATCTTATCCAATATATCTTTATCATTAGGATTTCTATCTAATTTTCTCTTTAATAATACTTTTCTAGTTAATAATCTAGCTAATATTTTTAGTAGAATATATTTACGCATATTGTTTAACTTTTAAAACACAATAAACCCAAGTTCACTTTCAGAACTCTTCTAACTTAAAGTTAGTTTTATTTACACTTTAATCACTCAATCGACCAGGGGTACAATAAATTGTTTCTCCGATGAATAGTATTTCCCACTGCCATATCATTACTAGGCTCTATTCTGTAGATCTTGTTTTCAAATTTTTGAGATTATGGGAGAAAAATTTCCTGTAAATTTCAATGTTATCATCAACATTATACTTATTTACGTATTAACTATTGCTAGTATTAAATCCCACGTCTGTCCTGCCACTTAAAAGTTACCAGGAGAAATGCTAGTAAGGCATATCTCTGTTTGCAAAGATAGAAATAAATTTGTATTACTTCCAAATAAAAATGGAATTATTTTTATGTTGATTAGTTAATTAATTGAAAATATGGTTAATTAATTTTGGTAGCTTTATAAGATAGCTTTAAGTTGGATTTTTTAGGTGGAAAAAATTTTATAAAAATTTTAAAAATTTGGTTTGGATAATGAGAGAGATAGATACCCCATATTTATCCCCCACTTGAAAAAGATTGGAGAAATCCCTCCGTCACTAAACATTACTACTATGAAAAAAGTTATTAGCTCAATAGGAATTAGCAAATCACATCCAGAATGGTCTTACCTTAATTTCAAACCTTACAGAAATGTAGAGAATGAGGTTGTAATACCTGAAGCACAGTTCATGTTAACTGCTGATGTTGAAGAATTGAAACTTGTTGTAGGAGATGTTGTAGCATAAGCTACAGCATTCTCTTTTTTTCAATTGCTCTTATTATATAAATATAAGGGTAATGCCAAATTATATTTCATCATGTAGTTATATTATAGTCAGAAAGATTATTTATTATTTATTTATATATATTTATTTAATTACTTTATTATGAAACTGAAAGAGAAATTATTCATAATTGTTCCTGTTATTATTATAATGGGAATAGTTGTAGTAACATTAATTACCTATCCAGGTAGTTTGTACTACTTGTAATCATATATCCCTTGAGACCTGTTATGTTGTGTCTTGAGGGAGTTTAATTTGACCTCAGAGTTTACTTCTATATACCTATAATAAGACCTTAATTTGAGACTATAATTAGGGTTTTATTTTATTAATACTGAGCTTCAGGTATAAGATTATGATATGATTTACCCAAATAAGTAACAAGGCGTGTTAATGCTCACTAATACTGACAGATAGATGATGACATAGTGAGACTTATTTGGTTAAATGTTAAGTTAAGTAGTTAAATAGATTGTGTAAATAAGTTAGGTTAAGTAGTTGAGTATGAGAGGTTATATCATCTCACACTAATTTGGTCTGTAACACAAACTACTTATATTATCAAACTTATTACAATATAATAGCTTTAAACTATCTTAAATTAACATATCATGGAAACAATTTATATTATAATAGAAACAATAGGTGATTTAAATACTGTTGTGGATAAAGCTTATTTCTATTACACTGATGCTTTTAATAAAGCTAAAGAATTAGAATTTGAATCTCATTCTAAAGGTTATATTGATTTCAAGTATTCAGTTAAAGAATTAGAAATAATTGGATTAAAATAACACTATAAGCCTCATTAGAGGCTTTTAACTTTAAACTAATCTTAAATTATATATTATGTATACAGATATTACAAAAGCAACTAAATATATCCCATTTGATAGTCCAATTAAATTCGATGGATTTGAAGCAATAGGATATTTTCCATATGAATCAGCAAGAATTAGAGGTTTTAAAGTTCCAAGAAGTGTTTATTCTATTTTTGAACGTGATGTTGTTAAAGATAACAAAGTTGTAGTTATATTCAAAGATACAACTAGATTTGGTACAAATAACTTTGCTATATTCTTTCATGATTTAGGAGCTATAATTGGTGAATATGAAGATATTACTGATTATAATGGAAATGAACTAAAGTATAAGCCCTAATCCAGGGCTTTACTTTATACTTTAAAACGACTAAAATTATATATTATGAAAGTAGAAATTATAAATAAACCAATGTTATGCTGGAATGACAACGAATCAGAAGCTAGAGAATATTACGTACTGGCTAAAGTTACTGAATGTAAAACACAATATCCATTCAAAGTAATTTGTAATGAAAATACTTATCCAGGTCACCCTGAATATGCCGGAATACCGGGGGGGGAGGTGATTGGGGGATGGTTTATTAATGCCAAACCTTTACCTGAAACTATTGAATTAACAGTAGCTGAAATATCTAAATTATTAGGTAAAACAGTTAAAGTTATTGAATAGGTATTTTTATAGGTGTAAAAATATCAGAATAAAGAAATTAACAATTAAAACATACAATTATGAAAGATTTAACATTTCCTAGAGTAATGATGGTATCTGATGAACCTATTACTAAAAATAATCCTGGAATTAAGAGAGTAGTTTGGGCTTATAATGATAAATTTTATTATCCTTATTTTTGTTATGATTCGGATATACAAACTATTGAACAAGCTAATTCTATTCCTATTGGGGGAGGGGGGAGGAGGGGGCCTAGGGGGGCTGAGATGAAATATGCCCAAGACTTCATCGAACCTCAAATTATTGAATTAACATTAGAAGATATTGCTACGAAGTTTAATGTTGATGTTAATACAATAAAAATTAAGAAATAAAAGAAGTTGTTGTACAACTATCCAGTAAGCTGCTGGCCAATCTGTCTTATAAATTTAATAAGACTATGTTAGATTGAGAAATCCTGGGTGAAACTCAACCTACAAAGGACCAATGTACCAATGTAACTGTTACAGGCAGTAATTTGAAATAACTAAGTTAGAACTATGTAGAGTCCATTAAAGTGAAGCAGTATATACTGAACGCTTAGTTATTTAATATTTACATCTAAATCAATTAATTAAAATAGGAAATAGTATGAAACAGTGGTGTGTGACAAACTAATAAAAAAATATTAATTGACATGATGATTACATAATTTACTCAAGCTCCTTCTGAGTGGTTTATCAAACCTTGACAAGTAATTGAGTAATGTGGCAGCTAAATAATGAAAGAATGATACCTTTCCATAGAAATATGTACTGTTGAGATTCAGTTAAATATTTAGCATTCAAGATAGGAAACTATTTTGTCTTATAGTTATGAACTGAGGCTATTCCCAAGCATAACTAATTGTGCGAGGTTCTGAAGTAGATTAAAGTGAGTGATATCACGCCTAATATATTAATAATTTAAAAACATGGAAGAAGAATATATAAAAAATGTAAAACCTTTCCAAAGAATACCTGGTAGAATAAAGTATTATCTATTAGAATGGAAAGATAGGCATATGTCAGAGTATATTAATAAATATGGTGAAATCAGTTTAAATAATCTGACAATAGAGCAAATTCAAGGTCTTTATACTTATGTATGTTTAAAAGATGCTGAACTATTGAAAACAATAATATAAATTTAATTTAAAACATGGAGATTATGAAAAAGAATCTAAGAAGTGTAACACGTAATTCTGAAGGTATATATGAATACTTCAGATTAGATGCAGAAGAAGCTATTAAATTAGTGGATGCGAAAACTCACATCTTTATTAGTAAAGAAGAGTATAAAAGACAAAGTAAATTTTATACATTATATCCTTGTCCAGGTACATTGATTAATGTTGAACCATTTGAAGATAAAGATGGGAATTTAATAACTCAGAAATATTTAGATAATATCAATTATACTAAACATTTAGGAGAACAATTTCCTTCAAGTACAAAAATAGCTAAATGTTCTTCTTCAGTATCTAAAGTAATAAGAAGAAATAAATATGCTATTAAACCCAATACTATTTTAAAAAGAAATAGGAAAGCTAAAAGAGAGATTAAGATTAAAAAACTTAATGACATTAAAGATTAACAATTTAAAAACTATGAAAAAAGAAATATTAAAACAAGCTGCAAAAGAAACTATGACAGATCCTTTTGTCATAGTATTATTCATATTCATGATTATTGGAATTATATTAGTATTAATTTAATAAAAAATTTATGGGACTTTATAATTTAAGAAAAGCAATTCGTTTCTGTATAATTGCTGCAATAGCAATTACAGTAATTGTATTAGTAATGTTTAGTTACTAACACATATAACTCTAGCTAAGAGTATAACAAAGCCATAGGTAACTTATTAATATTTCTAGAGGGTTGTAAGAACTCCGTATTCTAAGTTCTACTCTTGATAATAAGAGGTTAATAAGAAGTTTACCAAGCTGTAGGTGAGATTCCTACAGCTATTTTAAATGAAACATATAGCTGAGTGGTAAAGCATCTGGTGTACATACCAGAAGATCCGTAGTTCGAGCCTACATATGTTTCCTACAGCTATTTTAAATCAGAGTAACTGTTCTTTTTAGACACAGGTATTGTACCAATACGAAATATATTGGTTTGTAGGTTCAAATCCTTCTACTCTGACAATAAATCTCTTCTGCTTATGAAGCAAGCAATATGAGTATTAAATTAAACATTAGAACTGTGATTCTTGATATGAAAGTATAAATATGATTTGGCAAATCAGCTTGTGGAATAGGTTAATTACAAAATGGATAATACAGTTAATATTTACACTAACAGGTGAAGAAGCTGAACAATATTATATTAAAGTAGTAATTAATACTAGCCAGGTACAGAGAGATTTTTTTAACAATATAATAATAGTAAGTTAAAACGTACCGTCAAATCGTAATGTTGACTAATGGAATTATAACATGGTGGGTTTATAGTTCAGAAATAAGGCTAGCCATTAACTGGTATATGCATTAATCAGTTATGAAGGAACTTACTGTTATTTTTAATTTGAAATTAACTAAATTTAAATATATGTGGAAAACTACAATTAATGGAAAAGAAATAATAGGTACATATGAATATCTATTATCACTTATACCTACAGGAATGTTAGGATATAAAATTGAACGAATTAAATCTTAAATTTATGGAAACTATATTAATTATTTATGGTATAATAGGTTTTCTAGTAGCTCTAGCTTCAAGAAACGAATTAAATACAAATGTGTTTAGTTTAGGATTTATATTCTTAATTATGATATGGCCTGTATTAATTATAAAAGGTTTAAAATAATGGAAGATAAAAAGAAAATTAAAAAACCTAATTCAGTAGAACCTAAATTGATATTCTTTAGTTTAAGAGCAATATTTAGTTTGATTAATAAAGCAAACAAAGATGTTAATCCTAAAGATTATCCAAACAAAAGTACTATTGAAATAGTTTAAAAAACACCCCTTTCTTACTATGGATGAGAGCCTATAGATAAGTCCTGGAGAAAAATCTGTTCGATTCAGATTATAGGGGCCAAATTAATATAATTTATATGAAAAATACAATTGATTTTGAAAATTTAATAGGATTAAAAACTATTTTTTGTGGAATAGATGAATTTAAATTTAGAATAGGAAATTTATCTTTAGAAGCTATAGAAGATGAAGAAGATGGATATAGAAGTTGTTTACAAGAATTAAAAGTTTTAGATAAAAATTTACTAATTCTTTTTAGAGAAAATGTAACAATTTGTATTCATCCTAATTCAAATATAGATGGAATAGTTTTGATTAATGATAATCAAGAAATAGTTTTAGAAATTGGAACAGATAATTCTGATAATTATTATCCTTCGTTTCTATTTTATTACAAACCTGAGTTATTAACTTTTAATAAATCAGTTAGTAAATTAAGAGATAAAATTACTCAAACACCCTCTTAAAAAATATTGGGAGTGGTATATTTAAGATAAAATCTAAACAATGGGTATAAAAGCTCTTGGAATATATTGGAAACAATTAGGTTCGATTCCTAATACTCTCACAATGACAATAATGTCATTATTATTAATTATTTATTATTTATTTATTTAAAATTATTAGATTATGAACACAATTGAATTGAATGGAAGAACCTTTGAAATGGACCAAGTAAAGAACATTTTAAGTTCACGTATTGTAATTGAGAAACCTGGTAAATATCAAGTTAAAGTAACTCAAGTTACAGAATATTCACCAGAAGAAGGTACTAAAAGATTTATTGTAAATCTTCAAGCTACTACTAAATTTCATATAGCAAAAGCTATTGAAGCTATAAAAGCTGAAGATTATCAAACTGCATTAAATGCACATTTAACAGCAACAGTATTTGAAAATGACGGTAAACCATCTACTTATTTACCTGCTAAAGGTGAAACAGTAAATATTATAGTTTCTGAAATGATGAACAAACAGAATGAAAAGATTTTGGTTGTTAATTCAATAACAGAACTTCCAGTTGTTGCTGCTGTATCTGCAAAAGGTTTATTTGATAGTGCATTTGAATCTACAGATGAACTTGCAGCTATTGCAAAAGAAGCTAAGTTACAAACAGTTAAATAATTTTCTTTAAAGTAAGTTTGGATAAGTGTATAAGATTTCATATCTTTGCACTTATCCTTTAAATTAAAATGTTATGGGATATTATATAAATAAAGATAGTAAAGGTAATGATTTACCTGCAACTAATAAAGTTGCATTATTAATAGCAGATGGTGCTATTAGAACAGATTCTTCTTTTAAAGAAAATTTAATATGCGTTGTTGATAATTTTATGTTTGAAGCTGCTGCATATATTTTTTCTGAAAATGAATGCGATGAATTTAAAAGAATTAATGATAGAAATAAAACTTGGTTAATACATCCTAAAGCAAAAGAATTGTCATGTTAGTTAAAAAAGCTTCAAAATTAAATGATAAAAACATAGAAGTATTTACCTTTGGTCAATTCATAGGTAAATCAGTAAAACATATATTACAAACAAATCCAGATTATATTAAATGGATTAAATTAAAAACTCGTAATTTATTTTCTCCTGAAATAGAGAAAGAGATTAAAAGAATTAAATTAATATAAATTAAAAAGTTATGTTAAAAATTGTAAAGAGTATTAAAGGTAAAATTAATTATCCTGATTATACCTTAGATGGTATAGCATCAAAACCTGTCTTTACCAAAAAAGGTAAAGAAGTAAAACCACCTAAATCATATAAGTCTAAATTTAAATTATGGAAATAATATTAGTTTTAGGAGGTGTAGGAATATGTGTGTATGTTATATTTAAGACTTTAAAAAGTCCTTTAAATGAGCAAACAAATATCCCTTTCGAGGATTGAAAATTAGAATACGTAGCTTAAATGAAAAGCCTTGAGTTTTTAACTCAGAGATATCAGTCGTAACTGATCGTATTCTCTAAATCATAGTTTAGTTTTAGTTAGTTTAAGGATGAAGTCGTAGTAAGCTTCATCCTTTATTTTTATAGCCGAATCAAACTATAAGTACACAAAATAGGCATTTGAACCTATAAACTTATATATATATAACTTTTAATCGAATCATCCAGATTACTTGATTAAAAGTGAACAGAATCTAAGGAGGATGACTTAGAAGATGATATTTAGAAAGTTTTTTGTGGAAAATCCCTTAATTTTTATTAAGGGATTTTATTTTCTAAATTAATTTTATTATATTTGTAAAAAAATTATTTTCATTAAAATGATTGAATTAAATTCAAAAATCTTTCTGACCTTCAACGAAGGAGGAAAGTACATCACTAAGCGTGGTGAATACTCAGTTGCAAAATTGAGTGGTGGTGATATTACCACACCAAGTAAAACTTTAAAACAACCAGAATATGCAGATTGTACAAGAGCACTTGTATTATCTACAGAGTTTATCAACAATGCCTTGGAAATGCCTAAAGGTCCTAAAAAGAATACAGGTGAGTGGCATAGATGGTTAAGAAGCCCATTAGGAAATCTGGCATTAAATTGGAAAAAATATTCCGATTTAGAAAAATTAGAAATTCATATTAAATCTTTAGTAGAAGATTTAACTGGATTATCTGACTTAGTTAAAAATGAACATTACAAATTTGAACTGATATGAAAAAAATACATAAAGATATTATTTGGATATTATTAATTATAATAGTTGGAACAATTTATTTTACTATTATTGGGTGTGAGGCTAATAACCTCACAACTCCAAATAAGGTTAAAGAAGTTGTTATTACAATTGATGATGCTCCAATTCAAAATACTTTTGATATGTTAAAAGTATTAAAAAAACACAATGTTCAAGCAACATTCTTTTGTGTTGGTGAATATATAGAAAAGGACGAATTGCATTTAGCTGATTCAATAGCTAAATATCACATATTAGCTAATCATACATATTCTCATTTACATTTAAGTGAGAAATCTTTATTTGAAAATTACGATAAAGAAATATTGTATAATCAAATCATTATTGATAGTATAAATTTATTATACAGTAAACCTTTAAATAATTATTTTAGAGCACCTTATAGTGCAATATTAGATTGTCAACAGGATACATTAATGATGAGAGGTTTTAAAATGTGTTGGTGGGATTGTGCTTCTGAAGATTGGGATCCATCTATTTCAGTAAAAGAAATAGTTACGCATAATATGGATTACATTAGATCTAATGACAAAACAATATTATTGTTTCATCTTAGTAATAATAGTGTTGCAGCGTTAGATTCTATGTTAACAATCTTTGAAATAGAAAACATAAAAATTAAAAATTTAGATTACTAATGTGTTTTGTTTTATCACTAATTGTAATAATCTTATTAAGATTATATCTTAAAAAACAAATAAAGAAAAATATTAAAATACAAAAGAAATTAAATAAAACATTATGAGCATATGTAACAATATGGGAACTTTGAAATTTTAATAGATATGAGGTGGATGGTACTTGAAATAGATAGTCAGAAGGATGAGGATGCAGGTATAGAAATATATCAGATGCATGTGTAATATCTTAATGAAAGTAAATCTTATAATGTTTTATTTTTTTTTAATAATATGAAAAGAGTAGGGTTAAGTTAGAGTGCCTACCTATCTAAAATATCTTTCTTCATGTAAAGATGTAATGGTTGAGATAGTTTAATTCATACATTTGCAGGTTAACGCACTGCATTCATATTTTTTTTAAAGTAGCAACATTATAACAAATATTGTAGTAAAATAAGTAAAAGTACTAACTTAGGATAAATTAATCTTCTAATATAGGAATGCTCAGAGTTAATAGTAAGTGAAATTCTTGCTTTAATTTATTCACTATAATATTTTTTCCAATCTCTAAATCTACGTTGAACTGATTAGCTACTATGCTAAGAGAAAGCCTAAATATTGTTAGATTTAGAGATTTTTTTAATAATAAATAACATCTTGCCTGTTCTAGGGGAAACTTGAAGACATAATATATAGTTACGACTAGACCTATATCTTATTCTAAATACTAGTTGAGTAAGAACATTCGAGATACCAATGTTTATTAGTGGTGTCCAATAGTAGATGTTATTTATTATTTTTTTCTATTAAACTAATTAAAATTAATATATGAAACAATTTATTAAATGGTTAATTTCAAGTAATGGATTAGCTTGGGCTACTTTTATTATAGTAATTGCACAGAGTTTTCATTATGCATCCTTCTTTTATTCATTTGATTTATTCAATGGAGCGTTAAATTATGTATATGCAGGATTCTTTACTATTGTATTAGCTATGCCACTTATGATATTCACAGTTAAACTAGGTAATTTACCATTAAAGTTTGGTGAAACTAACCAGTTTAAGAAAAGTGAATTAGAAGATAAATATATGGAAGCAGTTAACTTATATATGTATACTGATATTCTTATCAATATGTATACATGGTATACAAAATTAAATGTATTCTTTGACTTTCAATGGATATTATTACCTAAATATATAATGGTAACATTAATATCTATTATATTACCTATTTCGTTAAAGAAATTTTCTGGCGAGATCAAATTAAACAAAAATGACAAATGATACACACTAAAGCTTGTAGTAAATGTAAAGAAATAAAATCTTCAGAAGATTTTAATAAATGTAATAAAGTTATAAGTAATAGAAGAAGTATTTGTAAAAAATGTCAAAGAAAACAAGACATAGAATATTGTCATTCTATACCTGGATTAATATCCAATATATATCATGGTCAACGTCATAGCTCTAAAAAAAGAAAGCATCCATTACCTCCATATAATAAAGATGAATTTAAAAAATGGATATTATCTCAAGAAAAATTTAACTTACTCTATACTAATTGGGTTAATAGTAAATTTGATAAAATGCTAATTCCTTCTGTAGATAGGATAGATTGCGATAAACCTTATAGTTTCGATAATATTGAATTAATGACTTGGAAAGATAATATTAATAATAGAAATAAAGATGTGAAATCCGGCAAAATTATTGTCAAAGGAGCACCTAAAATACCAATTTTACAATTTGATCTAAATAATAATTTTATACAAGAATGGGAATCTATTGCTGAAGCAAATAGACAATTAGGAATTCATCAAGGTAATATTTGTAAAATTCTTAAAGGTAAATGGAAAACTTGTGGAGGATTCATTTGGAAATATAAAACTTAAATAATTATGGAAACATTAGAATTATGGGATACAAATACAGGAATTAATTGGTGGAACGAAGCTAGGACATATTTAAATGAAGCAATTAAAGCTTATAATAAGTATATTACTGGTCACATACCACTAAAGAAATTAGAAAAAAAAGTTAAAAAATCCTATAGAACACTTATTGAAAAAGGATATTGTGTTGATTATGATAAAGATTTTAGTACAATATTAGAATTATTTATGAAACAGGACTTAGATACATCTTGGTATAATGGATTTGATTAAACTTAAATAATTATGAAAAAACTTAAACAAATACCTGAAATAGGTAAAACTTATAATTGTTTTGATGATGGTAAAATAACACATAGTAGACTATATACTGTTGATGTCACAGATGTTATTCCATTTGATAAAATAGATGAAGAAACTCTTAATGAATGGAGAAAAGAAGTTAAAGAATGTGATTGGTTATATGCTAAAAAAACTGATTACTTTATTAAAACAGACAATGGAGAAGATGGAGATGCTGTATTCGTAAGAACATTAGATGGAGGTTGGTTTAGCATAGGAACATTTATGAATAGTGGAAGATTAGATATTGATGGAAGTTTAACTAAACAACTAAAACCTTGGATATGAGAAATATAAAAGAATTATTACAGATTGTTAGAGATAATATTGATAAATATTTCAGTGACTATAACAATGGAATATGTATTGCATTGCAGGATTTAGCATGGAATGAACATATTTCTTTTGAAGAAATGGAATATTTAGAAAAATTTATTCAAATTACTAAGCCATCTCGTCCTGAATGGATTGGTGATCGCATAAGAAATGGTTATGGTTGGGAACCAGGTGTATTACAACCTAGATTAGATTATTTAGATAAATATTTATCTAAATCATTAGAAGAACTTGAAGAAATTTTAAAATAAGATTATGAAAGAAGAAATATTAGAATGTTTGAGATTATATCAATCTGAAAACTTAGATGGTATAGATATATCTATTAAAACACAATTGAGAGTAGATCTTGTTTATAAATATTTAGCAGAACTCAAAGAAGAAAATAAAATTACCAAACATTATTTTGGAATATCAACTTATTATAGATTAAATGACTAAACAAGATTATATTTTTGTAAGATACGCAGCTAATCCTAATTACCCTGACAATATATGTCATAAGTCAATTAGAAATTTAGTTATAGAGAGAACTAAAAAGTTTGAATTAAGTCAATATGAAGAAGCCTGGCAATTTATAATGGAATGTGTTAGTCCTATAACTAAATTAGAACAAATCTTATGGGCATTTCCACGTAAGAGAGCTTTAGATTTACTTCAAGCTATGGATGAGTTAAAGTCTGTTATACCAGATTTTATATGTGAAGAATTAAAGAATGAAGCTATATCTGATGAAGATGTAGAGAATACTTTAAGGAATATGAAGATTAATGAAATGTCATACAGTGAGTTAATTGAGATTGAATAATGGACAAGTTATTATTAAAAGCAGAAAATTTAGGATTTAAAACTCCTAAAAATATTAATCATTATAAATACTTAGTATTATGTGAGATACAGAAATGGGTTAGAGAAGTACATAAAATTAAAGTATTACCTACGCATTCTCCTTCTGGTATGTATAATTTTGAAATATATAAATGGAATTTTGATAATACTAAAGGTATTTGGGAAAGAATTGGTCATATTATTCACTATGAAACTTACGAATTAGCATTAGAAGAAGGTTTAAAAGAAGCATTAACTTTAATTGAAATAAAATGAAATTCAAAAAGAAATTATTAAAAGAAGAAGTTATCAAATGTATTCGATTAAAAGATGAAAAAAATCCTTTTATTGATATTGAAGATATTACATCTCATTTATTTTTATTAAATAGATTACCTGAAAATTCTAGCAATAAGATTATGAGAAAGAAATATAGATCTAAAAAGCATTTAAGTAAAATTCTCATTAATGAATTGTTAAAGGATAATAAGATTAGAATTAATAATAACGAATTACAATCATATGAAATTTGAAAATTTTACATTATTAGACTATGGTGATTACTATTACGCCAGAAAAAAATGTAGTGTAACTGGTGAATTATATTCTGTTAAATTAACGAAAGATGAATATCATCATTATTATCTTGCTAAAGGTAAAAATACTAAACATTTAGTTGATCATAGTAAAGAAGATAAATTGTTCTTAGAAACAACATTAACACCCGAAGAGGTTAAGTTATTAAGTAAAGAAGAACTTAAATCTGATAAGAGATCTTGGAAAAAGAGACTTAGACTTAAAAATAAAGATTTAGTTAAGAAAGAATTAGTTGATGAGTTACTAAAAGAATAATTATGGGAGTAATGAATTGTAGTAGAAAAGGTTGTGATAATATTATGTGTGATACATATGTTTCAGAAGTAGGTTATATTTGTAATGAGTGTAAACAAGAATTTGAAAATAAATATCCTGGGTTTGAGTCTAAAAGAAAACTACTTAAAAAACTTGAAAAATTTATGAATGAAGAAAAGAAATATGCTGAAGAAATAACAATTAGGACATATGATTTCTTTAAAGAATTTACAAAATGATATCTACCTGGACACAAAGACAAATTGATTTAGTTGATAAATGGATTAATGAATTTAATTGTATAGGAACATTAGTTGCATATACTTCTTGGGGTAAAAGTTCTGGTTTTGCAATCCCTTGTATAACAAGAGTTTACCCCAAGTCTTTAATTATAGTAGTTCCTTCTATTAAGTTGAAAGAAGATTGGGAATATAAATTATTATTTAATAAACTTGTAGGAGAAGTTATTGTAATTAATACAGCAATTAAAACTAAATATAAGTGTGAGTTATTAGTTATAGATGAGTGTCATCGTGTTGGGGCAGAGACTTTTAAGAATGTATTCGATACTATTGAATATGAAAAATTACTATGTCTTACTGCAACTATAGAAAGACAAGATGGTAATCACGATTTAATACTTGAGAAAGCTCCTTTAATAGACAATGTTACTTTAGAAGAAGGATTAAAAATGGGTTGGGTAGATCCATTTGAAGTTATTAAAATACCAATTGAATTAACTAATGATGAATCTATTCAATTAAATAAACTTAATGAAGAATATGAAACTTGTAAGAAAACATTAGGTGGTAAGAATCCAATGAAACAAGCTGAATTCTATTGTAAATATGTTGATTTAAGAAAATGGTGTGTTGGTAAATTATCCAATAAGGTATTTTTTTTAAAGAAACTAGAAAGCGAATTAGGTAAAGAGAGATTAGATAAATTATTTGATAAATATTGGACTAAACCAGATAAAACTCATCCTTATTATCTAAAAGCTAGAGCAGCAATTAAATTTTATAATATTGTTGCTAAAAGAAAAGATTTACTTTATAATGCCCAAAATAAGCTCTCTAAGACACTTGAATTAATTGAACAGTATAAAGACCAATATAAGTTTGTATTTAGTCAGAGAATTGAATTTTTAGAGGAATTATCTAAGTTATTACCTTCAGATGAACATAGATTATATCATTCTAAAATGAAAAAGAAAGATAAATCAGATTCATTCGATTGGTTTAACGACGGAAGAACTAAATGTAAAACTTTATTAAGTGTTAAATCACTTATAGAAGGTACAGATATTCCTAAATTATCAGTTGGAGTATTTACTTCTTATACAAGCTCTCAAATAGATGCTGTGCAGGGGGTTGGGAGAATATTACGAAAATATAAAAATAAGAGAGCTGTTATAATTTATTTATATGTCCCTTTAACCCAAGAACAGGTATGGCTCGACAAACTTAAATTAAATAATTAATTATGAAATACATAAAAAGAATTTTAATGTTACCCTTTGCATGGGTATTATGGACATTTTATTATTCATTTGCATGGGTTAAAAATGGAGGAGAAGTAAATATTTATCTTAGTGATAAACCTGTTATAGATCCAAAAGAATTAATGTCTCTTTTAAGAGATTTAAATACAAATATTTGTACTCTAATTGAAGAAACTAAATGAAATATATTATAAGAATATTAACTCTACCATTTATATGGGTATATACAATATTGTGTATTAGTGTATCATATATTCAATATGGTACAAAATGTTTTACTGCAAATACAACTAAATCAGATAATTCTTTTAAGGAAGTAGATATTTATATTAATTAATTATGAAGACAAAACGTGATGTGTGTCTTTATCAAATACTTAATGTAACACTTAAGGTTAGTGGTTTAAGAAAATCAGTATTTAATAAAAAATGTAGATTTCATAGAATTATTAGAAATTTATATTTTTTAGTTTCTAATGAAAATACAGATATATCATTAGATCTGATTGGAAAGCCCTTTAAACTAAAAAGAGATTTGGTTTTTAAAAGTATCAAATCTGTATCAAAAGATATTGATACAAATGATATCGTAAAATTAATTTATGATACAATTAAAAAGGAGGTTAAAAATGTACGAAATTGAAAGTATTATAAAGGACGCAGTTAGGTTAAACCCTAATTTTCCAAATTTAACAACTCAACAACAATACGAATACATACAAAGAAATTTAGAACCTGAGTTAATTAAAGAAGAGTTAGAATTCTATTATGATTCTAAATTTGAGAAACCAAATATGCAATTTTATAATTTATACAAATAACAATGTCGTGGGGAATCGATTTTAAAGCAGATATTTATTTATCTAA
>JALNZI010000051.1 GCA_023229385.1 Candidatus Omnitrophota bacterium | reverse complement strand
CTGACTGGATATTCGCTAAAGTGGGCGCCCTTACCTTTACCCTATCCGGCTTTTCTGTGCCATTAGCACGCACATAATGAAGATCCTCTCCCCTGGGTGCTTCATAACGGCTCACTGCTTCGCCTGCCGGTATTTTGCGGGACGACTTTATTAAAATCGGCCCGTCAGGAATTTTACGGATAATCTGGCGCACCAGGCTGAAAGATTCCATCAATTCTCCTAAACGCACCAGGGTGCGGCCATAGACATCGCAACTATTAACGCTAATTACCTTAAAATCCAACTCCCCATAAGCCGCATAAGGATCATCTTTGCGCACATCCCGTTCTATGCCTGAGGCGCGCGCAGTAGGACCAACCGCATCTAACTTTTCAGCATCTTCATGAGATAATACCCCTACCCCTTGCAAACGTTTAATTAAGGTCGTTTCACCTTTAGCAAGATCGATGTAGTATTTAGTCCTCTCCTCTAATATATCTATCGCCTTTAAAACCTCTTCTTTTTGTTTGGAGCTGATATCACGCCTTACCCCTCCAACAGTATTGATTCCGTAGTTTACCCTATTACCGGTAAGTGTTGCCAGAAGGTCCATCACCACTTCACGGTCACGCCAGGTATACATAAGCAGAGTATCAAAACCAATTTCATGCCCGGCTACGCCTAACCACAAAAGATGGCTGTGTATACGCTCCAACTCGCCAATCAGCGTGCGCAGATATTTAGCGCGGGCTGTTATTTCAATACCAGCGATCTCCTCTACTGCCTGCACAAAACAAGTAGAATGGGAATGTGAACAAATACCGCAAATCCGCTCAATAAGGTATAGCCCTTGGGTATACGTCCTTTCTTCACAGGCCTTTTCTATGCCGCGATGATTGTAACCCAATCTTACACTGGAAGCGGTTATCTTCTCTCCGCGCAAACTGATCAAAAAACTCTCCGGTTCTTTTAAAGCCGGGTGCTGAGGCCCAATCGGAATTTTTACATCTTCAAAATCATGTAAATCATGCATTTTGCGCCTCCTTATGGCCTTTCCAATCTTTACGCAAAGGATACTCTCCCTCCGGCCAATCATCAGTAAGAGGATACCTGTGCCCCGGAGCAATCCCATTTACCTTAATCCCAAACAAATCCATAAGTTCTCTCTCATAGATATCCGCGCTGGGACAATATGCAGTAACGCTATTTACCTCAGGATTTTCTTTATTCAACCTGACGCTCAAATTCAGCAATACCCTGCCTTCCCTGTTAAGATGATAGATAACCTCAAAACCATCTCCTCTGTCCAACCCGGTTATTGCGGAGAGGGCCAAAAAACGCATTTGCTTTACCACATAAACAAATACTTCGTTGAATTTATCCAAAGGGGTTTGCGCAGATATGCGCCCCTTTCTTTTAATAGTTACTGCGTCTTTCAAATAGGAAAATTTATCTTCTAATTCCTGTTTAATCTTTTCTTCGCTCATTTTTGCCTCCTCACCTCTTGCTTTTCGGTTTGGCTTCCAAGCTCTGTAAAAGCTTTACCACTCCATCAATTATAGCCTTGGGACTGGCCGGACAACCCGGGATATATGCCGAGACGGGTATAACCGAATTTATGCCTCCGCCTACGTTATAACAGCCATTAAAAACCCCTCCACTGCAGGCACAAGTACCTACTGCTACCACAAATTTAGGCTCAGACATCTGTTCATATATACGCAGTAAGCGGCTTTCTATCTGTTTGGTTACCGGACCGGAACATAAAAGCACGTCTGCATGGCGCGGCGTAGCTTTGAGCACTACGCCAAAACGTTCCAGGTCATAACGCGGGGTAAGCGCGGCAATAATTTCTATATCGCAGGCATTACAGGCACCGGTGTTAAAATGTAGAACCCAGGGTGATTTAAGCCGTGACCAGTTGATTATTTTTGAGATTATACCCATAGTTATTTTCTTAGTAAGATTAAAAGCCCGATTATTGCTGCGGCTACATAAACAACCGCGATGGCGAATATCTCAACCGTCTCCGCCGGAACCGTGGCAATGATCAAAGCAACTACATGCAATATGGTAAAGAAAAAAGCAAAAGGGAAAAATTGACTGTAATCCGGCTGGATAAAATGCCCTTTAAAATCCTCTCCGCAGGCATATGCCTTTTTCGCTCCGCTTGACTGCCCCTTTCTGCGGAATGCGTTATGCGAACAAAGAACAAACAAGATAAGTATAGTCAAAAACACTATTATAAAAGCTACGGGGGGCGAAAATAAAATTGTATTTGACATCTTCATCCTCTTAAATTACTCAGGCGTCTGGGGTCGATGGTCTTATTATATTTAAAGGCCCATAACACAACCCCTCCGGCAACAACCATAATCACAATTTCAATAACAATCAAGGTAAGCACGATTGCCTGGGCCAAGGCCACCCTGTCGCAGATATAGCCTGCCAGGATAATTAATAGGGTTACTGCTTTGATTAAAATCTCTACGCCGATTAATGCCCGAACCAGGTTAAAGCTGACTAAAACACAATAAACTCCGGCAATAAATAACAGTATGATGAAAATAATAAAATACCTGAATAACTCGAAAGTATCCGGACTCATTTATTCGACTCCTTAAAAAAGACAACTACCCCAAAGACTCCCGCGATTATAATAACCGCCTGCCCTAATAGATCCAAATGCCGCATATTCCAAAGGACTAAACGTACGTCTGTCACTTGCGCAAGGCACGGCAGGCTGAACTGCGGGATCTTCAGATATCGGACTAACAATAACCCTACAATAATAATGATAAAAGGCAGGTACAGGAATCTCAACAACCTCTCTCTCCTGCGGACAATAAATCTTTCCTTACTTATGCGCTGAGTAAAACTGACCGTAGTAATAAAAATAACCGAAATAAGCCCGGAGCAAACAGAAAGCTCAAAAACCGCAGCCAGCGGAGAATTAAGACGATACATTATCGCGGCCAGTATAGCGCTGGTTAATGCCAGGCCTACAACAGAATGCACAAGCCTTATGGTCATCACCGTCCAGATCGCGGATAGAAGCAACACTGATAATAGTATTAGGTCGAGAGTCATCTTAATATAAAAGGCCCCTTAATTGTAAGATCTGGCTGTTCAAGATAAACGGAAATCCCAGGCCCACTCCAATAGTAATAGCCGCAAGCAATATTTCACAGAACTTTATGCCAAAAGGAACACCGTCATTGCCTTCCGGGGCCGCTTCTGTTTTAATGAAAAATACATTGCGCTCCATAAAAAGAAAATATGCCAAGGTCAACACGCTGGCTAATAAAGCAATCCAGGCATAAGTAAATTGTTGCGCATTAAAAAGTGCGATTATAATAATTAACTTGCTCCAAAAACCGGAAAGCGGCGGGATACCCGCAGTAGAAAGCAAGCCTACGAGCGATGTAGCGCTGGTTACCGGCAATTGATTGCCTAAACCGGTAATGATGGACACATCCGTAGAACCGAATTTCTTTTCTAATGCTGCGGCATTAACAAAAAGCAGGGATTTAAAAATTGCATGGTTAAAGAAATGTAATATTGCCCCTAAAATTGCCAAAGGTGTCCCGCAGCCTATTGCCAATACAATATAACCTACCTGGCTTATGCTGGAATATGAAAGCATACGCTTGATATTATCCTGCCTGAAGGCTGCCAACGCAGCAAAGACAATAGAGATTACTCCAATTAGCATAATCAGGTTGTGAAAAGACCCCTTTAAAACAAAAACCGAACTAAACAGGCGCATTAATACATATATACCGGTTACCTTGGTAACAATCCCGGCTAAAAGCACAGAGACGGCAGATTGCGCTTCAGAATAGGCATCAGGCACCCAGCCGTGAAAAGGCACTACTCCGCATTTAATAAACAGGCCACAGAGAAATAAGCCGATGGCAAAATTAAGCAAAATAATATTAGAATTCGTTAAAAATGCATTATGGATTCCCGCAAAGGAAACCTCCCCGCAAGCCAGGATAAAAAAGGCAATGGAGGTTAAGATAAATACACTGGCAAACATTGACAAAACCAGATATTTAAAGGTCCCCTCTATTGCAAACCGATTCTTCTCTATAGCCATAAGCACAAATACCGCTACGGCGGTAACCTCAACGAAAACATATAAAGAAAAAATATCCGCGACCAATACCGTAGCATTCATACCGGTAAGGGCAACCAAAAGCAGGTTGATGAAATTAAAACTACGCCTTTCCGTAGTGATCGTGCTCCTGGCTACTAAAAGCGAAACAAACACTACTATCGCGATAGTAAAAAGCATAATAAAAGCCAGGGGGTCTAACCATAGTTTAAATATCAAAAACTGACCTAATACTGCAGGGTAATTGCTCCAGGCAAACAAGGAATTGATTAAAATCAATAGCGCCTGAGTTAAAAGCAGGGCTGCGCTTAACCAAAAGGCAATCCGCGCATTTAAAAATTTAAAAGGTAGATTTAAGATCAGCAATAAAATAAACGGCACTAAAATAAATAATACGACCATAAAAAACTTTCCTTTTTACCTTAAAACAAATGACATAACGGCAAAAGCCCCAGCCAATGACCAGATAACATAAATTATATAATAGCCTGCCTGTATTTTATGAATAACTCTGGAAAACGCAAAAGTCAGATTAACTATCAATGACCCATACACCCAGTCTATACCCCTGTCTATACGCCAGAATATTTTTGCAATCTTATTAATTAGCTTAATCCCAACTTCATAAGGATCAAGATATTTCTTCTCTGCCCAACGGTAAATAATCGAAAGTACAGGTGCTTGATGTATATGCTCTGCCGCCCTAATTGCCCCCCCGTTAATCCTGACGGCGATAAAATGATGCAGGAACGCCGCTAATAAAACAATCACCGTAACTATTACCAACATAAAATTAGCCGGCATTCCGGAAAAATCATGACCTTGCGCTCTAGATCCTAAAATCGGCTGAATAAAATTATTTATCGGTAAGCGATTAAATACGCCAAAAATAATACAGGTAAACGCAAGAATAACCATCGGGATAAGCATAAAGACCGGTGCTTCCTTGTATTTCCGGCTAACCTTGCCTAAAAACACTGTGTGGCCTAACTTTAGAAAAGACGCAGCTGTCAGAAAGGAACCCAGGATAGCCGCCAGATAAAATATCTTACCCCTCTCTAAAGCAGCATCGTATATTAATTCTTTGGAGAAAAATCCGTTAAACGGCCAAACCCCGGATATAGACGCCGCCGTGATCAAGAAACAAAAAAAGGTTATCGGCATACTTAAACCTAAACCACCCAACTTGGCCAAATCTGTAGTACCGGTTTGTTTTTCTACTGCGCCACCCGTAAGAAATAAACCGCATTTATACAGGGCATGATTGATCATATGGAAGATACCGCCGATTATCCCTGCCGGAAGGCATGTGCCTATACCTAAAATCATATAGCCCACCTGGCTGATAGCATGATAAGAAAGAAGTTTCTTATAATCTTTTTGGATCAAGGCCATCATTACCGCGATTATAATAGTCAAGGCGCCGATAACCATAAGCATACTGCTAAGCATGGAATTTGTATTCAGCTGAAATATATCTAAAGTAATCCTGGCAAGAAAATATATCCCTAAAAGTTTTTCAATCGCTGCCGGGAAAAATGCCATAAAAGGAAGCGGCGCTGCTTCTGCGGCATCCGGGATCCAGTTATGAAAATGAACAGACCCGGCTTTTGAAATTGCGCCGGTTACCAAAAGTATAAAAGCAAGGCTACCCAGTAAATCCAGAGGAAGATTGATATCGCTTATGGTCAAAGTTTTAGCAAGGTACCCGGTTAAAATCACCCCGGCCATCATACAAAGATCAGAAAAACCAGAAATAATTAAAGCCTTGGTTGCGGTTTTAAATGCCAGCCTGCCTCCTATGGCAATCATTCCATACTGAGTTAACAGCAGGCCCTCCCAAAAGAAAAGCAAAACTACAAGATTATTCGCCAGCACCGCGCCATTAACAAATGAAATTGATATTAGAAGATAGGCATAAAATTGTTTGGCGCTGTCTTTTCCTTTGAGGAAATTTAACGTATACAGGCTAATGAGCAACCCAAAGAAAGAGGCCGCTAAAATAATAAATCCGCTAAAATGATTTAGCCGCAGAGAAAAATCTATACCAAACCCAGCCCAGGGAAAGCTAAAGGTTAGTTCTTTCTTAAATAAGTAAACCGCGAAGAGGAAATTGACTAAACTAAAGATAACCGCGCAAATTCCCCGCCAGGCCCTGGGCAATACAAGGCTAAGGACGCCAGCGATTAAAGGTAAAATTATAAGTAATAATATAAATGTCTCGATCATCTTAAGCTAAATAACTGCCGGGTAATTTCCTGAACTACTGCGTTGGGGTATTTAATAAAGATCCCTCCGGCTAAAGACAGGATCGCAAATAGCCCCACGCATAATAACATGATCAAAGAACCTTCTTTAGCAGAAGAATTCTTTATTTCTCCTAAAAATACCATATTAAATGCCCGCAAAAGATACAGGATAGTCAACAACGCGCCAAATAAAAAGACAGCGGCAATAATTAAATGCCCTGTTTCCAGCGCACCAGAGATAACCATATATTTACTGAAGAAACCTCCGAATGGCGGGATACTCATTACTGAAAAGGCACAGAATAGAAAAGATAAAGCGGTAACCGGCATGGTCTGAATAAGACCCCCTAACTGCCGGATATCTTTTGTCTTGGCGTTTTGCTCCACCACTCCTGCGCATAAGAATAGCCCGGCTTTTGCCAAACCATGCATTAATATAAATAAAAGTCCGCCCGCTACACCTATCGGACTGCCTATGGAAAGCCCTAAAAATATGAAACCAATCTGGCTTATAGTAGAATAGGCGATAATCCTCTTTAAATCCATTTCCAGCAAAGCTGCCCCTGCGCAAACCAGGGCACTTGTTCCGGCAATAATCGGGACGGCCGTCTGCCAGAATACAGCAAGCGGAATAGTAGCAATAAAAATCCTGGCAAATACATATACGCCTATTTTAACCAGAACCGCCGCATGCAGCAAGGCCGTAACCGGAGAAGGCGCAACGCCGGCATCAGGAAGCCAGGTATGAAAAGGCAAGGTTGCAGATTTAGAAAATATACCCGCCAATATCAAGGCTATAGTTAAATTAGATATAGGATACAGCTTAATTACCTGTTTTATGGTAAATAAATCAAATGAGCCTGTCTCCTGGTACATCCTGATGAAACCTAAGAGCATAAGCAGGGATCCAAAAACCGTCACCAAAAATGCCTTATCCGCACGCAAGATGTGCTCTTTCCTCCTGAAAAAACCGATAAGCCGCCAACTGGTTACAGCAGTAATCTCCCAAAAAATATAGAGCAATATCAGGTTCCCGGAAAAAACCAGGCCCATCATCGCGCCAAGAAACAAAACCACCATAAAATAATATTCATTCTGATTTTCATAATGCTTTATATAGTCAAAAGAATACAATATAATCAGCGCGCTGATAAAAGAGACAACTATCGCCATACCTACTGCCAAGCTATCCGCGGAAAGGATAAAATTAAACCCCAGTGGAAAATATTTAAGGATTGTAATAGATTGATTATTTAAGGCTGGGGGTAAAAGAAAGGAGGAAAATAAAAACGAGAAGGCAACAAGCGTAAGCGAGACTCCATTCCTTAAACGGGTTGAAATCCTGCTTATAAAAGGCAGGGCCAACGCCCCTATAATAGGAATAAAAATGATTAAAAATAAAACTAATTCTTTTTTCATTTTATGATCGACTAATAAACAAAAACCAGAGAACGCATTCTCTGGCGTATTCTCTTAAAAATTTAGCTACGAAGTTAACCCAGTCTCCCAAGCTGTGCCGGACTTAAATAAAAGGGATTTTATTCTGTTTTAGTAGCGATATTTAAATTTTTTATACCCAGTTCGTTCAGGATATCCAGCAAGCCGACAATATCCTTAAATCTGACCATCTTATCCGAAAACAAAATAACTTCTAACCCCGGATTAACCTGATGAAGCTTAGCAACTTCCGACTTAAGCGCCTTTCTCGAAATAAGTTTATTATCAAGGTATACCATGCCTTCGTTGGTTGCCATAATACTGATTTGCCTGGCCCCCTCCATTGGCTTACCGGTCGTAGAACTCGGAAGGTTAACCCGGATATTCGACTGGAGGATCAAAGGCGTAGTAACCATAAAGATGATTAAAAGCACCAGGATAACATCAGTAAAAGGGGTAATGTTTATTTCGGCAATTGGCTTTTGTTTTCTGCTAAAAGTTATCATTTCTTTATCGCGCTGATCAAATCCATAGTTTCGGAAGCAGCCAGTTCCATATCTTTAATAAAATCGTCGATCTTCTTCATAAAATAATTATAGGCAACTACCGCCGGAACAGCCACGCACAACCCTGCAGCAGTACATGCCAGGGCCTCGGATATGCCGCTGATAACCACACTTATCCCTCCGGAACCGCTTATTGATATATCATGAAAGGCCCGGATTATCCCCAAAACCGTACCAAAAAGGCCCACATAAACTGAAATACTGCCAATAGTTCCGATTACTGAAGTAAAACGCTCAAGAACCACAGTCTCAATAATAACCTGGCGTTCCATATTATTAGAGATTTCTTTTTCACTACAATCAAAAAAGCTTAAACCCGCATAAACTACCTGGGCAAAAGGAGTATTGCTCTCTTTACATATTCTCATTGCCGGGTTTACCCCGCCCTTTTTAAGTTCATGGCGGACTCTCAACATAAGGTCTTTACGCTTCAGCCTTGACTTACTGTAATAAAAAATAACTCTTTCCAGGATAATTGCAACAGATGCTACTGATACGGCTAAAAGCACAATCATGGTAACGCCGCCGGCTTTCACCAGCTGTAAGATATTCATAATTAATCTCCTATATTTTTACTTAATAAACAGCATCTCCCTGTACTTCGGGAGATCCCAGGCATCGTCCGGGACAACGCACTCTAATGCATCTGCATGCCTGCGAATATGCTCCATCAACGGCTTAAGCTCGTTGAAATAAAGCTCAGCCCGTTTTTCATCGCTTACTTTCTTCGCTTTTTCCAGCAACTTAACCATTTCAGCGGTATTGCGCCGGACATAATAAATCTTTAGAATCACTTCGTTCAA
>JALNZI010000004.1 GCA_023229385.1 Candidatus Omnitrophota bacterium | reverse complement strand
CCGTCCAGTACCGTATCCGATTGCTGTCCAAGAGCTGCCTGTGGTGTTATTCCGTCCAGTACCGTATCCGATTGCTGTCCAATTGATACCGGTGGTGTTATTCTGGCCAGCAGCTTGTCCGATTGCTGTCCACCATATACCTGCAGTGTTATTCTGGCCAGCACCGCGTCCGATTGCTGTCCACGAGCCACCTGTAGTGTTATTCTGTCCAGCACAGTATCCGATTGCTGTCCAAGAGCTGCCTGTGGTGTTATTCCGTCCAGCACCGTATCCGATTGCTGTCCAAGTGCTGCCTGTGGTGTTATTCCGTCCAGCAGCTTGTCCGATTGCTGTCGCTTGTTGGCTGGCGTCAGTTGATCGGATTTCCAAGGACACACCACCAGCAGCATCCAGCCACGTACTCGTTGCAGGCTGTGCAATGATGGACTTAACCGATAATACAATAGTGCCATCGAAATCAGTGGTCGGAGTAACAACGATGGCGGTCGTAGCCGTGAATTTTGGACCTATTGAGCCAGTAGCTGTAATTGATCCCTGTGAAATCCCACCTACTGCAACTGTAAACGATCCGGCAGTGCGACCCGTGACAGTCCACGCAACCGTATACAAACCACCCGAGGTATACGTGGTCGCCTCAGTCAAGGTTGCGGTATTGCCAGTCGTGTGAGTAAATCCAGTCGCGAATGTTCCAGACCAGCCAGTGCCTAATCCCCATGTCGCGGATAACGTTTCAGCGCCAAGGCTGGCAGAAGATTGATTAGTTAGGATATTGCCAGAAACATCAGGCACACCAACAGCAGTGGTCAATACCGTCGTACCAGTGGTAGCTACCTTGCTGTAAAGCGTGACGCCCGAAGCAACGTTGACAGCATTGACAGCACCAACAACGCAGTTAGCAATAGCATTCGGAGCCGCACTCGTCTGTGCATTATGGATATAGATACCGCCACCAGCAGTTGCGGATGTATTGGCTATAGTACTATTCGCGATATTAATCTGACCCACCGAGCTGTTAATCAAATACGTATTGGCTCTGGCGGTATTCCAGATACTATTTTCAATGTTTACAGTTCCGCCGGTTTGTACAAGGGGCAGGGTGTTGATGTTTGCGATTGATATCAGATTACCACCAGATACAGTCAGAACATCAGCAGTTGTATTCCAAGCTAATGTTGACGATTGTACATCTAGCAGACCTTGCGATAGAGTTATTGGTCCAATACATGTGCGATCACGAATCAAGAACTTTGTACTAGCTGATACACCTGCAAATGTAACCCCATTTGGGGCTACAACGTTCAGATCAAAAGCAGTATAGTCCAATGTAATCGTGGCTGCTACAGTTAAGGTAAGCGTTGATCCATTACCATATAGCACAATAGGATATAGGGGATAGTTAGCGATAGCTTCGGTATAAGCACCAGGAGCCATTACAATTTGAGATGCTTTAGTAACAGTAGCTAGAGCTGCACTAAGAGTTTTGAATGGCTTATCCAAAGTACCCGTTGGGGTGTAAGTATCAACTCGGTTGCTATCAACAAAAATCGAAGTAGTAACTGAAGGTAGCGCATACGGAGCTGCCACCGAAATTGTGCCATCATCAGCAATATCTACGTTACTACCTTGCTTAACACCACCTAACGTAGATTCAGATGCAACTGGTATTTGACAGCTACTTCCAGATATTGGGTAAAGGGGGGTTATTTGCTCATTATTTACAGTAAATAATGGAATTTGTGCAGTTGGGAATTTAGAGATTGCACCTAATATATTATTATTTGGCATATTATTCCGCCGAAATTATCTCGGCTTGTAAATAGCCGGTTAATGAGGTAATATTTAAATATAGGGAATCTGCAAAAATAAAATAAGAAGGAATTATGTTATTAGCAGTATATTGAATCCAAGTTCCAGATGATATTGTTAGAGTATCTCCAATTGGAGTATTTGTGCGATCAGTAATTTGTAAAGTAGCGCCACCTGATGCATATATCCAAATTGACCCAGATGAGGGTTGTCCCCACGCAGGTATATATTTTCCTATTTCAGTTAATCTATCTAATCCAGATTGTTCATTTGAACTAATCAATTTCCATAAATTATATTTAGCTTGGCCCATGCAATGTATTTATACAAAATGGGTTAGGTTATCAATATTATGTTAAAGAAGATCCGAAAGTAGTTATAGTTTCAAGTAGAATAGGTGAACCCACAACTGTTGTTACTTTCAAGATTAGCATATTTCCAGTTATTAATGCACTATTAACCGATAAAGTAGTCCCTGTTGCAAAATCTGAAACAGTTCCACTAACAATAGCTGTAGCTGAAGATATTGCATTTCTAGCATTTACCTTATATATTGACACTGAAATAGATTGAGTAATTGTTTCATCAGTGCTTCTCATTAATAATATCATTGAATTAATATTAACTGCTTCAGTTGCATAAAACAAAATAATATCATCATCTGCACAGGGGTTAGCTAATACTGCTATTTTATTATTTGCAGCGGATGTACCTCCACCTGATCCACTTGCTGTTGAGTTTATTTTTAGTTTTTTAATACCATTCTCTGTCACTTCGTCAATAGTGACATTAGTTCCGGCTGATAATTTATTTTCTATATAATCTTCAGTATTATCACTTGATGTTAATTTTACTTTATATGTATCACTGGATTGACTATCACTATCTGAAGCTCCCCCTATTTTAATATAAGGAACAATTTCAGTATTAAGAATCTTATTTGGAGTGAATGTAGATACCCAAGTACCATTTGATATGGCAGAAGATGCATCTAATTGATAAGCTACAGATGAGGTATCATCAAGCATTTGAGTTTGATTAACATATGCAGCTATTACTGGATTATTATTAGCATTCATATTAGTAATTAATATAGAATACCATCCATTTACAGTTACAACATCATTATCCCCAATAGTTGCTATTAGCATTTCCTCATTTACAGTAGTAGTTACCGTTCCAGACCAAGTTTTAGTTAATGTAATTCCGCTTAATGTATTAGTATTTACAGATGGCTTATATATAGCTAAACCAATATTAATTCCATCCGTTGATCCAACCATAGTTGCAATAGATATTTTATTAATACTTAAATCACCTACACTATGCATCATTATGGCAATTGGTTTATCTACTAATAGTTCTGAATAAGGCCCACATTGGTTTAAATCACAACTTTGAATAATTCCAGATCCTCCACCTGATCCACTTCCAAGATATTTGAAGGCTCCACCATTTTCTGAATATCTATACTTATTAACCGAAGTATTAAAATAAATAACTCCTTTATTAGTCACCGCATAGTTAGTTTGTTCAAGTGCTCTACTATCTGGGGTAGAAATATCTACATTAAGGCCACCATCAATCCTAAATCCACTAACCAATTCTTCATTACCTAGTGCATTCCATCTAACAACATGTCTGCTACCAATATCATCAGGTAAATCATTTGTTTTATCCCATATATATAAGTCTAGCGCATTTTCATAATTGAAATTAATGTCATTACTATGCGAAGTTCTTATATTATGTCTATATTGTGAATAATCCGCATATGAAGCCTCATTTGAATAGCCAAAGGCCGCTTGAAAATCAGCATTACAATTAGGAATATTACCATTTCTTAATGTTATACTTCTTCCACCTAAATTTCCAGTCTTATAATCAATAGTAAATCTCTTAAAGTAATTATTTCCATCATAATATGTATAGCATATATTTTCATTTTGTAGATAATTTATTTGCCAATGATTTTCATAAGTATATTTTCCTAAAATATATGCACTAAATATGTCAATTGTATTAGATACGGTAGATGATACTAATTCAGTGCCATTTCCTATTGCAAATATCAAAGCATCTGCTTGAGATACTTTACTATTAAGTTGCCATTCTGCGATTTGCGCACTAGAATCTTCATTAAATTGTTTTAAATAGGTTGGAACACTATCTATAACATTTGAACTAATTACTGTGGCATTAACAGTTCCAAAATTATTTAAATTACTTGGCATATTAGTTATTTATAATAAAAAGGCTTCTTATTAAGAAGCCCATTTATCAATTGTCTAATGGTATTTTTTCATCAGGTATTTTAGCTGATTTTTGTAATAGTTCAAATCGTTTACCTAGTTTCAATTTAATACAGAGAGCTTTGATTAATAAAATTCTATCAACATTAACTAAGTTGTCTGAAATATAGTAAACTAACCCATTCCAATATGCATCTAATTCATTTTTATTTAATTTAATAGTAATTGATTCAGGAAATTCATTATCAGCAGGTTTATTTAGATTAACTTCTTTTGATATTTTTTCCATTATTGTTAATATATTTAATTTAGTTTCAGCCGGACCTCTGAGATTAGCAGCTAATTCAAAAATATTTCTATATTCATTGCTGGTTAGAGTAAAAGCAGTCATTATTATCCTTCAATTAAGTCAAATAGTTCAGGTATTAGTTTAGAATCAAATCCATCAAGTTTATCAATTGTAATTTTATACCATTTTATAAGAGGCACTTCTTTAAACATAAATTCTTGTAACTCTTTATTAGCTTCATCGGTCATTTCCTTATATTTTTCTTTAATAAGCAATTTAGATTCGTCCGTAGTAGCTTCATCGCACTCTTCTTTATATTTTTTAAATAATGGATCAGAGGTAACATCTGATCTTAATTTTTCAAATTCTTTTACAGTAGGAAGAGCTAATCTAATATTTCTAGTAACCCAATATGCTGTTGAAATATTTACCTTAGATATTTCAATTTTATTGAGTAATTGAAATATGGCAAAAATTTTGCCATTATCTGTTTTTTGCTCTTCTGAGCTAGCTTTAATTTCTTTATTGTTTTTTGGCATTGATGTCCTTAATGTGATATTTATATTTAAAATTATAACAAAATAATCAATCAATGAAATAAATACATATATATGACAGATATCGAATTTGAATCAATCTATGCGCAAATAGCTGAATTTTCACTATTAACAACCGAACATTACAAAACATTAAGTAAAGAAGAAATTAAGGAAGAATATAATGGAATAGGCCCAGAATGGATGCCTAAGAAATGTAGAGATTGGTTAACTGACCATTTTGAATATTTTGCACCAGCTACCGTTGTTCATGATATTGATTATGGGGATTCAGATAAAACAAAAATAGGATTTACCGCAGCAAATGAAAGATTAAGAACTAATTGTAAATTATTGCTTAAAGCCAAAGGATGCCAGTGGTATAAAATATGGTTATACAAATATAGAGTTAATGAAATTGCCGATGCTTGTCAAGAATTTGGCTGGAGTGCATGGAGTGAAATTTAACTTAATCCAATAAATTTAGCAACTGTTAATAATTTATTTGCAACATATCCACCAAATGTAGTGTTGTCAGTTAATGTACTTAAATCAGTATCCATAATAGTATCTCTAATTTCAGTTGCAGTTAATGTAGTTCCAGTAGTTGATACTTCATGTACTGTTGATAAATTAGAGAATTGATTATATATCATAATTTCATAATTGCCAACTGGTTGCTGGAAGGGGGAATCACCATCATCTGTAAAAATATTACCAACTACTGTTAATGTATGACTTGAACTACATGGCTCAATTACCCAATTATTTAATACGAAATAAGTTGTACCTAAAAACTCTCCAGTAACAGTTGGATCACCGCCAACTGTTCTAAAAGCTTGGGGATATTTTAAATTATCATCAAGTTGTGACCATATTTTCCAACGAGAATATAATTCTTGAACTGTTATATAACTACAATTTTGTAATTTAATTACTTTAGTTATTCCATTTATCGTAACAGTTGTTGCCATAGTATTGTGTAATATTATTTATAAAAATTAAAAAGGAAGATTTCTCTTCCTTTTTATTAAGCAGGATTTGAATAGTTTCTTTCCAGTGAAGACACTAAAGAAATAGCATTTGATGTTGATCTTGTTATTGTACCAGTTGCTTTAACATATTGACTAGTACTTAATCCAATAGCCACAACAGTAATAGGCGCATCTTTAGCCGCAGATCCTGCCCCTCTTTGAATATTAGTATCATATGAATAAGTAAATGTTTTAGAAGACAGTCCACCTACTGATCCGTTCATAGATACTGCACTAGAATCTTGAACAGTAATGGCATTGGCGGTACCATAATTATAACCTAATGGAGTAGTTGCAGCTTCATCATTGGTAAAAAATACTCGGTATATTGCATTTGTATCATTAGATAAGTTTTCATTAAAATTAAGCGTTAATGAAGCGGTATATGGGTAAGTTACACTGGAGCCAGTGGTTGTAGTAAACACTACATTATTAATATAAGAGGCATTTAAGTTATCAATAAATACTCCAGTTGAAGTATGTAGAGTGTCTCCTACAAATGATAATAATGCGCTAGCAGTTTTACCAGTAACCGTATCAGTACCTGTATCAATATCAGTAGTTTGTCTTAATAAATATTGAATTTTTTCATATATATTGGTAGTAGATGAATCATTACCAGCAATAACTACATTAAATGTATATTCAACTCCTCCAATTGTTCTTGTTTGATTGCTTGCATAATAAGTAACAGTTATCCCAGTGTAAGGGGCGGCTGTTGAAATAGTGCTATCACTTGCTGTTATTTTAGTATCACTATCATCACTTAATGGAAAACGATAGACAATAGTGCTCATAGTGGTAACACCAATATCATTTAATTGAGAGTCGCCATATGATTTACCCTGAATTCTAATAAACACCTTAAAATATGTACTATAGTCAAATGTAGTAGTAGTGGAATCATACGTAATATTGCCATAATATTGTACAGCTTCATTAACAGCTCCTGAATAAGTGAAATTAGTAGGTTCTCCATCGGCTGATTGCTGATAGTAAACATATTCACCTGCTCCTATGCTACCCAATGTAACAATACTAGCATATTTTCGAGCAACATATGTTCCAGTTGAATCATATTCAGCCCAACCAGCAGTTCTGATTAATTTTCTAGTTGCATCATCCTTAGGCTTCCACCCATTCCAAAATTCAAATTGCTCATTCGTAATTGAATTCATTGGGAATGGGTAAGCCACTAAATTAAGAGCATTTGTGTCAGTGTGCCAGCATTCTTTTAAAAAAGAATATAAACAATCTCCAGTAACTCCGTCTGTTGTTAATGATCCTTTACCTGCAACTAAGCCTATTGTTTTTGTAGTGGTATCAATTAATACACATGCAGTAGTACTACTTCCACTTCCATAAGTTAGACTGTCGGGATCTACAATTATAGCCATTTTAAACCTCTATAATATATTTAGTATATCAAGTGGGATTTGAATAATTTCTATCAACAATTTGCTGAATAGGTATTGTATTATTTGATGAAGATAATGTATAATTAGTATATCTCATATTTTGATAATGCAGACTTATAATATTAATATCTACAGCAAAATCAGAGGTATATTCATAAGTATATTCAAAAGTAGTTGCACTTGATTCAATGCCTCCAAGTGCAGTTGTTGTTCCGGATGAAAATATTCTAACTTCAGTTCCAGTTTGTAAACCTGTTAATGTTAGGGTATATTGAGTGGCGGTTACTGTAACAGTACCAGATGTTGCAAAAGTTGATGGGCTAGATTCATTAATATACATACACTTTATTTGAGCAACCGATAGTGTATTACTACGAGTCATTCTAAATTCAGACATATAAAAAGCAGGGGCAGTTGCTGCTCCAATTCCAAGAGTACTGAAATTATTAGCAGAGGAAGTTCCTGTATTACTTGTTACATCAACCCCATCCACGTATGCCTTACCTGTTCCAGATACTACTGATAAGACTACTAAGTGCCACCCTGATGCGGATACTGCACCTGCACTTGTGCATAGTAACCCCCAGCCAATTCCAAATTGTCCGGCTGCTAGCCAGCCCAATGGAATACCATTGGTACCAGTTGCAATATTTCCAGTAGTAAGTGTTCCATTAAAATTACACCAAAACATTAAATCCATTGTAGCAGCCCCAAATGAAATATATTCATGTAGAGTTAATCCTAATGTAGTGCTTTCTGGTATACAATATAATCCAGAAGCATGCCCTGTTGTTTTTGTAGCAGGGAGCGTACCTATTATTGTCATTCCATTCCATTGACCTGATACATCTTTAACCCCTTTCCAATTAGAAGTCATTGAATTAAAATGAACAACCCCATACCAATGCGCCCATACTGAAGTAGATAATGAAGGTGATCCCACTCCTGGTTCAGTTGCGCTAGTATTACCCCAAAATAAATAAAATACAGTATCTGTTGTTATTGATATAGATGGTATTAATACATATATTGAACATATATTATTAGCTATACTAATATTAACAATTTCTCTTGGATATTCTGTTGTACCATTTGCATCAGATGCAAATCTAATATCAGATCCATCTGAGTTACAGGTTGCTAATAAAGTACTAGGTAATGAATCTATTGTTAATAAGATGGGTTGATTAGTTGTAGCTATTGTTAATTTAGTATGAGGTATAGTTATTGGACATTTATGAGTCCACCCTGTAGGAAATGCCATATTATATATTTATTGATAATAAGTCGTAATAATTTTGAGCGCTTAGATTGGCTATGATTGAAGCTAGTGAATCTGAGGTAAAAATATTAGTATACTCTATTGAGTAATTTCCAGAAGATTCAATTACTCTTTTAACTATATAATTATTTAAATAAGTCTTAATAACATAAGTTATTGAGTTTTCTTCATAGTATGCATAATATTTATAATTTAATATTTTTATATTATTAGTAAAAACAGTTGGATTAGTTGGTATATTATTTATGGTAATGGTTAATGCATTAATATCGGATGTATTTTTCGCAACATTAGTTTGTAATATGTTAATATCTGATGTATGTGAATTTAGTGTAGTAGATAATGTTTGTATTGAAGTACTTATTGAGATTAATTCAGTGTTTATTGTATCAATAGCTTTAGTATTATTCGTTATGCTTTTATTACTATTACTTATTTCTAAATTTATTGAAGTTATTGAGTTATTAATTTGATTAATATTATTGTTTATTGCGGTAATTGAATCTAATATTGAAGATATGTTTGCGCTGTGGGTGTTTATAGTATTTTTAATATTACTTATATCAAGACTATTATCACTTAATTCAGTATTTATCGAAGATATTGAATTATTAATACTAGTAATATTATGATCATTTTCCACTAATTTTGTGTTTATAGCTGTTATACTATCACTATTATTAGATAATTGAGTATTTATTGAACTAATGTTCGCTAATATTTGATTAATATGGGTAGTATTATTATCTATATTACTGCTGTCAGCACTAAGCTCAATATTAATTAAGTTTATTGAGCTATTTATATCACTAATATTTTCATTAAGCTGATTAATTGAACTTGAATTATCAATTACAGTATGTTCAATAGTAGTTAGTTTATTCTCAATTAGATCATTATTTTTACTATATTCAGATAACATATCTGCAATATTTTTATTGATATTAGCTATGTCTAAAATAATATCATCAATATTATCAATTAATTGATTAGATAATATTTGTATAGAAGTTTTAACCAATTCATTAATATCTTTTTTATTAATGGAGATGAATTAAGTACTTCGGATATAATATATTTAAGATCATTTATATCGAAACTAAATCCACGTTTAGCAATAACAACTAAATCAGGTGTTAAGATATTCTTATTTGGGTATTTTATCTTATTTTTATCACATTTATCTTTATCTTCAACTGAAATACCATATTCAATTAATGCATCATTAATATTAGCTAATTGAGGATTTAATACTGTATTAGTTTCATTTGTATAATTTATTGGATTTTTGTACTTAACGTCTATTTTAATATCATGTGAATAATAATTATTAGTTTCAGATAATATTTCATGAGGATTTGGCTCAGGAGTATCATAATTAATATTATTTTTCTTTTTATTCATTATCCTTACCATTTAATATAGCTCTGAAATTTCTAACAATTATTCCAGATAAGCCATAAGCTTCATATTCATATTCATAGCCTTCCGAATTTGGAGTTGGCAAATAGAATGATATATTCACAGTATTATTCAACAATCCTAGATCTTTTTGTTGTATATGAATTAATTCATGAGCAATTGAACGCAATATATCTAATAATCCTCTATTTTTGCAATAGATTATGATCACTCTAGTATCCAAATCTACATAAGTTAATCTAAGATTTAATTTTACTTCAACTTCTTCATTATCTTCAGATGCATCATCTAATTTTATTGTAACTGGCTTATTAATATATAATATAGTAAATATATATTCAATGAAAGCTAATATCATAGCTTTATCTTTTTCATCCCAATTATTTTTAGATTGATTTAATATTAGTGAGTGCTGCATTTAATAAAATATTTCTGCAGCAGTTAAATTTACATTATAAACTACGCCATCAATAGTTATTTGAAGATTACCATTTACAACAGTAAAAGAAGGTTTCATTATATTAATGAATTTCTTGAAGGTTTCATTATATTCTAATGTTTGCCCTTCAATTGGCGAAGCTATATCAAATATAGGGTTACAACCATGTTCTCTATGATCATCATGGCAATCACTACAATCACTTAATAATTCTTTAGCTTCAGGTATGCAAGACATAGTAATTATTTATAAAAAAAAGGCTCATATGAGCCTTTTTATTTTAATGTAAATAAGTGTTATTCAAATGCTTTAATAATATCTTTAACAATACCATGTCTTTGAACATCATTTATTGTCATAGTAACAATACCAACTCTATCAATTGGTTCTAATTTATCTGTTATTACTGTTAATGCAGATGAATATCTTTTATCTTTCCGATCATCTTGAGATTCATCACCTGTTATTACTATTTTTCCATTAGCGCATAATCTAGTTAGTAATGTAAGTATTTCAATTTCAGATAAGTTTTGGGCTTCATCAACTACAACTATTGCATTTTTAAAATTAGCACCTCTAGTAAAAGTAGTAGGAGTTAATATTATTTTTTTAGTTCTAACCCATTCATTAAATCGGCTTTCTCCTAAAATATCAATCATTGTTTCAGTTACAGCAGAAGCATATGGTCCGAATTTCTCATCAGCATTTCCCGGCAAGAATCCAATATCTTTACCACCAACTGAAGTTAATGGACGAATTAATAATATTTTATCAAATCTATTATCTAAAATATATTTAATAGCCATTGCTATTGCAAGCGTTGATTTTCCAGTACCTGCGCATCCTTTAGCGATTGTTATTACATTATCTCTAATTGAATCAACTAATCTATCCTGATTATTTGTTCTAGGGGTGATGTAAGAACCATTATATGCTCTAATTATGGCTCTTTGATCATATTCATAATTTTGTTTCCCACTATCATCTATTACTTCGTCAATTAAATCATCTAATTCATCTAAAATTAAATCTTCATTTTCTTTATTTTTTAAATTTCTGTAAGCTTTACTTAGAGATTCTAATATATAAGCAACTCCCCTTAATTGATTCAAATCCCCACTAGTAATTTTAATAATATTTTTATTTTCGATATAATATTCAAATTTTATAGATTCTTTAATTAATTGCATATTGTCTATTGCAATTACTTTAGATCTTAAATGTTCATCTAAATATAATTTAATTTCATATAAATCTCCATCACTACCATTATCAGATTGTAGAAATTTATCAGTTTCATCTTTTTTAGTTTTTCGTCTGGTCATTTCGTGCTCTTTCCTGCCCTCTGGCAACTCTACCTAAGTTAAAAGCCATCCAATTTTCCGAACTTACCATGTAAGAATTTTCTGCATCTGAGTATTTTCCCACCGAATAAGCTACCTGATGTTTTTTTACAATTTTTTGATTGTATTTTATTTCTTTGTAATCCATCTATTAGTATTTAGAGGTAAAATATTACATAATTTATTTTAAAAGTCTATTTAAATCTTCTTCAAATTTAATGTAAATAAGTTTCTCTTAATTAAAATTATATCTAAATATATTAGATGCAGCTAGCTTTATTAGAGGGATTTTTATCAGGCGAACAGGTAATTAAACTAAATAGGCCCATTGCTCATGGAGATTATTCAGTAATTATTTCAGTTTTGAATTCTAATAATGAATATGTTGAAATAATTCCATCTTTCCCAATTATTCAATATGAAGATCGAGTAGTTTTAAATTTAAATAATGATTTTTCTTTGTTACAATTAAAAATAGAAGTAACTAAAGTTAGTACAAAAAGAGCACCAGGGCATGTAGAAAAAGAATGTAATGAATGTTCTGGATTAGTTGATAATTGGAAAAAATAATGAAAAATTTAGATATTACAGATAAAGAAATTGTTTGGAATAATGATACATATGCAATAATCATAGCTGATGATTTGAACTATGATATTTTAGAAAAGAAAACATCAACATCTGATAAAGATGATCCAAATAAAAATATAAAAATAGGGGATATTAAGACAATTTGGAGATCAATCCCTTGCTATTCAAGTACATTAATTTATGTAGTTAAAAATTTAATTAGTAAGTTAGCTAAGAAAGATCTTAAAGATAATTCATTAGAAGATGTTTTAAATAATGTTGAAAAATTATATTCTGATATATACTCAAAGTTTAATGTTAAAGAAAGTATTGAATATACTACATTGAAGGCTGAATATATTGAATTATTAAGAAAAGTAAAACCAAATAAAGAATAATTGTTGGAGTTAGGCTATGAATAAGTTTTGTATATTGTTACGATCATATCCAGGTGGTGGAAAAAGTTATATTGCTGCTAAATATGCAAAAGAAAATGATGCAGTTATATGCTCTGCTGATGACTTTTGGATTAAAGATGGCAAATATGTATTTGAATTAGATAAACTAAAGATTGCACATAGAGTTTGTTTTGAAAAATTCAAAAAAGCTATCGCTGATGGTAAAAATGTAGTTATTGATAATACTAATCTTAATTTTGAAGATTGCAAAAAATATCTAGACTATGTTGTGATACATAATAATACCACTAAGGATTATTATAGTGCAGATATCTTAGAAGTAACATATAATTCAATTGATGAAGCAATAAAATTAAGATCTAATAGAGAAGATGGTAAAAACATATCTGAATCTCAAATGATTCGTATGTTTAATGCATTTAAAAGAACTAATGCAATAACCTTATTGTATTCAAATTATAAGAATAAATTTAATTTCATATTTGAGCATGAAGTTCCAGTACATAATTATTTTGAAAATTTTGCAGCTAAAAATAATAGAGAAAGCGCAGTTTTATGTGATTTAGATGGAACAATTTCTTTATTTAAAATGCCAGATGGGACTTCATTAAGAAATCCATTTGATGCATCTAAAGCAGATTGTGACATAATTAATGTGGCTGTTGCAACTACATTATCTGCATTAGAATTAGTTGGAAATAAAATTATATTTTTGTCTGGAAGAGAAGACAAATATCGTGAGCCAACTCTTAGCTTTTTAGCTAGAGTATGTGAAAATTATGGATTAGATAAAAATATTACACTACTAATGAGAAAAAGTGGTGATAATAGACCTGATGACATAGTTAAAAATGAAATATATAATGAAAGCATTAAAGATAAATTCAATATATTGGCTGTTTTCGATGATAGACCGAAAGTGGTCCGAATGTGGCGTTCATTAGGACTGATGGTTTTTGAATGTAACTATAGAATGGAAGATTTTTAGCACATTTTATGCCAAATTAGGCTAAAATCCAGGTGACAACCACTTGGATTTTTTTATATTATATAGACTGAAGTGGCTCGCATTGATGAGCCAGAGTAGCTAACGAATGGGGCAATATCATGAAAAAGACTCCAAATATTCCAAATGAACTTATTAACGATGAATGTTTTCTTAGATATGTAATCAGATTTTTTTACATCAAGCATGTCATCGAAGATAATCTAGTCTCTAGTGAAGATCTTTCAAAGAGAGAACATCAATTTATTGAAATTAGTTCAAAGATTAAGGCTAGAGCTATGGTAAATGGAACTTATTTCAATGATTTCAATAATGATTGGGACTATTTTTTAGTAGCTATTAATAAATTGTTTAAGGATATTTTAAAGCAAGCTCCTAATATTTTAAATGAAATCACTGGGGGAGCTAATGCAATCATTATGGGCGAAGTGGATGTAAAACACGTAAATTTGAATGATCCAAATCTACCAAAATCGGTTGTTTCTGAATTATATGAAAATTCAGTAAAAAGTTTTGAAACTGCTACTAAAAAAAGTAAGCTAACTAAGCGAGATATTGCTATTAATCAATTAATTGAACAAGGTTTAAGTCATGAAGATGCTGAAAAAGTATTAAACATGATGGATGAGGGAATGCCCGCAATTGAAGCATTAACTTTGATTAATAATGATAAAATTGAAGAAAGCAATGATTCTGAAATTGATCCTGATGAATTGCTTAAGGAATGGGGATTACAGTGAAAAAGTCATGCGGGTTTCTAATTCAATGTAATGATAATTTTTTACTATGTCATTCCAGTATTCCATCTGGAAATATTGGTTTGCATGATCAACAATGGGGAATTCCCAAAGGTGGATGCGAAGAAGGTGAAACCGAATTAGAAACTGCGATCAGAGAAGTAGCAGAAGAAACTAATATTAGGATAACTGATTACTCATATAATCAATCTCCAATTTTTTCTTATTCAACTAAATCAAAGAAATATGTAATTTTTCATTGCAAGATTTCTGAGGATGATAAAGAAAAGCTGAATTTAAACTGTGCATCTTTGATTCCAGAAACAAATCGGCCAGAAAATGATGGATTTATGTGGGTTACTTGGGATAAAGCTAGAGAAATTGCAATTCGTAACCAAAAATTTAATCTTTTTACAAATGAAGTATTGGAATTAATAAAATGAATGAAATACAAGGATTTAAAGGGATAGATAATAATTTTACAATTAGAGAATATCTTAATGCTAATTTCAAAGAAAGTAGCTTTGAAGAATTAGCTAATCATTTTATTACTGAATTTGGGGTTAATGTTAAGAAATTTGAAAATAAATATGTATTTAAATATGATACTATTTTGGCTAGATATAATAAGGCTATTACTCACGAATGTAGAGGGATAATTTTATATAGATTAGATGGTATTTGGAGCTATCATTCAATTCCATTTAAGAAGTTTTTTAATATTGAAGAGGGAAAACATATATATTATTTCCCTGAATATTTGAATTCTCATTTAAAAAATATAAGATTATTAGAAAAAAAAGATGGCTCATGTATCCAGGTTGCATTTGATCATGAAGATAATATTTGGCGAGCATCTACATTAGGTTCAGTGCAGACAGAACGTGTATTTGATTATCCTTTTATCTTTTCTGAATTATTTTGGAAGATATTTAAGGATGCATTTAAATTTGTAAAAGGAAATACTTATATTTTTGAAATGTGTAGCCAATGTAATAAGGTGGTTACTGGATATGCTGAAGATCACTTAACATTATTAGCCGTAAGAAAATCTGATTTTTCAATGATGCTTAGAAGTGATTTAGAAGAGATAGTAAAAGGAACATTAATTAGATTGCCTAATTTTATTGATATTGCTTTTAATAATTATGATGAAATAAATCAATTTACCGAAAATGAAAGCTTAAAGGAAGATGTTTATGGTAAAATTCCAGAAGGATTTGTGGGATATGATCTTACTTTAAATATTCCCATTTTTAAAAAGAAAAATAGACGATATTTAGTGGCCCATCAGTTGAATACTGGAGATCCTAGATTTATTTTAAAAAATATATGTTTAGCAGTGTTTAATGGAACAATTGATGATTATTATATATCCTTAAGTGATGAAAATAAAGAATATGTAGCAAGATTAGGGCAGAAATTAGCGGATATTCAAAGTGCTATTAATCCAATATTAGCTACAGTTACAAATATTTCAGATAAAAAGACATTTGCTCTTAAAGTTTTAGAATTATTAAAGAAAAGTGATCTAAAACAATTTAGTGGAATCTTTTTTGATAGCTTTGATGAATTAAAAAATGGCAATAGCATTTATTTTATGGATTGGATTATGTCAATTAATTCAAAAACAAAAGTGCCTAGATATTTTTCATACGTTGATTATTTTAAATCAATATAAAAAAAGAGAACTTAGTTCTCTTTTTCTTCTTTATTTTCGGTAATAACCTTTTTAGCTTTATCTTTTTCTACTTCGACTACTTCAGTTAAAACTCGTTTCTTAGGTTGTTCAACAACTTCATTTAATATCATATTATTTTCTTTCAGCTAATTTATATTTCTTACCACCATATTCCACATATTTAGGAGCATTTGGATTAGCGGATTCCATCATAGTAGTAAAATCAGTTAATTTGCCGATTTTTCTGAAGATTCGGCCTTCATGCAAAATCATTTCAGGAGCATTATTTACTTCATTTGAAGTAGGTGCTCCAATATCGCTTAATACTAATTTAAGATGCTCTAATTTATCTGGATCAATATCGGCTATTCCAAGGGTTTCTTTAATTCCTTCAATAGCTGCATCAATTTGAGGATTAGTATCTTCAGTTGGAGTTGCTACAGGAGCTTCTTCTGGAAGTTCGGTTGGATCTGAAATTGGAGCAGCATCTTCTGGATTAACTTCTTCAGTTTCTCTCAATGGTTCATCTACAGGAGCTTCGCCAATTTGAGGTTCTTTATTATTTCCAAGTACTTTATCAACAGTTGCTGAAAGCTTCTGTTCAACTTTATCCTCTATTTGCTTATCTAAAGCACTTTCAAGAAGATATATACTACCATTATATTTGATTCTTTTGTCCATATGAATTCCTTTATTACTATTTATCTAAATATTATTTATGGATGCGAAAACAAATTTAAAAGATTTATATGATCAAAGTGTTCAAGATTTACCAAAGAATCCTTTTGAAAAATTAGAAAAAAGATTAAATGTACTTCCTGGGTCAACTAAAACTCCTACTAAAAAAGATGTAACAGTATTAAAAAAAGAAATTAAAGAAGCTATTTCAGATACTCAAGAATTAATGCATGATGAGGAATTTGAAGATAAAGAATATATTAGAGAAAAAATAAAAAGTTTAATAGCCAGATTAGATGCACAATTGGATACTATGGAAGAAAGTACTTTAATTGGGGCTGAACCGAGATTATTTGAAGTATATGCTAAAATGGCTAGTACTTATGTTGAAGCCATTGGTAAATTAATGGCATTACAGCAACAAGTAGCTACTACTATTTCAAACAATGCTTTAATTGGCAATTCTGGTGAAAATAATGTAGTAGTTGAGCAAAAAGTTACTAGAAAAATAAGCGCATCTAATTTTTCAGATTTAATCAATGAATGCCGAAATAATTAATTACTAATTTTTTATTTTTATTGGAAATTATGCTTTACAAAATACTGTAGATTAATTATATTTGCAAATGAAAGCTGAGTAAGAACTTCCAGATACAAAAAATCCCTTAATTTAAAGGGATCCTAAGTTCATTTCAATAGTTAATGATATTGAAGATTATATTAAAGACATTTCAGCTATGCCTTAATTCTTTTTTGAAGAATATATTTGCTATAAAATGGGGGCATACTTGAAGTTGTTATTTCGGATGGCGCATTCATTGTAGTATTAGCTGAAGCAGATGATATTACTGGAGACATCCCCTCTCCATCTTCATTTAATGGTTCTTCTATTTTACTAGGAAAATCTTTTTTAAGTTCATTGGCTTTTTCTATGATGTTATTAACAGATGAATCAGAATAAACAGTTTCAGTAAAATCTGTTTTGCCATCGCCTTTTCTATGCTGATTAAAGGTGCCTGCTCTATATAATCTAACTATTTCATATGGATAGTTAGATTCTTTATATATATAATAAGCACCATCGGTATTATCATTAGGACCAATTAACCAAGTTTTATTATTCCAACCATTTCCAGGCCCAACTTGCTTAAATAAACTAGATAATTGACTATCTGGATTAGTGCTTATATTGCTGACGGATTCGTTAAGTTTTTTTTTTCAAACTCACTATTTCCAGCGGCAGATGGAATTTGAGCAGGAGTATTAAAAGAGTCAAAATCTGAATCATTATTATAACTTGTTCCAGGTGTAGTATCATCAACTGGAGCATTATTATCTAAAAATTGTTTTTCATCAGGAGTTAATTGCCCACCTTCATATGCTTTTTTATATAATTCATAATATTGTTTGTATTTGTCATCAATTTCAGAAGCTAATTCAAATAAAGCACCATCAACATCATTACAAGCTTCTAAGAAAGCCGATTTAGCTGGAGTATCTGCAACATATTCATTAGCAGCAGTTATGCTAGACTTAATATAATGTAAAGCATCAATTGCTTCAAATATCTTTTTAGCTTTAGCTGATTTCTTTTTATCATCTTTTGATTTAATTTTATCTTTTCTTTTATCTGCAATAGAAGCATCTTTTTTGAATTTATTAACTACTCTACTTTCAAGCATTGCTTTAGATTGTGGTTTAGTTAATTTTGTGTCGATACCTTCCATTAAATTATCAAAAAGTTCTACATCGGTTTGAAGTACGTTCATGGCTATTAAAATCCTCTTTAATTATATTTATAAAAATGTTAAAATTAATTAGGAGTTACTATGCAAAAAGAAATAGGGTATCAATATTCTGACATTTATTTAATTCCTAAGATGGGAATACTTAAATCTAGAGATTATGCTGATACAAGTGTAATATTAGGTAAACGAAAATTTGCATTACCAGTTGTTCCAGCTAATATGCAAACAATTGTTGATATTAATACTTGTAAATATTTGGCAAGTCAAGATATGTTTTATATTATGCATAGATTTAATGTAGATAATGTATCTTTTTGTAAAGAAATGATTAATAGTGGATATTATACTAGTATTAGTGTAGGAGTTACTAATGAATCAATTCATGAAATTAAAAAATTAGCTAAAGAATGTATTACTCCTGATTATATTACTATTGATATTGCTCATGGATATTCTATTATGATGAGAGATATGATAAAAATAGTTAAAGAAGTTTTTCCAGATTCATTTTTAATATGTGGAAATGTTGTTACCAATGAAGGAGCTTGGGCATTAGATCAATGGGGAGCAGATGCTATAAAATGTGGTATCGGTCAGGGTTCAGTTTGTGAGACTAAAAATACTACAGGATATACAGTTCCTCAATTTACTGCTAATTTAAATGCTTCGAGCTATTCTAAAAAGCCAATAATTGCAGATGGTGGTATTAGAGAAATTGGAGATATCGCTAAGGCTATTGTAAGTGGTGCTAGTATGGTGATGGCCGGTGGGTTATTTGCTGGATATAATGAAAATCCTAGAAAATATCTTGATTATTGTGGAAATTTTACCTATTTTGGAAGTGCAAGCAGCGAAAATAAATTAAATAATAAGTATATTGAAGGAAAATCAGTAACAATTCAGCCCAAAGGCTCAATGGATATATTATTAGATAATATCAAATTTGGGCTTAGAAGTGCAATTTCTTATTGTGGGGGGACTAATTTAATTGATTTAAAAGTTTCAGATAGTTGGGGTGTTAATTATAAATAATTTTAATGAATAATCAAAGTTTAGTAAGTTTTGCTATAAAATTGGTTAATTCAAATATTGAAATATATGAGAATAGTAAATTAATATATTGTTCAAAATTAAATGATATTATTGATAGAATGAAAGAATCAAATACTAATAAATCATTAGATATTTTTATTTTTAGTGAAATTTGTGAATTTAATGATGATTATTCTACAAATGAATTTGAATTCACTAAAGAATTTCTACTATTTGCTAAGGAGTTGACTTTTGGAGAAGTAATGATTTAAATAGTAGTCTAATTCATATAAATAATTATATGGGCAGACCAAAAAAATATACACTTAATGAAAATTATTTTAATAAAATAGATACTGAAAATAAAGCTTATATTTTGGGTTTTATCTATGCAGATGGAAGTATTAATAGAGCAAGTAATAGCTTTACAGTAGGTTTAGCTGCTAAAGATATTGAAATATTAGAATTTATTAAATCTGAATTGAAATATAGTGGGTCTATTTGTCATAATAAAAAAGGGTCAATTATATTAACAATAACATCTAAAGTTATTAAAAATGATTTGATAAAATTAGGAATAATCCCAAATAAAACATATGAATCTAAATCGCTACCAACAATTGATAATAATTTAATTTCTCATATGATGCGAGGTTTTTTTGATGGAGATGGCTCAATTTATAAAACTATGAATAAAAAGCATATTGAATATTCTGCTAATTTTACTAATAATTATAATGTTTTAGAAATAATTAAAAATTGGTTATATGCAAATAATATATTATCTACTACTATTAGATATAGAAGAGGAATTAGCAATAAATTTGCATGTATGCTAGATATTAAGGGCAATAATAATATAGAAAAACTATATAAATTATTTGAAATTAATAAGTATTTTTCATTAAGTAGAAAAAGAAACAGATTTAATGAATTTATTAAACATTTAGGTGAAATAAATAGGCAATACGATTCAAATATAATAGATTTGGTTATTTCTAACTATAATCAAGGATATAAGCAATTTGAAATAAGTAAATTATTAAACATCCCATATTCATCAATTAGAGGAATAATACAAAGAGCAAGGAGAGATAATCGTGCAATTTGAAAAAAGCATATTAAACGAAGTTCTAAATAAAAATGGTAAATTATATCGAATAGGCGGATGTGTTAGAGATGCAATTATTGGCATTAAATGCAAGGATATTGACTATTTAATAACTGGATTAGATTTAAATGAAATTTTTGAAATTTTGAGTGTATATGGTAAACCAAACATCGTTGGGCAATCATTCGGGATTATTACAGTAAATATTGATCACATGCAATATGATTTTGCGATGCCTAGAATAGATACTACTACGGGATTTGGGCATTGTGATTTTGAAATTAAAACTGATAAAAATTTATCCGTAACGGATGATTTAAGTAGACGTGAGATCACTATTAATGCAATTGCTTATGATGTTGAAACAGGTGAATATATTGATCCATTTAATGGAATATCGGATATTAAAGAAGGTATTTTGAAATGTGTAGGTGATCCAGATATTAGATTTAATGAAGATGCTTTACGAATAATGAGGGTAATTCAATTTTCAAATAGATTTGGATTTGAAATTGAAAGAAATACCCTAATTGCCATTTTAAAAAATAAAAAACTATTGCATAAAATTACAGGTGAAAGAATTTATGAAGAAATTAAGAAAGCTATTTTAAAAAGTAAAATAAAAAGAGATACCAATCATTTAGAATTTTTACTTAATATAAGTGGAGTTGGAGTTGAATTATTTGGGGATGAATTTACTCCAATAAGCACTAATACAATTGAAGGCGATGAATTAATTAGCACATTAGTTGCTTTATTCTTTTATGGTGGAGATTATCATGCCTTAGTGATGCCTTCTCTGCCTAAAAGTGTTATTGAAATATGCAGGAAATTAAAAACAATGGACCCTTTTGATGTTATGTATAAAAAAAGGCATTTATTTCAGTATGTATATGACGCTATGATGTCAATTGGGGATAGTTATTGGGAAAAAAACATAATGAAATTACATAATGTTCCACTTGAACCTAGTGAATTAAAAATAAAAGGTGAAACATTAATTTCATTGGGATACGTGGGAGCCGCAATTGGAACGATACAAAAAGCAATGTGTAGGGCTATTTATGATAGAGAACTTAATAATAATGCTACTGATTTATTGAGATTTGCTATTGCTAATATAAATTAGCATGTAAAAATATATTTTTTAGGTTAATAAAGCTCATTCTTAGGAATGGGCTTTTTTTGTATCTATTTTTTGATAAAATTTCTTTAGGTCAATGATTTATGATGTTTAAAAAATGCCATGAATGTGGAGTAAATAAGTTATTAATAGATTTCTATAAAAATAACCATAAACAGGGTGGATATGACTATATATGTAAGCAATGCACTAAAGATAGGCATAAAAAATATTACAATAATATTGATAAAAATGAATTAAAGAAAAAAAGACATAGCACTTATATATTAAATAAAGCATTAATATTAGAAAAGAAAAAAAGTTATTATATTAATAATAAATTAAATATATTGAATTCTAGAAAAGAATATTATAGTGCTAATAAGTATAAAATACTTGAATATAGAAAAACATATTCGGCTTCTCATCGTGAATTATTAAAATTACGTAATCATATTAGATATATTAATAATAGTGCTATTATTATTAGTAAAAATGTTAGATATGAAATGAATAAGCGAAAAAAAGATCCTTATTATAAAATGTGTAAAAATATTAGAAGTAGATTTAAAAATGCATTAAAAAAGTATAGTAAAAATGGAAAAATTATGTCCTGTTTAGAATATGGGATAAATTTTAAAGAAATTTTTAATAAAATAGGTATTCCACCTAATAATAGCTATCATTTAGATCACATAATACCTCTTAAATTATTTAATTTAGATGATCCAGTTCAAGTTAAATTAGCCTTTTCTTATATTAATTTACAATGGTTGAGCGCTGAAGAAAATATGAAAAAAAGTGATAAACTTTTAGATTATGTGTTTGAAAATAGTGAATTAGTTAATATTTTATTAAAAATAGGATATTTCAATAAAGGAAAATAAAATGAAACAAGTAATAACTGAAGCCCATTATGTTATGAGTAATATTGAAAATAATAATAATAAATTTTGGAGAATTTTTAGATATGATGATGATAGTTGTTTAGTAGAGTTTGGTCGAGTAGGAGAGGGTGGGCAGAAATCAGAAAAAGTATTTTCTTCAACATATGAAGCTGAACATTTTTTTAATTCAAAATGCAAAAGTAAAATTAATAAAGGTTATCATAAAGTTGAAATTATTTCAGCCACTACTCCAACTAAAGTCATAATAAAAGATAATTTAACTGAAGTGGCTAAAAAGCAAATTAATACTAGTTCAACTCAGGTGCAAAAATTAATAGAATATTTTAGCAAAGTTAATGTTCATAATATTCTAGAATCAACTGCCATGAAATATGATGTTGATTCTGGATTATTCAGTACTCCAGTTGGTATTGTAACTAAAGATACTGTTGATAAAGCTAGAATAGTATTAAATGATATGTTACCTTTTGTTAAAGATAAGAAATATCACGATACTACATATTGTAATTTATTACAAGATTATCTAATGCTAATTCCAAAAGATATTGGTAGAAGATTTGATCCTGAAAGTATTTTTAATAGTGAAACTGATTTAGTAGCGCAATCTAGTATTTTAGATTCATTAGAAGCTTCTATTCAGAGTGTTTTGGCTTCACCTGTTACAGACGATGGAGATAAAGTTGTTCAAGAAAAACAGATATTTAATGTAACTGTTGAATTATTAAATGATTCAACTGAATTTAATAGAATATCTAAATTCTTTAAATCAACTAAACATAATAATCATGCCAGTAGTAAATATGAATTAAAAAATGTATATTCAATTAAAATTGATCATATGCTTAATGAATTTAATTTAACAAAAGATATTATAGGTAATGTAAAAGAATTATGGCATGGAACTAAGGCTTCAAATATTTTGAGTATTTTAAAAAGTGGATTAGTTATGCCAAACCCTAACTCTAGTAATTTTTGTGGGGCAGTCTTTGGATTGGGTTTATATTTTAGCGATCAATCTACTAAATCATTAAATTATGCTACTAATTATTGGACAAGTGGTGGTAATACTAGTAGATTATTCATGTTTTTAGCAGATGTTGCAATGGGCAAAGAATATACGCCATCTGGTCCAAGTTCAAATTTACCAAAAGCGGGATATGATTCAACTTTTGCAATTGGAGGACGATCTGGAGTCATGAATAATGAAATGATTGTATATAAATTAAAGCAATGCAATTTAAAATATTTATGTGAATTTGAATGAAATTTCATAGTAATAAGTATCCAAAATTAAATGATTCAAATTGGTTATTTGAAGAATATGTAATTAAAAAGAAGTCAACAGTAGAAATAGCAAATAACTTAGGAATTAAAGCTTCAAATAGTGTTAGAGAAGCATTATTATCAAATAATATTAATTTAAGGAGTTGCAGTGAATCACTTAGAGTTCATAATGATAATTTTATGATAAATACCGATGTTATAGTAGGTTCATTATTAGGTGATGCTTATTTATGTAAGTGGAATAAGGAATCAATTGATTCAATGCCTTATTTTGGTAAGAAAAATAAATATTTAGACCATGTTGAATTAGTAGCTAAAGCATTTTATGGAGATACTTATAATAATTATATTAAAAAAGACGTAAATAAATGTAATGGTAAGCTATTTACATATTGGAAATTTAAAACATCTTCAAGTGAATCATTAGTAGATTATTATGAAAAATGGTATCCTACAACAAACAATAGAAAAAAATTAATTCCAAAAGATATTAAATTAACACCTGAAATAATATTACATTGGTTTATGGATGATGGATCAAGCAGTTGGAGAACTAGAAATGGAATATTAACTAAACAAGTTAAAATAACATTTAGCAGTCAGTCGTTTACTAAAGAAGATAATGATTTTTTAGTTAATGAAATTAATACTGAATTTTCTTTAAAAAGTAGAGTTAGTAGTACTAATAGTGGAACTGGATGGGTAATAACAATTCCGCAATCTAAATCATTTGATTTTTTTGATTTAATTGGATTATGCCCAATTGAATCAATGAAATATAAGTGGAAAAGGTAAATTTGAATAAGGACTAATAATGATTGAAGAAATTGAAATTGAAATTCCTGCGAAAAAAGCTAAACAATTCCGTAAGTTAGTATGCGAGGTATGTGGCAAAAGCACTACTAATTATGATAATTGGGGTGGCAGTGATGAAAAAATAAGTATTAACATAACAAAATCACATACTAGTAATATGTACGATGGTGGAGGTGATGTTGAAGAAACATCATTTGATCTATGTGAAGAATGTTTTGATAATAAATTAGTTCCCTTTTTAGAATCATTAGGTGCTACTAAGCGTATTCACGAATGGGATTATTAAAAACTTACAAGCAATTAAATTTAAGTTATATTTTTGTTAAAATTAACAAAGAGGGTTTAGAATGAGTATTTTAAATAAAATTGAAGAATTTGTTAACAGTAATAAAATTTTTTCAGCTTTTGAAGTGACTAAAGCGCTTCGCAAAGATGGAATAACTGTCCAACATTGGGAAGTTAAGAAAGAAATTGCACAATTTGATTTTGCATCTGTGGACTATGTTAGAAGAGTTGCAAAATATTCTGATTTTGCGCAAAAACCTTTCGTATACTATCCAATTGAATTAACTGATATTGAAGTTGATACATACGAGAAAGCTTTTTTGACCACTACTAAAGTAGCTGTTAAAGATGTTAATATTGTAGCAAAACCGCCTGTATCAACTATTACAATTAAAGCAACTATTCCAGATCCAACTCCAGTAGTGCCAACTGTGGCACCAGTAGTATCTTCGGCACCTAATACTGATCCAGTTGAAGCCATTTATTTAAACGCAGATGTGCGTGGAAGATTTGCAATTCCAAATAGAATAATTAAGACTTTTTTTAATGTAGGAGATTTCTTAGGAATTTGGCTAGATGAGGATATTGATACTACTGTAATTGAATTAGTATCTGATAATTGGGATTATGATACTATTTTGAAAGTAGATAAATCTGGAAATATTAGAATTCCTGGTAGTTATTTGCCAGGTAATGGCCAAGATGAATTGAATTTTGATTTTGATCTAGATCTTAAGCAAATTTTAGTAACTAAGGTTAATGATGATTAAGACTGCATTTAAATTATTACTATTAGAAGCAATATTTTTAACAGGTATTGTGGTATATAAAGAATCAATTCAGCAAATTAAACAATTTTACAATTAGTAAAAGCCCGAAAGGGCTTTTTCATTAAAGGAGGCTGTGTGCAACAAGGTGAAATAATATATCTAGGAGTATTTGGTAGTAAATTATATGGAACATCTACTCCAGAATCAGACAATGACTATAAACAAGTGCATCAAGCTACTTTAGAAGAGATTGTATTAAAGAAATCATTAACTAATATCAATAATAGCACAAATACAAAAAGTAGAAATACTAAAGATGATGTTGATTTTGAATCAAAAGAACTTAGGCAATTTATATTAGATTGCTTAGAAGGACAGACTTATGCTTTTGATATGATTTTTACTCCTAAAGATAAATGGGTAAAATATTCAAAAACTTGGGAAGAATTAGTTGAACTTAGAGATAAATTAGTAAATAAGAATGTTAAGCCGTTTTTAGGATATTGCAGAGGCCAAGCTATAAAATATTCATTAAAAGGTACTAAATTAAAAAATTTACATATTATTATGGATGCAATTAATGCATCTGATGGTAATAAATTAACAGTTAGTCAATTTATCAATAATAATTCAGATTTATTAACACTAGATGGTGTAAAAAAATTTAATAAAGAATTTATAAAAGGTGATAAGATATTTACTGAAGAATATATAGATATTGTTCAGAGTAGTTTCCCTGGAAATAGACAATTGAGCGATATTATTCCTTCCATCAAACTACAAATAAAAAATTATGGAGAGCGTAGCATAAAAGCTATGAATGATGAAGGAATTGACTTAAAAGCTTATTATCATGCATTGCGAATTTGCTGGGAATTAGAAGAATATTTAGAAACAGGTAAAATAACATTTCCTTGCCAAAGAGCTGATTTCTTATTAAAAGTTAGAAAAGGGTTAGAAGATAAAAACTATATTGAGCAATACATTAATGATGAAATAAATCGAGTAATGTTAATACCTAATAATCTCAAAGAAGCTGATAATAAATTTTGGGACGATTGGATAGTACATCACTATTTAAAGAGATAATTTGAGTACAAACTTAAGTAGTTTTGTTATATTAATAATTGTAAGACGTGGATCTTCTACGTCAATTTGTAACACACCAATTTGGAGAGTTTTCAAATGAAAAAGGTCTGTCTTTTAATCATTGATCCGCAATTTGATTTTTGTGATCCTACTGGCAAATTGTTCGTTCCAGGTGCAGATCTGGATATGGTCAGATTAGGCAAATTCATTGAAAAGAATTACATGAGGTTAGATGATATCCAATTAACATTGGATTCTCATCATAGAGTACATATAGCTCATGCCATTAGTTGGCTTGATGAACATGGAAAACATCCAGCCCCTTACACGGTTATTACTGCGGCTGATGTAGATGCTGGCAAATATAAGGCAACCTATCCCGCTTTTCAGGATAAATATGTTAATTATGTTCACCAGCTTGAAGCCAATGGTCGCTATGTTTTGTGCATTTGGCCTGAACATTGCTTAATTGGATCAGTTGGAGCAACTATCTATAACCCAATCTTTGAAGCAGTTACTATCTGGGAAGGTCAGTATGCTCAGGCTGGTAAAACCACTAAGGGAAGTAATCTCTTTACTGAGCATTATTCGGCTGTTAAGGCTGATGTTATTGATAACACCGATGTTTACACTAAGCTGAATACTAAATTAACGGGTATTCTTAAGACTTATGATGATATTCTAGTTGGCGGTGAAGCTCGTAATTTTTGTTTAGCTAATACTGTGAAGGATATTAGCGAAGAATTTGGAGATGATAATGTCAAAAAACTTATCATTTTAGAAGATGCAACTAGCCCAGTTCAAGGGAATGATGCTTTAAATACTCAATTCACTGAATTTTGTAATAATAAGCATATTAGATTTAGTACTACTAAAGATTATAAGTTCTGATCTATAAATACTTTCTAGAGGTGGTGTAGCAATGTCACCCTAGAAAGTATTTAATGGAACGTGTTTGCACAAAATGTAATAAAATAAAAGACCTTAGTGAATTTGCATTAGAGCATCGAAATAATATACAATATTATAGAAAAGTGTGTAAAGAATGCAGAAATGCAGCTAGAAAAAATAAAGTATATATTAGTAATTTGCCAAAATTTAAAGAATGTAGTATTTGCCATAAAACTAAATTATTAAATGAATTTAATAAATCATATGTTGGTAAATTTGGTTATGATAATAGATGTGCTGATTGTAAACATCAACAATTAAGAAAAACAAACGAAAAGCCAAGATATGACAAACTAATTAAAATAAACAATGAATTATATAAAAAATGTGTAAAATGTAAACAAATATTGCCAATTACTAAGTATACATCTAATATATTAACAAGGGATCATTTAACTTCAAGCTGTATTGATTGCGCTAGTAGATATAGGGCATTAGATTCATCGTTAAAAAAAAGAAGAGATCATAAAAGATTGAGAATGAAAAATGATGAGACGTATCGGCTAAGATGTAATATATCAGCGTCAATTGTTCATTATCTAAAAGGTGAAAGAAAGTATTCAAATAGTGTTTCATTATTAGGGATTAAGGATATTAAAGAATATAAAAAATATCTTGAAACTCAATTCAATGGAACAGATTTTAATTGGGATAATTATGGAACTATCTGGCAAATTGATCATATTATTCCAATTACATTATTTAAATTAAATATTAGTGAACATCAAATTGTGGCATTTAATTATTTAAACACTAGGCCATTAAGTAAATTTGATAATTTAAGTAGACCTAAGTACTATATTACACAAAATGATATTAATATTGTATTGGGAAGAGGATTGATTATTCCAAATGATATATTAGAATATTTAAAAACTAAGATTAATCAATAGTTTTAATAGCAATATTAAAACATCTAGTGAGAAAACAAGAGCAAAAAGGAATATAACCATGCCTATTTTCAAAGATCAAAGTGTTGAAGAAGTAGCTAAAACCCAAAGTGGGTTTCACTATTCTTCTGTTAAAATGGACCTTTTAAGTGGTTCGTCTGAATATACTATTGTTCAGATTTTAGTTGATTTGAGTGGTTCAGTTGGTCGTTTTCGTAGCGATCTTATTGATTGCTTGAAGATGATCCTAGAATCATGTAAGAAGCATCCCTGCTCGGATACTGTTTTACTGCGAGTTTTAGGATTTAGCGGGGGATTAGGAGTAAAGGAAATTCATGGATTTCTTCCTATCAATGGAATTGACTCTTCCATTTATGATAGCTTAGATACTCCAAACGGAACAACTCCTTTGCGTGATGCTCACCAAAATGCTCTTGAATCACTTTTCCAGTATGGAAATGATTTAGTTAAGAATCAGTTTACCGTTAATTCGGTGCTCTATATTCTTAGCGATGGTGGAGAAAATGATTCCAAGCATTCCACTGAAGATTCTGTGAAGGATTATATGGCAAAGCTACGTGATGGTGATCCATTGGCTAGCTTCTTTTCCATCTTAGTTGGATTCAATGATAATCAGTGCCGTCAGGAATTACTTGAATATCAGCAGAATACTACAATTGATGCTTACAAGAGCATGGGTGATTGTACTCCAGGAAAGCTAGCTAAACTGGCTAATTTCGTCTCTCAGAGCGTTTCTACGGCATCTGTGGGAGTTGGTAGCGCAAATACCTCCAATCAATTGTCGGTTGCTGCAAACTCTCTTACGTTCTGATTTTTGAAATTAAAATAGGGGTGGGTATATGCCCACCTCTATTTGTTTATGTTTAAAAACAATTTTAAAAGGATTAATCTGTGATTTCTGTAGACCATTGCTTTGAAATTGGCTCTTCCCATACTATATGTGAAGACTATGCTATGAGTGGAAGTATTATTAAAGGCAGTAAAAGCTTTTATTATGGAATTGTTTGCGATGGTTGCAGTTCATCTAAAGATGTAGATGTTGGAGCTAGATTATTAGCATATGCTGCTAAACAGTATATACAATCATTGCATGGAGACATTTTAAATAATTATATTGATAGCGATTGCCCATGTATGCTAGCGCTTAATATATTGCATAATCTTAAAATAATTGATACTGAGTTATTATCTCACAATGGATTAGATGCGACTTTAGTTCTATTACTTAGTGATGGCCTTAAAGCTAGAGTTTATTTTTTTGGAGATGGTGGATTAGTTTATACCGAAGATGGAATCAAAAAGCATATTGAATTGAGTTATGATAATAATGCTCCATATTATCTATCGTATGAACTTGAAGAAAATTTAGCTAGGAAATCTGAATATTTGGCAATGAGTAAAGATTCAAAATTAAGAACTAAAGAATATTCTCATGAAAATGGAACATTAAGCTTAAGTAAGGAAACTTGGCAAGACTCTAATCAGTGGAAAAGCATATTATTTCCAATTTTAAATACCAAAAATACTATTATTTCAATTTATAGTGATGGGTTATTCAGTTTTATGGAAAATAAGCATACTCCACTTAGTATATTGGATGTTGTAAATAGATATGGTAATTTCCCAATCCCTAAAGGTGAATTTGTGCAAAGAAATTTTCTTTTTAATAAAAAAGTTTTATTAAAGGATGGATATAATCATTTTGATGACATATCATGCGCTTCACTTAGCATTACATCTGAAGGAGTTTAATAAGATGTCTCTTTATGATGAAATAACATTAGATATTGTTTGGCCTAATGGTAAAAAATTATATTCCAGAGATTTTCAAACACATGATTTATCTAATTCATTATGTAGGCATACTATAACTAATTCAGGGTTATTTTATTGGGAAGATATTTGTGATCCATTTGAAAAAATTAGAGGAATTATTATATTAGATGGAATTAATGAAACTTTAAAAGTAACTTTTGATAAGCATGGAATATTAAGTAGATTAGCAGTAATTGAATATGATAGAAATGATCAGAAATATAAAGAAGCTGTAGCTATTGATTGGCCTGTTGAACAGATTAAATCATATTATAAGGCTAGTTTGATTGAAGCTTTTAAATTTTATCCAAATAATAATATGTTTAAAAAAGGTTCTTCAATATTTCTTTATTAAAATTAATAAATTATGCAAACTAATTGAAAATTTCAATAATAAGGATTTCGCAAATGGATGATACAATTTTAGCGAATACTAAAAAATATGGAAGAGTTAAACTAGATAAGAATAATTATAAAGCTGGCGGTGGAGAAGGCGCAGTTTATCATATTAATGGAATTGCATATAAAATTTATTTTGATCCAGCTAAAATGTTGCCTATTGCTAAGATTAGTGAATTAAAAGTGCTGTCTGATTTAAAAAATATAATTATTCCAGATGAAATAATTTATGATAATCAAAGCAAGCCTATAGGGTATACTATGACCTATTTGGGTACTTGTGAATTTTTATGTAAATTATTCATAAAAACTTATAAAACAACTAATAATATTTCTCCAAATAAAATATTTCAATTAATTCTTAAAATGCAAAAAGATTTAAATGAAATTCATAATCGTAATATTATTGTTGGAGATTATAATGAGATGAATTTTTTGGTAGATAAAAAATATGAAATTCCTTTCCATATTGATGTAGATTCTTGGCAGACTCCTAGTTTTAAATGCAAAGCAATTAAGGAAACTGTTCAAGATCAATCAGTTAAAATGGGTTATTTTGATGAAAAAACTGATTGGTATAGTTGGGCTGTAGTTACTTTTCAAATTTTAATTGGAGTGCATCCATATAAAGGAGTATGTCCTGGCTATAAAGCTAAGGATTTTGTAACTAGAGTTAAGCAGCACATATCAGTTTTTAATCAAAATGTTAGCATTCCAGCTACATGCGAAAGTTTTTCAATTATTCCAACTAAATTATTAGATTGGTATAAAGAAGTATTTGAAAAAGGATATAGAGGGAATCCTCCTAGTTTAGATGGAAGCGCAATATTTGTTACTTCAGTTGCAAAAGTCATTAATGGCAATGATATGTTTGAAATTTATGATTATTTCAAGGCATCTGATAATATCTTGAATGTTTTTAATTTCAAAGAAGAATTATTCATATTAACGAGCAATAAAGTAATTAATTTTCAGGATAAGTCTGAAAGGACTGTTAATAAATTAATTGGATTATGCGAAGTATTGAATGAATTACCTGTTATTTGTGTAGATGGAGGTTCAGATATAATATTTTATGATTTTGATATGAATGAAATTGATCGAATTGAATATGATAGTTATTTTTTCGCAAATGGCGCTTGCTATGCAATAAAAGATGGTACTTTAATTCAAAATACCTTTGAAAAATATAAAAAAATCATCATGAGTAGCATTGAAATTGATACAGTAAATCCTTATTCAAATATTGTGAAAGATGGATTTATTATCCAAGATTTTGTTGGGAAGATGCAGTTAATTATTCCTTACGAATTAGGCGCATGTGCTAATATTAGGGTAAAAGAATTAGATGGATATAAAATTATTGAAGGAAAATATGAAAAGTTTCAAGCAATATTAATTTGCAATAAATCTGGTAAATACTATAGGTTTATTATTACTTTTAAGAAAGACATGTCAACTTATTCAATTCGTAAGGATGATGATATTGATTTAAGTGAAGTAAACTTCAGTGTATTGCCAAATGGAGTTACTATCAATGTTTACAGTGATGAAAAAGTTGAATTATTTCAAAATATTTCATCTCAAGTAAAAGAAATTACTAAACCTCCTTTTAATAGCAGTAATAAATTATTTAATCATAATGGAAAATTGATATTTATTAGTGGAAATGAGATTAAGAAAAGTAGTATGAAGAAGTAATTGGTTTCCAGGATTAAATTATTTTATTACTATTATTAATAAGAAAAAATGATTAATTCATAGTAGTCACCTTAGAATTTTAGGAGTTGGATAATGGAAAATAAATTTGCTAAAGCGTTATTAGCTGAAGAAAATACTACAACTACTACTAATGGAGATAAAGCATTAAAATCCACTACTTCTAAGATTTTGGACTTTTTTAGCAAAGCTGGGGCTATTCGTACAGTTAGTGATAGCGAAAAAATTGCATTATTTAATGCTGCATACTCTGAAGATAAATTATTAGCATTAAAGGCTTTATTTTTCATAAGAGATATTAGGGGTGGTGCAGGTGAAAGGGATACTTTCAGAGTAATAGCTAAATCATTATGTGGTAGAGATCCATTAGTTGTTAAAAAGAATATTGAATTATTTTCTGAATATGGCCGTTGGGATGATTTATTCGTATTATTCGGAACTTCAATTGAAGAAGATGCATTAAATCTAATTCAAAAACAATTATTGAAAGATATTAATGCATTAAGTAATTAGTTACTACATGGGTACCTAGTATAAATACTAGGTGCTATGTTTGAAAATGGAATAACTACAGAAATTGAAGCTTATATTTTGGGGTTCTTATATGCAGATGGCTTTGTAACTAATAAAGTAGAAAATAAATATTACATGACAGGTATTACTTTAAAATATGATGATCACGAATTATTAGAAGAACTCACTAAATATATTCCATTTAAATTGCACAGAGGATTTGCTAAGATTAAAGATAAATCATATGAAGTAATTAAAGCAGTCTATTGTAATGTCAAGTTTACTCAGCAAATAATAAAATTAGGAATTATTCCAAATAAAACATATCAAAACGATAGCTCAATATTAGATAATATTTCAGATGAGTTAAGAGCACATTTTATTAGAGGGTATTTTGATGGAGATGGTAGCATATATTTAAATGATAAAAAATATGGAGTTTCTTTCGTTTCAATAAATGGGAAATTATTAAGAAAAATAAAAGAAATATTAGATAATATTTGTTCAGCTAATCCTAATTTATTAATTGAAAATGGAAAATATTATAGATTAGCTTATCGCGGTAATTGCAATGTAGAGAAAATATTTAAATATTTATATAAAGATGCTACTATCAAATTAAGTAGAAAATATGATAAATTTTTAAAAGTACACAGTAAGCATTATTCAAATATTAGAGGTATCACTAAGTATCATAATAAGTATAAGGTAATGTTTTCTCATAATGGTAATAAAATATACTTGGGACTATTTAATGATATTGATGAAGCGATTAAAATTAGAAATCAATATTTCAATGAAAACAATTTAATAAGGAATGAACATGCCAAAACATATTAGTATATCTCAACTCAGCAAATGGTTGCCGAGCGAAAATGCATCTTCTAAAAAAACCAGATCAATTGCTTATAAAATTATTAATTTCTTGGGAATAAGCCCTAGACAATATAGAAAGACTTTGAGCAAATTACGTGCTCATATAGATATCGTTGAAGAGAATATGTCTAGTAGAAATTGGGAAGAAATAGTTTACCCCAATGTTCCATCTAGAGCTTCTATGATATATCGTAAAGCTTTTAAAAAGCATGATAATGATAGATATTCTCAATATTTGGATGATGTTAAAGAAGGTAAAACTACTATCAATACTGTTGGAATAAATCCTTATGAATTAGTGTATGGAGCAAGATATTTTTCAGATGAAACTATTGAAATGCAATGGAAATCATTACCATTGTATTTGGCTAGTGGATTAAAAGCTATTGGAATGTGCGATATTTCTGAATCAATGGATGATGCGAAAATATCTAATAAAAGTCAAGCTACGGGTAGAGATGTATCAATAGCAATGGGAATATATTTAGCCGAAAAATTGGAAGGTCCATTTAATAATCTCTTATTGACTTTCAGCCGTCAGCCTACTTTAGTAAAATTAACGGGGGAAACCCTGCATGATAAAATTAGGCAAATACCTATGTATTATGAAAATACTAATTTAATGGCAGCTTTTGATCTATTATTAAAGGTAGCTGTTGAAAATAACGTACCTAAAGAAGATATGTTAGATGTGATATTCATATTTTCGGATATGCAATTTGATAATTGCTGTAACTACGGTTTAAGTACTTATCAAGCATCTAAAAAGAAATTTAATGCATATGGTTATAAGTTACCACATGTAGTATTTTGGAATTTAGCAGCTAAATTAAACAATTCACCTGTTGACAAAGATGAAATTGGCACTACTTTAGTATCGGGATTTAGTGCTCAATTGTTTAAAAGTGTTTTGCTAGGAAATACTCCATATGAAAATATGGTAAAAACGCTTAACTCATCCAGATACAATAAAGTATCAATTTAATCACACAATTAGGAGGCTAAAATGGCTAGGCAGAAATCAAAAAAATTACAAGACATGTCTGTTTACATAAAAACAGCATTAGAAAGTTCACCTGACATCAAAGGTACTGATTTTACAGTTGAAGATGGTGGAGTAGTTAATTTTAAAGATCCAGATACCGGCAATTTATGCCGAGTTAAATTTGCAATGGTAACTGGACCTCGAAAAAATAAGTCATCAGTTATTGATAACATGATTGGCTGAATGAAGGCTCCTTCGGGAGCCTTTTTAATATATGAAACTATTTAACATTAAAGACATTAAGGATATTTCAAAATATACTTATATTGGTAGAGGTACGATATTTGGCAATCCATTTGTTATCAATAAAGATGGAAATAGAGATGATGTTATTAAAAAATATAGTGAATATGTATTAAATGCTCCAAAAGTATTGAATGCTATTAATGATTTAGATGAAAATGCTAAATTGGTTTGTCATTGTGTTCCAAAGCCATGCCACGGAAATGTTATATGTGAGATAAAAGATAAACTATTAAATAAAGAATTAATTATACAAAATTCCCATAATATTGGAATAGTTGGTTGTCGCCATTTCCATAGTTATGAATTATTTAAGAAATATCTAGAGAAATTTTTAGCTTTGCGCAAAATAGAAATTAATTGTATTATATCAGGAGGAGCTATAGGGGCCGATTCAATGGCGGCAAAATGGGCAAGGGAGAATCCGGCCAAGTGCCAGGAAATAGCGGCTGAGTGGTCTGTATACGGCAAGAAAGCTGGATATATGAGGAATACCTCAATTGTTTTACAATCAACCATGATTATTGCATTTTGGGACCATATTTCTAATGGAACTTTTGATACAATTTTAAAAGCAAAGCACTTCAACAAAGAAGTGCATATTATAAATCTTAAAAAACTAAAATAAAAGGAACTACTATGATATATAGCTATACAAGATTTAGAAATTCAATACTAGGTTTCATTATTGGAGATGCTTTAGGTGTTCCTTATGAATTTACTTCAAAAGAACAAATGGATGCTTATCCTGCAACTGATATGATTGGTTTTGGAGTACATCCAGTACCAAAAGGCTCATGGTCAGATGATTCATCTATGATGCTTATTACAATGGAATGGCTTATTAATTTAAAAAAGAATAATATTTCAATTTATAATGTGGGATATGATGAATTATTAGATTTAAAGAAAAGATGGAAAAAGTGGTTTATTGATGGATATATGACTCCAAATGGTGAATGTTTCGACATTGGAAGACAGACTAGATTAACGTTAAGCGAACCTCAATTATATAATAAAGTGTCATTAGATCCAGATGGACAAGGTAATGGAGCATTAATGCGCATATTGCCATTTGCGTGGTTAAGTTCAGTTCATAATGGTTATATTGATGCAGTAGAATATGTAATGTATAAAACTTGTGAAATTACTCATGGAAATTCTACTTCAAATTATTTTGTAAAGAGATATGCAGACGATCTATATAATGCAGCTACTGATTCGTCATTAAAAGTAAGATTAGAAATGTTAAATGGAACTTTTGATCCTAAATCTGTTAAATCAAGCGGTTGGGTTAAAGATACTTATGAATGTGTGCAATTAGGATGGCTAGCTAGTAAGTCAAGTAAAGACCCAATTGAATCATATAAAAAAGCCGTATTATTTGCCGTTAATTTAGGTGAAGATACTGATACTGTTGCAGCAATTACAGGAGGATTGGTTGGAGCATCTTTTGATAAAAATTGTTTGCCGTTTGATTGGATTTCTAATATTATTAAATTAGATGTAATTGAAGACATTATTACTGAATTTTATGAATTATTAATTAAACCCGGAATTGTTGAATAAAAAAGAAAGAAATAATATGGAATATGGAAAATATGAACGAATTACTGATACTCATGTGTATTTTTTAACAATGGTATACTTCAGAATTTAGTTGCACTAATTTTATTCAATTAATGCTACAATATACTGGAGAATTTCACAAATATACTAATTGTGAACAATGGATGATGCACGCTAAAGCATTAGTATTTAATGATTTAGAAACTGCAACTAAAATAATGGAAGCTAAATCTCCTAATGAAATAAAAGATTTAGGAAGATTAGTTAAAAACTATGATGAAAATATTTGGAATATTTGTAGATTTGTAGTAGTAACTGAAGGTAATTTCTTAAAATTTAATAATTCAAGAAGATCAAAAGAATATTCAGAGTTTTTAAAAACAACGGGAACTAAAACAATAGTTGAAGCGAATGGATGTGATAAAATATGGGGAGTTGGGTTATATCAAGATAACGATGATATATTAGATGAATCTAAATGGAGAGGCCAAAATTTATTAGGCCGAGCAATTATGACAGTTAGGGATGGTAAAACAAATTCATCTGAATATTTGGAAAAAAAGAATTTAATAATAGATGAAATACTAACTCCTTTAGTTAGAAGAATGCGTAGTTAATTAATTTTTGTTATAATTTTGGTATGCTAATAGCACTAGATAACCCAATTATGGGAAAAAGAACATCTAATGGACGATTATATAGTCGTCCAGTTATGGAAAAATTATATAATGATTTTAAAGAATTAATTAAAAATAAGGATAGTAATGATTAATAATACGATATATCGTTTTACTTCTGAATATTTTGAAAATAGCTATTTAAGTAAATTTAGTAGTAATTTAAAACAAAAATATTATGAGTTGAAAAAAGAAGGAGTAATTAATAAACCTAATAATCTTAGGCCTAATTATGCAGTTGAAGTAATCAGTAATTATGTTAAGTCGGAAGTAGTATTAGATAATGCAATTATTGAAATTAGAACTGAAATAGTTGATAAATGTAATTCTTGCTTCTTTACTCCAAAATGTGAATATGGAGATTGTAAAATTGCAAGATACGATATAATTATTTCTATTAAAGAAAATAGCAATTAATAAAATAGAATTAATAATTAAAAAATGGATGATAACAAAGGAACAATAATGGGAGAATTAGAAATAAAACTATACATACTAACTAGAAATTATTGCCCTAAAAATACTAGAATTGCTTTTAAAAAGGCACTTTTATAATAGGGTATGTGGGATCTGATGGTAATTTAGTTGGGCATGTTGTGAAAAATTTTAATAATTATGAATTTGAAAAAGGTTCGTTTAAAGAAAACAATGCTAATAACTAAAAGAAATATATTAATGGGAATTGCTGTCTTAGCTTCATTATATTTGACTTAATTATTATAAAAAATATGTAGCTGAAACTTTTATATATGAAAATAGCTGGTATGTCTTAAAATAAGTATTTTGTTATACTTTATTTGGAGGCATTATGATACACCAAAAAAATCCTATTGATAAAAAAGTATTAATAGATATGTGTGAAGAAATATTAGATAATAGTGAATCTATTATTAATACAGTTGATATAATTTTAACTGATTTTTTAATAGAGCACCGTAATACGATTTTCGATGTAAATCAAAGACATTGGATATGGATATTTTCTTATGAGGCATCTACTTTTGAGTTCATGAGTGGAAAAATATTCAATGAATTGATACAATTAGAGAGTTGCTTTCATATTAATGAAGGAATTATTGATATTGATTTATTTAATCTCTCTAAATATACTAAAATTGAAGCAGATATTCAAGGCAGATTAGATTATTTAAATGCCTTAGCTAGTGGAATCGTATACATAAATGAACAAGAATATCTTGATTTAGTGAATAATCTAGATGAAAGTAAATCTTGGGTAAGTGAAACATATAAAAATAGGTTAACTAATTCATTAGATTCAATATTAAAAGTTGGAAAAATTAATTTAGTTAGACCTATGGAGTGCTACTGTTGAAAGTTTTAAAACCATTAGAAGTTGATGCTACTAACAATAGAGATAATTTAAAAATATTTTTAGCTGGTTCAATTGAACAAGGAGCCGCTAGTAATTGGCAAGATTATGTAATACATAGTTTTAAAGATTGTGACATTGAATTTTATAATCCAAGACGAGATGGTTGGGATAATTCTTGGGGAGAAAATTCACCTGAATTACTTAATCAAATAAATTGGGAATTAACTAATTTAGAAGTAGCTGATTTAATTGTATTATATTTAGATCCTAATACTAAATCACCTATTAGTTTATTAGAATTGGGCTTATATGCTAAATCTAATAAATTAATAGTATGTTGTCCTGATGAATTTTATCGCAAAACAAATATATTAGTTACTTGTGAAAAATATAATATTCCATTATTTTCAAATTTAGAAGGATTTATTGCAAGTATATTTACTGAATATGATAAATTCAGTATTGAAAAACAAATGATGCCTTCAATAGACTATACTGCTGAAATTGACAATGAATTGTTTAAAAGAATGTTCAATCTACCTGCTTAATTGATATAATTCTAGAAAGGATTAAGTGTGCTCAATAAAATTGGTAGATTATTTGGTAAGAAACCTGAAGTTAGTTTTGAATCAAGTAAGGTAATTTTCATTGTAAAGAAACGTAATGATTTAGCATTATCTTATACATATAATGCAACGGGGTTGCATACTTCTAGTGAAATGGCAGTAAATGCTCTTAGAAGAATAGGAGTTGATGCTGAATTATTTGAAGCTATTGATGGAAATAGCATTGATAAAATAATTCATGATACAAATGCAGATAATATAGTACTCGAAGCTCTTTGGCTTACTCCAAGTAAATTAAAAGAATTAATAACCTTACGTCCAAATGTTAAATGGAGCGTTATAATTCATTCAGATATTCCATTTTTAGCACATGAGGGCATATATTAAAGATTATTTAAATTTAGGTGTTACTATTATGCCTAATGATATTAGAACATATATAGAATTAAAAACATTAGGAAAGAGTATCAATTATTTTCCAAATTATTATGAAATTGATGCTAATTTGAGATCAGATAGAATATATCATATTATAAGTAATGATAAAATTCTTAATATTGGATGTTTTGGAGCAATTAGAGGATTGAAAAATCATCTAAGAGCCGCAGGATTGGCTTTAAAATATGCTACTGATAATGGGCTAACTTTAAAATTTCATATTAATTCAGAACGATTAGAAGGTGGATTTGTTGCCCAAAATACTTTAAAAAATCTTAGAGCATTATTAGGAGATTCACTTATTGAGCATTCATGGTTAACACATTCGGATTTTATTACATTATGCCAAGGGATGGATGCGGTTATAGTGACTTCATTAAGTGAAACATTTAATATTGTTGCGGCGGATGCAATAAGTGCAGGAATTCCAGTTATTGGATCAGATGAAATACCTTGGCTATCTGAAATATTTCAATATGCTCCAACTAATTCATTTTTAATATATACTGCAATGATGAAAGTACTAAAAAATCCAATAGAAAGCTGGAAAATAGAATATCAAGCATTGAATAAATGGAATTCAGCCACTTTAAAATTTTATAAAAACTATTCAAAACATTATTTTAACAAATAACGTAAAAAGTAGGAAAAATGGATTACAAGAAAATAGCAGTAATTTCTTTAACTTTTGTTTTAGCATATGCACTAAAACAAAAGTTTTCTAATTCTGAATTTAATGAATTAGATGAGCGGGGACTTAATTTAAGTGAACGTGCATATGTTAATAAGTTAATTAAGGCTTATAAATCATCCAGTAGATTAGGTAATAGTGTAGAGGGTTATTAGCAGCAGGTTAAGATCTAAATAAAAGTATGCAAAGTTAAGTAAAAATGATATAACTTTGCATATTTTTTAATTTTAATGAAAAAAAGAAGATATTTGCAGTAATTTTTTGTTATACTTAATATTAGATGAAGAGGCGGTTGTAAGACCACCACATCAAGCAAAAACCACGCTTGATGATTCAACATCTGACTGTTGGCCAATGGCCAACAAATCCGACTAGAAATAGTCAAAAAGTTGTGTAAATACAACAATTGTACTTGAAAAACAGTACTGGATACGGGAAGTTCTCCCGGAATCCGGCTTTGCTTAGGCAAAGCCTGACGCTTGCAGAGATCGGAGGTTTCAGTTTGGTGAAAGTCAAACAGTGCTGGTCGTTGAAGCAAGAAATCAAAAGTACAAAATCAGGCTTGCCTAGTTTTGCACACTTTTGGTGGAACGGTAAGAATAAACGTGTATTTATATATTCCGCACTAATTAATAATAAATTTATTAAGAAAAATAACGCAATTACTTTAACTATTCCATATGGAGTATCTAAAATGTGTTTTAGTTTTGGATTTAATAAAATATGAAAAACATAAAATTCAATTTAATTGTAGGAATAGTAACTGTTACTAGTATAGTAGTTTCTAAATTATTGATAGATAGGCGTAAAAAATATGGAATGGCCTTTAATTCATTAGATATTAAAATATTAGATGCATTACCTGAGATGATTAGCTTCTATGAAAAAATAGGTGATTCAAAATCAGTACATATTTTTGAATCATTAAAAGAATCATTAAGAAGCGGTGGAACTCTCAAAAATGATAGTAAATTAGTTGAAGCATTTTTAGCTGAATTTGAAGATATTAAGAAGCTAAATAAGCAACTCATATAACTTGACAAAAATAAATCTGTTTATTATATTGAAAAAACGATTTTGATTTAAAAAAAATATAAATATAATTAATAACTATTATTTTTGCATATTGATTAAAAAATTGTTATACTTTACTTATGGTTGAGCTTACAACCCAAAAAAGCAGAGACATTCAACTCTTAAACTGGAATACTTTGACAATTTGATTTTTGTATTTAATAGATCTCTGTTAAATTTATCTTGACATATGTTGAGATGGAAATAATAGTAGGTCTAATTACCTTAATGGCTCAATTGGATAGAGCGATTCACTACGAATGAATAGATTCCCGGTTCAAGTCCGGGTTAAGGTATTTTAATGGGTGCGCATGTTCCAAGGTGGCGACTGATCTTTGCAAGATCGGTGTGAAGAGTTCGATTCTCTCCGTTTCCACTTCATTAAAAAATAATTATATTGATTTTACGATGAAAAATCAATATGATTAAGATAATTGGGGATTAGCTCAGTTGGTAGAGCGGGTGACTGTTAATCACCTCGTCGCAGGTTCGATCCCTGCATCCCCAGCTATTAAGGATAGTTCCAAATATCCTTAAGAGATACTAAATTTGAAATTTGGAATAATCAAAATAGTATCTGTCTCATAAGCTAAATTGGCAAAGCGCACCCATCAAAGGTGAGGATATAGGTCCGAATCCTATATGAGGCAATTAATATTGTTAAATTAGAGGTAGATAATTTATATTTTAATAGTATATTAGTCAAAAAGTTTGCTATAATTAATAGCATGAGTAGAATAAAAAGAACATTTGATGAATATAACACTGTTATGAATTTACTGAAGAGTAATAATATGAAACAAGTTAGTCATTTAACGGGTATTCCTTGGAGTACTATTAAAAATTGGAATAGTGGGAGAAGTGAAGCCCCTGGATCATCAAGTGAATGGAAGAAAGCAAGAATAAGCGAGCAATTAAGAAATCTTACTAAAGATAAGTTGCAAATTTTGGCAGATTCATCTACTAGTATTACTAACATATTAATGAAGTTTAATATTGATTATAATAAGTCTTATTATTTGAATATTTTACGAAATAGAATTTTTGAATTAAACATTGATTTATCTACTATGAATAATAATAGGCATTTGAAAAGATTAATTGGGGTTAATTCAAATGATGAATTATTTACTGCAAATTCAAAGATAAGCCGAGTTCAAATACGAAGAAGAATACTTGCAGAAAATTTAATAGAATATAAATGCTCAGGGTGTGGCATTGTTGATAAATACAATGGAATAGAAATATCATTGCAATTAGACCACATAAATGGAATAAGAAATGATCATAGGTTAGAAAATCTTAGATGGCTATGCCCAAATTGTCATAGCCAACAAATTACCTCTTTTGGGAAAAAAGAAAAAATAATATCTCTGACTAGGAAAACTGGTTACTCCGCTACGTTTGGGACGTAGAGATTCTCGGTTCAAATCCGAGGTTAGAGACTTTTGCATTAGAGCTTTAAAAACTTTAGAAGGAGGTCCGAGCTATCGCCTTCCATTCGATTAAGAATGTTGCAATATTGGCGGTATAGCTCAATTTGGTAGAGCGCATCCTTCATACGGATGAGGTTTTAAAGGTTCAAGTCCTTTTGCCGCTACTAGTCAATAATATTGGCCGTTTAGAAAATGCTGGTTATTTCGTTGCCCCTTCACGGCAAAATGCCGGGTTCGACTCCCGGAACGGCTACTTAAATTTTTGTTATAATTAGATTGCGCTAATGGTGGAGGTGGAAGACCCATTGCGCATCAGCTTTGAAATAGTGGTCCATACCCACTTATTCCCACTTTTGAGATATTGGAAGAGTAACCCGTAATTGGTAGCGGTACGGTCCTGAAAACCGTGGCCTCACGGCCCTGGGGGTTCAAGTCCCTTTTCTTCCGCTTTTAGATAATTGCAACTAAGAATGTGAAACATTCACCTTCAAGAGCCGAAGGCGATACTATAGAATGCTGGGATATTAGCATGGGGCTGGCTTCCAGACGAAAGAATTCTCACCTCCTCCAGATTCTTTTGATTCAGTAATGAATAGGTGAGGTATCGTTGCAAGATTTTGGGGGAATTAGCTCATTGTTAGAGCGCTGGCTATGGAGCCAGAGGTAGGTGGTTCAATTCCATCATTCCCCACTTTTTAATATTGCGTGCTTAGTTTAACTGGCTAAAACTTCGTGATAAGAACGAATAATGTGGTTCAAGTCCCATAGCATGCATCTTAAATATTGGCGGTATAATACATCGGTTAGTATCATAGGTTCTCGACCTATCAAGCTCGGTTCGACTCCGAGTTCCGCTATATTGAAATTTTTAATTTTGGGGATGCAAAGGTTTCGATAGTGTAATTAGAGTTTAGGATACATTCCGAGGAATTCAGTGGACTCGTTAAAACTGATAAAAAACATAAAAGTCGAAGAAGAATATTCTTACGCTCTTGCTTGCTAGAAATAGTAAGTAAGTATTTTTAAGTGAAGTTTCACAATAGCTTAAAAATATCAATATAGTGAATAGATTGTAAAATATCTGATATTACAATTGAGATTAATCAGGTTAATAAGTTGGTTTTACGTTCTGGGTTAGCTAACTTATGAAATTAAACTAGAAATATGAATGTATATTCTTAAATTTGAGGTATGCTAGACTCGGGTTCGACTCCCGACATTTCCATTTAATTTTTTGTTATATTTAAAGTATGCAACAAATACCGGCCCTTTTCAGTGTAATTATCGACAAATCTTCAACTAAGTTTGAAGCCCCATATTTATGTTTCAAATTAGAAACAGCAGATTCAAATGCTGAATTTAAATTGAAATATTCATTTGGTAGATTTACTTTAGATTGTATTGGTGAATTAAGCATACCTATGAGTGAAATAGCTGAACCGCTTGCTGATTATGCAATATATGAAATAAATAAGTTAAATATTATTTTACCTGAAAATTTTGACATACTTACTTGCCTAAAAATTGCAATAACTAGTCGTCAAACTCAACATATAGCTCTATTAATTAGTGTACGCGATGAAAATTTACCAGTTCCATTTGAGCCAGTTTTAGCTGAAATTGAAATGTTAAGTGATTTGGACATTAGTAATCATAATGAAGTTGTTTTTCATGATGGAACTAATTGGAGATCATATGGAAATTCTAGCACGTTTACACATGCTGAACGAGTAATAAAATGGAAATTAGTTTCTGAGTGTTTTTGAGATATTGGGTTAGTAGCTGCTCCAATAAATCTACGCAAAGCTAATCAAATTTAAGTAAAAGCATATAAGTTTTGGAAAAGATTTGTTATACTTAATATTAGATGAAGAGGTGGTCGCAAGACCACCAAATTAAACATTAATTTGTTTGACGATTCAACATCTAAAAAGTCTAGTTTTCGGACTAGCATCTGCCCGAAAGGGCGAACTCGTTACAGAGATGTAACATAGCATTTGAAAAACAATGCAGGATACGGGGAGTTCCCCCGGAATCAGGTTTCGTCTAGGCGGAGCCTGACGCTTGTGGAGACTGGAGGTTGCAGTTTGGCGAAAGCCAAACAGTGCTAGTCGTTGAAGCAAGAAATTGAAAGAGTAAAATTAGGCTTGCTTAGTTTTGCATACTTTCATTAGAACGGGATATCGTCTAAGTAAGACACTATGGATTTCGCCTTAAAGATAGTGGCCCATATCCATTTATCCCCACTTTTGAGAATGGGTCGGTGTCCGAGTGGTTAAAGGAGATGGACTGTAAATCCATTGGCTTAATAGCCTTCATAGGTTCAAATCCTATCTGACCCACTTAAAAATCTAGAAATAGATTTTTTGACTTCTATCTTAGCTGACTTAGGAAATGAAGTAAATCGTAACGTCAGATGGGTGGTGTATCCATATTTGGAATGATTTAAAGCACTATATTGGATCAATAGCTCAAATGGATAGAGCAATACCCTGTCGAGGTATAGGTTGTCGGATCATACCCGATTTGGTCCGCTATAATATAATAGGAAATTAGCTCAATTGGATAGAGTCTCAGACTCCAAATCTGAATGATATAGGTTCAACTCCTACGTTTCCTGCTTAATGCATCATTAGCTCAATTGGATAGAGTACCTCGTTTCTACCGAGGGGGTTGGGGGTTCAAAGCCCTCATGATGCACTTAATGGCTATGTAGCCCAATTTGGTAGGAGGCAACAGATTTAGGATCTGTACAGTCTCGGTTCAAATCCGAGCATGGCTACTAGATAATGGTGGGAAATTGGTATACAATAATGACTTATATAAATAAGTCATATGTACGCAAATGAAATAGTAAACGAAGCTAAGAAATTAAAAGAATCTGGATTAAACTGGAGTCGAATTTCAAGACAGTTAGGGGTTAGTCGATCAACTCTTAGAGAATGGTTTAGTGAGCAAAAAAGATATGTTCCGAAATTGCGCTGTGAAGAATTTGAATTATCTTATTTCTTTTCTAAATTTGAGGATTGTAATGATTTTAGAAAAGCATATTATTATTTATTAGGACAATATTTAGGTGATGGATATATTTCTCGTAATGGAAGATCATATGCACTTCGCATATCAGCAACGACTAAATATGTTGATATTATTGCAGAAATAAAAGAAAAAATGTCTATTATTTTACCAGAAAATTCAATATATGTAACAAAATGTGCAGGGTGTGAATCAGTGACGGTGAATTCTAAAAAAATGCCGGTAATATTTCCTCAGCATGGAATTGGGAAAAAATATACTAGATTAATAAAACTAAGTGAATGGCAAATGAAATATTTTGAAGAAAATTCTAAATATTTAGCAAGAGGATTATTTCATTCAGACGGCTGTTTTTATAAGGCTGAGCCTAATAAAAATAGACATTATTATGTGTTTACTAATAACTCATATGATATTCATATGATATTTCAAAAATGCCTAACATTAAATGGTATTAAATTTACATTTAATAAAAAAACTGTTTATGGGAATAGCGCACCTGCCTGGAATACTTTAATATATCGGAAAGCTGAAGTAGATAAAGCGTTTAGATTTTTAGGTGCAAAAAGTTAATTAAATCAAATGTTAATTAATGAGAATATGATAGCTGTATAAGAACGGTTCAAGTCCCTCTTTGCGCACTTAAATATGTTTTTAGACTCATACAGCAACAAACTTATACTTCTGCATAAAGAATAAAAAGTGAGTCTAGCTAAATTTGCGGGGTGGAGCAGTTTGGTAGCTTGCTGGGTTCATACCCCAGAGGTCGTTGGTTCGAGTCCAACCCCCGCTATTAAATATTTGTTATACTTAATTAAGAGAAGGATAACAAATGGGACCAGGAAATAGATTAGATTTTTTTATTGAAAAGCATATTGGATTTGGTATTAGATGGAATAATTTTCCATTTGCATTAACTATATCTATTTCAATTTTATGTTTTACTATAAACATTGGATTTGGTAAATCATATATTGAATAAAAATGGAGAAATAAATGCCAATAATTGAATATGAAGATGAGAAAACTGGAGAGGTATTTGAAAGATTTTTTAAAAATCACAATATACCTGATTCAGTGGTAAATGAAAAAACAGGAAACAATTCAATTAAAAAAATATCATCAGGTTCTTTTAAATTAATTGGTTCAGGTTTTTATGCTAATGAATATCCTAAAAAGTAAGTAATTCTTTAATGCCTCTTTAACACAACGGTTAGTGTGTCTGCCCTCCAAGCAGAAGATGTCAGTTCGATCCTGATAAGAGGCTTGTTGCCCAAGTAGCTCAGTTAGTAGAGCGGCTGATTGAAGATCAGCATGTCCTCGGCGCGAATCCGAGCTTCGGGCGTTAATGGGTGAGTAGTTCAATTTGGTTAGAGCACTTCTCTGATAAGGAAGAAATTGCCAGTTCAAGTCTGGCCTCACCCACTCTTTGAGAAAACATTAACATAGGAAAATAAAATGAATGGTTCAGCATTACTAGGTCGCATCAATTGGCAGAATAAGCGTAATGGATTAGAAGGCTGGAAAAAGACCCCTGTGGCTGTAGCTATTGATATTTTAGAAAATAATTCTGATTATTATAGAGATAGAAACAATACTATTCGTAAATTTGTTAAAAAGTAAGTAGATTATTTTCCCTTTGGTGTAATGGCAGTCACTTTGGGCCTTGGACCCAATGGTTCTCGTTCGAGTCGAGAAAGGGAAATTTAGTAAGTTTGAGTAAAATAAATACTAGTATATGAAATTAAATGATGAACTAAAAGAAAAAATTAATGCAGTTATTAATAATTCTCAAAATATTAAAAAATTATTTGAACAAATTGGGCTTGAATATAATGTTAATAGCCGATCATATAGGTTAGTTAAAAAATATATTACTGAATATTTTGACGGAAAATTACCATTACGTTTTAGCGGCAGAACTAGCAGAATATCATTAGTTAGTAGAGATGTTCTTCAAAAATATTATGATAATTCTTCGTCTATTTCAGAAATATTAAATAAATTTTATTTACATAATGCAGGTGGAAATGCTAATACCTTAAAAAGAATAGCTAAAGAATTAAATATTTCATATTATCAATTTAAAAAGAATCAAAAAATAAAAATACAATTAACTAATGATGTTAAATCAATTTATGCATTATCAATTGATGAAATAATGAAAAGAGCAAGGAAGTCTATTAAGAAATATATTATTCATCATAATTTAATTGATTATAAATGTGATAAGTGCGGTAATTTAGGCGAACATAATGGATTGCTATTAGTATTACAGCTTGATCATATAAATGGAATAAATGATGATAATAGATTAAATAATTTGAGATTTTTATGCCCTAATTGTCATAGTCAAACTAAAACATTTGCTGGTAAAAATTTAAGTAAAACAGTTACTTATTGTTCAGATTGTGGGAAAGTAATAACCAATAATTCGATTAGATGTAAAAAATGCGCAGCAATGATATACAGAAAAAGAAAATTTGAAATATCAAAGGATGAATTAGAAAAATTAATAAATGAAATGCCTATGACCAAAGTAGGTAAAATATATGGAGTATCCGATAATGCAATTAGGCATAGGTGCAATACATTAGGTATTACTCTAAAAGTAAAAAATATTAGAAATAAAATAATTAACGAATCTTCTAATGGTTGGAATGATATCTCTTGAGAATATTGATAAGGTATCCTCAAGGAAGTTTTAAATTAAGGTTCAACCCCCGCTCTTCAACTATTAAATATTGCACGTTTAGCTCAATTGGTAGAGCAATTCCGTTACATGGAAAAGGTTATAGGTTCAAGTCCTATAATGTGTACTCATGCATTTAAGGTTATCTAAGAAATTAGAGACTGGAGAAATGCCTCTGCCATATACTCTGGCATCATCAGCGTTGGGAATTAGAGTAGCTTCTAATTCGGGACAAGTCTATGGTTTACCATATGACTATGACTGAAGAGTTAATTGAATTTACTAGTTTAGCTAGCTAGGTTTGGGCAATAAATTCAACAATCTGGATGAATTAATCTGAAAAGATACCTAAGATTCAGAGTTTAGAGACTGGTGGAATTGGTAGACACATTGGCAATTAGGGAGATAGACAATTATCATAAAACCTAATACCGAAGCTGGGGATATTGATCATCCTATGGCATATAAGTTCAAGTCTCATTTCTTTAAATATTAGCTATTTAGTGGGTTTCGCAGCGTGGGCTGTCCCGTATGGGATTTGATGGAGTTATAACCTCCAGGCCCATTAAATAGTTAATTTGCCGGTTTAGTATAGTGGATTATTATCCCTGTTTTGTACTCAGGGGACGGGGGTTCGATTCCCTTAGCCGGCTTAAAAAGGAGTATATAAATGAAATTTCTAATAAATTCAATAACTGATGTAATAGTTGAAGTAATAGATGTTACATATTGTAGGAATTTCTCAGGCAATCTGGTTACTACATTATTTTGTTCACGTATTCCTAATTATGATGATATAGATGATGAAGAATTTAAAAAGCGCCAAGCCAAATTAATTAGAGAATCACATACATATTTAAATAAAGTATTATATAGTGAATGTGTAATTGAAGTTAGAGGGGATTCTTATTATGCTATTAAAAATCGTTGGGGATATAATGATGCTATTGTTTCTATGTGTGGCTCTTAACATATGGTAGATGAAAAAGTAAAATTAGGTACAAGAAACAAATGTCATGGTGATTTTAGAAAATTATATCCACAAGGTTACGTAAGACCTTCTTCAAAATTTTGGAAAAGATATTTTAATAAAAGAGTTAGGCAAGGCCGAATATATAAAAGAGATAATTGGTTTGAGTGGAATTAAAACTAACCAAAGGAAATACTGATGAGCTTGTATGAAAAACTTAAGGCTGACATTGTTACAGCAATGAAAGAAAAACAGCCTGAAATTTTAACAGCATTGAGGACATTAGATGCAAGTGCTAAAAATGTAGCAATTCAGGTTGGAAAGAAAATTCCAAATGATGAAGAAGTATTAACTGCGGTTACTAAGGCAGTTAAGCAGGGAATTGATTCAGCCGATCAATTTGCTAAGGGATTAAGAGAAGATTTAGCAAAAACTGAATTATTTCAGGTTAATTTATTTAAAAAATATCTACCAACTCAGCTTACCGTAGAGCAATTAACTACGGAGATAAAACAAGCTATAGTTGATGTTGGTGCTAAAACCCAAGCAGATTTTGGAAAGGTTATGAAAGTAATAGTTCCAAAGCTAAAAGGACTAGCTGATGGCAAAGAAATTCAGCGAATATTAAAAGAACTGCTTGGGTAATTAAATCCCTCCAAATTGGAGGGATTTTTTTTGTTATAATTATTATATGTCAAAAAATAAGGTGATTAAATCAAGTTTATTTCTGGGGATAGGTGCAGCAATTACTATTTTAAGTCAATTTATCTATAATAAGCATAAAATAAATTCATCATTTATTAATAAAATTAAAACATATGTAGAATTATCAAAATGTCAAGAATTAGCATTAAAGACAGGTATTGAACAAATTGCTAAAAATAGTGAGCATCCTTTTAATAATTTAGGTAAATTGATTATTAGTAAAAAGTTTTATGATGTTAAGCCTCATAATAATTCATTCACATTTTATTTTAATGGATCTTATGCCCCATTGACAATTGAGGTAACTCATGCAATAGATACTAAAATACAGCTTGATTAATTTTTATTATATTTTTTTAGAAGGAGCTTATAATGATAAGTGATGCGATATTTGCGGCTTATAATGAAGCTCATAATAGAGGTTGGAATAAAATATATTGGGCAATTGATATTCATAATACTATTGCGGATAGTAATTATAAAAATAATATGCCAGATGTTATTGATGAAGCAATGGTTACTTTGAAAGATCTTAAAAAATATCCTGAAACAGTATTAATATTGTTTTCATCATGTTATCCAGCTTCATATGATGCATATATTAAGAATTTTGCAAAATACGGAGTTAATTTTGATTATTTTAATGAAAATCCATTAGTTAGTAACACTGAAACAGGCGATTTTAGCAAGAAATTTTATTTTAATATTATACTTGAAGATAAAGCAGGTTTTATTAAGAAAGATTGGGAAATTATTTTACCTACGGTTGAAATTGCTAGAAAAAGTATATGTATTGAGAAATAATTAGCCCAAATGGTGGAATTTGGTAGGCACGATAGATTCAAGATCTATTGGTCGTAAGACCGTGAGGGTAGGTAGCCACATCAATAAATGTATGCAAAGCTAATCAAATTTAAGTAAAAGCATATATTTTTTTTTGAAAGATTAAAATTTTTCAAAAAGATTTGTTATACTTAATATTAGATGAAGAGGTGGTCGCAAGACCACCAAATCAAACATTAATTTGTTTGACGATTCAACATCTAAAAAAGTCTAGTTTTCGGACTAGCATCTGCCTGAAAGGGCAAATCCGTTACAGAGATGTAACATAGCATTTGAAAAACAATGCAGGATACGGGGAGTTCCCCCGGAATCCGGTTTCGTCTAGGCGGAACCTGACGCTTGTGGAGACTGGAGGTTACAGTTTGGCGAAAGCCAAACTGTGCTAGTCGTTGAAGCAAGAAATTGAAAGAGTAGAATTAGGCTTGCCTAACTTTGCATACTTTCATTAGAACGGTTCAAGTACCTCTTTGGGCATTTAGTCTGATTTAGTAGGCTTCCAGCGATAACAGGCCGATAATTGATATGAAAATACCAATTATGAGAAAATCGTAATCAGCTATTTAAGCTAGGAAAGGATGATGAAAAAATGATTCCATTTGGATTAGAACAGCATATATTAGATGTATGCCAGAATGTTTATTTATTTGGTTCAAGAGTGTATGGAACAAATACAGATGATTCTGATTATGATTATGTAATTGTATTAAAAGAAGGTGTTACCATTGGTGTGGATAAACCTTTAGCTAAAATTAATATAGGTAATTATCATTATCAAGTATATTCAGATGCTGAATTCACTTATAAAATAATAAATCATGATATTATGGCTTTAGAATGTATATTTAATTCATCAAATAATATGTGGAAAAGCGAAAATGAGCTTATTAAACATTTCATATTGAATAAAAATAAATTAAGAGAATCTATTTCAACTATTAGTAGCAATTCTTATGTTAAAGCTAAAAAGAAGTTAATAATATCTGGTGACTATGATAAAAAAGCTGGAATGAAATCAATATTCCATTCATTGAGAATATTAGATTATGGTATTCAAATTGCCACATATGATAAAATAGTGAGTTATTCTAATAGTAATTGGATTTGGTGTGAAATAGTTGAATTAGGTAAGCAATATGATACTGATATTTTATGGGAAAAATTGGATGCAAGATATCGTAAATTATATAACTCATTGAAAACTGAATTTAAAATATTAGCGCCTAAAGATCTAGAAATAAGAGATGTTGAGAGAAATTTAGATACTATTTTAAAAAAATATAATTGCTATAGTTTTGAGCTAAAACAGGAAATAGAAGAACTCTATTCAAAATAACAGATTTTATATAAGATTTAAATTTTATTATATATTATCTATGCTAAGAGATGATCAAATTAATTTATTAAATGAAACTAAAGAATTATTATATAAAGCTAGAAATAATTTATTATTAAAGTCTGAGGGAACTATTACTGAAACAATATTTGAACTTAATGACGTAATATCTAGAGTAGAGCATAATCTAGTAGAATTTAAAGAATATCCTAATATTAAGCATCTATAAATAATAGTGTTGGAAGTTAGTCGAATGTCGGTTTGTCGTGATGCTTTGCTAAAGCATTCTGGTTAATAGCCAGCGGGGGTTCGACTCCCTCAACTTCCGTTTTAATTGACGTGGTGCTCGAATGGTTGAAGGGGAGGGATTGCAAATCCCTTAGCGAAAGCTCATTGTAGGTCCGAATCCTATCCACGTCTTTCTTAATCTAGGAGAAATAATGACTGATGCCGAACAGCAAGAAGTAATTAATAAGTCTATAAATTTATTAGGATTGCAGGGACAAGTTGATCAATTTCATGAAGAAGTTGGTGAGCTATTAACTGCAATTAATCATTATAAAAGAGGAAGAAATACTATTGAGGATTTAATTGTTGAAATAGTAGATGTTAATATGATGCTTAAAGCTCTTAGGGCTGCTTATATGATTAAGGATGAAGATTATGATAAAATTAATATTCAGCAGTGGGATAAATTCAAAAATCAAATAGATAAGATCGAGATTTAATATGAAAAAAGAAATTGCATTCATTTCAGGACATAGAGATATTACTGAAGATGAATTCGCTGAAATATATGTTCCAATTATAGAAATGGCTATTTCAAATGATGCTGCATTTGTAGTTGGTGATTATTATGGAGTAGATATTATGGCTCAAGAATATTTAAAAGCCAGAAATCAAACCGATGTTACTGTTTACCATATGTTTGAAAGTCCTAGAAATTATCTTGAAGGATTTAAAACAATAGGTGGATTTACTTGTGATGAAGATAGAGATGCCGCAATGACTTTAGCATCCGATTATGATATTGCATATGTTAGAGCAAATAAGAAAAAATCAGGAACTGCTCGTAATTTAACAAGACGCAATGAAGTACTAAGAGAGAAAAATAAGGGAATATTGAAAGGGCTTTAAATGAGATATTATGAATTTAATAATAAAACACGTACCGCAAGCAAACATTTAGATGATATAATTAGTTCTATTCATTTAATTAATTTATCGTATTTATTGAAGAAAGCAATAAGGATTTAAAATTTTCAAAAGAAGAATTAGATGAATGGCGATATGCTGGCCTTAATAATATTGATTTTATAAAAGCTAAGATATTAAAATATGATAATTATAAAGTTTTGAAATTTTAGATATAATTTAAGCAGGAGATAGATATGGTAGTTTTAAGTTCAGACTTACATTTTGGGCATAAATTATGTGCAATTCATAGGGGATTTTTTAATGATTTGATTAATATTAATCAATTAACTGAGGGTAAGATATTTTTAACTGAAAATGATCGTATGGATTATTTAACAGATGTTATTAAAGCCGAAATTGATTCAGGAAATATTAGTAAAGATATTGTTGATGAACGTATTACTAAAATGAATGAAGAAATTGTAGAAAAATGGAATTCAAAAGTAAGTAATTCAGATGAAGTTTATCTGTTAGGGGATATTGGATTTAAAGCCAGAGCTGAAGAGATAGAAGAATATGTTAATTGTTTAAATGGTAAAACTTTAACCCTTATTAAGGGAAATCATGATGATAGAGGGATAGTATCTTCTAAGGTTTGGGATCGAGTATACGATATATATAATTTACACCATAATCATATGATGTTTGTATTATGCCATTATCCATTAGCTACTTGGAATAGAGCGCAATATGGTACTATTAATTTACATGGGCATTGCCATAATACATATCCAATAAGTAATATCCAAATGGATGTTGGAGTGGATAGTAATAATTTATATCCTTATTATGTTGAAGAATGTTTAACTAAAATGGCGGATGCTCCTAAATACAATTTACCAGATTTTCATGGTCGATTACATCTCAAAACAAATTAATTATATTGATTTGAGCGGGGAGCTATTTTAAAATAACTTTTAATAGGGCACTGGTTAGATCTGAATAATCACACCCATAAAATGGAAAGAGAGTGCTAGAAAATGAAATGTTTTAAGGGGTTTGATAAGAATTTGCAGTGCAGAGATTTTCAATACGAGATAGGTAAGACCTATGTAACAGATCATGCAGAGCTATGTCAAGAGGGCTTTCATGCTTGCACAAACCCACTAGATGTTTTTACTTACTATAATCCAGCAGAATCTAGATTTTGTGAAGTCGAACTTGATGGAATTGTTAATGGTGGCTCTGAGGACTCTAAACAGGCCGGTACAAAAATAACTATTATTAGAGAAATTGATATTATTGAATATACCCAATTATGTGCTGAATATATGAAAGCTCATAGTAAGTCTAAAGAGCATCAAACTAAGGATCGTTCATTAGCCAGCAATAGTGGGCATTATTCAGTAGCCTCAAATAGTGGATATGGGTCAGTATCCAGCAATAGCGGATATTGTTCAGTAGCCAGAAATAGTGGAGATCGTTCAGTAGCCAGCAATAGTGGAGATTGTTCATTAGCCAGCAATAGCGGATATTGTTCAGTAGCCAGAAATAGTGGAGATCGTTCAGTAGCCTCAAATAGTGGAGATTGGTCAGTAGCTAGCAATAGCGGACATTATTCAGTAGCCAGCAATAGTGGAAATCGTTCAGTAGCCAGCAATAGTGGAAATCGTTCAGTATCCAGCAATAGCGGAAATTGGTCAGTATCCAGCAATAGTGGAAATCGTTCATTATCCAGCAATAGTGGGCATCGTTCATTAGCGTCCACCGTAGGTGATAGTAGTCAAGCAATTGTTAGTGGAGAACAATCATTAGCAGTTGCATTTGGTCCTAATAGTAAAGCCAAAGGAGCTTTAGGTGATTTATTAACGCTAGTAGAATGGGCAGATAATAAAATCATAAATTATAGAACCCGTAAAATTGATGGAAAGCATATTAAAGCCAATACCTTTTATGAAATGATTAATGGCAAATTTGTTGAGACTGAATAAATTAGAACGGTATAATAGAAGGTCACTATTGAAATAATTTATGCGGCTATTTCAGCCGCATTAGTAGTTGTATATCGTTTAAGTGCTCACATATTTGAAAAAAAGTTGAATTTCTTAATTAGCATGAAAGGTTGATTGTGCATCTAGAAGAAGTACATCTGCATTCTTACAAGAATAAAGATTCTGTAAAAAATAGCAAGAAATGTGGATGTTTCAATTGTTGTCAGACATTTGATTCAAGTAAAGTTACTAAATTTACTTCAGATGAAGAGCATTCTGCAATTTGCCCCTTATGTGGGCATGATACAGTTTTGCCAGATTTTGATGTAAAATTAAGTGATAATTTACTTAATGATATGTATGAAGAATATATTGGAGAAGATTGATATGTTTGATTAAAATTATTGATTGGTGAGCGACACTTTAACAAAGGTTCCTTTTTGTTATATTTACGCTATGAGCACTTCAATGTTTTATAATACTAATTATGATGTCAATAATTATATTATACCAGGATTAAGTGTAATAAATGACTATAATATTATGGATGAAATGAGTAAATTACTAGCTAAAGAAACTGACCGAGAACTTTTGGTAAATTAATGCTAGATAAAGGCACAATAGATGAGTTAATTAATAAAACTCAATATGAATTTGTATTTTTTGGATCCGAGGATTCAACTGATATAGATATTATGTTTTTTATAGATAAACCTTTAAAAATTGAAGAGTGCCGAGTATTAGCTAAAGAATTGAAATTTGCATTAGGATTAAAATATTCAGATGTTAATTTATGTAGTGTTAAATGCGGATACGTGAATTGGTGCTATAAAGGGACTATTGATGAAGTGAATAATATGATAGCTGCTACTTATAAGCTACATAAACAAGCGCATCCATGCCCAATATATGAATTTATGCCTAGAAATATTAATATAAAAATTCATAGAGTATTTAGAGGTATATTATCTCATTTATCTAGAACCGAATTTAGACCTGAAATTAAAAAAGCACTACGAAATATTGATAATATAAAATTAGTATCCGAAGTATTATCTAAAATAAAGCTATCAAAAATAATAGATTTAAAAAAGAATAATAGTAATTTAGTTAATTTTTATAAATTTTTAGGATTTCAAATTGGGCAAGTATATGGATTAATAGATTACGTTGAATTATATACTAAGATAGATATTGCTAATAAATATCCAGAACTAACTGAATTATTATATAGGAAATCATTTGATATTAACAGATTAGATACAATATTAGAAAATTTTATGATTAAGATTAATACTGTTAAACAACCTTGGCTATATGAAAATATGAAAATGGATTTAGATGTAGTGGGCAATCTTAATTCATCATATATAAATTATAATATTGACAATTATCAAACAATATCAACAATATTCCCTTCAACTTCACCAATATGTATAACCAAAAATAGATTTATTAGCAATACTGTTAGTAACTGTGCAATTGGTTTTCCATTTCCACTTGGGGTAGTGACATATAAAGCTAAACTAATTTTAAAACAATATAATGAGAAAAAGGAATAACAATGATTCTTTGCGATATTGATGGAACATTAATTGAAAAATCTGAAAAAGGTGGAATCAATTACGGTGTCGAAACAGCTATTCCCATTCAGTGTACAATTAATGCAATTGAATATTTTTATCAAGAAGGACATCAAATTGTATTTTTTACTAAAAGAAATATCATTCATTATAAAATAACTAGAGAATTATTAGATAAATTATTTAGACCTGAATTTGGAATATTATATTGCAAACCTTCTTACATATTAACAAATATTAGTAGAGAAGCTAAATGGGATATGTTTATAGATAGTAAATTTCAAAGTTTTGTAGGAAAATATGGAAATGCTTTGCTAATAGATGATAATTTAGAAGTACTCCATGAATTTAATAAACATGGAGTACCTGCAATCCATCCAGATACTTTTGATTGGGATTAATCATGAATGACGTATTGAAATATTTTAGAACGTATCATTTACCATATTCACCTGGAACTACTAATGATGATAAAAAATTAGTAGATGATTCTGATTTTGTAGGTAAAGAAGTTGTTATAACAGCTAAAATGGATGGTGAAAATTGTCTAGATGAAAATACTATAATATCTACAAATATTGGAGATATTTCAATTAAAGAAATATGTAATAAAAAAATGACAGTTGAAGTTTTGTCATATAATATAGATTTAGATAAATTAGAGAATAAAAAAATAATGGATTATCAAGTGATGAGTAGTGGAGATGATTGGTATGAAATTGAATTAGAAAATGGAAGCATACTTAAATTGACAGGAAATCATTATATATATCTCCCTGAGTTACATATATATAGACGTGTAGATGAATTAATTATTGGAGATGAATTATTATATTTACCATCAAATTAGATGGCATCCATTTTATTACTAAATAATAGGATGACCAAAATAAAATGTGATATATGTAATAAGGAATTTTGTATTGATAAGTTTAGATCGCATGTTAATAAAAAACATTCATCTAGTTTTGCAAATACTAAGAAATTAGCATATTATGTTATAGAAAAAGTTTACGGATATTCAGAAATAGAATTAAATAATATTATTTCCGAATATGAAAATAATTCAGTATTATTTATAAATAAAAAATATAATTTTGATTTTCGTAGATATTTGAATGATTTAGGATTAAAGCATAAAACAATAGCCGAAGCTACTTCTACAGAAAATTGTATTAAAAATAGAGAAAATACTTGTTTAAAAAAATATGGAGTAATTAATCCATCAAAAGCTGAAGTTATTAAAAATAAGAAAAAAAGTACTTTTATTAAAAATTATGGAGTAGATAATATAAGGAAGCTTCCTGCTTATAGAAAAGAATGGGAAGCTAAAATGATTAAAAAATATGATTCAGTTTGTTTAAGTAATTTGCATGGTAATCAAAATAGCTTTGGGTGGAAAACCATCTCAGAAGATGATAAAAATGCCAGAATCGACAATTTAGTCAAAAAAGCTCACATTTGGTATTATAATTTAAGTGAAGAAGATCGAGCAAATTATAATAAGAAGAAATATGTTAATAGAGGAAATTATTACGTATCTTCATTAGAAAAAAGAATTAGCCAAATATTAACATTAAATAATATATTGTATAGAGCGCAATTTTTTATAAGTAAATATCCTTTTGATTTTGTAATTGGAAATCATGTAATAGAAGTGCAAGGAACTTATTGGCATTGTGATCCTAGAATATATAAAGCAACTGATCTTATTAAAAGAAATAATAAATTAGTATTAGTACAAGAAATTTGGAATAAAGATTTACTTAAGAAAAAAATAGTTGAGGAAAAGGGATATGATATTAGTTATATATGGGAGTTTGATATGAATAATATGGATGATGACGAAATACTTAAAAAGATAAGAGATATAAATGAAAATAAAATCAATTAAGAAAATAGCAAATTCTAGTAAAAAATATGATATCGAAATATTAGATAATCATAATTTTTTCGCGAATGGAATATTAGTACATAATTGTTCGATGACTAATAAAAAAGTTTGGGCTAGATCACCTGATTCTAATTACCATCCTAGTCGTATATGGAGAAATAATTTTTGGGATATTGTGAAAAATGATATTCCAGATGGAATGCGTGTATGCGGAGAATACCTATATGCAACCCATTCTATTCATTATAAAAATTTGCCAACATATTTTTTAGTTTTTTCAATATGGGATGAAGCAACTTGCTTATCTTGGGATGAAACTGTTGAATGGAGCCAATTATTGAATTTACAAATGGTCCCATTTTTATACAGGGGATTATACGATCCTAAAATTGTATTAGATTTAGCAACAAGTGAAGAAATATTTGGAGGAATTCGGGAAGGCGTTGTTATTAGAAAACCTGAAAAATTTACATACACTGATCCTGATAATTTTACACAATGTTCATTAGATGCGGCTAAACATTACTGCAAGTGGGTTCGTAAAAATCATGTTACATGCTCTAATCATTGGGCATTTGAAAAGATTATCCCTAATGAATTAGCTACGATTAATATGGAGTAATGAATGTTAGCTGAAATTAAAACATTTGCCATGAGTAATCCAACATTAGCTGGATTTGTTGGAGTTTATTTTACTGGATTACTTACTTTTATTTTTAAAGGAGTTCCAATTGCAATATTTAAATTTATTAAAAAACATATAACAACTACGTTTAGTATTGGTAATGCTAATATTTCATTTTATAATTTAATGGAATTATTTGAATCTGATGGATTAGTTAATAAAACTAGATTAATTAAAGTATTTAATGGTAGATGGGGATATGATGAATCAGTAACTAAAGGATTAGGCGTTGGCGGTCATTGGTTCATATACAAGGGTGTCCCACTATTTATAAATATTTCAATACAACCTTCAACTGATTGTAATGAAAAATTAACTATTTCATTGACAAAATTAGGCAGAAGTCATAAATTATTTGATCAATTATTAATTGAATTAAGTAATAAAATTAATCATTTAGATAATGAGCATACTAATATATTTAAATGGAAAGAGTGTAATTGGGGCAGTGCATTACAATCTCCAATTAGACAATTAAATACTGTATTAATTGATAATTATAATAAAAATCTTTTATTAAACACCATTAACCATTTTATTGAATCTGAACAATGGTATATTAATAATGGAATTCCATATCAATTAGGAATTTTATTATATGGTCCGCCTGGAACAGGAAAAACTTCATTAATTAGAGCTATTGCAGGATATTTTAATTATTCAATTAGTACATTACCTGTAAGTAGCTTGGAGAAAATCGGAGATGCGCTAGGTTCATTACATAAAAATAGTTTTTTAGTTATTGAAGATATTGATAGTAGTTATACTGTGCATAGTAGATCAAATGATGAAAAAGATAAATCTAACACAACGAAAGCTGCATATGAAGAGATAGCTAAGAGTGGATTATCTGACGTATTGAATTCAATAGATGGCTTTTTAAGTAAGCATGGCAGAATATTAATAATGACCACTAATCATATTGAAAAAATTGATGCAGCATTAATTAGACCAGGACGTATTGATTTAAAAGTTGAATTAGGTTATGCCACTAGTGAAATGTTTATTGAATTTATTCATAGATTTTTCCCAACTAATAAGATTCCAAATAATTTAAAATATTGTGCATCTGAATTAACAATGGCTGAATTACAAAATAAATTGTTGCTAAAAAAAGATTTTAATTATTTTATCAATACCTATTGCAAACTAATAATTAAAGAAGATCAATAATGCATAAGTGGAATAAATTAATATTAGCATATGGTTTACCTGGAAGTGGTAAATCAACTACATTACATATATTAAATAGTACTTTGCAGCATACAAATACTAAAACATTATTAATTGATCATGATGAGCCTAGATATGAAAAATTGTTTAAAATAATGATGAATGAAGTTATTGATTCATTTAATGATTATGGCATAGTTATATTAGATTATGTTTGGTCACATACTGAAATAATTGACTTTTTAAGAACAATATCAAAGTTAATTACTATTGATGCATTAACTTTATATTATTTTAAGCCAGACATTGAATTAAGTATTTCTAATGATTTAGCTAGAAATAGAGAAAAATCAGCAGAAAAAACCATTAGAACATTAGATGTATCAGAAATTAGTAAAAATGAATTACAAAGTATTACTAATATTAAAAAAATTATATTGAATTATCGCCCAACCTATAATCCAAATAATGATAAAATTATACTTTCTTAAATTATACGTAAGGCTATTGACATAGTTTACTCCCGCTTTTTATTTTGTTATTATTAGGTAATGGAATTTGGTAGCACCGAATCAGTCCTTGAGACTAGCGACGATTTTAAGACATATGAAACAGGCATTCAAGATATAAACATCATGATTACCTTGCTTACTCAATTGTATAATGATTTGACCAGGATTATTGTACAAGAGTATGCCGCAAATGCTAGAGATGCGCATAGGGAGATACATAAGGATGATGTACCTATTGATATCACACTTCCCACTAAGCTCTCTAATGAATTAGCTATTAGAGATTATGGGCCTGGCATTAGCCCAGATAGAATGTCTAATGTTTTTGTAAATATTGGCGCTTCTACTAAGAGGCATGACAATATGCAAACAGGTGGATTTGGTATTGGGGCCAAATGCGCTTTTTGCTATCAAGATTCTTTTTCAGTTGATACATTTATAGATGGAATTCATCGTTCATATGTATTTTTAAAAGCAGGAGAACGAGGTATTCCTCAAATGAAGGAAATCTCAGAAGAAGATACCATTGAACCAAATGGTACATTAATCACTATAAACATTTTCAGTAGAGATATTGAAGCTGTACAGCGAAATGTTTATAAGATTACTCAATTTTGGGAAGTAAGACCTAATATAATAAATGATGAAGTATATGATGGTGAAAAATATTTTGATTATGAAGTAATTGACCGGGGAGATAATTGGGCCTATTATTCAAATAATAAAAATGGCTGTTTTGTAGCAGTAGATGGGATTTCGTATAGATTTGACTATAACGCTTGTTATGCTGGTTCAAATGATGATGAAAAATATAAAAATATTCTAACTGAAGGCTCATTGTGCTTTTTCTTTAAAACGGGAGAAGTATCTATTTCTCCAAATAGAGAAGGGCTATTTTATGATAATCCTACTATAGTTAAAATTAGAGAAACAGTAGATGCTGCAATAATTGGGGTTAAGAATAATATTGAAAAATATATTAATACTGTTTCTACTTTAATTGAAGCAAAAGATGCTTTAAAGAAATATTCTTATTTAGAAAAGATTACAGGTAAATTAAATTGGAATAATTTAAATTTAGATGATTATCGCATAGATGCAAAATATTATACAATTTCTAGCTATTATACATATAGATCTAAAATATCAAGCCGTCCAGAATATAAATTAGATATTCAAAATTATATAACATATGTTTTAATTAATGATGAAGATTCAATATTAAGTAGGGTTAAGAGTATAAATATTACTGCTTCATTAGGTAGATTTGTATTTATAACTCCTTCTAAATATTCTGAAGATTATAATGTAACTGAAGAAGAATTTAAGAAAGATCAAGAAGAATATTTTAAAACAAGTTATTTAAATACTTTACCTTTTACTTTATTGACTTCATTTGATAAATGGGTTTCACCCAAAAGGATGAAAATTAAGGGGAATATTTATAAATTTTTACGCAATAATCACACTCCCAGATATGCTTGGGAAATGGAAGATGTAGAATATGATGATGTAGAAGGGTATTATGTAGAATTTGAGCGAGGAATGGCTAAAGGATTTACTTTAAAAACATTAGATCAATTGAAATCTAAATATGGACTAAAAATATATGGAGTTCCTACTCGATATATGAAGAGGATGCTTAATAATGATAATATGACATTATTGAGTGAATTTGTAGAAGATAAAAAAAGCTTTTTTGAAGATTTTATTAAAGAAAATAAACGCCCAATATTTTGCAAATCTTATTTACGGAACATGAACTATCAATGTGAAGTTGATACAATCGTTAAAATTCCAGAATTAAGAGATGATTATGAATTATTTGAATATTTTAGACGATATGATGCTTGTAAAGAATATTCAAAGCGTAGAGTGAATGAAACGGTATTTGCAGAATATAGCAAATTTATTACAATGTTTGGTAGATCAATGGACAGCGAATTATATTGTGAAGAATTAAAATTTGATGAATTAGTGCCTAAAATTAAAGAGATATATCCTTTGCTTAAATCTACTTTTAATGAGTATTCTTTAAGTCAAATTACTTTAGAACATTCTCGCTTATATGCAAAATCAGTAGTTAGTAATAAATTAAAAACTAAAATTAAATATCCCTTAGTCTTGGTCAAGAGCGAGTAAGTACCTTCTTTTAAATTTTGTTATATTTTAGTTAAACGTAGAACAGTAGGAGCCGCGATGAAAAAAATTAGATATATTCAAACAAAAAATAGTATAGTATTTTCCTATAAAGGAAAAAAGATAACTATTAATAGAATTAAAGATGTTGTAGCTGGAGTTCCAATTGAAAGCGATGAATCTATAAAAATTCGTGAACTTTTAGCTAAAGCTAAAGATGATCCAACCATTTTAGATGAAGATGAATCCCCATTACTACCTTTAATAGATATTGATTATGCGTTAGCGGCTACTCCTTTTTATATTGATAAAATTCATTGTAAGGTATATGTAGATGGAGTTGAAGTAAATGAATATTTGGGAAAGAAAATAATTCAAGCTAAAGAAGGAAATAAAGAATATAATCATATTATTAATTTCTGGAAAAAAGTTGAAAAAAATCCATTAGAATCTGCTAGAAAAGAATTATTCTTATTCTTAGAACATAATGGATTGCCTCTTACGGAAGATGGCTACTTTGTTGCCTATAAGTCTGTTAGATCGGATTATTATTCGGCTTACAATTATGCACCCAATAATCCAGACAATGTATTGAATAAACCTGGACAGTGGGTGTTATTTGATAGATCTAAGGTGGATACTGATAGAAACAGAACTTGCTCAAATGGCTTACATGCTGCTAACTATTATTATGCTCATAATGTATACGGAGGAGGGGATGTAAATAAATTAATTACCTTAATTATTGATCCATCAGACGTAGTTGCAGTGCCTTCTGATTATAATAATCAGAAAATGAGAGTTTGTGCATATTTTGTGTTGGAAGATTGCAGTAAAGAATATACTGAAAATTTCATCAAATTGCCAATATCTTTACCTGCTAAAGAAGGTAAACTAGTAAGCATATCTGAAGTTATTCCTGAAATAGAAGAAAAAAAGGCTCCTATTATTGAAGAAGTGAGTAAAGAAGAAGATAAAGAGATTGATACTAATGTCGAAGAACCTAAAGAAGAGACAATAATTGAAGAGCCTGAAGCAGATGCAGTAGTTAATGATATAAAACCAATAATTGAGCCAAATAAGTTGACATTTAAATCAACGGTAGCTAAATTCATTGGAGACAAGGTTTCAAAGATTTTGCACAAGCAACCTAGAGATCCAATCACAGGTAAATTTTTGAAAGGAAATTAAAATGAGCAAAAAAATGAGTCAGGCTGTTGAAATTGTAGGTATTGCATATTTAGCCCTATCTTTAGTATTATCCATTTTAGGATATATTAAAAAAGGCAAAAATTATTCTGATAGTGCATTAGGAGCAAAACAAGATTAAGGCTAAATTAGCTTTAATTTGAATACTCATAGACATAACTCAAAAAAAGTGAAAAAATGAGCTTCTACCCTTTGGGCTGGGAGCTTTTTTATTATCTTATTGGCATGGACTCTAACAATCTGCTCTCAGAAGATATGCATGTCTTTTTAGACTTGGAAGCAACTTTAATTGAAGGGGTTGACCAATGGAAAGTATATAATTCTAATGAGAAATTCAGAAAAGATCTGTTGAAATATACTTCACATAATGCAAAAGTTCATATTTTCTCGTTTGCCGTTTGGGATAACAAAGAAGATCATGCTTTTGTTGAAATGATCATTTCTCAACTTGAAAAAGAGTATGGAATTAAGATTGATGATTGCATTTTCAAGCAAGATGTTCTATACGCAGTTAAACAAATTAAAAAGATTCAGGTGTTAGATGACTTTGATTTAAGTCAATTGGTTGGAAAAAGGGATGCTTTTTTATGCTTTTGTGAGTTCTTTAATTTAAAGCATTCTACCCTTTTTGATGATAGCGTAGAAGATGGAATTTATTTTACCCAAGCAATTGACGATTTACTTCCAAATATTGTAAAGAATCCAATTGATTACTTAGTTGAAATTGGAACAATTAACTTTAAGCATGTAGATTTTCAATGATTAATGATTAAATAATCGCTAAAATTCTCGTATGATCAAAACCCTCCAATTGGAGGGTTTTTTGTTTGTTAAAATTTAAATAGAATTTTAACAAACAGGATTAATATGGGTAACAGATCATTAGCTCACATTGAAAAGGTGAGCAGCATACATCCAATAATGTGTGAAGGAAAGCCAGCAGATAATATTGAATTAGTTCAAATTTTAGATTATTATGTAGTGGCTCAAAAAGGCGAATGCCAAGTTGGTAAATTAGTTTTATATGTTGAGGTAGATGCAATTCTCCCCGAATGTAAGGAATTTGAATTTTTAAGATCAAAAAAATTCACAATTAAAGCTATGAAATTTGGGGCTAAGTTTACTGATGTAGCAGGAAATAGAATAATAAGCCAAGGTATTATTTTTGATATGAATGTGCTGCATCCTGAAATTGAATTAATTGAAGGCACTGATTTAACCGAACAATTAAATATTACTAAAGTTATTGAAGATGCTGAGGAAGATGCTTCTTTAAATGATAAAAAGAACTTAACTTTTATAGATAAACTTAATAAGAAATTAATGAGATATCCTTTTTATCGTAAATTAAAGAAAAATGTTTTTGGTGAAAAAATAAAGGGAACTTGGGCAGATTGGATGCCGCCTAAATCTGATGAAGTAAATATTCAGATGATATTCTCTAGATTAAAAGCTAAGTATGGAGATGATAATGGTTGGTATGTTACCGAAAAATTAGAAGGTCAAAACATCTCAATTTATGCATATAGAACTAAATCATTATTTGGTAAAAAGACTAATATTGGGGTTTGCACTCATACTAGAAATCTAATAACAGATGATGGTTCAGCCTTTTGGAAAACTGCTAAAAAATCTGGAATAATTGAAAAATTAACAAATCTAGATAAGGATTATTTTGTTAGAGGAGAGCATGTAGGCCCAGCTATTCAAAAGAATATATATGGATTTGCTGAAACCGATATTTATGTATTTGATGTATGGGATATTGAAGAGCAGCGCAAATTAAATTATGCAGAATTGGTAGAATTTTGCAGAAGTAATGAAATCAAAATGGTCCCCATTTTAGATAATAATTTTGCATTACCTGAGAGTGTTCAAGAGTTATTGAACTATTCAAATGGGTTATCAGTATTTGGAAAAAATGTTATGCGAGAAGGCGTGGTTATTCGTAGAAAGGATGATCCTAATATTTCATTTAAAGATAAATCACCTGAATACTTAGCTAAGGATAAAAAGAAAAAATAAATATCAAGTATTATTTTTTTGTTACTATTACTATATGCAAGATTTTATTCCTAAAAATATGAGCAATGAGAAATTTGAAGAAGAATTAAATAAATTAAGTGGAAATGACAAAGCAGTTGAAACTTATGAGAAAGAGATTTCTTCAATTTCTCATCATATTATAATTATTAATTATTTTGATATTATACTTAAAGTGCTATTAGGAGTGGTAATTACATTAATGGTAATATCTAATTATCAATTGAAATATATTATAATTAGTTTAGTATCATTAATCTTGAATATATTATTAAGTAAAATATATTCAAGTGAAGAAATTTTATTAGAAGTATGTAAAGTGGCATTAACGGGGAGATTATATGAGCTTGCCTTTAAAATCTGGAAATCACCTCTTAATAAATAGTCTACATCCAGGCAATGAATATATAGTAATTGAGAATACTAATAAAAAATTATGGAAATATGATTTTACTGATAATATGGTAGTTAGATTAGATGAAATTATTTCAAATTCAATTTATTTATTTACTATAAAAAATAAGCAAATAGCTTTAAAAAAAGATGAACTTAAAAAATTAAAATTTAGGAATTTACCACATGACTGATAAATTAGAATTAGATTTTGGCGAATTAGATGCATTAGTTGAATCTAGTAGCAAAAATGAAATAGCTGATTTAGTATCTAAAATTAAAGCAGCTTCACAAGCATATCATTCAAATGGTACAAGTGGAGTATCTGATAAAGTTTGGGATTCTTGGATTGAAAGATTAACTGCTTTAGACCCAACTAATGTTTTATTAGAAGAGACTGGAAATGGTTATGAATTAGAATTAGATGAAGATGTTGATGAAAATGAAAAAGTAGAACATCCAATTATTGTTAGTAGTATTGTTAAAACTAAAAAACCATCAGATATTATAGCTAAGATAGGTAAAAAAAGCACCTTTTCAGTTAAACTAGATGGTAATTCAATTGTAGCATATTATAAATATGGAAAACTTGATAAGATATTAACTAGAGGAACTAACAATATTGGAATAGATAGAACTATTAAGTTCATTAATATCATTCCCGTAATAATTGGAAATAAGCTACCTTACCTAGCAGTGAGAGGTGAAGCCGTTATAGCTAAAGAAAATTACACTGAGGTAAATGGATTTGATATTAACAAATCTTCTAGAAATACTGTAGCAGGATTAATTAATAAAAAAGATGATTGGGAAAAAGATTTCAAGTGGATTGAATTTATTGCATATACTTTTGTAGATGTTTCTACTAAAAAAGATATATATGAATCTTATGATTGGTCAAAAGATTTTAATGTAGAGCAGCAAAAGCCTTGTAAATTATTTTTAGATATGGATATTAATGATTTTTATGAGCAATATAAATTAAATTGGAAATATGATGCTGATGGCACTGTATTTAAATTTGATAATGGATCTATGCTTGCTTTGAAGTATCTAGATGAGGTCGCAAACACCGATTTAATTCGTATAGTCTGGAAAATAGGAGTAGACCAAAGACTTACCCCTATTGCAATTTTAAAGCCTGTAAAACTCTCTGGGGCCTTAATATCTAAAGCTTCTTTGGGTAGTTTTGATAGAGTTAATAACAAATTACATATATGGCCAGTTCCATTACAAGCAAAAGTAGATGTCATTAGAGCTAATGAAATCATTCCGTATATAACTAATGTAACTAATAAATCAATAGCTACATTATTTGGAAATACTCCAATTTGCCCAAGCTGTGGTAAAGAATCTGAAATAATAGGAAAGCACGCTTATTGTGTGAATCCAGAATGTCAAAATATTGATAAGTCAAGATTATTGAAATTTGCAAGTTTCTTTTATCCAGATGGTGTTTCAGATAAACAAATAATTAAAATATTTGATGCATATAAAATTAAAACTATTCCACAATTATTAGAATTCAAATATCAAAAGATTGATTTTACTAGAATTGATGGAGTAGGGCAGTCTTTAGCTATTTTAATGGGAATATTTTTCCATAAATTATCCGGGGATATTGATAGTAAAATCGTATATCAATCTGTAGCATTAGGTTGTGGAAATAGTTCAGCCAAAGCTATTGTTAAACTTGGAGTGCCTGTTAATCAAATCTGGCTTACGTCTGGATGGATTACTACAATTAAAGGAATTAGTGGATTTAATAGTAAAATAGCAGATAGTATTTGGAAAAATCGTCATCTTATTGCTGAAATATGTAGATTGCGTAATGTAGTTGATGATAAGCCTAAGAATATTGTTGGAACTTATTGTATGACTCAAATAAGATTTAATAAAGATCAAATTGATGAATTAAGCAAATTAGGCTGGATTGAAGATAATACTGTTAAAAAGACTACAACAGTATTAATCACCAATGATATTGATGGCGGATCTACTAAAATGGATAAAGCTAGAAAATATGGAATTGATATTGTAGAAACAGATGCATTTTTTGAAAAATATATTAATAAAGAAGGTGAATTAGATGATTGAAAAAGTTCTAGTTGAAAGTAGAATAAGAGTCTTGAATTTATGTTTAGGAGTTGATATTCGTAGATTAATGAATATTGATTCTGAATTCATATTGATTTCTTGTTTTGGAAGTGTTAATTTTAAAATTAAAGATATTCAACCTCATGTACTACTTAGAACAGATACATATATAGATAATTTAAAGAAATTTGGAATGACTGATTATTTAAATGTATATTTTGATGATGTATGGCCTGAAAAAATAGCTAATATTCCAGATGATAAAAAAGCTAATTATTTTCTAACAGAATTTAATGAAGAAAAAGCTCAATCAATATTTGATTTTGTAAATGCAAATAAAGATAAAGTTAAAACATTAGTTGTGCATTGTGACGCAGGGATATCTAGATCTAGTGCAGTTGCTTTAAGCATTTGTGATAGATTTAATATAACTAAACAATATATTCATCATGATATACGACCTAATCCATACGTATTATCAGTTTGTAAGAAAGTATTTAACCAATGATAAGTTTTATTGTTATACTTTTAATATTCATATGCTGCGTGTGGCCTTAATAGAAAGGATTAACTTTTCCCTACATGAGTAGGGGTTGTTCTAGATGATTTTCCCAATTTGTAATAAATGTCCAGATAGAGCGCCTAAACTATTTGGGCATACTTTTATTTTATGTTGGAGATGTACTGGATTATTAGTTGGATATACAATTGGAATGTGTTTTAGATTAATAATACCTCCAATAGGATTTTTTGGATTATTAATGCTAATACCTATTTCAATAGATGGGATTGCTCAAAATTTTTTTGGAATAATGTCAAATAATCCAAGAAGATTCATTACTGGTTTCATTGGTGGATTGATTTCTTTAAGTGGTTTGTGAAAGGACTTGATATGTACGAAGGCTTAATATTAGAAAAAAGTAAAATTCCTGAAATGGGATCTCTTGTAATAAATTATAGTATTGATGATACTGTAGAAAAAGAAGGCTATCGTGGAATGTGCCATTTAGCCGAGCATTTAATTTGTCATAGTTATGATAATTTAATGGATGCATTATTATGTGCAGGAATTAATAGTAATGCCTATACTTATAGAGAACGTGTGACTTTCTTTTGGATGGGGTTAGATGAAAAGATTGAAGAATTTCAGGCTGAATTATTAAAATTACTTGAATACTATCCAACAGAAGAACAATTCAATAATGAAAAGAGAATAGTTCTTCAAGAATATGATGATAGTGCGGCTCAACAGCAATTCTTATTTGAGAATATTTCTCGCAAATATTATAATTATCATGGTTCAATTGGAATTAGAAAAGATATTGAAGATATATCATATGATGATATTATGGTATTCTTAAAAGATACTTTTGATAAACCTACGTCTATCATTAGAGTAGGTGAATCAAAAACTATTGAAGAATTATGTGAAGGATTTGAATATAGCGAGCCTAGCGATGAATTTGAAATAGAATGTAAAAATTATAATACTCCATATGAAGTTGGCTCATTTTCTAATAAATCTACACTAGTTGCAGATTGGTTAAATTTAGATATGGCTAAATATAAGCCTAATGATATAATGTTTATTAACTTAATGTTATCTCAAGGTTTAAGTTCACCATTATATCAGGAAATACGAGAAAAACTTGGATTAGTTTATTGGTTAGCTACTTATCAATCTCCAATGGGTAGTAATAATATTATGTGGATATTTTATTATGGATGCGATATTGATAATTTGCAAAAAATTAGAGATGTGTTTTTAGATTGCTTATCAAGAAGTGATGAATTATTAGATGAAGATAGGTATAAGGTAATTGTTGAATATTACCATAATACTGCTAAAATTAATCATATATTTAATTATAAAATAGATTCTATGACAAAATATTTTGAATATGGTAGAAAAGATAGAATAATAAATCTTGAATATATTGAACAACTTACTTTTGAACATATTAAATCAGTTATATCTGATTTAATTGTAGATATTAAAAATGGAATAAGGCCAGCTAGTTTAGGTGAAGAATTGATAATTTAAGCTAGCCTATGTATTGATTATGAATTATCATCGCTAACCCGAAGCTCCACCAAAAAGCCGTGAGGTTAGCGATGTGAAAATTTGAAATTTTTTTGGCTTGGCATACTTTACATGAGGCATTTGTTAAATTATATTAAGAGCATGAAAGAGGTTAGCGATTTACACAGATGAACACTCGATGAAATGGGCTTCAGAAGCCCATGCAGTTACACCCTTGCGAGGGCATGAGTTGAAGGAGGCGGCGCTTGTGGCGCTTGAGAGTATCGCGGGTTACACCCTTGCGAGGGCATGAGTTGAAGGAGGCGGCGCTTGTGGCGCTTGAGAGTATCGCGGGTTACACCCTTGCGAGGGCATGAGTTGAAGGCGGGCACATGGAGTCACTCTTGACATGACTCAGGTTACACCCTTGCGAGGGCATGAGTTGAAGGTTGGGTAGACATCGGGATTCTATGCTCTTCATAGTTACACCCTTGCGGGGGTATGAGTTGAAGGTTGGCGACCATCTCGACAACGGCATTCCCAAAGGTTACACCCTTGCGGGGGTATGAGTTTAAGGGAAAAGAAAAGTAAGAAAGGCTTTCCGATTTATGTTACATCCTTGTGGGGCGTGAGTTGAAGGGTGTTAATTTGCCACTTGAAGCAATTAGTTCAGAGAATTATAAATACTTAATATGAAGAAGATTGCAGTGAATGGAATATTATATGAAGCAGTAAATTTCAATGATTTATATGCAAATTTTAAGGCTGCAATTGATTATTTACAAAATGCTAAGAACACTGTAAGTGATAAAAACCAATTGAGAACAATAAAATCCTGTCAAGCTAAAATAAAAAAAGCTTATAATAAAATTAAGCAAATAGAGTCATCTAGATATGCTGCAAAATTTAGACCCTTGACAGATGAAGAGAGATTGAGAAACTTGAAATCTATAGATTCTAGGCTTGAAAAACAGCCTACGGTAAGCCCAGGACCAAAAAGAGGCTAATTAGCTAAAATGGGTTGACTGCGGGCTAAAAATTATTATATTTTCATAAAGAAGAAATGTTTCTTCAGACCCCATAGAATAGGATTTAGTATGACTATTAGCGACATATTTAGAATAAATGGAATAAGTACTCTTATTGAAGAAATCAAAATTCTTGATATTCTTAACATTAATTACCCTTCTAATTTATGGAATTGTATTCATTTAACTTCAATTCAAGAAGCTACTATTAAAGTTCATGGATATATTATCGCTGAACCGTCTAATTACGAGGAAACAAAAAATGTCAATTGTAATTGAACACTCTAAGGCAAATATTAGCCGTATTAAGATTAAATTCAGTGAAGGGAAATTTTGGGTACGTTGGCCTAATAATTGTGATATTAATGTACTAGATCGTAAAGAAAAAATTGAATGCTCAATTAAGCGCTGTTATGCAACTCCTTCTACTCCCAATCTATTTAATGCAAATTCTATTTGTGCTTCAAATATTCAAGTAGCTCGTTTGGATAAATTTGAAGATGTAGATTTATATTGGGTTATTTCATATAGTCCAGATGCTGATAAAATGCATGAGGTACAATACTGAAAATCATTTAATCGTTTGGATGAATATCTTTACAAGCGATTAAATTAAAATTATATTATTCTCATGCAGGGCGACACAAAACCCATAACCATACAGGAAATAGCAAAATGAAGACGATTACTTTTTTTGGGGATACTTTAAAAGTCAAATTTGACACTGATCCCGAACCGGCTACTAAGCGAGTGCGCCGTGGCGTTACTTGCACTCTCTTGAGCGGTAAGAAGCCCGTGGCGGTCCATAAGGCTGAATGCGCTAAGAACGATACCTTTGACGTTGAAATCGGGGAAATCGTCTCTCTAAGCAAAGCTTTGGACAAGTTGGGCAAATCTCATCTGAAGGCAGCAAAGCGTAAGGCTTTGGCTGAAATTAGAGCTAAAAGCTCTTCTGAAGTAATAGCTAAAACTGATACTTTGCTTTTAAGCCCCAAATTTGATGGGCAAAAGCTTGGATGTTTTGAAGGATTTACTCAAAAGTAAATTTTCCTTAAAGCTTGCTAAAATGCTTTAGGTAGAACCCAGCTAGAAATAGTTGGGTTTTTTGTGTTAATGGGTTGCCAGCCAGTCAGAATTTAATTATATTAATCATACCGCTTCCGCAGTTCATATTGCAGAAGCAATCATCCTAACCTATCATACCTGTGAGGATAACATGCCTGAAGAAATCATCGGTCGTACTGAGCCTGAAAATAAGATTGCCACAGTTTTTATTGAGGCTGATGAATTATTTGTTCTTTTGAAGAAAGCTTTTGGTGAGCAATATTTGAGTTTTCGCCCTAATGATTTGGCGTTGGCTATTTGCAAGGAACAAGGATGGGAGCTTGGTGGGCTATTTGTCTATGTTTCTTATCAGAACAGGCAAACCAACCCTCTTTGGAACAACATTTGGAGTCGCACTGTTCGTAATTGGCGGGCAGAAGGAATTCAGGTTTTCCAGCATGAATGGGGGCTTTCTCCAGTAAATGCTTTGAATTCTCGTGAAGGTTTGGAAAATTTCAATAGTGTATTTACCATCCAAGCTTTCAACAATAATCTGGTTAAAAATCAGATGATTTGTGATGTAATTAATGAAGCTAATAAGGGTGATAGTGATGTCTTTGTTTTGATTACTAAAGATAAGGCTTTGGCCCCTGTTGCGAATGCTATTCGTGACATTTCTTTTGCAAATTCGCAGTGGATGAAGGTTATCAACGCTTTCCCCTATGTTGAGCCACCCGAAGGAGTGAAGAATTCCTATCATTGCGGGATTGATGGTACTGATTGGTACCATATTTCCAGGGAAATGTATTATGCTTGTTCTACTCGAAGGGAAGTTCCACTTGCTGATGATAAGATTGAAGATTAATCAATCAGCGGTAAAAGTATAAATAATAGATGCCGCTATTATCCCCGATTTTAGCGGCATTTTAATTTTAGCAATTTTGCTAAAATATGAAAGGAGATAGCTGTTTTGAGTTTTAAGAAATTGGCAATTATATTGCTTGGAGTTATTTTAATGGGTAATGTAAGATATACTAAACATGATATTATTATTCCCCAAGTTAATCACTATGTAGATAATATTGAACAAGATGAAAGAAATGCACCTGAAGCTTTTGAATTAGATATGTCAAAAGTATCCAATGATTATAATTATCAGATTAATCTAATGGCTGAAAAATTAAAGATTCCATATATTGATTTATTTTCAGTTATGGCATATGAAACGGGTGGAAAGTTTGATCCTAAATCTAAAAACCCTATCTCTGGAGCAATGGGATTACTTCAATTTACTAATCAAACTGCCACTACCTTAGTAAATAGACATGGCAAGCATTTTAAAAATGTAGCTCAATTAATTGAAGAATACCCTACTGTAAAAGATCAGATGGAATTACCTACTAAAGATAATAAAATTGGTGGGCCTGTTTATCAATATTTGGCTAGGAATGCCCCATATGCAAATAAGCGAGAACTATACTTAACAGTATTTCGACCAACATCAGTTAATGACCACAATAATAAAAGCTTGCCTAATATTGTTAGGCAACAAAACCCTGGATTAAATAAAGTTGGAGATTACGAAAAAAAAGTAAATGAGAAAATAAAATTAAGTAATAAAGTAATAGCTGATTAATTTTATGATTTTTCGCATAACCCTCTTGCCAAAAGGGGGGTTATTTTTATATTCAATATGGAAGATTGCGATTTAGTATTTTAACTTAGGAGTATATGATGAAAATGTTCATTCTAGTAATTCTAGGAATTCTTGCTATACCTCAAGCCGGAGAATATTTGGATGCTATCCAAAATATGGAAGTAGGGGTAAGCTTAACTGAATATGAACATACTTATGAGTCAAGGACGATTAACCAATGCGAGCATGGTGGAGTATTGCTTGCAACTAATCAGGATGATGCGGCTTTGTGCTGGGGAGATGATGATTTTAGAGTGCATGCAACTCTAATTGAAGAATTTATGATGAAAGAATGCGAAAATTGCCCAACTACTAAAAATGGGAATTTTTATAAGGGAGGAGTTATGGATATTTTCGGATTTCCTATTAATTTCATTAAGCCTCATATTGGTAAAAATGGGTTGGAATCAATTGAAGTAGGAATTTGGCATAGGTCAGAAATAGTTAATTACAATGAAATGCGAGATAGCTATGATTCATTGTATTCTTATTATAATGATAAAAATAGTGGGTATAAGAAAATCAGGAGCACTCCCAAAAATAAGATTTTCAGGCGGGAATTTAGTTCTTGTGATGGTGATTGCGGAATGCGTGAATATAATGGCGAAACTTTGGACATGGAGACCATTGCTTTTATGATTGGGCAAGCTTCTCAAAAAGCTGTTTTTAGAGATAGCGATCAAGTTGTCACTATTGAAATCGGAGTACCAAGCTGGAAGCATGAGTTATCTGATGAAAATGGAAACTATTATAGTAATCTCAAATATCCACAAACAATTTACACCATTACTTCACCTAAAGAATGGGATAAACTCAATATTGGGAGAAGTCCATCTAAAAATCATATGATTGTGCATGTAGCTGATCCAAATGATATCCCAGCTTCAATGCATGTTACACCTAAGAAAAAGAAGGTAGTATTGTATTAATTAGTATGATTTGATATAATTACTAAATGAAACAGTTTTTATATCAAATCACATTAGTTTTATATATAGATGGTAGACGAGAGGAGCATAATTTAGTTCCTATTTCTATAACAAATGAAGAATATTATAAAAAATTAGAAACATATGCTAATTATCAAAGCTGGGATCATTTTGATGGAGATTTCATAGATGATTATCAAAATTATTATTGTTTAGTGATTAATAATACTTTACTTCAAAATGCATATTTTAAATTTAAATGTATTGGTGAAGCACCTGAAGCCGCATAACTAGGGGGGTATATGAGAATTTTAATTTGTGGGGATACTCATGGAGATAAACCTGATATATTAATATTATGTAAAATTGCAGTAAATAAAAAATGCTCGCATATAATGATATGTGGGGATTTTGGTATTTGGGAACATCTTGAGCAAGAAAAAGGATTTATTGATTATGTCAGTAAATTAGCCATTGAATATAATCTTATTATTAATTTTATTAAGGGCAACCATGAAAATCATGAATTACTTAATATTTGGGCACATGATGATGTATTTCCAGTAGAAATTAAGCCTAATCTTTGGTATTATCCTAATAGATGTTTATTTGAATGGGATGATGTTAGAGTATATGTTATGGGCGGGGCTTATAGTACAGATAAAGAAAATCGAACTATTGGGCTTAGTTGGTGGCCAGATGAAGAAATATCTATGAAAGATGTTTATTTGTCAAGCGAAGTGGGGCATGTGGATATATTATTATCTCATGATATGCCTGAAAGTTCTAATTTATATTCATTAAATGGAACCCTTAGTAAATCTAGTCAGCTTATATTTAATGAGAATAGTAGATATTATAAGCAAGATTTATATTCTCAAAGTCATCGTAGGAAATTACAAGAAGTAATTGAAAGAGTGCATCCTAAGTTATTATTTCATGGGCACTTTCATGTTAGATATGATGGAAGAGGACATTATGCTAAAACTAATGGGGATAAAGAATATTTCCCAATAATTGGTTTATCATATAATGAAAATTGGCTTGAACAGAGTATTATTTTTGACACTAGCGCATACAAAAGGAATCTAAAATGTCTAGAATAATCACAGTAGGTCTAGAATATTATGAGGATAATAATAATGATACTCAAGATGTAGATGGAGTCCATTATACAATTCCTCATGGTATTGTTATTACTAAAGTTAAAATAATTAAAGCCCCTAATGATGAATTAAATGGGGCAGTCGATGAATTAGTTGCACATATTATTACTGGATTCATGCATTCAACTTCTGAATATCTTAAAAAAACTTATCCTAAAGCTTGTTTAGTTATGGCTACTAAACAATTTTGGTTTCATGCTACTGATGAAAATTTTATAGCAAATAATCAAATTAAAAAAGCTGATCCAATATTTAAAGATCCAAGTTTTGAAGAAAATATTAATCCCGATTTAAATGAATCTAATGTAATAGATATGTTTGATAGATTTTATGATAAGGATGGAGAAGTTTTGTTTTCTATTCCTGATAAAATTGACTTTTGGGACAATATTTAAAAAGGAAATATAATGCCAACTGAAACAATTGATTCTAATTTACATTTCAATAGCGTAAATGATTTGGTTCAATATGCATTATTGCATAGAATGCCTAGAGAAGACTTTGCTACTATTTTGCATAGTATGTTCTATTCTCTTAATGATTTGAATAAAGGATTAGATACTATTTTTAGAACTAGATGGATCACTAGAGATCACGAAAGAGCCGACTATTTTCATGAATTATATGAAGCTATTTTGGGTAAATCACAAGTTCCAGAATTTGCAGATCCCTTTAATGGCATGGTCCGTAAGAAAATCAAGGATTTGAAAGAATTCACATCTCAATATAGCCAGAGCATATATACTTTTGTTCAATATCTATAAGGAGCTATATATGTTTTTCTATTAGTTATGGTAATTTTCTTAAGAATATATTGCCAAGTTAATATAATTTTGTTATATTTTAAATCATTAATCAATCATCTAACACTAAAACCGGAAGAGAGCTAAAATGAAATGTTTTAAGGGCTTTGATAAGAATCTAACGTGCAGAGATTTTCAATACGAAATAGGTAAGACCTATGTAACAGATAATGCAGAGTTATGTCAAGAGGGCTTTCATGCTTGCACAAACCCACATGATGTTTTTGCCTATTATAATCCAGCAGAATCTAGATTTTGCGAAGTAGAACTTGATGGAATTGTTAAGGGTAAATCTGATGACTCTAAACAGGCCGGTACAAAAATAACTATTATTAGAGAAATTGATATTATTGAATACAATCAATTATGTGCTGAATATACTAAAGCTCATGCTAAGTCTAAAGAACATCAAACTAAGGATTATTCAGTAGTCTCAAATAGTGGATATTATTCATCAGCCTCAAATAGTGGAGATTGCTCATCAGCTTCAAATAGTGGATATTGTTCATCAGCCTCAAATAGTGGAGCTTATTCATCAGCCTCAAATAGTGGAAATTGTTCATTAGCCTCAAATAGTGGATATTGTTCATCAGCCTCAAATAGTGGAGATCGTTCATCAGCCTCAAATAGTGGAGATCATTCAGTAGCCTCAAATAGTGGAGATCGTTCATCAGCCTCAAATAGTGGAGATTGTTCATTAGCCTCAAATAGTGGAGATTGTTCATCAGCCTCAAATAGTGGAAAGCAATGTTTAGCGTCCACAGTAGGCTCTAGTAGTCAAGCAATTGTTAGTGGATCTCAATCTTTAGCAGTTGCATTTGGACCTTATAGTAAAGCTAAAGGAGCTTTAGGTGATTTTTTGACTTTATCTGAATGGGAAGATGATGAAATTATCAATTGTAGAACACGTAAAATTGATGGAAAGCATATTAAAGCCAATACGTTTTATAAAATGATTAATGGAAAATTCGTTGAGGTTAAGTAATGAAATATATTAATCAGACTATTGCAATAAATGACTTAATGGATTTAAATAAACATGATTAATAAAAATGAATGTAAAAGAGATATCTTAAAGCTATTATTTTATAAATTTGAAAAAGAGCCAAATGTTAGTATTTTTTGGAATATTGATGGTCCCGCATATGAAGTTGAATATAAAACTAAATTAATTAAGTTTCATATAAGCATATATGATGATAAAGTTTTAGTATTTTCTAGCGATAAATATGCTCCATATAAGGCATTTGAAGAATCTGAATTAGATCAAATGTCTAATTACATTACTGAATTACTTACTGATTCAGTTGATAGATTCTAATAAATAATATTATGAAGATTTTGTATAGTGGAGCATTATATGAGGAAAATTATCATTTTTCTGATAGTGGATATTTCAATAAACAATTTATTGAACGAGTTCAACGTAGTGCAAAAGAATTTGCATTAGCAGTTTATAAGATAATTAGATCAAATGAGTATGAAAATAGAAAATTTTATAAAATACCATTAACTGATCCAATTTTGCCTTATGTATTTTTTATTGGAAATTATTCTGAGCATATTGCAATGGGTGAAATTAAACAAGGCTATTATATAACATTAAATGATTCAATTATACAAGCTAAAGATATTGATGATGAGTCTTGGGTATTATTGCTCCATGAGTTTATTCATATATATCGTGAGGTATTTGCTAAAAATAAAAAAACTGATATTGATAAATCAAGTGATATTAAAGAAATATTTAAAGATCCTAATAAACCTAATTATTTTCAATATTATAATAGCCCAGAAGAAATATCTGCTTACATTGGCTCAATTATTAGTTATATTACTTCTAGTAAAAACAGACTTGGATATTTTAAAGGATTAAATTTTGAAGATTTCTATAAAGCATGTATGAATTTAACAGGTAATGAAAAGCAATTTGATGAATATCTTGATAAAGACAATAAAAATAAAGTTTACGAAGTTATTAGACTTTTGTATGCAAAAGTCCAACAGGGATACTTTTAATGAAATTTTAGAAATTTCTATACAAATACTTTTTGGATTAATTTGGATTTTGGTATTTATTATATTTATAATGTTAGTAGCTTTATGTGGAGTACTTATGATGCATGGCCCAATTTATCCAATGGTTTTAAATTTTTTCATGTAGCTGAAATATAGGTTGACAGCCTTCTATATTTTTTTATATTCAGTGTTCACCATCCTGGAGGCTCATATGAAGTATATGATTGGCGATCTACTATTGATTCAGAAGGGCATCATTGCTCATCAGACTAATCTATATGGCGTCATGGGGGCGGGCATTGCCAGTTACCTATCCAAGCAATATCCTCTCCTAGAATCGGCTTATAGCGATTACTGCTTCGATGGACTGGCTAAATTGGGGGATGTTTTTAGCTTTCCAGTAAACGGATTTCGTTATGATTTCAAATTGGGGGCATTCAAACCAGATCCCAATACCGAATTAATTATCGCTAATTGTTTTTCCCAAAAAAAAGTTTGCCTCAAATGTGCTGAGGGAAAAAACATTAGTAAAGGTATTCCAGTGATGGATTCCAAGATTGAACCCTTGACTGAATATAATGCTTTGAAAACTTGTTTTGATATTATCTATCTTAACAATCCAACTGCTACTCTCTATGTTCCATTCTTGTATGGATGTGGAATTGCAGGTGGTGATTGGGAAATTGTCAAAAAGATTTTTGAAAAATATCCTGGCAATTTGATTGTGGTTTGCCGTCCGGCTGATTTGCAAAAATACGTTCAAGATTGTTATATTGCACATAAAGACCCTAATCTTATCTCGGAAATTGAAACCATTTATGCAACTGCGGAGGATTTGCGCTATGAGTAATCAAATTAAAAATCGGGCTGGGAAAATTCTTGGCTATCTTAATGAAGGAATTGATCGTACTGAAGTACGAGATTCTAATAACCGCACCCTTGCTGTATATAATCGCTTGAATAATGAAACCAGAGATGCCAATGAACATTTTGTCGGCAAGGGAAATTTAACAGCGAGGTTTATTCCAGTATGCTAAGTATTTTATTAACTTTGCTATTTAGTGCAAATTTCAATTTCTCTCGCATGGAATACGAGATGAGTTCAGATACTTATCCATATGGTCTAGATGCTTCGCCTATTGTGAGAACAGCGAATGGGCATAATCCCAGAATTGATTCATTTTCAATTCGAGGAATTTATGGGAATATTAGAGGAATTAGGATATCTTGGGACACCAATGGAATTTGCACTTGTCATAAGCCCAGATATAATTTAGAATTTTCTGATCTTTTCTTTAATTATCCAAGTGCAAATGATATTTTAAAAGTAAAATAATATATGGATGAAAATATAGATAGCAAAATATTATCATTAAAAGCTTTAATTACTCAGAGAAAGCAAATGCTAACCCATCTTAAACAAGATGGGATTTTAAGTCCATCTAAGCTAACAAATAGTGGTAAATGGGGGCATTTAGAGGCTCAACGCCGTAGGGCTGAAATTAGATCTTTATATGCGGAATTAGAAAAATTGTTATCATTAAGAGATGGAAAATAATAACATAGTCTGCCCGACTCAAATAAGTGCAACTGAATTAATATTAAATGAATTCTGCGGAATTCCTGGAATTAAGTTAAATGTAATTTCTCCTAATATTTTTCAATTGCAAGATGAAACAATTGAAAACAAGGACTCAATATTTACTAAGATTTATCTCAAATATAGTGAATCTGAAATATCTTATGATATTCCAGGATTATTAGAAAGTGAATCTTTACTTTCACGTAAATTATTTGGTATTGTTGAATTAACTGATGGGATGAATACCCATAGCTTACTGAAATCATTAATATATAAAATAATTGAATTATTGGATAGATACGGAAATAAAGAATCGTTAAGTTTAGCTTGGTGTAATGTAGCAATTCGTTTGAATATTATTGAAACAAAATCTTCAACATTAACCCAAAATTATAAATTACTTAATTCAGAGCATGATGATATTTCAGTAAATTTTGATGCAACTAATATATTAAAGAAATTACAAGAAGTTGGTAATTTAGATTATAAGATTGAAGGGTTGAAAGCTGATATAAATCAGCTTAATGAAACAATTGAAAAATATAAAATAACTATTGATGTATTAGCAAAATATTTAGCAAGTACTAATATTAAAGCTGAAGATATTTTGGCTACTGTTCCAACTGCTAGTATTAGAGATTTGGTTTTTCTATTTGATCAAAATACTGATATTCCTAAAAATACCAAAGAAGAACCTAAAAAGAAACCATTAACTAAGCATGAAAGAGATGTTTTTCTTTTTAAATATACCGAAGGTGTTAGATTTTTAAAACATCTAATAGAATCTGAAAAAATAGCAAAAACTGATATTATTATTGAGGATAAAGATAAAACCGGCACAATTGAAGAAATTCAAATAAATGCTACTGTATTAAGAGATATTATATATAATGATGGAACATATACTTATGATACTAAACATATAGATATAAAATATGATAGATTAATTAAGATTATTACTCATATTATTAATAGTAATTTGATGACTCCTGATCAATTAGATAAAATTACTTCTGATAGAGAATTTGATTTAGATACAATAAACAAATTGATTAATGAAGCTTGCCATACTAATGTAGTTAATTTAATTGAAGAAGATACTAGCCTCACTGAACCTATTATAGATGAGAATTTTTCTGAATTAAATATATTAAATAATACTAATATTGCTTTATTTAATATATTTAAAGCACTATTGTCAAATAATATAATAACTACTACTAGATTATTTGAATTAGTGCAATTGTATAGTTCAGATAAAGGGATTAATCAAATTATTACTAATATGATTAATGGAAACCATTATCCCACCTCATCAATTAGTATCAATATTAGTAAAAAATTAAATCAAATATTAGTGGATTTATTTAATGATTTAATTATTAATAATGTTCTAACATCTGATATATTTAATAAATTAATTGGTAGTAATGAATTAGCTAATAGTAATAAAATAATATTAGATATGTATAATAACTATATTGCATTTGATAACGATGTAAATATTGCTAGAGAGATTAATGCTAAAAGAGATGATAGTTCAAATGTAGTTTATAAGATTAAGGATAAAGAGCTTACTCCAACATTGTATGATATGCCTACTACTGAAAAAGTAGATCTTAGTAATATACTTAGTGAAAAATATGTAGCTAAATTGCGTGAAGAATATTCAGATGATAAAAAGTTGAGAGATCAATATGGTGACATATTAAATACTCCAGCTTTTAATCCAAGTAATAAGCAATAATTATAAATGTAATAACAATGATCCACTTAGTATATTATTAAGTGGATTTTTATATTCTTAAATACCAATAAAGGAGCAAATCATGAAGCAATTAAATAAAGTTAGTATTAAAGGAGTAAATGAGCCAGTCTGTATTCCAGATATTAATTCAGTTATAGCTACTACCGAAAAAGCTATATTAAAACGTAAGGAAGAGGCTTATAAAGAAGTAGTTAAACGCTCATTTGAATATCATATAAAAATAGTTGAACAGATTGAATTGGCTTCTAAGGCTGGAATTAGTGAATGTAGCATTAATTTAGAAGATCAAGAAGTAGCAAATGTGTTAATTAATATATATGAGAAAGAAAAGTATATCGTAACTTATGATGGCTCGCTGCATCTGAAAATAAAATGGCCGGATAGCAAATTCAGCTAGACATTTCTTCAAGAAATATTATATTCTGGCTATGGGCAATATTGCTCAAGCGCAGAAATAATATAGGGAGCTTACGATGAATGCCAAAGATTTGAAAAATTTCGTCAGTTATGTTCTAGCTGCGGAACGTAAAACCCCAGCTAATGATAATTCTATTTTCGATATCCTTGAATATATGGATTTTGAAAATGTGGGGTATATGAATACCCTAGAATTGGCTTGGATTGCTTCTAGCAATATTGACATTCCTCCTGAAAATGGTCCATATTCCACTGTATTTTGGGATGCCATCTTTTTTGTTTTTTCAAAAATCAATTGGTTCACTAAAACTGCTTGGGATGTGAATAAGTATATTAATAATCTAATCGAATATATTAAGGATCAGCCCTTTTGTGAAGATTTGGGTGAAAATTATCTCAAATTGCGAATCTGTGGAGAAATTGTTATCTTGGACCTTGAAGTTCAAGAATGGTATGGAGAAGCATTTGATGAATTGCCCAATCATATTAATGCCCTCTTTGATAAGAAAGAAGCCGCTTAATGAATAACTTAATGACACTTAAAGCCAAATATGAGCATCAACATAATTTGGCTAAAAAGATGGAACTGGCTAGTAAAGAAACGCTTTTGCAAGCTATTCAAGATGAAAATGAAATTCAAATTTCTAGTGCATCGGCTGAACATTGCAGTTGGCTTAATACTGCAAATTCATGTAAAGATGTATTGGATGAAATCAATTCATTACTTGAAATAGACGAAGCTTCAAAAATCAAATAAAAGGAGTTAATATGATGCTATTTGAGAAATTTATAAAACACATAATTAAAGAATATGTGGCTAAACAAGTTAGGCAAGGACCATGCCACGCTAGAAACATTACTAAAATGTATCAAGTAATTCGAGATGCATGTGAAGAAGAATTCACTGAAGATAATGATCCAACTCTTGATGGTTTTTTATTAGAACGATTTGAATTAACTCAATCTCAATATTATAAAAAACATCCAACTGAATATTAAAAAGGAATTAAAATGTCTGAAGATAAATGGATTGATGGCTTTATGGTATTAGCAATAGGAATAATGATAACCTTATTATTTGTTTGGCGTAATGACCATAATAATGAGATAAGAGTAGATAAATTAGATAAGGTATCTGCACAGATAGTATCTATCAATACAAATAGTATGCAATCTGAAGATAAATCTAAAGTTCTTCAATCTTGCAATTTAGTTTTATTTAAAGTAATTGATCCAAATATTAATAAATATTTTGAAATTAATACTTGTAATGTGCCAGATAGGGGATTTTCAATTGATGCTCCTTGGATGTACAATCATAAAGCTGGAGATACTTCTATTTTTACAGGATTAAACAAAAATAGATTATTTACTATTAAAGCGGATTATGTTAAGGAGTTAAAATGACTACTAATGCGTCAAAACTGCAAATTAATCCAGGAGTAAAATACCCAAATACTTATCCATTTCCTCCACCCCCTAAGCCACAATTTTCACCAATACCTAGCAAACATATTAATCAAATAATATTTAATTTCACTCATACTGAAGCAATTGCATTATTAAGCGTATTGACTTCTGTTTGTAATTTTGAAGACCCTTTGCTGCTTAAAGTTGCAGCAGTTATTAAAGATTATGAAAAAAATAATAAATATTAGCGTTTACAAATTTTTTTGATTTTATTATATTACTTCAATGGAAAATACCGGCTTTTCAGAAATAACTAATGAGAGACTATTTTACACTGGGGAAAATATTTGGTATCTAGAAGTTGCACTTACTGGTAAATGCAACTTTAATTGTGTATATTGCAATAGATTCAAATCTGAATTAGATGTTGGAAGTTTTTATAACTTACTAGATTCTCATTATTCCCAAATAAAGCACATTCAAATAACTGGAGGTGAGCCAACTACTCATCCTAAGTTTATGGAAATAATGCATCGTTGCCGAGATAATGCTATTCATGTTGGGTTATCTACAAATGGATCAGGCAACTTATTAGATTATTTAAATTGTGAAGCAGATATGTTTTCTATTTCATTAGATGATTATGATTTATCTATTTTAGAAAAAAGAGGATATAAAAAGCCTCAATTAGTTATTGATAATATTAAAGCATTATGCGCAGCTAAAAGATATGTTAATATTGGATTAGTTATTGATGATCTTAATTACACTAGAGCCGAAGAAATAATTAAATATATTCTTTCATTAGGAGTTAATGATATTAAGATAGCTACTTCTACTAAATCAGAATATTTACCAGTAATAGATGGAAATTATGAAAAATATCCTATTCTTAATTATAGAGTAAATAGATTTAAGAATGGATTAGATAATCGAGGGAATCAAAGCTGTGACTTAGTACCTGAATGTGGAATTGTAAAGAATGATGTAACTATTGTTGGGAATTCGCATTATCCCTGCTTGGTTTATTTCAGAGAAGGTGGTCGTCCAATTGGGAAAATCAATAATAGTTCTTATAAAAATATATTAAACGAACGTGCATTATGGGCTGAACATCATGATTGTTCAGAAGATGAAATTTGCAAGAAATATTGCATGGATTTTAAATGCGAATTTAATAAAGCTTTAAGCAATATTGAAGATGTTGAAATAAGCGTTAATGGTTTTAAATATAATTCAAAATTAGAAGAAATCATTGAGCCAAGTTCAAAATATGGATATGATGCAGTTGTTACCTTTAAAAAAGGTGCATATGGTTGTAAATATAATGAGCAATTAGTAGTAAAACTATATAATTTAACTGAAATACATAATAGATATTCTACTTATGACAATAAAGGTAAAATTGCATTTGAAAGCGATATTCATGCAACTGGACAATGGAAATATTTAGCAGATCTTAAATCGGTTGTAATAAGTGATGCGACTGAATTTAATGAAAAAAGTTCAGATGAATCAGTAATAATAAAGGAAGACAATGTTTAAATTTAAGCTATTAGATCAAGTCATCATAAATGGTGTAGATGAACTATTAACAATAATTCAAATAAATGGTGATCAGTGTACTGTATGTGGAACTAATTCAACTACATATGTTGTTCTTAAAAAAGAGATGACATATATTAGATCAGCTAAATTGCATGATAAAAATGAATTATTAGCTATGTATATTTTAGTTAGAAATTCAGCCCCAATTGGATTGGGTATAAATTCAGTTGGGCATGTTGCACATATTGCAGCTAATAATTTTGATTCTGAGCTAAGTAAAGAGTGGGAATGTAAGTCATTTAAGCTTCGCACATGTTTAGTTACTGATGCTGAATATGATTTAGCCATTAATAAAATTCAGGAATTAGGAACAAGGCAAGATGACGAACTATCTTATGTAGAATTCTTTGAAAATGATTGGAAGGATAATCCAAATAAATTAAATATTTCAGTGGCATTTGCACCTAGATATACTTGGCCTAGTTTGTTTAAATTATTTGATTTACATTCTGGAATAAAATTAACTAAAGAAACTGAGTACTAATGCAAAATGTAGCTGGAATGAAAGATCCAGATCCAATACTTGAAGAAGAATTAAATGTAGCGGGAATTCCTATTGAAAAGTTACCAGAATGTTTAAGAAATAATGGAGAAGTTCATTATACAGTATGTGGAAGTTTATATAGATGGGTTTTTACTAGAAACTGGTATTATTGGGTGGCCAGAGGACCAGGAATTCCAATTGAAGCAGCTACAGAGCTTTATAATGGATTTGGGACTGTAGTTAGAATGGAAGGGGATGCTGGGATCCTAAACCCCTCAGAACGCTATAATGGGCTTGGATCAGGCCATTATCACATTGATACTGAGGATGGACTAAAAGCTTTGGCAGATACTATTAAAAAGGTAGTAGCTGACTTTAAAATAAAACAAACAATAGAGGTGAACTGATGGGATTGATTTTAATACCTTTGGCTATAGTTGTATTAGCATTACTTGCTTTAATACCACTAAGTAAAAATAAAAATAGTGATTACCATGATGCTATTCTATTGGTAAATTCTCTAATTGGAGTAGTTGCAGCCATTTTTGTTTTAGTATGGGGCGGAATTGTTTTTTCAAACATTATTACAAAAAATACAGATTATACTAGAGCTACTAATGATAAAAGTAAGATTGAAAGATTGCTTCACGAAAATTATAATCCAGATAATTTAACCGCAGCTTTAGATTTCAATAATCGTCAAAAATTAACTAAAGCTCAAAATAGTACTATTATGTTTAAATATTGGGATTATGCCACATATACGGATACAATAGTAATTCCAAATAGTAAATATTTGCCCACTAGTAAATTAAATTTAGATGTTACTACAGATACTGTAAGCACTAATAATTAATTATCTTGGCTATATACAATTGATTGTAATTGGCTATCTAATTGTTCTTTAATTTCATCAAATTCATTTTCGCCTGTGATATCTTCACGGGCTTTTTCATTTAATTTTTGGCTTATTGCCATAATAAATGCCATTGCAACTGCTGGATTATTTATTACATAATAATATGTTTTAACCATATCATCTATTGGGTTAACTGCTTCTGCTACAAATACATTAGGAATATCATGAATGAGTTTTTTCCAATCTTCAGTTAATCTTTCATCCCCAATACGTTTAGCATCTAAAAATCTTTTACCAATGATTTCATAAACTGCTCTTAATAATCTTTTCAATTCATTTGGAGTATTATATTTATTAACATATGTTCTATACATTCTAGCTATTAATCCACTTAGCCCACTTTGTCTTTTACTCATAACTTCTTTATTTCTATCAGATTTAGCTATTTCATCTTCTGCTTCTTGTTCTTTAGGACTTAATGGAATGGTATCTTGATCTTCATCCCACTCTTCTTCATTCTCTAAAATATAAGATTTCCCTTGGTATATAATTTCTTTAGTCATAATTATTATTTAGTAAAAAATAGCTTGCTAGAGGCTTCCAGTTTTATTATATTAAGGCTTGATGAGCACACTTGCTGCTTATGAAATATTAATTGAACTAATAAGGATATATTAAATGGAAGCGCTAACAACTATTTGGCAATTTAGTACGATTAGCCATAAATGGATTAGAGTTAAAGATATTGTAGATTCTTTAGCTAATGAAAGATTGCTTAAATTAAAAGTGGCTAATCCTAATAAAATATATGTAGTTTCTGAGAAAAAGCCTACTAAATTAAAGCTATAAGATGTCAAATTTTAGCATTAATTATTTCAACATCTACTATCCAAATTGTAATACCGAAAAGAAAATAATGAAAACAAATAAAAAATCTGGATTTACTTCAATTGAATTAATTGTAAGTTTAATTATTCTTGCAATTATTGTTACTATTATTAGTGCGCTAGGATTTGGTGGTTATGAAATTGTTCATCATATGCATTAATGATGGAAAATAAAGCATTATCTTTTATTGAAGATGGACTTAAAAAAAGTATAAAATTTAATACTTGGATTAACTGTCCTCAATATCACTTAACGGTATATATTAGATTAACTAAACGATTAATAGATAAGCAAATATGCGATACTATTGATTTAGCCAGTGTTTCAGTTGATGAAAAATTTTGGCATAAAGGATATTTTAAGAAATTATTAAATAATCTCGAAGAGCTAGCTAAAATATATCATAGAACAATTTATATTGAAAGTATTTTAAATGAATATGTTATGCAATATGGTCTTAAAACTGGATATTCATTAACTCCTAATAACATTTCAATTAACTTATATAGGAAATTCTAATGAACTTACCAACTTGGGCTGAGAACCTAAAATCAGCAATATATAAAAAATGTAACAATCTTTTTGAATTTGTAAAAAAGAATCAAGAAATCATTACCCATATAAATGAAGGTCTAATTGTATCATTAATTATTATTAATGTTATATTGGCTGCTGCGATATGTCATACATTATTAAATAATGAATCTGTTCCTAAATTAGGGCAATCTCCTACTAAAGTAGTTGAGCAACCTATTGATAGCACAGTTGATTATCCTAAACCAAATCAAGTATCGGCGCAAATTGATACAATTAATTCTGAACCAGATAGTTCAAATAATATTCAAAATACTGAAAGCGATAGTATTAATACCAATATAAATTAATAACTTCTTCTTTAGCTAGAGGTTTATCGCCTCTGGTTCCAAATGGAAAGAAATAAAAACATCCATAAGGGTGAGTTCCATCTTCATTTGGAAATAATGATTCTTCTGTAAAATATATATAATCATATATTAGACCAAATTCATCTTCACATTTATCTATAATAGCTACACAATCTTTAGGTGAAATTCCAGTAACTACAAATCTAGTTTCATTTATTTTTTCTTTAGCGTAATATTCAACATGTTTTCTAAGAATTATTTCTACTGGAGGATAGTTGCACATATACAGTATTTATTTTAAGATATGCTATAATCTAAATATGAAAAAGAAAAGTAAATTAGTATTTAAAATAGGAATTAACGACTTAACAGAATTAGTAACATTAAATGGGAAAAATTTACCATTTTATTTATGCTGGAAAGATATGCTAAGGCGATGCTATGATAATAAATGTCATATTAGATCGCCTACATATATTGGATGCTCAGTTTGTAAAGAATGGTTATTATTATCTAATTTTAAGATTTGGTATGATTTAAATTATATTGAAGGATTTGCATTAGATAAAGATATTTTATACCCAGGAAATAAAGTATATTCACCTGAAACAGCTAGATTTGTTCCAAGTTATCTTAATAGTTTATTAACAGATCATAGAAACGATAGAGGAAAGTTACCACTAGGAATTCATGCAGCAAAACCAAATAAGAATGGTAGAATTAATACAACATATCCAGCTAGATGTATGAATGGAAGTGGCCATCGAATTTCTAAAACATTTAAAACAATTTCAGAAGCTAAAGCTTGGTATTCTATTACTAAGAGAATAATTGTTAAAAAGCAAGCAACTAAAGCATTTTTAGATAATGCCATTAAAACGGATGTTTATCTGGCTTTAGTTAGAAGAGAGTGGTAAAAAGGCTTGCCAAGTTCCCGTAATTTTTTATATTTCTGATAGTGATGGGCCAATGTTGGTTCTAGCTATCGGGAGATCAAAATGAACTGGAAATTGTTTGGTCAATGCATGCTCTTGATCACAATTGGGCTACCCCTCATGAAGCTCATTTCGCACTATTCAATGAAGATTTGCTCCAAGTGTGCTGTTTGGTTTGAGCATACTTGGAATTTCTCAAAAGGTGATCGAATTAATTGGATCATTTATCGGTTTTTGGCTATTTTCAATGAACATTTTGGAAAATGCTACTATGAATGCCGCCATATGCATTTGGGAATCATTCCAACTATTTTTAATTGTTTGGGAATTATTACTACTTATCGTCTTGGGGATGAATATGATTATCAATGCATATTTACTAATGTTTGGAAGTTTGGATCATTTAAATATAAAAAGAATCCTCGTAAGTTTTTGAAAACTCTTTGCACAGATAGTAAGTCTATTTTGGAAAAACATGCTAAAGAACTAATGGGGGACGAATGGGAACATTATTGTGGAGTTAATGAAATATTCATTCCTAGGTATAATGTATACTGCGATTGGAGCAGTATTTATGATGCCTAAGTATACACTATTTTTGGATGATATTCGTTGTCCAAGTGATTCTTCTAATATCGTAGCTAGAAGTTCATTGGAAGCAATGGAAATCATCCAAAAATACGGTCTACCTAGTTGTATGTATCTTGATCATGATTTAGGTGGTGAAGATACTACAATGAAATTTCTCAAAATGCTATATGAAGCATATCCAGATGGACCTATTCCAGAATATGAAATTCATTCTAATAATTTCGTAGGAAGAAAAAACATTGAATCTTTTTTAAATTCTTGGGAAAAATCCTTAGCCTTGTGAGGATCAAATGTGCCTAATAATCTATGTAATTATTGCAATGATTGGTTTCATTTTCAGTATGAAAATAATCAATATGGAATTAGATAATAAAGAATATTATTTGGTATTAATAGCTTTGGCAATCGGAGAAGCATTTTTGCTAGTACCTGTAGTAATAGAAATAGAAAAGATTTTCGGTGTCTAATAGCACTTTAATCACAAAAACAATAGCAGTGACTATTTCAGTAGATGCTGCAAATCCAAAATTATGTTCAAATTGCGAATATATTTATAAATTAAGAACTTCAAAGAAAGGAATAGTGATTCCTTTTTGCAATCGTTTCAAATCTGAATTGCATGGAACAATTTTGCAATTAAATAGATGTAAGGAATGTTTAAATGTTTTTGGATTAACAACATATTCGCGCCGATATAATCCTTCATTAAAGCTATAATAGGCTTTAAAGTATCATCTAAATTTGTTACATTTACTGTAGCAAATTTGCTACACCCTTGGAGTATTTGATGAATAACGCATTTGGTTTTGATCTCTCTCGTTTGTCCCGCCGTCAAGTGGATATGAAAGAGCTTCCAGATACCTCTAAAACCCTACAGGAACGGGTTTATGAAGAGGCCGAACGACAGGCCAAGGCACAGCTAGGCCACCTATATGAAGGGCTTAGAAAGGATTCTGAATTTGATGTCAAATCTTGCGAGATGAGCTTTGAATCCAGAGTGGCTAAAATTGTCCAGGATACAATCTATTTTACAAATAAGATTCATTCGGTTAAAAAGTGAATAGTCTACTTTTATCAATTATTGATAAAGCTGACCATAAAACAGATTTAAGAGATTGCTGCAAAAAAAGTAAAGACTACTTTGAAGCTCTCTCTTATATTGCAATGGCTGACAGTGATTATCCTTGCTTGGATAAAATTTGTCGGGCCTTTATTGATGATTTGGAAAGCTTTGTTAAAAATTCAAAAATGGCAAGTGGAGGTGCCATTAAAGACTACTGTAGTATTTGCTATACTCATAGTGAATTTTTATACATTATATTTGGGCATCTTTTTCCAAATTTTGATAAGTATTTACAAAATAAACCATACTACGAAGCCCTTGCCATTAAAAAATGGTTAAGTATTGTAGATCAAAATCCTATCTATAATAATATTGAGGATTTTGTTTTTAACCAATGAAGGAAACTATCAATGAATGCTAATAAGTCTTCAAAAACCATTCCCTTAGATAAATGTGAAGTACTGTATAGCATGATGAGATTAGGGGAAGAATTTGTTATTCTCAATACTATTGAGAAAGGCACTGATTTGAATACTATGATTTCTAAGGAATTAGTTGATAAAGGTATTCAACTTTCTATTTAATTAAAAAAAGAGGCAATTTGCCCCTTTTTTAATTATCAAATATTTATCAACCAGCTAGGATGAGTGGTTTCTTTATTCAATATTTCTTCAGCTAATTTAATGAATTCATAATTTTCTTCGCACTTAGCAATTTCATATAATTTAATTAATGAATCTAATGGCTGCATTAGAACTAATCTATTTAATTCATCATATGCATAATTTTCAAACACGCCATTATTACTAAACATAGATAAGTAAAGATACCCCGAATAATTGTCAATTAGTCCAGTAGAAAGTCTAATGGTTCTATTGATATAATATCGGCCCCAATATATTAATTTTCTAGAAGGTTCTGGATGCTCATTTGGTTCTTTATTGGGCTCTTTTTTATTAAACATTAGGCGCTCCTTCAAAGACTTTTTCTATTTTTCGCAAATTTTCATTAATCCAAACTTTATCTCTAGGTTCTAAAGTAAAAGGTTCTAGATTAGAAGTATCCATAGTAACATCTACTTCTAAAGTAAAAGGTTTTGGATAATGTTTTTTTGGATAGCTGCTTAATTGACTAAAAGTTTTAGGTGATTTATTATTAGATTTAATATTTTTTATTGATATATAATCTATAAGCTTTTTCCCAATAAATAATGAAGTAATTATACCTACTCCTATTGAGATATTAAACTTTAATGAGTTCATATTAAAAAACTCCCCTAAATAGTGAAGTTTTGATATAATCAACCGGCAGATTCAACACAGCATTCTCCATCACTTTCGTCTCTTCTAATATGCTGAGGACGAAGCTTTGGTAAAATGCGTTTAGAGGAATTATTGGGATTAATTATGCCAGGAGTTTCTTGCTCTACCTCGCTTGGAGCATCTTCAAAAGAATGGCTTGCTTCCGAAGATTCATTTACACTATTCTTCTTATCTTTAATTTTGGTAATAGCCAATTTAGTTAATAGCACTCCAGCAACCGTTCCAAGCACGGTAGTTAATCCAAATACTAGCTTCTTATTCATTTTTTCCTTTTCTGTTTTTATTCAGATGATTTCGTTTCAATCAGCATCTCAATAACTTGGGATGACCTATCTATTAATTATCATTAATAGCTTTTTTACTATTTCTATTCATTATTTTAGAATAGATAATATTTTCGTCTTTTTCTTTTATTTTTTCATATTTGCGTAAAGTTGATTCATCAACATTATTGCCTAAAATTAATCTAAATACTCCAATTAATAATTCAAAAGAGCACACTCTTGTAGTTTTATTTTTAATGGAAGAAGGATCTATTCTACATGTATTTTTAATAGTTTTAGTAGTTAACTTCCAATACATATATTCATGAGAATTTAATGGAATTAAATTTATACATTTAGTATCAAAATTAGCAAAATATATTTTAATTCCATTATGATAATCACTATCTTCATTTCTAGAATATCCAAATTCAGTTTTTAATACACAACTCGCTTCATTAACATCAGCAAGAGGAATAATAATATCATAATCTGAGCTTGAAGATGCGCATTCAAATACTCTAGATCCAGTTGCAATAGCTGCTATTTTATTAGCAATAAGTAAAGACACCATTGAATCTAATTTAAATTCATAATTGCCCAACGGTTTTTTGCATAAGGCATATCTTTATTTTGTATTAAATCATGAATTAAAGAATCATGTTTTAATTTTTTATCAGCTTTTGAACCTTTAAGAACTGTTTGAGCCGTTGTGTTATTATTTAAATTAGATGGTAACATTCAAACTCCTAAATTAATTAGTGGATTATTTTAAAAAATCTTTACCCATAAACAATTCACCAAGTTCTACAAATAAGCCAGCTATACAGCATATCACTATACTAACTGGAAGCACAAATAGACACATAGACAATAAAATAAATGGGCAAAAGAAAATATCTAGCCAAGCATTTCCTATTCCATTATATGCAACCCATTCATATTTTAATGATTTCCAATATCTATTAAAAGCCAATATTGAAGAAATAGCTCCCCAAATTATTAATAATTCAATTATACTAACTATTGTCGCTAAAATCATTTTGACCTCAAGTAAATTGTATCAATTTATGAACGAATGGCTATTATATTTTTAACTTCGCCTTCTTTATCAATTATGTATAATCCAGCCCATCCAGATAGGCAAGCTATATCATGAAATAGCCAAATTTCTTGATAACTAAGTAATTCATCTAATGTAAGATTCTTAGGTAAATAAAATTCAATAGGTGATGCTAAAACTTTATCTTTAGCATTATGAGAGTATTCATATAAATCCCTAATGTTTTCAATAGTTAATTTATAATAGCATCCAATAACAGGAGGATTTTCACTTAATAGTTCATATGTAGTGCTATTTCCAAATTTAGCACCAATTATATTTAATGACTTATATGAAAATTTATAATGCACTTTATATTCGCATTTGCATTTAAGAAAATATTGAAATACATCCAAAGTAGAAGCTTTATTTAAAGCTGAAATATCTAAGTCTCCATTTTCAGCTATAATTTTTCCATTTAATGTTGGGAAAATTTTCCCATTCATTTTTGCATAATTATATTTAATTAGTTCAATTAATTCATCTTTACCTAAATCAGTATTAATTCTCATTATGTAATACCGTTCTGTATTTTTTAGAGGCAATACCTATTACTTTTCCAATTAATATTAATAAAGATATTGCAACTACTATAGACCGCCCTATTGATAAAAAAGTTTGCATGCCCGAATATGACATAGTATCATCATCTGATTTATCAGAAACAATACAAATATCATTATACCATTTAATTTTAGGTACAGATAGCCAAAATGCAATAATACCAATAAAGTATATTAATACTAAATGATTACCTAATAGATTAATCATGTTTTGTTCCTTTAATCATTTCATTAAATGATTTAATTAACTGAAGAGATTCTGTTATGTGATATGCTTCATCTAGCACTGAAAAAGCAATTAATAATAAGACATAAATTATAATTCCTAATAATATTCCAACTGCAATTAATAAACTTACTAAATTATTTGAGCTTGCGTAGTGATAAAATATTAAAATAAATAATCCACAAGATATTGTAGATAATCCAATTAATACTTTTTTAAATTCAGTTGCTATGAATTCTAAAAAATTAATTAATCTCATAATTTAACTTCATTCTCCTAGTAATGGGCTGCAACATTAAATTGTTTTAACTAGATTAATATAAGTAAATTTTAATTGAATGTAAGATTACGAAAATAATTATCGCCAACCTGAAGATTCGCCCGAAATTCGGAGGCATAGCGATGCCAAAATTTTCATAAAATTTACTATTCGGCTTGCCAAGGTGGGATTTTTTGGCTATATATAGAATATGTTCAAATCGGTTAGCGATTTTGGGCTTGTAAGCCTTTGATGTTTTTGAGCTTAAAAGGCTTGCGGTCGCCTCCTTACGGGGGCGTGGATTGAAACATTAATAGCAAGTGCAAAACACACTGTATGTTGTCGCCTCCTTACGGGGGCGTGGATTGAAACTACATTAGTTGCTCTAATTTTCCAGGCCAGCATGCCGCCTCCTTACGGGGGCGTGGATTGAAACAGTTGTTAAGTGTTATTTAACAACTCAAGGAGATTGGTATTGAAACCTGTCGCAATATTTCATCATAAGGAAATAATATTTTGAATACAGTATATATTCGAGAATTGCTTGATTTCACGGGAAGAGATCCTTTCTTTAGATGGATGGATTTAGAAGGCCCAATTACTAAAGAAGAAGTTCTTGTATATAGTAAGAAACATAAAGATATTGAATTAGGAGATGATTATATTTGGGATGAACATTCCAAAAAAACAAACAAAACTCTACGAGAAATACATATTCATAAAATTGCCTACTTCCTTCAAAATGCGCAGGAATCCCCAATTGTGATTGACAGCACTTGTGAAGGGATTGTATTAGATGGCTCACATAGATTATGTGCGGCTATCATTAAAAACAAAAAAAGAATTCCCGTTATTTGGCAAGGGGATTGGAAAGAAATTAAAAATATTTTTCCTAGATCAGTAAAGCTATATTTGCTAGATAAAGATGAAAATTAAAAAGGGGCGCATGCCCCTTTTTTAATCAGCCCAATCTGACTTTCTTGCACTTAATTTAGCTTTATTACTATGTTTCAATTCGCCATTTTCTGAGAACATCTTTGAAGTCTTTTGGAATCCAATAGCTATTTCAGAAGATTTAATCAATAGCTCACTGCTTAATTTTTGGAAGTGAGATAAGCAATAATCAATAGTAGATGAAATTCTAGCAGGTGAGAATTTATTTTCTGCACAAGTAGCAATGAATTTATTGTATAATTCAGTGCCCCATTCAGTTTTAAATTTATCAATTAAAGCGATACTGGTTTCATCTGTTTCAGATATATGCTTAAGCTTATTTAAAATTATTTCTTCAATTTCTTCATGCTTTTCAGGATATCTCATTAAGATGACTTCATCAAATCGTTCAGGTCTAGATATTAAAGTATAATGAACTTTTGAAGGATCATTAATAGTGGCTATAATTATTCCTTTGAATTCTCCACTAACATCCATTTGATGCAAGAACTCATTAGTAATTGAGCCTTTATCTTGAACTTCTAATCCATCAAAATCATCAAATACTAGTATTGCTTTCATATCTCTAACTAGATTGAAAACTTTACGAATTGAACTAACATCCAGTAAAGCTTCATTTCTGACAATAAAAGTAGGAACATTTTTAAAATGGTTAATTAATTTATGAATGCATATGGTTTTCCCTAATCCAGGATCTCCAACCATAGCAATTCCACGCTTTTTATTATGCTCTAAACAATATTCCATAGATTGAGTAAGATCATCATAATCCAAGTTAAAGATAGTTTCATACACTTCTTTTTTAGTATGAATTTGATATCCTTCTTTATCAATTGTTACATAATTAATACTTGGATTAATTCTATGGCAAAATACCTCAATGGACATCTTATTTAAAATATTGATAATTTGTAAGCATCTAGTATATGGAACTGAATTATCTTCACCATCTTCCCAGGGCATGTACACTGCATAATCTTCTTTATTTCTAGAACATACTCCAGTTATTGCTTCATATTCTTCATATGATATGGCAAATTTATCACCATTCATTTCACATACAATTATTGCTTCAGATGAATAAGTTTCCTTAATTTCTTCTTTAGCTAATATTTTTAGATTGTATTTATCTGCAATTGAAGCAGGAGTTTTAGCAATATTTTGAATAATTAACCTAATGGCATCATTATCATCATTCCAAGTAAATATCATTGGAGTATGGAAGAAGTTTTCTTTTATTACTTCTTTCATAGCTTCTTCTTTAGTTATATATTCGATGCCATTTTTTTCAACTTTAATTAAGTTAGTAAAAATAGTATTCAATTCAAACATTGAAATACCATTACGAAATACCCCTAAGTAGTTTTTTACAACTGGATTAGAGATTGATTCGACAACTCCAATTAAAGCTTCTGCAAAATATTGAAGAACTTTAGTTTTTTCTACAATATTTCCATCAGATAGATATTTCTTCATTACATAAGCAACTCGTTTATGTACTGGAATACCTAATAATTCATCGTGGTCAATTACAATTGGAGGTAGCTTGGCTATGCCGTCAAGTGGATTGCTCATTTTCCAACCTTTATTATTTCTTTAACAGTTCCAAAAATACCCTTTTCAGGGAGCAGTTTATATGATCGCTTAGTCTCTTTTTTAGTTACGGCTAAAGCTTCACTCAATTTATTATATGCACTATATGCAAACATTGAGAAAAATACAACTTTAATAGCCCATAGAACTGTTTTGTGCTTGTCGTTCAACTTAAACTCCTGAATTAATTATGATTAATTTATATTAAAAATGTAATTAAAAATAAATTATAGGTAAAGTTAAGCCCTTCTGATTAGAAGGGCTTAATTTAATTACTTTACGTAAGTTACAAGTTTATTTATTTCATCAAAATTAGCATATACACTAAATTCGCCCTCTAGTTTATAAACAGATGATAAAACTTTATATTTGGTATTTAAAATAGTGGATTTAAGATCATTAACGCGAACAGTGCATTCACCTTCGTTCTTATTATATCTAGTTCCATATTTTAATTCTTTAATGAAACGGATAGAAGAAGCTGCCAACTTATTCTCTGCATCTATTGATTGAATATTTCCGCCTAATTCAACTATCCAAAGTCTTCCACATGGAGTAGTAATATCATTATGACCCATAGTATATCCACCTATTCCCCTCCATTCATTAACTCCTAATAAAGTAGTAGCATGAAAGCCATTATTACAAAGGGATAATTCCCCTTGAATATGCTGCCAAGCTCCTGATATGCATCCTTTGGGTAAATCATACTGATATCCACGGCAGCTACCGTCTTCTCTAGTCCATTTTAATGCATATATGTGATTAGTTTTAGTCATTGTATTCCTCTATTTGTTAAAGTTAGATATTAATGGTAATTAAATTAATTTAGTATGTAAAAAATGAAATAATTTTATTACATTTTCTACTTAACGCAATAGCCACTTCAATTTAGGATTGGCTAAGGAAATTCTAACAAATCTCAGAAAGAGTTTTAAATGAGTGGTGGAATAATAGAAAGCTTAGATTTCAATTCATTAGTTTTTTTTAAAAAATTACTAATGGATGCACCTTGCACATGTGAAACATCAGAGGTTAAGGGGTTTGTTGTAAAAAAAGTAATTAAGCTTATTAAAGAAACAATTGCTTTAAATACTTATGAAATAGTTAGTAGAATATTAGCAGAAGAAACAGATGTACATTTAGGCCGAGAAACTTTTGCTGGAATAATTAATAATTATGAAACATTAATAGAATGTAAACATTTTAAAGATGAGATTAAGAAAGATACATATAAAACTTCCAATTATAGAGCATATCTTGGAAAGAGACTTCCTAATGATTTAGACATTGTAGTTTATTTGATTAATGAAATGGGCGGCAAATTTATTTCAATATTAGTTGATTTTAATGAAAACACATTTGTTATTACTAATAATTTAATTAATGGATATTCATTATATAACATTAGTAGTCAAAATATCAATATATTAAGGAATGCATTTAATTATAAATATGCTCAATTTGATTGAAATTGGGTTTCATTTTTGTTACATTAATGGTAAGTATTTCTAGCTGATCTTACCATTAATGCAAAAGGGCAATAGTGACGACTTCAATACCTCCAGCTTGTAAAAAATACATATGCCAAGATTGTATTTGGGCAAATTGCACATTTACTCCAAATGAGAAAAAATCATTAGGGTGCTATGCTCAATTAAGACCTAGAAATTTAGAGTTATATAAAGATGAAAGTATGCCCAAAGGATTTCGTAATTATGGAAGCAATAGGCATTTTAGAATTCTAATATTTGAACATTATTCTGATTTTCCAATAGATGACTTAGGATTAGATATTCCAATTTGGAAATCTAAATTAGACGATAACTATACAATAATTAAAATATTCCAGCCTAGAATATCTAATACCTTCCATGTTATATATTTGGAAAACTGCTTAGATAGCATTAACTGCAAAGAAATCACCCCTGAAATAAGTAAGGATTGGCAATCATGACTGCTCCTATTTGTATTGCTTGCACTAAAAAATCAGCCACTATTTTTGTTAAATGCGATAATATTGAACTTGCCTGTGATTTATGTGCAAAAAAATCTGAAATAGGCTGCAATCAATGTAGAAATATCAGTATTGATTATGATGGATTATGGGCTAGAGTTCCAATTGAATATAAAGAGACTAATTTCAATTTAGTACGAGTTACTAAAATAAATAGAGATACTTTAGTAGTAGAAGATAGCACATATTCGTTAATTAAAGAAGGATTTGCATATGCAAATAGATATGCGTTATTTGAAGATATTGATAAATTTAAATATGAAGAAAAGCCATTAAATTTCAAAAAATATATGTTATTAATTCAAGTAGTAAGTACAGAATCAAGCGCTTTTAAGGATCAGTTACTTATCGCTCTTTAATTTCTCTACATTCCATAATAGATTTCTTTGCACTATCTGGTAATGTTACTTCAGTGCAAAGTTTATAATTCTTTTTATCTAAATCTAATGCTTTTTTATATAATTTTAGCATTTGATAGCTATCATCATATGCAGAATGTGCTAATGATGATTCGCTTAATGTAGATAACTTAGCACACCCAAATGCTGCTCTGAACATTGGCATAGTATCTCTAAAGGTAAGTAAAGGGTATAATCCCAAATATTCGCAATAAAAATCAATATAAGTTTTTTCAAATCTAGCATTATGCGCAATACAAACATTCCCATCTACAAATTCATAAAAATCTTCAAATACATCAAAGCTATCTCTTTCATCTGCTACATCTTTATTATCAATTTCCGTTAATGATTGTATTTGTTTACTTATCCATAATGGCTTATCGTCATATAGTTTTAAATTAGGCTTACATAACGAATGGAAGGTTTCAGTCTTTTTAGGGCTAACTTTAATGACTCCAAATTCTATTATTCTGCCAAATGCCCAAGGTTTAAATCCAGAAGTCTCTAAATCTACAAATACTAATGTTTCTTTATTTGAAATTTTAATATGATCAATTGGGTATGTTCGCATTGTAAAAGTATAACATGAAAAATTAAATTATTTAAGGCACCTATTAGCTTGCCAACTGCATAATTTTTAATTATATATGGAGTATGCGCCTTCATTGTAGATCTGACTTTAAAAATACGATATTTAAAGGTGGAAGTGAATTGCCATAAATATTGGATATGCCAGTATATAAAAGAAAAAATAGTAATTGTTATAAAGTTCATAACACTACCACTAAGAAATGCTTAACTAAAAAACAAGCTACTAAACAACTTCAAGCAATTGAAGCCAATAAACATAGACATGCATTTGAAGCAATTGCATATAATGGATTTTTATACTTAGTAGATAATGATGCTAAACTTATAGACTAATCATAATTAAAATAGAGGCCATTGTGAAAGATACATATTCGGTTAATTTCTATGGAGGTCCAGGTACTGGTAAATCCCGGATCGCTGCTAGTGTATTTGCTAAACTAAAATTCGATAATTTGAATTGCGAATTAGTTAGAGAATACGCTAAAGAAAAAACTTGGGAAAAGAATCACATGGCTTTGAACTATCAAATGTATATAAGTTCAAAGCAAATGTATAAAATGTGGGTAGTTGCTAATAGTGTAGATGTAATTGTTACTGATTCTCCATTACTATTAGGGGCTTGCTATTCCAATGATGATTTATTAGATAAGATATTATTAAGAGAATATCGTAATTACCATAATATAAACATATTTTTAAATAGAGTAAATCCATATAATCCAAGTGGTAGAAATCAAACAGAAGAAGAAGCTGAATTACTTGATCTAAGAATAGAAATGTTTTTGCATGATTATAAAATTCCTTTTGATAGAATTAATGCTAGTTTAGATCAAACAGATAATATTATAAAATTGATTAAGTCGAAAATCAAAAAATGATAAAGGCGACTATTTTAGCTACAACCATTTATTTAACTCCTACTATGCATAGTGGAGGAGATTTTGGAATATTTGGATTTAAATATACCCAAAAAATCACTAATGCTATATATTTTAAAATTAGAACAAGTATGCAACCAGAAACAAATAAAAATCTAGATACTCAATTAAAAGTATATATGGATTTTGATTTTTAAGGAGAGTATAATGGATTGTGATAATATTCAAAATCTTAAAGATTCTTTGGCTAAATCTATGGTTAATTTGCTTGATCAAGAATTTATTAATAAAATTGAATGGCAAATTAGAGATGAATTTGATAAGAAATATAAAAAGCAAACTCAAAGTGCTAATTTAGTTTGGACAATTCTAAGAGAATTAATTAGTTCAATTAATTTTGAGCCTGAAACTGATGCAGCATATCTAGCTAAAATTTTTGGTAATTTACCTGAATTAAAAGATTTATTTAGAATCAAAGAAAGCATTTCAAAAGATTATCCCAAAGAAATAATGTCATTTCGCCCTCAAATATTGCATACTTTAGTATATTCGGTGCCAGAGGATGATCATCATAATACCTTTATTGTAAATAAAAAATCTATGGAATATTTTGATTCCATATTGGGTGATGGCGATTATTATGAAAATATTTTAGATGGTATTGATGAGGATAATATTATAGTATTAAAATATTTGAATGTATATAATGAAGAATTTAATTCCATTGAAGATCTAAAAAAGTTATTTCAATTATTAATTGATGATGAAAAAATAACTATTACTGAATTTGCAAAATATATTGAAGCCATGTTACCAACTTGGAGAGGCAGTTGGAGTAGTTCTGTTTGGGTTGACATTTACGATCCATCTGTGAAATCTACTCCTGTGAAAATTAAAGCTCCTCTTAAAGGCCCAAGATAAAATCAGGTTGCAGTAATCCCCACTTGCCACTTGCCACTGATTTTATTATATTAATTCTAGCGCTAGTCTGAATAGCCAATAAGACTAGCTATACCGTAAGGAGATACAAGTGATTAAAATTATTAAAGAATTTGCATGGCCTCTTGTAATAGTTATTTTAGCAATATATGGCTACCAAAAGATCAACAAAATATCCGAAGTTCATTACAAAACAGAAAAAGATTCAATTTTAGCTGAATTAAAAGTAAATGATTCTATGATTAATCATCTAGATCCAAATCATGTTTACAATACTCAAAAAATTGAATATTTCATGAATAAAAGAATTTTGGATAGAATGAAACTAGATAGTATTAATAAGCATAAGTAAATCTTGTCCGTGGTCCCATCCTTGGGGATATTTGAGAACACTATCTCTATAAAGGGGAAGGTGTTGTGGTGATGGATGATTCAAGAAATTGAGTGGTTACTCGATTCGCCACGGATTTTTTAAATATAAGGAAGCTCGCATAATGTGTATTGAAACTTCACAAAGCCTTTCTCGTAGGATTGGAAATGCTCAAGGAGATGAAATTGGCATTAAATTAAACAGGCGAGAAGATGTTATTTTACTGATTCAAAGTGATGCAGATAATGTGGGACCAACAAAGATTTTCACATTTTCAAAAGATGATATGCAAGCTTTGGTAGTATTTGAAATGATGTTTAATAATGTGGTAAATTATTATCGCAGTTATGCTAAAAATTATGGCAAGAAAACTAATAATTCTGATATCTGCCCTGGAGTTTTCATGAAAGATAGCTTTGGAAATAGATTAGTGGCTGATATTATTGTAGGAGAAGGAATTCAAATTAGTATCAAGCATAATGAAACTCAAAGTGGAGTTGAATACTTATTCTCCAAAAATGATTCAGTTGGGCTTACTCAATTTAAAAATGATTTGACAGCCGCTGCTAAAAATTGCGCACAAAAACTGCCGGCTATTCCTATTTCTGCAAGTGGATCAAACCCACAACCTGAATAGCTCTAATTTGCATATTGGATGTGTAGCTCAGTTGGATAGAGCAGCGGATTTCTACTCCGCAGGTCGAGCGTTCGAGCCGCTCCACATTCATTAAAAGGAAGCACTAAAAAGCTTTCCTTCTTTCTTATATTATCTAAGATGATAACTATTAAAATCCCAGATATAATAATTCTTGAATTGATTTTTTTTCATAGTAGGTGAGAGTTCAAAGTCCTCATAACGCATTTGTATTAGTAATTGATTTAAACCTAGCAAGATCCAAATAATTAATCACCCACAACCCAGGAAAAGAAGTTAGAAAATGAAATGTTTTAAGGGTTTTGATAATAATCTAAAGTGCCGGGATTTCCAATACGAGATAGGTAAGACCTATGTAACAGCTAAAGCAGAGCTATGTCAAGAGGGCTTTCATGCTTGCACAAACCCACTAGATGTATTTTCTTACTATAATCCAGGTGAATCTAGGTACTGTGAAGTCGATCTTGATGGAATTGTTAAGGGTGACTCTAATGAATCGAATGACTCTAAACAGGCTGGTACAAAAATAACTATTATTAGGGAAATTGATATTATTGAATATACTCAATTATGTGCTGAATATATGAAAGATCATGCTAATGTTAAAGAGCATCAAACTAAGGATCGTTCATTAGCCAGCAATAGTGGGCATTATTCAGTAGCCTCAAATAGTGGAGTTTGTTCAGTAGCCAGCAATAGCGGAGATTGCTCAGTATCCAGCAATAGTGGATATGGGTCAGTATCCAGCAATAGTGGGAATTATTCAGTAGCCTCAAATAGTGGAGATTGGTCAGTAGCTAGCAATAGCGGACATTATTCAGTAGCCAGCAATAGTGGAGATCGTTCAGTAGCCAGCAATAGTGGATATTATTCATTATCCAGCAATAGCGGAAATTGGTCAGTATCCAGCAATAGTGGGCATCGTTCATTAGCGTCCACCGTAGGTGATAGTAGTCAAGCAATTGTTAGTGGAGAACAATCATTAGCAGTTGCATTTGGTCCTAATAGTAAAGCCAAAGGAGCTTTAGG
>JALNZI010000050.1 GCA_023229385.1 Candidatus Omnitrophota bacterium | reverse complement strand
ATTTTGTTGGGAAGCGAGAAGAGGAAATATCCGGGCGGATGGCGGAATTGGCATACGCGATAGCCTTAGGAGCTATTGGGGTAACCCTTGGAGGTTCAAATCCTCTTCCGCCCAATTGATAATTTTAAGTATAGGTGTGTATCTTGTACCTGATATGCGCCAGTTAATTGCGGCACCTTGCGCTTAATGGTATTGCGCAAGTGCCGCGCTTGTTGCGCGGGAGTAGCTCAGCTGGCTAGAGCGCAACCTTGCCAAGGTTGATGTCGCGGGTTCGAATCCCGTCTCCCGCTTTTATTTTTTAAGTTTATTATTTGAAAGGAGAAACAGATGCAGATAATGGATTTTCTTTCCAAGAAGGCAATTCTTACCGATATAAAATCTACCCGCAAAGAAGACGTAATCAAAGAGATGGTGGATCTTTTGATTGAGGCCGGTGACGTGGAGAAGCGTAATCGTAACAAGCTAATCGAAGCCCTGATGTCAAGAGAGGCCCTGGGTTCAACCGCAATCGGCCAGGGTATTGCCATTCCGCACGCCAAAAGCGACTGCGTGGATAAACTGGTGGCAGCCTTTGGATTATCTAAAAAAGGCGTAGACTTTGATTCTCTGGATGGAGAGTTAGCTTATATTTTCTTTCTGCTGGTTGCCCCGCAGGATTCCGCCGGACCGCACCTTAAGGCATTAGCTAGGATATCGCGTCTCTTAAAAGATAAATATTTCCGCGATACCCTGCGCACCTGCATGGACGAAAAATCTGTAATTAAGATTATCACCCAGGAAGACGAGAAAAAGATTTAGTCCATTTTGTCTTTATTTTTATAAGATACCTGCTGAAGAAGTTGGGCGGGGTCATCCTGTAAGTTAATCATATATCTAACAGATTGTTTCGTAAAATGAAAACAGCCTCTAGTGTTATCTTAAAATGGTTTTATCCTGGCATAGGTATTAAGCGTTGGGTGGGTCTAAGCGCTTTTGGGGTGGCCCTTTTGATTATTGGGACAGCCAACCTTAAAAACGGCCAGTTTTGGCTGATTCAGCTTTTGGACGCTTTGGTTGTAATCTCCGGAATCATTATCCTGATCCTGGGTATAAAACGGATGATGCGTTCTTTTATCGCGGTATTTGCCCCTTCATCCAGAGGTACGGAATTAGTCGATCTTTTGTACCAGAAGAAACAATTAAGCCGTGGCCCGCACATAGTTGCGGTAGGCGGCGGCACAGGTCTATCCGTTCTTTTGAGCGGTTTAAAAAGTTATTCTTCAAATATCTCTGCTATTGTTACAGTGGCTGATGATGGAGGCTCCAGCGGCAGGCTCCGTCAGCAGTTTGATGTTTTGCCTCCCGGTGATATCCGCAACTGCCTGGTGGCATTAGCGGATGCCCCGGCGTTGATGCGTGATTTGTTCCAGTTCCGTTTTGATAAAAATTCCGAGTTTTCCGGACATTCATTCGGCAACCTTTTTCTTACGGTAATGACCCGCTTAACCGGTGATTTTGAAAAGGCGATTAAAGAAACCAGTAAGGTCTTGGCTTTAAGAGGGCAGGTTATCCCTTCTACGTTAGGTGATGTAACGCTTGTGGCGCATTATAAGGATGGCTCAGTAGTTTCCGGAGAAGGGCAGATCCCCAAAGCAAGAAAGAAGATTAATAGTGTCAGCCTTACTCCTGAACAGCCGATGGCTACTCCGGATGCGATCAAGGCGATTAAAGAGGCGCAGATTATTGTTTTGGGCCCGGGTTCTTTATATACGAGTATTATCCCTAATCTTTTAATTTCAGAGATTTCCCGGGAGATCGCGGAGTCTGATGCAATTAAGGTTTATGTTTGTAATGTGATGACCCAGCCGGGGGAAACAGATGGTTACAGTGTGTGTGACCATATTAAGGCCCTGGCGGCTCACAGTTCTGAGCATATTCTGGATTATTGTATTGTTAATAACGGCGAAGTGCCTGAGCAGGTTTTGAAACGTTATTCCGGGGAGAATTCGCTCCTTGTAGTCAATGACCGTAAAAATATAGAAAATTTGGGGTACCGGGTGGTAGAAGAAGATTTTATTATGGTTCAGGATGGGGTGATCCGCCACGACGCGGAGAAATTAGCCAAGATTATTTTAAGTTTTATCGAAGAGATTTAAAAATGCCTTTAATTAAGAAAGAACTTATCGTAAAGAATGGCCAGGGTTTGCATGCCCGGCCGGCGGCTTTATTTGTGCAGATAGCCAATAAATTCGATTCGCGCATAACTGTGCGGCATGACCAGGAAGAGGTTAACGGTAAATCGATTATGGGAATTCTTATGCTCGGTGCGGAAAAAGGAAGTTTAATTATTGTTGAGGCTGACGGTTCTGACGCAGAGGAAGCATTGGGGGAATTGGAAAAGCTTATCAACAGCGAGGAAGCCCTATGATTCAGCTAAAAGGTATCGGAGCAGCCGGCGGAATAAGTATCGGGGCAGCTTATAAGCTGGGTAAGGAGGAATTTATTGTTCTTCCCGAGGCGATTACCTGGGAAGATATTCCCTTGCAGATTCAGCTTTTTGAAGAAGCTTTGATTAAAACCCGCCGCGAGATTATTGAGCTGCAGAAAAAGATCAGTTCTGATATGGGGCAGGATGAGGCTCAGATTTTCGATGCGCATCTTCTGGTATTAGAAGACCGTATGCTTATCGAAGAGGTTATCTCCCGGCTGAAGAAAGAACAACTCAATGTCGCTTATATTTTCTCGGAAGTCCTAAAAAAATATATCAGCGTATTTTTAAAGATTGAAGATGAATACCTTAAAGAACGTATTGCCGATATTAACGATGTCGGCAAGAGGATATTAAGGAACCTGCTGGGTAAAGAAAAAAGAGGCCTGGAGGATCTTAAGGAAAAGGCGATTATTGTCTCGCATGATCTTTCTCCTTCTGATACTGCGGCAATGCATACCAGGAATGTTGCTGCCTTTGTCACTGATATGGGAGGTAAGACTTCGCATACAGCGATCATGGCCAAGTCTCTGGAGATTCCCGCCGTAGTCGGGTTAGAAGGGATTACTTCCAGGGTTAACCCCGGGGATATTCTTATCGTTGATGGAAATACCGGCACAGTTATTATTAATCCTGATGAAGAAACGCTTAAGCAGTATCAGCAGGAATTAGTAAACTTAAGGAATATAGCTGAAAGATTCTCGCTGGTTAAAGGGCTTCCCGCGGTTACACTTGATGGCCGGGAGATTTCAATTAGTGCCAATATTGAATTTCCCGATGAGGTTTCATCGGTTAAACTGCATGGCAGCGAAGGGATCGGTCTTTACCGCACGGAATTCTTTTATATGAACCGTAAAGACTCTCCCAGCGAGGATGAGCATTATCAGGCTTATAAGTATGTTGCTGAACAGATGAGCCCGCATTCGGTAGTTGTCCGTACTTTGGATTTAGGCGGGGATAAATTTTTGTCGCAATTTCAGATTCCTCATGAAATGCAGCCATTCTTGGGCTGGAGGGCGATCAGGTTTTGTCTGGCCCGGCCGGACATATTTAAATTACAGCTGCGCGCTATTTTGAGGGCTTCTGTGCACGGTAACCTGAAGCTGATGTACCCGATGATTTCCGGTATAGAGGAATTGCGCCAGGCTAATGGGTTGCTTCAAGAAGCTAAGGATGAGTTAAGACAGAAGGGAATTGCATTTAATGACGAGATCCCTGTCGGCGTAATGATCGAGGTTCCTTCTGCGGCGATGACCGCGGATATATTAGCCAAGGAAGCGGATTTCTTCAGTATCGGGACAAACGATTTGATTCAATATTGCCTGGCAGTTGACCGCGGCAATGAAAAAGTAGCTTACCTGTATGAACCGGCGCACCCGGCGGTTTTAAGGATGATAAAACAGGTTATTGATGCGGCGCATCAGGCGAATATTAAAGTAGCGATGTGCGGGGAAATGGCCGGGGAACCGTCGCTGGCGCTTATTCTTTTAGGCTTAGGTCTGGATGAGTTTAGTGTTCCGCCGCAGGTGATCCCGGAGTTGAAATTTATAATTCGCGCGATAGGGTTTAAGGCGGTGCAAGAGCTTGCCAGTGAGGCAATGAAGCTTGTAACCGGCACCCAGGTAGAGGAATTTGCCAGGGGCAGGTTAACGGAGATTTTAAAATAGGATGAAGGCCTTGATTTTAGCTGCGGGTTACGCGACCCGGCTTTATCCATTGACCAAAGAATATCCTAAGCCACTGCTTGAGGTTAAAGGTAGGCCGATTATAAATTATATCGTTGATAAATTGGGATTGGTTAGCGATATCGATGAGATTTATGTTGTTACTAATAATAAATTCATCGGAGTTTTTCGCAAATGGGCAAAGACAATTAAATCGCCTAAAAAGATCACCCTGATTAATGACCTGACTAAAAATAATCAGGATAGACTGGGTTCTGTAGGGGATATAGATTTCGCGATAACCCGGAAGAAAATCAAAGACGACCTTTTGGTGGTCGGAGGGGATAATCTCTTTGATGGTTCATTAAAAGGTTTTTTAAGTTTCGCTAAGAAAAATTCCCCGGCTGTAAATATAGGTTTGTATAGGTTGAAGCAAAAAAAAGACGCCAGCCGTTACGGCGTAGCCGGGCTGGATGCCCATAAAAAAGTAATTAGTTTTAAAGAAAAACCCCGGCATCCGCAGAGTTCTTTGGTGGCGATGTGTTATATATTATTCCGCAGGCCTGCCTGAAGTTAGTCCAGGAATATATGCAGGACAGGAAAAATAAAATAGATGCTGCCGGGGGTTATATCGCCTGGCTTAAAGACCGGGTGGATGTTTACGGTTATGTGTTTAATGGGTTCTGGTTCGATATCGGGGATTATAAGTATTTAAACGCGGCAAAAGAAAAATTTGCCAATTAATAATAACAAAAGGAATGTTCCCTCGCTTAAGCGCTTGAAAATTTCGCATCCTGCGGAATTTTCTACGCAAGCTCGGGATAAATTCGCAGACGGCCTTACGGCCTACAACTTACGTCGCTATCGCTCCGTAAGTTGCCTGCTCATTTAAAGGAGGGATTATGTCAGTGCGGAAACATTATTTTTCTTCAGAGTCAGTAACCGAAGGCCACCCGGATAAGTTATGCGATCAGATTTCAGACGGGGTATTAGACGCTTGCCTAAAGAATGATATCTACGCGCGCGTAGCCTGTGAAACTTATGTAACTATGGGGCTTTTGATCGTAGGCGGTGAAATAACCACCCGCGGTTTTATACATGTTCATGAGATTTGCCGGGATATTATTGAAGAGATCGGCTACAACCATCCTAAATACGGGTTTGATTTCCATACCTGCGCTATACTTAATGCTATTCACTCACAGTCTCCGGATATATCGCAAGGCGTGGATGCCGGCGGAGCGGGTGATCAGGGGATTATGTTTGGTTATGCCTGCGAAGAAACTAAAGAGTTGATGCCGCTGGCCCTGATGCTGGCGCAAAAACTTTCTATGCGCCTGACCGAGGTGCGTAAGAATAATATTTTAAAATACCTTGGCCCTGATGGTAAGACCCAGGTGACTGTAGAATACGATAACGATAAACCGGTACGCGTAGATTCAGTGGTGTTGGCTTCTCAGCACACCGATGATATCCTGGATAAAAGCGGCAAGCGGATTACTGAAAAAGCGCGCCGTGAAATAATCCGGGAGGTAGCCGGGCCAATCCTTAAGGGTTGGGTGGATAAGGACACTAAATATTTTGTTAATCAGACGGGGAAATTTGTTATTGGCGGGCCGCAGTCTGATACCGGGATGACCGGCAGGAAAATAATTGTGGATACTTACGGTGGTGCGGTTGCCCATGGCGGCGGCGCGTTTTCCGGTAAAGACCCGACTAAGGTTGATCGTTCCGCGGCTTATATGTGCCGTTATATCGCTAAGAATATTGTGGCGGCGCACCTGGCAGAGAAATGCCTTGTGCAGTTGGCCTATGTTATTGGCCGGGCAGATCCCTTGTCAGTTATGGTAAAAACTGAAGGGACTTCGGTTATTCCGGAGGAGGCTTTGGTAAAATTGGTAAGGCAGAATTTTCAGCTTACTCCTAAAGGGATTATTGAGTCATTGAATTTACGCCGTCCTATATACAGGAAGACTGCCAGCTACGGGCATTTTGGCAGGTTGGAGCCTGAGTTTACTTGGGAGAAAACGGATAAAGCGGCAGCTTTAAAGAAGCAGGCCAGCAGTTTATAATCAGAGTAGGTTTTAAATTAAAGAGAGGACTTGGAATGAAGTATGACATTAAAGATATAGCATTAGCTAAAAAAGGGGCATTAAGGATTGAATGGGCAGCTAAGAATATGCCTGTTCTTGGTTTGATTAAACAGAAGTTCTTAAAAGATAAGCCTTTGAAAGGTTTAAAGGTTGCCTGTTGTCTGCATGTTACTACGGAGACTGCTGTGTTGACTGATGTTTTAAAGGCAGGCGGCGCCGATGTTTATATTTGCGCATCCAATCCGCTTTCTACTCAGGATGATGTAGCTGCGGCCCTGGTAAGAGATTTAAAGGTGGCTGTTTTTGCGATTAAAGGCGAAGATACTAAAACTTATTATAATCATATAAAATCCGCCTTAGCAGTCAAGCCGGATATAACTATGGATGACGGAGCTGACTTGGTAAGTACTATTCATCAGCGCCCAGAGAAAGAACATGCCAATATTATCGGTGGTACAGAAGAGACTACTACCGGCGTAATCCGCCTGCGGGCCTTGGCGCAGGAAGGTAAATTACGTTATCCAATTATCGCGGTTAATGACGCTTTAACTAAACATCTTTTTGATAACCGTTATGGCACTGGTCAGTCTACGCTTGATGGGATTATCCGGGCGACGAATAAATTAATTGCCGGCTCTAATTTTGTAGTTTGCGGATATGGCTGGTGTGGAAAAGGCGCGGCTATGCGCGCAAATGGCCTGGGGGCTAAGGTGATTGTTGTTGAAGTTGATCCTCTGCGCGGCCTGGAAGCGACTATGGATGGTTTTAGAGTTATGCCGATTAAAGAGGCAGCCAAGGTCGGCGATATCTTTGTTACGGTTACCGGGGATATTAATGTTATCCGCAAAGAGCATTTCAGCCTGATGAAAGACGGCGCAATTGTTGCTAACTCTGGGCATTTTAATGTCGAGCTGGATATTCCAGGTTTGGCATCAATAGCTAAATCCAAGAGGGCTACTCGTGATTTTGTTGATGAGTATACAATGAAGAATAATCGTAAGATTTATGTTTTAGGAGAAGGCCGCCTGATTAACCTGGCTGCGGCTGAAGGCCATCCGGCAAGCGTTATGGATATGTCTTTTGCTAACCAGGCGTTTTCCGCCGAATATATGGCCAGGAATTACCGCAGATTACAGAAACAGGTTTATACAGTTCCAGAAAATATAGATAAAAACATTGCTTATTTAAAACTCAAGTCTATGGGGATTAAGATAGATACGCTTACCGCTGAACAGAAGAAATATTTAGCCAGTTGGGAGATGGGTACTTGATGAAGAGAATCGCGGTTTTGACCACCGGAGGGGATGCCCCGGGAATGAATCCGGCAATCCGTTCTGTTGTGCGTTACGGAATTAACCAGAAGCTGGAAGTAATGGGGGTTTTCCGAGGCTGGTGGGGACTGATTAACGAAGAGCTAAAAGTTTTAGACCATCGCTCTGTTTCTGGGATCATCAACCAGGGCGGGACTATTTTAAAAACCGCCCGCTGCGCGGAATTTAAGACCGAAGAAGGGATGAGCCGGGCTTATAATACTGTCAAAAAATATAATATTGATGGTTTAGTGGTTATCGGCGGAAATGGTTCTTTTACCGCAGCACACGAGTTTTATAAAAAATATAAAGTCCCGGTTATCGGCATTCCCGCCTCCATCGATAATGATGTTAACGGGATTGATTATACTATTGGTACGGATACGGCAATTAATACTGCCCTTGATGCGATTGATAAGATCCGTGATACTGCAACCAGCATGGAGAGGATTTTTGTGGTTGAGGTAATGGGCAGGAATTCCGGTTTTATTGCCCTGACTGTTGCCCTTGCCGGAGGATGTGAAGATGTGATTATTCCGGAAAAGAAACTGGACCTGGAATTAATTTGCCATGATATTGTCCATGGTAATTTGGTTGGCAAGATGAGTTGGATTATCGTAGTTGCCGAAGGCGCAGGCAAGGCAGAAGATATCGCTAAAAAGATTACCGAGATTACCAGTCTTGAGACACGGACAGTAGTCTTGGGGCATGTGCAAAGAGGGGGCCGGCCTACTGCTGTCAGCCGGGATCTTGCTTTACATCTTGGCAAGAGCGCGGTTGATTGTTTGTTGTCCGGTAAAACCGATATTGCCGTTGGTCTTGGGGGCGGTAAATTTGCGGAGATTGATTTTGAAGTTGCAATACAAAAGAAAGAGCTAAAGATTGTTAATTTATTTAATTTGATCAGGGTCTTAACTTAAGTTATTCAACAATACAAATATTTATTAAAGGAGGATTAAGCAACATGGGAAGAAAACCGCTTGAGATTGATAAAATTGTAATGGATTTGGTTTTAACCGGGGATGCCTCGGTAAAGAAGGAGTTGGCTAAGAAGATTTGGGATATTGCCTATAAAAAAGGAATTTATCCGTCGAGTATTCATGATTACTATATGGCCCGCGGCAGGGAGGAATTCAGCGGTTCTACTGTGCCGGCGATAAACTTGCGCAGCTTAACTTATGATTTGGCCAGGGCGATATTTAGGGTAGGAAAAAAGAATGATGCCAAGGCATTCCTATTTGAGATTGCTAAAAGCGAGATGGGTTACACTGCTCAGCCGCCGGTGGAATACTCTGCGGTTATTCTGGCTGCGGCAATCAAAGAAAACTATAGCGGCCCGGTGTTTATCCAGGGGGATCATTTCCAGGCGAATTTAAAAAAGTATCAGGATAATCCGGATAAGGAGATTGAAGCGCTGCAGGCTTTAATTACCGAGGCAGTAGGCGCGGGTTTTTACAATATCGATATTGATTCTTCGACTTTGGTCGATTTGAGCAAACCAAAGGTTAAGGATCAGCAATATTTAAATTATGAGGTATGCGCCAAACTAACCCAGTTTATCCGGCGCATTGAGCCAAAGGGGATAACTGTTTCTGTCGGCGGCGAGATCGGCGAGGTCGGGCATCAGAATTCTACGCCGGAAGACCTGCGCGCGTTTATGGAGGGTTTTAAAGGCCGCCTGCGTAAAGGACTTACCGGAATCAGCAAGATCTCTATTCAGACCGGGACAAGCCACGGCGGAGTAGTCCTGCCTGATGGTTCCATTGCCCAGGTAAAACTTGATTTTGAAACATTAAAGAATCTTTCTGCCCTTGCGCGCAAAGAGTTTGGTTTAGGCGGCGCTGTGCAGCATGGAGCGTCAACTTTACCCGAA
>JALNZI010000049.1 GCA_023229385.1 Candidatus Omnitrophota bacterium | reverse complement strand
AAAGTATCTTGTTATCCAGGACGTTCTCCGGGAAAAGACAGGTTATTTCCCTAGCTCCGGCATCACGCATTCCGCCGATTGCCAAAATAAGTTTCACGAAATTGTCATCGGAACCCAACTCCTGCAACAGGATAACGCTCTTGCCCTCCAAAGCACTCTTGTCGGTAATGACCAAGCGGGTCTCTCCATCCGGGAAGACATCCTTTTTAAGCTCAAAACCGGGACAGCCGTAAATTGCGCTTAGCTGTTCCCTTATCTCAGAATTCTCTTCCAGCGAAACCACCACCGCAAAAGAATCGAATGCCGTCTCGCCGGCCAATAAAAAATTCTCTTTAAGAAGATACTCCACTATCTTAGTTACACCATCATTAGCCGGCAGGAACCCCTCTCGCATATCGCTGACAATCCACTCGAGCGCCCTTCCGAAAACAGCCTTAAAAACGCTGTTTGCCCCCCAGGAAGCAATTATCTTTCTCCCTGAATCCTTAAGCTCATCGATCTTACCCGTATAGGCTATTACTTCCCTCTTCTCGGAACGGCTGCGAATGTTATCAATCAGCCCGCTGATCGCCTCGGGGATAAGTTCTAGGTCGGTCGCGAAAATCCGGGTATCCTCCATAGCCTTCTCTTCATTGCGCTGCCCTTTGGCAAGATGACTCACTAACTCATGGTAAAGTATTTCCGTTTGCTTATTTTCGGCGAGTTCAAAAAAGTACGGGTGAAGGTAAACCGTCCCGCGGCCGGTATCGCAGGAGGCGACATTTTTGGTAAACGCAATATCCGTGGAAATCACCAACCTCCAGGAGACCAGTTCCGGAGGCGCACGGCCGAGCAACTGCCTCAACCATCGCAATCTTTGACTTAAAACCTCATAATGGTTATCCGTAAAAACACCGTTATGATCTATCTCCAGCCCAGACACTCTTATGTCATTCAAAGCGATGTTAGCGCCGTACTTTTTCTCCGCCCACACCCGGCTCTCCAAGGGCACTTTGAGCGGATAACAACGCAAATCAAAATCTTTTGCTTCGCCGCCCGGAATGATATCCTCATCGGCAGCCGCCTTGTCCGCAAAAATGATCGCCGCTTCACCTCTGGCAATATGCAAATCTTCCACCTGCATCACTTTTGTATCCTTACCCCAGAAAAGCGAAGCCGCCGGTAGCGACAATTTTTGGGTTAAAATGTTCTTGGCCACCGCGTATCCTACCAAGAACATCATTACTGTATCCTTATTCGTTGCCGCCAGGTAAAAATCCCGGCTTGTCTGTGTCAAATCAAGCCCGGTATTAAGTGAACCATTGGAGATAACGCTTATTTTCCCTTCTTTCAAAAACCCGCCTAAAAACTCCGGGCTATTTATCACCGGATGAATTAAAAGTTCCTGCAAATCCTGCAGGTCATAATTATCATCTATTGGCCTGGGATTAGCCGAAATGATAACCCGGTATCCTAACTTTAACAACTCACGGATAAGAACCAATGAATAAACTACTTCACCGGCGTTATCGACATTAAAAATTATATTTTTGCTCAAACGTTCTTCCTCCGGGATGGTTAAAAGATACCCAATGATAGATCCGGAATTATCAACCGAAAAATATCCGCTGGCGCAAATAAAGTCGGATACCTTATCAACATCCTCCCAGCAAGATACCCTCTGTAAAACAGACTCAAAACTACCTAAAGCCAATGTTAGTTTGTCTGAAAGGTCAACCGGACGCGAGCGATCAAAAATATTAAGGTTAGATAAAGCCACAAATTGCATCGCCAGTTTTAAGCGCTTCACAACCAATTCCTGCCGGCTATCCGCGACCGCATGGTCTAAAGTGCCAATCAGGAACTGCACTGAGACAAGAGCTTCCTTATCGGCAATTTTTTTCTTTAATTGAAAAGGTGACTTGGCGTATAGCCAGATAATCTGCCAAATCACACCCTTAGCCTGCGCCATAGTCAAGCTATCCAAGAGCCCTTTTTCCAGTATCATATCAATAGCGGCATAAATTTTATCCCCCAATTCCGCGCTGATACTACGGTCTTTATTTAAAACAACCAGGAGATCCCGGGCGGCTTTGATACTTTCATTAACCTGTTTTAATAATGCCTCATACCATCGTGGATATTCTTTCTTGATCCGGCCAATATTACATTCTGCCTGTGTCGGAATCAGACTGTAATAAGTCTTACTTGCTTCCTGACGGCGGAGGCGGACAGAAAGAATACCCATTGTCCCCCGGTTTAATGCCGGATCAATAATAAAACCGCTAATTTGCCGGCTGGAAAAATCCTGTCCGCCATATGGATAAACCTCTTCATCTTCCAGCTCTACACCTTCTACTTCCGCCTGATGATGAATAAGACAATTTTCCAGCTTAGAATTAACAATCTTAGTATTGGGTGCAATCCCGGAATTATTGATAAAGGCATGCGGCCCGATTTCCGCGTTTTGTCCAATAGTCGTATTACCTGACAATATTACATCCGAATAAATTTTCGCCCCTTTCTCAATATGCACATTCTGAGAAATATAAATACTTTCCGGGTTACCTAAAATCTTAACTCCTTGGCTTAAAAGTCCACATAAAAACGGTTTATTTACCGATAAAGCCGAAATATCTCCATCTAGAGTTACTTCGGTTTTAAATAAGCTGTCGGCTTCATCACGACGGAAACGCGCCTGAACCCCATTGATCATCTCGATTCTTCTGCGAATTACTTTTTCCCCGGGATTAATCGAAACACCGATAATACTCGAATTTTCAATATAGGAACCACTCCCGATAATCGCCTCACCCCTAATCACTACACCGCCTTTGCCTTTTATAAAAACATCCCGGCCTAATTTCGCCCGGCCTAAATAAATCGGCCCCTCTGAAGCGTCCAAGGTTATCCCTTCAGCATCAAAACAATTGACAAATTGCTCAATATTCTCAAATTCCCCGGAATAAATATAGATATTCCTGTCATTAATTAACGTTACCCCCAATTCATTCATAACTACCACTAAATCCTGACGATCTACTAAACAAAAGGCATCCGAAGAAAGAACCGCCTCTTCATCCAAGATCTTTTCAGCCGATACCGGTAAAGGTAAATTTACAATCAGCATCGCCGAGTGTTTGGGGATTCCGACGAATTCTTTAATTCTTTCCGGGCTCTTCGCCATCAATATATGCACAAAAGGCTTCTTTACCTGCATCTGCCAAAGGCTTTCGGCGTTACCCTGTCCCATGGCAATAACGCAAAGCGTGCGATCATCATGAAAACGAGAAAGAAAATCGTCGCTTAAAGTCGCTACCGGGGTAGCAAAAACCCGAGAACCGGAAGAAATCACATCAAGCCGGGAAAAACCGTACTCGGTAAAATAACCCATCTTACGTAACCGGACAAGCAGTTTCTGAGTATCTTCTTTGGTCATATCGTTAATTACCGGAGTATCGCGGCTGGCAATCGTAACGTTAAAACCCAACTCCAGTAAAAATTTAACCAAAAGCATAACCAATACCGTCTCTCCGGCATTATCGGTCAAAATAATTATTCTTGGACGCAGTTGATCATTTATTTCTTCAGAATCATTATCCATAATTAACAAACTTGACAACCCTCCAGATAATATTTCAAAGAACGCATCCAAGTGATTTCTCTTAAACCCGCGGATAATTATTTCCTCAATTTTATGTAAAAGCCAGGCCTGTTCATCAAAACCCTCTTTGGCGGATTCCAATTGAAAACCAGGATCGCCTAAATCCATAGCATTGGCCGAAGCACCGATAATCGCAAGCCTCTCTAATGCCTGACGATAAAGTAATAATCGCGGTAGATATCTTTCGGTTTTTTCTTGCCCTAAGCCTTTTAAAACATTAACCACATCCTCCGGTAATTCACCATAAGTAGTATAATTTGTATAAAGAATCGTGGCTTCGGCGTCTATATTATTGATATAATTACCCAAATATTTCTCTTTTAAATTATAATTAAATTCCGCCGATTTCGGAGTATTCCATCCCAAAACCAATGCGAAAACATTATAAAGCCGGGGAAAAATCTTCAAGGCGGCTTCATTAGCCAGGTATTTTTCTTTACTTAAAAAATCGCTTTGGCCAAATAAAGATTGCCTTAAAATTTCTATCGAATGATACAAAGCAAAGGTAGGCTGGTTAGCATAAAGCGGCTCATAAACCCTAGCGAATATCTCGGTATAGAAAATAACCATCTTTTCATAAAAACCGCTTCTTTTTACTTGTTCTAAAGGTATGCGCATTTCTACGGAAGCAAGACCCTGTCCGAATTGTATCTTCAGAAGCCCGATAATTGTTCCAAGCATCTTCTTTTCCAAAGAGGTAACAAGCCTATCTCTCTGTTGATAAGTGGTAATCCGGCGCATATTCTTACGCAAACCATAAAAACCGTTATTTAACTTAGATAAAACTGCTTTGACTTCGCGGGAATGCAGTATAAACTTAGCGAAAGAAGAAACAAACTCACTATCCATCGGGGTATTTACGGATACGCCGTTTAACTTGCAGCGTGCCTGCCAAAATTTTGCCAACCCTTCAGCGGAAAGCAAAGTATCGATAAAATCATCTTCATACCGCTCACGTAATGATTCCGGTAATTTATTATAAATTTGAGGAAGCGTCGTGCGCGTCATCTTCACATAAGCTTCGATAAAAATATCTACCACTGCCTGTTCCCCTAAGCTCAAGCCGACATAGGTATCCTTAAGGTATTGATTACGCAGGTTGCGCGGGAAAAAACTCCAGTGCCCTCCGGTCAAGATATCCGCCAAACCCATCACTCCGCCGGCATAAAATAATGTCCCCCAAATCCCTTCCCCTACCGAGCTAACCGTAGGAAAGACCCCCAGATTTACTAATAAATAACCCGGACGATTATCCCTGGCAAAGTGTTTTAACGAACCGCTTTTGCAAAGTTCTCCGAGAATAGCCATCATATCCTGATAAGAAATAATCATTCTTAACCAAATCGGCATACTATCCCGGATACCATCGGCAGTAACAAAAACACCCTCTTCGAATGTTTGTGCCAAATAAGTAAAAAATTTTTCTTTTTTAATCTCATCCGAGCTGTCCTGAATTAAAGCAAGCGCTTTCTTTTCCGGTAAAATAAAAAGGGAATCAGGAACAGATGATTCCACTGCTTTCTGATGCGATTCTTCCTTATCGAGGCTATAGGTATTAACTAAGACAAACTCCACTGTTTCATGAATAAGAATCTGAGCAATCAGTTCAGGGGTAAGTTCTACCGGAGAGTTAGCAAAGATGATGATGCGGTTGTTATTTGAGTCTACGGTAGCGTTGGGAGGAGAACGGGTAGTGGTCTGATAATAGTAGATAGAAAACTTGTTTAAGGCCGCTTCCAATTCTATTGTACCATAGCCTTCTAGGCTGATCTTATGGATATTGTTGACAATTGCCAGGGCTCCAGAATAACCTTGAAGGGAATCCACCGGGGCTGCTCCTTCCTGCAGCGGGTCAAAGGTACCGGCAACCCTGTCTGCGGCAGACTGTTCTTCGGGAGTAAGGGAATTACGTAAGGCAATGGATGAAGGACTGTTTTTCCTGCCCTTTCTACGCCTCTTTGTAAACTCCCACCCCAAAACCTCCAGCATCCCTCCGGAAACTATTGCGGATGATTCTGGAATCTCTGATAAGTCATAATCCTTAGGAAGAAAACTAATAGCGTTTACCGTAATATCGGCGTCTTTAGGGTTAAGTTTAACTAACCAGGCCATTTCCCCGTAATGTATAGCAATCCTGCGGACACGTGTCAAATCCGTGCCGCCAAAGTCTGAAAGAGGTATATCTATAATTTGAGAATCGCTGATTAATTTACAGGTAGGTCCCCTCCCCGAAGCACTAACATCGGATCCAGTAGGATCCAACATCTGCACAATAACCTTATCTCCCGCCTTACCTGAAATATCGATTCTTAAGAACCCATATCCTGAAACATCGATATTATCTAAGTCCAGCGCGCAAGAAGCCCATCCCTCCCCTGAATATTTTTTGAGATCTTCTAAGCCTACATTTAAACAACCATCCTCCGTTTCCTGAAGAACCGTTTTCGGTGTTCCAGTAATCGACGGATTACTGGTCTCATCAGAATCAACAACTCCCACATCACCCCATAAATCGAATATTTCGGATAAAACTTCTTTCGGTTCTCCGTCCACAGTCACCCAACCCCAGTATTCTTCATTGCCGTAGTTATCGTAAGGAACAGAAAAACTTGATCCACCCGCATCATGAGAATTAAGATTACCCGATTTCCACCATTCATCCTGCCAACTCATATAAGTAATGCCCAATACATCAGTATCTTTAATCGAATTCCAAATATCCACTATGGCTTTGGCTTGTTCCTGTTGATCATCCTTCCCTTCATTAGTATTATAAGAATCCGCTCCGCCTTCGGAAAAATACAAAGGCAGATCCGTAAGGGCTTTTATATCCTCAACGGCGCCAGAGTAATCATCGCTCCGGTAACAATTTAACCCAATAATATCAACCCCGCATGTTTCGGCTTCAACAACATCAGTAGTTAAATTCATATCCGCCAAGGTAGTTGAAACCGGATGATCCGGGTCAATACTATGAATTTCTTCCACTGCTTCCTTAAGTTCAGCCCACCAACTATCCAGCGCTAAATATTCGGGATGTTCCCTAAAAAGGCTGTTATATTCATTACCCAACTCCCAGGCTAAAATCGCCGAATGATCTTTATATTCCTTTATATAATCTATATACCCTTTGTTGTAAATGTCCGGCCCCTGATTAAAACGGTCATCATAATGCGGAAAACCGACAATCACTTTAATATCATACTCAGCAAAAGCATTCAATAAGTCCTCTTTCGGAGGCACATATGTCCTTACCGTGTTTATTCCAGCATCCGCCATTAACTTTATCGCACTCTCTCCACCAACACTTTCCAGGTTAAGAATCAAGTCTTGCCGATCTTGTCCTTTTTCAACTGCAGAAAGAGTTACCCCCCTAATTTGATATTGTTCATCTCCAACAAACAACTTCCCATCTTTAATACTGATAACGGAAGAAGAAACAGTCAAAGAACTAGTAGAGGAATCGCTAACAGTTGCCTCCGGAACAGAAATTGGATTATCCTGCTGTTTGGAACAGCCAGACAGGAAGCCGGCAGAAATAAGCACTATAAACAATGCAGGTAGGATACGCCTTGCTACTGTTTTTATTTTATCTTTTAAGGAAATAATCGGATTAATATTTAACTCTCCCATAGGAGCAAACAGGTCAGGACCGACTGATTTACCGTTGATATAATTAGCTCTGATAGCAGAATTTTCCGTCTTTAAGTAATAGAGCCAATCATTATCTGGTGTCAAACTTAATTCATTATTCAACAAAAAGCTAATATGGGAAACTAAGAGATTATTTTTAATAAGATATTCTAAAGTATACTGGCGGGCTGCTTCTTCGTTCTTTCCTTCAAGATGGGCTAGTTCATGGCCTTCAAAGATTACTTTAAGCTGTTCGGGGGGGCCTCTTAAGGTGTTGGGGTTAATGTATAAGATACCATTCCTTACTGCCGCAGGAGAGGCTAAAGCGGGACTAATTACGGTATTAGTATTATCTAGAACTATTCTTCTTGCCTCTAAGGCATTTAAACCTCCGAAAGAGGCTAAAACCAAATTCATTTCTTCATTAGCAGGGAGACGATCGGGACCGTTGGAGACCGGAATGGTGGCGGGGTAGGAAGAACCAATTAATTCTTCCAGCGCCGCGGAGATAATAAGGCCTTCAGCGGAATTGGCTTTATTTAGACTTAAAAAATATTTAAACAACTCCTCTGTTTTTTCTTTGCCAACCACATCCGTAAATCCTTTTACCAATACCTCCCGGATCACCTCACGATTAACTTCCCTGCGTCTATTAATAAAACCTAATTCCGTTTTTGTACCATAGCTTCTTATGTCCGCGATATAAACAAGCATCATATGCAAGAACTGGTTAAATTTACAGGATTCCGCCTGGTCCAGGTCGATAAATAGAACCCTGTTCAACCTATAGCTATAGATAAAATTCTCCGGCTTCATATCGTTGATCGTCTGGCCCAGCCCCTTCCTTAATCCAAGGCGGCTATCCCAAGTTAATAACCAACCTCTAAGTAATAATTCTATATTCTTCCGGTATACTTGAATCTTATTATCTTCCGGAATCTTATCCAAAGTAAAACCATGCACAAACTCGCCGAAAGTAACTCCCCAAAAACCCAAATCCCTTAATAAAATCCTGGTTCTTTGGGCGACTTCGGGAGATTCTTCTTTCAAGAGCTTCTCCATTTCCCAGAACTCGCGTATCTGAATAACCAAATCCGGGGCTAACGAATAGAAATAATTAAAAAACCCAACTTCCCTCTTAGCCAAAGCGACATTCTTCATGTCATCGTTTTTAATAAATCGAACCCCCAAAGCGCGATGCCCGTAATTCGTATCAAATGATACACGGTAAACCTTTTTCACCGCTCCTTCCCCGACAAAAAATATCTCGCGAATCCCGGAAATTTTTAAGTCCTCAACCCCCATGACTTCACCTACATATCTTTCCAGGATTGCGCGATGGTTCTCAAAAAGCACGCTGATTAATTCGGCCGCTTCCTCCTCGGGATCGCGATAAGTCGCCCGGGAATAATACTTATTAATCAGGTTATCGATTACTTCATCGAGGCGGCTTCCTTTGGCAAAATTGCTTCTTCCGGAAATTATTCTCTCGTAATAATGAGCCTGAGAATGAATAGAGGAGATAGTGGAAGAGTTTCTACCTCTGAAGCCGCTGATTGTTCCTTTAAAACCATGCTTCTTCGATCTCTGGTAAGCGGTAATCCACTGCTGCAGCTCGTAGCCTTCATGGACCAATGCGGATGCCAACAGTATCGGATCTTTTTTAATGACTTCGTAAAATCCTTTGGGGATATAAATCGCCCGGCGGCTAAGCCCGACGTGCATTACCTGCAAATGGTTTTTATCTTCGAAAGAAAGCAGGAAGGGAATACTACTAGGAGGGATAATTCCAACAATCTGTAAATTGTTTCTTATAAAATTACCTAAGCCGGGAGGGCCGCGGTTATCGATAACACGCAAGGCCTCTTCGATGTAAATGGATTCGCCGGTTCTATAATCCAGATAATCCCGGTCATCAGAAATCTTAATCTGTTCGGTATTCCCGTAGAGCCAGACTTTATCCGACTGTTTAATATAGTTATTTACTTCCTGATGCGACATTCCCACGCCTTTGGCGATATTATCAGGATTACCCGGCGCTGGACGGTTGGAATCGGGATTTAAATCGAATAGCTTATTTTTTATGCGGGACATGTTTATTATCTTATCCGGCCTCGTGGCATGGAGAAGATCATCATGAA
>JALNZI010000048.1 GCA_023229385.1 Candidatus Omnitrophota bacterium | reverse complement strand
TACAAGCCGTACTTTTTTAGTTTTACTCACGTATGTCCGGGTAGTGAAAATATCGTAATTATTTTCTTCAATTTTTTTCAATATTGCGGCATAAACCTCTTTCATGCATAATACTACAAATCTGTCAAAACGGCTATTGATGAGTTTGACTCCTTGTGAAGAATCATCATAAAATTGCCGGCAGCGGTCAATTTGGAAAATCAGGAAATTTTTGAAATTCTTATCAATTCTGCTTTCTAACAGTTGTTTTTCACTGATCTTAAACTTGGCCATTTCATCCTGGGGCAAATAAATCCTGCCGCGGGTCAGGTCTTCTTTTATATCCCTTAGGATATTTGTAAGTTGCATGGCAACCCCCAGTTTTATGGCGAATTCTTCAGCGGAGTTATCCTTATATCTGAAAATCCTCAACATGATTAGGCCGATCACTCCGGCTACCCTGTAGCAGTATTCGTAAAGAGAGGTAAAGTCTTTATAGCGTTTTAGTTCCAGGTCCATGTGCATTCCTTGGAGCAGTGCGTTAAAGTATTCTTGAGGGATTTTGTATTTATTAACTGTTTGGCTGAAAGCCGCCAGTAGCGGATCGTCTATTTGTTTTTCCGAGTAGGCCTGAGATATCTTCAGTTCTAATTCTTGCAAGTTTTTATTTTGACCTAAAGAGGCAGGATTGTCTACTGCTTCATCGCTTAAGCGGCAAATTGCGTATATGGTGTAACTGGCGTATTTCTTTTCTCGGGGCAGGAAAAGAGAGGCCAGATAAAAAGTTTTGGCGAATTTCTTGGTGATTTTTTTTGCTTCCTGAAAGCCCAATCGTAGCTTTTGATTATGCATAGGACTATTTTACAATCAAATAACCTAAAAACAAAGGATTTAAACGCCGGAAATCTGATTGCTAAAATAGCCGGTTAGTAATAAAATAAGCATATGTCAAAGTACATGATCGCCCTGATGTTTTCCGTTATTTTCCCGCTGTTGCTTAGTTTTTATCCTCCTTTAAAATTTTGGCGTAATTTCAAGGCACTTTTCTTTTCTTTAAGTCTATTGATAATTATTTTTGGTGCCTGGGATGTTTTTGCTACCTGGCGCGGGCATTGGTATTTTAATCCCGAAGGGGTGTTCGGGATTAAAATTATTAACCTTCCGATTGAGGAGTGGCTATTTTTTATAGTTGTGCCATTCTGCTGTATATTCACCTGGGAGGCGCTTAAATACATCAAAGAGAGGCTTAAATGAAAGAATACACTTTAATAGCTCTCAGTTCTGTAATTCTGACACTGCTGATTGATAAGCTGGCAAGGGTTGGTATCTTTAAGCAAAAACTATTTTATCTATTCCTTATTATCATATTAGGTTTTAAATTCCTGGTGAATGGTTACCTTACCGGATCAGGTATTGTTATGTATAACAAACAGTTTTTCCTCGGGATAAGGGCTGGGAGTATTCCGTTGGAGGATTTTCTTTTTGGCTTCAGCATGGTTTCCCTGGGGATTATTTTTTGGGAGTTTGCCAAGAGGCGCATAAAATGAAAAAAATATTTATATTGTTACTGACCTTATTTACTTATCTGCCGGCATTGTATTCCATGGATTGGAAGGCATTACATAATAAGGCGGATGCATTGACCCTTTCGGCTGCTCAGGATGCGGTAGCCAGAAATCAGGGCCTGCTGGAAGATCAGTATGTTTTGGGCCTGGTTTATTTAAACTTACATCAGGATCGGGCTGCATATCATGTTTTCGCCGCGCTCCTGGATAAATATCCTAATATGGTAGAGCTGAAATGGGGTCTGGCAGAGTCTTGCCGCAGGTTGCATGATACTGATAAAGCGGAAAGTTTCTTAAGCGAGGCAATCAAACAGGATCCCGGATTTTCCCCTGCGTTAATAAGTTTGGCTTATATTAAATATTTTAAGATGGATTTTACTGGTTCAGTGCGGCTGGCTTCAAAAGTTATTCAGCAGGGACAAGATAAGGTGGATTTAAGTAATTACGCGCGGGCATATGCTATGTATGCCGGCTCAAAAGGAATGCTCGCGCACTACGGCGGGATATTTTCTAAGGCGATAGACGGTTTGGCGGTAAAAACAAACCTGAATAAGGCGCAAAAACTGCAGCCGGATTCCCCGGCGGTTTTATTCGGGCTGGGCAGTTATTATCTTTTGGCTCCTGTAATTGCCGGGGGGAATAAAGATAAGGCTGAGGAATATTTGAACAAGGCTCTTGTAGTTGACCCATCTTTTGCGGATGTTTACGTGCGCCTGGCGCAATTGGCTAAAATCAGGGGAGAGAAAGAAAAATACAATTCTTACATGAATAAAGCCTTAGAACTTGACCCGGGCAATGAACTTGCCCTTGATACTACAAGCGGCCGTTGTAAGTTTATCTGTACCGGGGGAGAAGAGTAGTTATACTCTAAGGATTTTTTGGGAGAAGTTATCCAGCGTCTGTTTATAACACGGATTAATTTTTAAAGCGTTTAGTTGCGCTTTCGCCTTGATATAGAGATAATTAATTTGGTTTTCCGCATAGCCCAACGCGCCCGAACGGACAATGATTTCACGCATTTTCAGCAGCTCGGCTTTGCTGGAGAATTTACCATCCATAATCCTTTTGATTATTAATTTTTCATTTTTAGTTGAGTGATGATAAGCATGCCAGATGAGCAAAGTCCTCTTTGCTTCTTTGATATCGGTGAGGTTTGATTTTCCGGTATCTTTTTCTTCGCCGAAAGTTCCGATGATATCGTCCTTGATCTGAAAGGCTCTTCCTAGAAGCATGCCGTAAGAATAGAGTTTTTTTGTTTGATTAATCTTTGCTCCGGCAAGGGTGGCGCCCATTGTTAACGGTGAGGCAAAAGTATAATTTGCGGTTTTATAATCATAAATCTTGTAAATATCTTCCTGAGTAACTTTTTCTAATGTCTTGATTCCTAAAAGCAGTTCAATGAATTCTCCGCTTCCGGTGTATAAAGCTGCGGAGATAAGTTTTCTTAAGGCATTTTCTTTGCGCTGCAAGTTTTCTTTAACCGCAAGGAAGGCGTCCAGGCCCATGGCGTACATTACGTCACCTATGACAATAGTCAAATCCTCTCCGTTGAATTTAATATGTTTTTTGGGGCCAAGGTATTGGTTTAGCAAGGCGTGCATTGAGGGAGAGCCGCGGCGGGTATCGGATTTATCAATAATGTCGTCGTGAACCAACATGAAATCATGCAGTAGTTCCAGGGAGAGCGCGCTGCGGTAAAGCCCGGGAGGGGTTTTTTTAGAAAAACCAAGATAGCCGATGCAGAATAATATCGGGCGGACTCTTTTCCCGGGACGGCAAATGAACTCTTTGATGCTTTTGAAAAGAATAGGGGAGAGTTTATTGAGTGAATATAGCTTGTCTATGGTTTTGATATAATCAGACAGCTCTTTTTCAATGCGGATTTTCATTTTCACGAACATAAAATTATGTTAACATATAAAATATAATTATGCAATTATACTTTTCTGATCGGGAGATTTATCCTTCTTGATATGCATAAAATAATCATTATTGGCGCTGGTTTTGCCGGATTAAGTGCGGCAAGAAGGTTGTCCAAGTGCGGGTTAGACCTTGATATAACGTTCTTAGATAAGAAAGAGGATGTTGATTTTCTACCCTTGATTCCTGATGCAATAGGCAGGGGGCTGGATCCCGATTTGCTTACTTGCCGTATTCAAAATTTGCTGGGGAAGAAAACAAAATTTGTTAAAGAAGAAGCTACTTCAATCGATTTTGAAACCAAACAGGTTTTTACCGCTGATTCCCGCTATACTTATGATTTTTTGCTTATTGCCAGTGGCAGCCAGACTAATTTCTTTGCTAACTTAGAGGCGCAAAGCTATGCCTATGCCTTAAACAGCGTAAAAGATGTTAAAGCTGTAATCAGTGCGCTCCAAAAAAATCAATTTGAGGATTTCATTATCTGCGGGGGAGGTTACACCGGGATAGAGGCGGCAACTAATCTTTGTTTGTTTTGCCGCAAGAACGGCATTGCCGCAAAAATTATTATTATTGAACGTTCTCTGGAGATACTCGGCCCTTTGCCTGGTTGGATGAAATCTTATGCGAGGGATAATTTAAAGAAACTGGGAATAGAGGTTTTACTAAATTCAGTAGTTGAAAATATTCAGAGCAGCAGGGTGGTCGTTTCCGGCGGCCGGGTGTTTGAAAAGGCTATGTTAATTTGGGTTCCGGGGGTAAAGACTGCTGACTTTATCCAGAAATTGCCGGTTGATAAAAATCCGCAGGGAAGAATAGTTGTTGATGAGTATTTAGGGTTTAATCAGGGTTGTTTTTGCGCCGGGGATGCAGCCTTGTTTATTACCAAGGGCAATCCTATCAGAATGGCGGTTCAGTTTTCTATTGCTGAAGGCGCCCAAACAGCGGATAATATAATCCGGAGTATAAAGAAGCTTCCGCTTAAGAAATTTCAACCCCGCGATCTCGGATTTATTATTCCTATGGCCAATAATAGATCCTGCGGCGCGGTGTTTGGTTTGAATTTAAAGGGGTTTCTCCCTACGTTATTACATTTTATGATGTGCATTTATCGTTCTTACGGTTTAAGGAACAAAATCGGATTAACCGTTAATCTAGCAAAAGCCTTATTTGCCTCAGGTAACTTAAGGCGAAGGAGGGGTAAATGTTAAATTGGGGGATTTTGGTTTTACGTTTAGGGATAGGTATTATGTTTATGGCTCATGGCCTGCAAAAATCTTTTGGTTTATTTGGCGGCCCGGGGATCAAGGGTTTTTCCGGGATGCTTTCTGGTTTAGGGCTTGTCCCGGCGACATTCTGGGCTTATGTTGCTGCCTATACAGAATTAGTCGGCGGGCTCTTCTTGATTATGGGTGTACAGGTTAGGCCGGCAGCAGCCCTGCTTTTAATTTTAATTGTTACTGCCGCTTTCAAGGTACATTTAGGTAAAGGTTTCTTTTTGTCTAATGGAGGTTTCGAATATACTTTCGTGATTGCGGCAACTTGTCTGGCCCTTATCTTGTTGGGCCCGGGAAAATTCAGCGTATTTAATAAATAAATATGCGCCTTTGGAGCATTCATCCCAGATATCTTGATAGTAAAGGGTTATTGGCTGTTTGGAGGGAGGGCTTGCTGGCGCAGAAGGTGCTTTCTGGAAAGACCAAAGGCTATCGCAATCATCCGCAGCTAGAGAGATTTAAGAAGTTCCCTTATCCTTTAGCCGCAATCAGGGCATATTTGTTTGGTATTTACCAGGAAGCAAAGCTGCGCGGTTATGCTTTTGATCGGTTCCGGATTAATCTTTCCGGGAATGCTTTGGTTAAACGAATTGCTGTGACTAAAGGCCAGGTGGTTTTTGAATTTGAACATCTTTTAGCTAAGCTGAAAATAAGGGATTTTGACAGGTATAGGAAGTTTCGGAAACTCAAAAGAATAATTGTCCATCCTGTTTTCCGCAAAGTTGCAGGCAGACGGGAAGATTGGGAGCGTGGCGGCAGGAGAGGTTCTCTATGCGTAAAATAATACAAAGATATGTAATTTGTTTTTTCCTGATACTGTTGATTTTTCCTGCGCGGAGTTTGGCTGTTGAACAGCCGAAGCTGCCTGAGCTGTTTATTTTTTATTCGCTTAACTGTCATGAGTGCGCTAAGGTTAAGGCCGAGGTTATGCCGGTTATCCAGAAGGAGTTTGCCGGCCGGGTTGATTTTGTTTATTTAGATGTTGGAGAACTTGAGAACTATCAGCTATTCTTAGATCTAATGCAGAAAAGCGGCTCAAGGATAGAATTTAAGGTTCCCTTATTTTATATGTCCGGAAGATTCTTAAGCGGTGAAGGTCAGGTTGAAGTTAACTTGCGTAATTTTATCAAAGATGCTTTAAGCAGGCCGTCCGCCGGTTCAACCTTAATCCCGGCTGACCCAATTGCGTATTTTAAGAGTTTTGTCCCTTTATCCGTGATTGTCGCCGGGCTGGAGGATGGGATTAATCCCTGCGCTTTTACGGTGATTGTGTTCTTCATTTCTTTCCTGGCTCTGCAGGGGTACCGCAAGAGGGAGTTGTTTTTTGTCGGTTCTGCCTTCATCCTTTCCGTATTCCTGACCTATTTGGGTATCGGTTTAGGAGTATTTAATTTCTTTTACCGCCTCCGCGGCCTCTGGGCAATTACCCGTTTATTTAATCTGGCTACCGGTTCAGCCAGCATACTATTTGGCATCCTGGCTGTTTATGATTTTATTATATTCAAAAAGACAGGTTCTACTGAGCAGCTCATTTTGCAGCTTCCTAAACCAGTCAAGGATCGTATTCATAAGGTAATTGGCTTCTTTTATCGTAAAAGCAGCCAGGAAAAACAGCAAAGCTCTTCCCCGGGGCTGGCTAGGTTAATTTTCAGCGCTTTTATTACCGGCTTTTTAGTCTCCTTGTTAGAAGCAGTCTGCACTGGCCAGGTATATCTGCCGACGATAGCCTTTGTTTTGAAATCCAGTTCGTTTAAACTCCAGGCATTGGGTTATCTTTTGCTTTATAATATAATGTTCGTTGTCCCGCTGATAGTGATTTTTGTTTTTGCGCTGATGGGGACAACCAGCAGCCAGTTTTCGGGGTTCCTTAAGAAACACTTAGGTTTAATTAAAATATTTATGGCGGTTTTATTTTTCAGTTTGGGGATATTTTTACTCTGGAGGGGTTGATGCGTAAAATATTATTCTTTGTTCTGTGTTCTTTATTTATTTTTTCAATAGGCCTGGCCCAACTTGAAAAGGCTGACCCGAATACCTGGGATTTTGGTAAAATTCGCGTCGCGGGGGGAATTGTAAAACACGTTTTTTCATTAAAAAATGATTCCAATGACAATTTAAATATCAGCGGTACGCACGCGTCTTGCGGTTGCACTGTTTCAGAAATAGACAAAAAAGTAATTCTTCCCGGGGAAAGCGCTTCGCTCGAGGTGAAATTTAACCCCCAGGGGTATTTTGGAAGGATAACTCAGTTTGTGTATGTAAACACTGATAGCAAAACAACGCCGGTGTACAAGTTCACGATTAAGGCGGATGTCGCCTTGAATTAGATTTAGCTAAACTAAGAAATATTATAAAGCCTGTCTGCCCTGGCTGTTGTCAGGCAGGCGGCAGGAAAAGAGGAGGAGTAAGATGTGGTCTTTACAGTTAAGGATGTGGTTTTTAGTGACTCTTTTGTTCGGGATTATTTATGCCCTGATTGTTATTATCGGCAGGAGCTTTCTGCAGGTAGGTGATTTCAGTTTTTATCTGATCATTTCCCTGGTGCTGATGCTTATCCAGTATCTGCTGGGACCTAAGATAGTTGAGTGGAGCATGCGGGTGAAATATATAAAAAGGGAGGAGAACCCGCGTCTGTTCCAGATGGTGGAAAGCTTAAGTAATCGGGCAAATATTCCTATGCCCAGAATCGGCATTGCCCAGATTGATATTCCCAATGCTTTTGCTTTTGGCCGCTCGTTAAAAGATGGTCGGGTCTGCGTCACCAGCGGGATTGTCAATCTGCTCGATGATGAAGAGTTAAGGGCGGTCTTGGGACATGAGTTAAGTCATTTAAAGAATCGCGATGTGCTGACGATTACTTTACTTTCGGTAATCCCTATGATTATGTACCGCATTGCCTGGCAGTTTTTATTCTACGGCCGCCGGCGTGACGAGCGGGGAGGTAATACTGTATTAATTGGCTTGGCAGCTTTTCTCTTTTATTTCGTGACTAATCTTCTGGTGCTTTATGCTTCGCGGATCAGAGAGTATTTCGCGGATCAGGGTTCAGTGCTTTTGGGAAACCAGCCTAAGGCCTTGGCCTCCAGCCTTTATAAGCTGGCTTATGGCTCAGCCAGGTTAAGCAAAGAATCTTTGAAACAAAGCGAGGGGCTAAAGGCATTCTTTATCAATGATCCCTCTCAGGGCAGGAAAGAGGTCTTGGAATTGTCGCAATTGGATTTAGATAAAAGCGGTACAATCGATGCTTCTGAATTGCAGTTGCTGAGGAAATCAAATATCCGGCTTAATTTAGGGGATAAGATGATGGAACTCTTAAGCACGCATCCTAATATGCTTAAAAGGATTAAGAAACTTTCACAATACCAGGCTTAGAAACATCTAAAGGATAACCAAATGGGGCGGGATTTAAGCAATATTCCGTCCCATTTTCTTTTGACATAACCCTAAATATACTATATAATTACTAATCTATGGATATTAATGAGATCGTACAACAGAGAATTGCCAAATTAGAGGCGCTTAAGGAGAAAAAAGTACCTGTGTATCCGGCTACTGTGCCGGTTCATGATACTATTGGTAGCGTTTTAGCTTCTTTTGAAGAAGGAAAAAAGGTTACGCTTTGCGGCAGGATTATGGCTAATCGCGGCCATGGCAAGGTTAACTTTATGGATTTGAGGGATACTACCGGTAAAATCCAGCTTTATGTGAAACGTGATGTTGTGGGCGAGGAAAAGGCCAGCCTTATTGAGCAACTGGATATTGCCGATATTCTTAGCGTTAGCGGCGAGCTTTTTAAGACACATACCGGTGAATTTACGGTTAAGGTCATGGATTTTACAATATTGGCTAAGGCCTTGCGGCCCCTGCCTGAGAAGTGGCATGGCCTAAAAGATGTAGAGGTCCGTTACAGGCAGCGTTATCTGGACCTGCTTTCCAATGAAGATGTAAAAAAAGTATTTTTATTACGCGCCAAAATTATCCGGGCGATCCGTAATTTCCTCGACGAGAAAGGGTTCCTGGAGGTTGAGACTCCGATGATGCATGATATCGCCGGAGGTGCGGCCGGCCGGCCATTTAAGACATTCCATAATGAATATAGTATGGATTTATATTTAAGGATTGCCCCGGAGTTGTATTTGAAACGCCTGCTGGTAGGAGGGTTTGACCGGGTTTATGAAATCAACCGTTCTTTCCGCAATGAAGGTGTTTCCACCCGGCATAATCCGGAATTTACTATGCTTGAGGTTTATCAGGCTTATGCGAATTGCGAAGATATGATTAATTTAACCCAGGACTTAATCTGTTATGTGGCAAAAGAGGTTTTAGGTAAAGAGGAACTGATGTCTCAGGGTAAGGCTATCGCGCTTAAAACTCCCTGGGTGAGGCAGTCATTTGCCGGATTAGTCAAAGATAAATTTGGTATAGAGCCTTCTGATGATCCGGATAAGATGCTTGAGAAATTACAGGCTAAGGGGTTGGCCAAAGATAAAAACCGCTTGAGCCGTTCTCAAATTAATAAAATTATTGAGATTCGCTGGAGGAGGGTTTACAGGTTAATCCGGTATTTATCACGGATTATTTTACCAGTCTTTGTCCTCTGGCCAAGACCAGGAAAGATAACCCTTTGATTTCGGAGAGGTTTGAGCTTTATGTGGCAGGCATGGAGATTGCTAATGCTTATTCCGAGTTAAATGATCCCCTGGAGCAACGTAAGCGTTTTGAAGAAGAGGTTAAAGATAACCTTGATGATAAAAAGAGTGTAGATGAG
>JALNZI010000047.1 GCA_023229385.1 Candidatus Omnitrophota bacterium | reverse complement strand
GATGTGTCTGGCAGGAGGATGTCGTGTTCCAAGAGATCTTAAGATCGAGGGGAGGCAGTTAAAAGGCATATATTTTGCCATGGATTATCTTACTCAGTCTAACCGCAGGGCTTGCGGAGAAAAGATTTTGGAGGGGCAATTAATTGACGCCAAAGGCAAGAAGGTAGTAGTTATCGGCGGAGGGGACAGCGGAGCTGATTGCGTAGGCACAGCGCATCGTCAGGGAGCAAGCTGTGTAGTGCAGATCGAAGTCATGCCTCGTCCTGATGAATGCCGGAGCCCGTCCCAGCCCTGGCCAAAATACCCGTTGATTTTAAAGGTATCCAGCAGCCATGAAGAGGGCGGAGAACGCAAGTGGCAAGTATTAACCAAGCGTTTTATCGGCCAGAGGGGCCAGGTGAAAAAACTTGTTTGTGTACAGGTAGAGTTTGTCCCGGCCGCAGGTAAAACCTGTCCTCTGATGCGTGAAGTTTGCGGCAGTGAATTTGAAATAGACGCTGATTTGGTTATTCTTGCCGTGGGTTTTCTTAGTCCGGAGCAGGCAGGTTTACTTAATGATTTAGGAGTGGAATTTGACAGCCGGGGGAATGTTCTGACTGGTAATAATTATCTGACCTCCATTAAAAAAGTATTTTCTGCCGGGGATATGCGGCGGGGTCAGTCATTGGTGGTCTGGGCTATTTCAGAAGGCAGGCGCTGCGCATATTTCATGGATAAGTATTTAATGGGGCGTACTAATTTGCCGGTTATGTAAAGGAGTTTAAGATGATAAGCACAGGGATAAAAGGTTTGGATAATCTAATTACGGGGTTAAGGCTGGGGGATAATGTCGTCTGGCAGATAGATAACCTGGATGATTATGCTGATCTTGTCCAGCCGTTTGTGCGCCAGGCCTTAAAAGACAAAAAAAGAATAATCTACATGAGGTTTGCCGGCCATAAAGAGTTGATCAAGCCTTCCAAACAGATAAAACGCTATGAGCTTAATGCCCAGGCCGGGTTTGAATCGTTTACCGCCAAGGTCAACAGCATTATTACCCAGGAGGGGGAAGAGGCTTTTTATGTGTTCGATTGTTTATCGGAACTGCTTTCTGCCTGGGCAACGGATTTGATGATCGGGAACTTCTTTATGGTTACCTGCCCTTATCTTTATGAACTTAAGACAGTAACTTATTTTTCTATTCTGCGGAATAATCACTCGTTTAAGTCCATTGCCCGTATCCGCGAAACCACCCAACTGCTGATGGACGTGTATCATTGCTCGGGGAGTTTCTATATTCACCCTTTGAAGGTCTGGAACCGTTATTCTCCAACCATGTTTCTCCCTCATCAAAAAGAAGGGGAAAACTTTGTTCCGATTACTGACAGCGTTAATGCCGTGGAAATATTATCGCATATCCGCCAGATGCATCCGGATAATGCTAAAAGGAACCTGGATTATTGGGATAGACTGTTTTTAGAAGTAGAGTCATTGGTTCAAGATAAATCTTCGGCCGCCAAAGAAAAGGAGATGCTCAAGAAACTGTGCAATTTGATGCTTTCTAAAAATAAAAAGATCCTGTCTCTTGCGGTAAGTAATTTCTCGCTGGAGGAGCTGATTGAGATAAAATCCAGGCTGATCGGTACGGGTTTTATCGGCGGCAAGGCAGTAGGGATGCTTTTAGCGCGGAAGATACTCGCAAAGGATAATTCGCTTGACTGGAGAAAGCTTTCAGAGCCGCATGATTCTTTCTATATTGGGTCTGATATTTTTTATTCCTATATAGTACACAATCGCTGGTGGAAACTGCATATGCAGCAGAAGAGTGAAACGGGGTATTTCAATATCGCTAAAGTGCTTAAAGAAAAAATGCTTTACGGTGTTTTCCCCGAGGAAATAATGGAAAGTTTTCAGCAGGTGGTGGAATATTTCGGTTCTTCCCCGATAATTATACGTTCAAGTTCTCTTTTAGAGGATGATTTTGGCAATGCCTTTGCCGGTAAATATGAAAGTATATTTCTGGCTAATCAGGGAAGCCCGGAGCAGAGGTATATTCAATTTGCCGAGGCAGTAAAGAAAATTTACGCCAGCACGATGAATGAGGATGCGCTGGTATACAGAAAACAGCGGGGTTTGGATAAAGCGGATGAGCAGATGGCTCTTTTGGTGCAGCGTGTCTCGGGGGCGCATCACAAGAATTATTTTTTCCCGGATCTTGCCGGAGTAGGCGTTTCATACAATACTTATGTCTGGAATAAAAATATCGATCCGAAAGCAGGAATGCTCAGGCTGGTATTCGGCATGGGAACCCGGGCGGTTAACCGGGTTGAAGGCGATTATCCGAGGATGGCGGCATTAAGCGATCCGCTTCGCCGGCCTTACGCGGAAAAGGATGACCTAAGAAAATACTCGCAGCATATGGTAGATATCATTAATACAAAAGAAAATGTATTCCAGACTATTCCTTTTGAAAAACTGGCCGGTGAAAAGTCTTTTACGCATGTTGATCTGGTGGCAATAAAAGATGATCAGGCTAAACTTATGATGGAGGGAAGGGGTCCGGAGGAGAAGGATTACTGGATATTAACGCTGGATAAAGTGCTGGAGAATAAGCCGCTGGTGAATTCATTAAAAAAGATATTGGAATTACTCGAAGCCAGCTACCGCTATCCGGTTGAAATAGAATTTACTATAAATTTCACAAAGAATAATGGGTTTAAAATAAACCTCCTGCAGTGCAGGCCTCTGCAGACGCGGGGTATAGGGGTAAAAGTGGATATGCCCGATCATGTGAATAAACAGGATGTGCTTTTTGATTCCCGGGGTTATTTTTTAGGAGGCAATATCTCACAGAAGATCGACTGGGTAATATATGTTGATCCGGAAAAATACATCAAATTGAACCTATCGGATAAATACGAGATCGCCCGTATCGTAGGTAATTTAAACAAAACGATAAAAGATAAGCAGGAATTGCCTGTTTTACTTATGGGGCCGGGAAGGTGGGGGACGACTACTCCTTCTTTGGGGGTGCCGGTTAAGTTCGCTGAGATCAATAATGTAGCGGCCTTGGCAGAGGTGGCTTTTTCCGCCGGCAACCTGATGCCGGAGCTGTCCTTCGGAACGCATTTTTTCCAGGATTTGGTAGAGACGAACATATTTTATGTGGCGTTGTTCCCGGAAAAAGAGGATTCGCTGTTTAATGTCTCGAGGCTCAAGCAGTTCAATAATTTGTTCGCTCAACTCCTGCCTGAATCCGTAAAATATGAGGATATCGTCGGAGTTTATGACGTGAGCGCTAAGGGTTTAAGGGTAATGTCGGATGTAATCTCGCAAAAGGTCGTATGTTTTTAGGGTAAACAAGGAGGAACGCGGATGTCTAAATATATTTTTATTACCGGTGGGGTGATCTCAAGTTTAGGCAAGGGGATTGCCTCGGCTTCCATAGGAAAGATTCTGGAATCCCGCGGCTTAAAGGTCGCACTGATGAAGCTTGATCCCTATATTAATGTTGATCCGGGGACAATGAATCCCTACCAGCACGGCGAGGTTTATGTTACCGAGGATGGCTCGGAAACAGATTTGGACCTTGGCCACTATGAGCGTTTTACTAATACCATTTCATCTAAATTTAATAATATAACTACCGGACAGATCTATAACTCGGTGATTTCCCGGGAGAGGAAGGGGGATTATTTAGGCAAGACTATCCAGGTTATCCCGCATATCACGGATGCGATAAAAGAAAGGATAGAAAAGTGTGCCTTGGTTTCTAAAGCCGACATAGTTATTGTGGAGATTGGCGGGACTGTCGGGGATATTGAGAGCCTGCCTTTTCTGGAGGCCTCCAGGCAATTCAGGCTGGATATGGGATATGACAATGTTCTCTATATCCATCTGACACTTGTTCCTTATATAAAGGCAGCAGGAGAAGTTAAAACAAAACCTACTCAGCATAGCGTTGGTACCTTACGTGAAATAGGCATTATTCCGGATGTGCTGATTTGCCGTACTGAAGAGCCTTTGACTGATAGCGTTAAGGAAAAGATTTCTTTATTCTGTAATGTAAGAAAAGAGGCAGTTATTGAATCCCCGGATAAGGATTCTATATACCAGGTGCCTTTAGTTTTTAAAGAACAGATACTTGATGAAATAATCCTCAGCCATTTTAAATTGATTTGCAAGTCTTCAGATCTTAAAGAATGGGAAAGAAGCGTGGTTAACCGGGTGCTTAACCCGAAGAACAAGATTACTATTGCGGTAATTGGCAAATATATTGAATTGCAGGATGCGTATAAATCAATATACGAGGCGCTTATCCATGGCGGAATTCACAATGATGCCAGGGTGGAGATAAAAAGGATTGATTCCGAGAGTCTGGAAAAGGGGAAAGTTGAAAAAATATTAGAGGGGGTTTCGGGGATTTTGGTCCCCGGAGGATTTGGTTACCGGGGTATTGAAGGAAAGATCAAGGCGATTAAATTCGCGCGGCAGAATAAAATTCCGTTTTTGGGTATTTGTTTAGGGATGCAATGCGCGGTAATCGAATTTGCCAGGAATGTCTGCGGTTTAGCTTCTGCCAATTCAACCGAATTTAAACAGACAAAATATCCGGTAATCAGCCTTTTGGAGGAACAAAAGAAATTTAAGGATCTGGGAGGCACGATGCGTTTAGGCGCCTATCCCTGTAAAATCAGGAAAAACAGCCTGGCTTTTAAAGTTTACGAAAAGGGCCTGATTCATGAGCGCCACCGGCACAGGTATGAGTTCAACAATCAATATAAAAATTTATTTGAGAAAAAAGGCATTTCCTTTTCAGGTATTTACCCGCAAAAGGAACTGGTGGAGATAGTAGAGCTAAAAAATCATCCTTATTTTATTGCGGTACAGTTCCATCCGGAATTTAAATCCAAGCCGGATAAAGCACATCCTTTGTTCAGGGAATTTATCAAAGCGGCACTTTCTTCTAAGCCGTAATACTTAAGAGTAGATAGGAACAAATTGCGCCCCGTTAATTTTAGCGGGGCGTTTTTATTGTTGACAAAGATTATCAGTGGAATTACTATTGAAGAAAAGAAAGGTTTGTATGCCTATAAATAACAAATTTAGTGCGGTATTTTTCTTACCTATAGCGGTTATTCTTTGCACTGTTTCTGTATCCGATCTTTGCGCTGAAGAGGATGCGCTAAAGGAACAGATTCAGGAACAGATAATGGATGAGGCTGGGGATGATTCCGGCGCGGATGCCTCGGCTTATCGCCAAAAATTAGGCAAAACAATTGTTGAGGAAGAGGAATTCTATAATCATGATTTAGATACCTATGTCCGTTATATGCCCTCTCGGGGAGCAGGTTCCCAATCAGGTAAGGTGGGAATTGTCGATTCAGCATCAGAATATAGCTATACTTTAAAAGCCTTTGGCCAATTACCTGTGGAGTTTGCCGTTGGGACTAAATATATCGGGATAACCAACAGTACGGTTGTGGAGCTTCCATCGCGGCTGACTTCCATATTTATAGGAGCAGAAACTACCCTGCCATTCTTTAATGTTAAAAATACTTATTTGACAATAGGCTTAGCCCCGGCTTTTCATACAGACAATTGGGGCATCCGTTCCTCGGCCTTAAGCCTTGCCCAGAGGTATTTCTTTATTCATCAGGCCAATGATAAATTAGCTTTTATCGCCGGAGTTTCAATATCCCCGCACGAGAGCGACCCGGTCATGCCAATTCTGGGTTTTATCTATAAACCCACCGATAGACTTACATTCAATATTGTTCCTAAACAGCCGGAAATTTCCTATGATTTAACTGATAAGCTCACGGTTTTTGGCCAGGCGGATATGACAATGGATGAATACCGGGTGAATAAGGACGGGAAAAAGAATACAGTCTTAGAGTATAACGAAATGCATGCCGGAGCTGGCTTGAGATATGCATTCAATAAATATATCCAGGGCAATATATCTGCTGGCGGGATCTTTAACCGTTCAATCAAATACCGCGAAGACTACAATGGTAAGGTGACGGTTAAAAACGGTATGTATACCGAATTCCGGGTCGATATAACAATATAAAACTATTCAAATAACAAACCCTTCCGCTTATCGCCGCCTGGCGGGATTTTAATAAAAGCTCCTGGATAAGCCTGCCGTAAAAGGATTTCCTTAAGTGCTGCAAGTATGATAGAATCATTTTAAAAGTTAGAGTTTGCAAACCTGTTTATACAATGTCCAAAATAAACCTTCTTTATGTTATTACCAAGCTGGAATTAGGGGGCGCCCAAAGGCAATTATTAAGCCTGATTGGCAGTTTGGATAAAGAAAAATACGCAGTTTTTTTATTTACCGCCAAGGATGGTTTATTGACCGGTGAGGCCGGATCAATAAAGGGGTTGACTTTAAAGAGGTCAAGGTTTTTAGAGCGGCCGATTAATATTCTTAAAGATATACTGGCTTTTGTTGAAATTTATAATTTTATCCGAAAAAACAAAATCCAAATAGTCCATACCCATAGTTCTAAAGCAGGAATCCTGGGCCGGCTTGCCGCAAAAGCCGCAAAAGCCGGGGTTATTATCCATACTGTCCACGGTTGGAGCTTCCATGATTATCAGCCTAGAATTATTAACTATCTTTATCTAACTTTGGAAAGGTTCTGCGCAACCTTTACTAATAGGATAATCGTAGTTTCTAATTTTGATAAGGATAAGGGGCTAAGGAGTTTAGTTGGCAGGCCAAAGCAGTATGCTATAATTAGATACGGGATAAATAGCAATGAATTCAAGGTTCAAGACAAGCGTATTGTCGCCAGGCGTTTCCTGGGGTTAAATGAAACCGCCTTGGTGGTTGGAACAATTGCTTGTTTTAAACCCCAGAAATCACCTTTGGACTTCATAAAAATAGCAAACGGAATTAAAAAACACATTCCGAACGCAGAATTTATTATGGTAGGAGACGGGCGGTTGCGTAAAAAGGCCTGCGCGTTGATCAAGAAACTGGATTTAGACCGCCAGATTATTTTAACCGGCTGGCGCAACGATATACCTTTGATTTTGTCCGCTCTGGATATTTTCGTGCTGGTTTCGTCATGGGAAGGTTTGCCTATAGCGGTTTTGGAAGCCATGTCCGCCGGGGTAGCGGTAGTTGCTACCGATACCGGAGGGATCAGGGAGGTTATTGAAGACGGCAAAACTGGTTATCTGGCCGAAGTAGGGGATAGGCAATGCCTGCAAAATCGGATAGAAGAATTACTAAGAGATGGCCGCAAGAGAGATGAATTCGTGAGGTTGTCCGAAGAGAGGATGAACTCCGGGGAATTTTTATTAAGCAGAATGGTTAAGGATACCGAAGAAATTTATTCTGAGTTAGGGGGAGGCAGTTAAAGTGCTCAAGTACGTAATTATTTTTACCACTGCTTTAACCTTTAGCGTAATCTTTACGTTCTTGCTGGAAAAACTTTCTTTAAAATTTAAACTACTTAAAGCCGGGGATGTCCCTTTGGTCGGCGGGCTGGGGATAGGCCTGGCTTTTATCCTTTCTTTAAGTTTAGGCGCCTGTATGTTTAATCTGGCCATGGCCAGGATATTGGCAGTCGCAGGGGTTTGCCTGCTTATGTTAATTTTAGGCGTAATTGATGATTTGAGGGAATTGTCGGTAATCCAAAAATTGCTGACCCAATCACTTTGTGCAGGGTTATTGATTTTCTCCGGCATTAAAACCGAGATTATCTATTTTGGTTTTTGGGGCAATGCTGCCATTACTTTCTTTTGGATTTTAAGCATAACTAATGCTTTTAATCTGCTGGACATTATGGATGGCCTGGCTGCCGGGATATCCTTAATCGTCGGCAGCGCATTTTTACTGATCGGTTTCTGGAATGCAGATTTAAATGCCCAGGTTTTAAGCCTTATCCTGTGCGCTCTCAGCGCGGGTTTTCTTATTTTTAACCTTCCTCCGGCCAGGGTTTATTTGGGTAATGCCGGAAGCCATTTCTTCGGTTTGTTCATTGCTTCGGTTGCCTTGATTACGCATTACGCCTCTGTTGAGAATGCCTTTGCATTGTTTAGTCCGCTAATGATCCTGGGCCTGCCGATCATCGACACGACATTGCTTATAATTTTCAGGGTGATAAAGAGAAGGTTCCCTTTTAGTAAGAGCCGGGATCATCTCGCCTTAAAAATTAGCGCCATGGGGTTTTCGCCGCTTGAAACAATCATGATCATGTATTTGTTAGGGGCTGTTTTTGCCGGATGCGGGATCGTTTTGATGCGGGTAAATAACCTTTTTGCCGCGATTATTACTTTTTCCGTTTTTTTATTCAGCATCGGTATATTTTTACGCTTAATAAAAATCGAAGTAAAAGAATAGATAATTTTTTGTGTTTTCAGGTTTGGCATTACGGGAAAACTGTTATATAATAACAACAGATACTTTTCCGCCAGTTAATCTAAATTAAGGAGGCAGATAATGGGTAATGCGGATATCGGCAAGCTGGTTGCGAATATAGAAAAAGTCATCATCGGAAAGACCGAGGCGGTAAAAATGCTGGTTATCGGGCTATTGACTAACGGTCATATCCTGGTCGAAGATATACCTGGTATGGGTAAGACCATGCTCGCCTTGACCTTAGCTAAATCCATTAATGCGGAGTTCAAGAGAATCCAGGCTACTCCGGATTTATTGCCCACGGATATAACCGGAGGTTTTGTTTACAGCCCTAAGACAGGGGATTTTGATTTTAAAAAAGGCCCTGTATTTACACATATTCTCTTGGTTGATGAAATTAACCGAACCACCCCGCGTACGCAATCAGCGCTTTTGGAATGTATGCAGGAGTATAAGGTTACTGTTGAAGGATTAACCTATCCGTTGCCTACACCTTTTATGACCATAGCTACACAAAACCCCATTGAATACCAGGGAACATATTCTTTACCTGAGGCTCAGATAGACAGGTTTTTGATGAAAATAAGTATGGGTTATCCATCTTTAGTAGAAGAGATAAAAGTTATTGCCGACCAAAAGGTTAAGCATCCTGTGGAGAGCGTGATGCCGGTTATGACGCTTGAAGATGTGGTAAAACTTCAGGAGCAGATCAAGAAGATTCAAGTTTCTTCGGAGGTGTTGGAATATATTGTCAAGCTGGTTTCATCAACCCGAAAGTTAGATGCCGTAAAACAGGGGGCAAGCCCCCGCGCCTCAATTGCCATTATGAAAGCAAGCTGTGCCTGGGCATTCATGGAGGGCAGGGATTATGTTATACCTGACGATGTAATTAAACTCTTGCCTCCTGTCTTGAAACACAGGATCGTATTGCATCCGAAGGCGGTAATTGCCGGGATGACGCCCGAATTAGTCATCGATGGCATATTGAAACAAATCCCGATTTCCTGATCTAAGTATGTATAAGAAATTTCTGGGAAAGTGGATTCTCTTCCTGATTCTTCTGGGCTTTAGTCTGTTCATGAGCCTGAAGACCCCCTATGCTATTTTCTCTTTTTTCTTTTGGATCATCCTGTCTATTTTAATAATAAGTTTTTCCTGGCTGGTCCTGGTTTATTCCTGCAAGAAACTGTATCTGGAA
>JALNZI010000046.1 GCA_023229385.1 Candidatus Omnitrophota bacterium | reverse complement strand
AAGCCGCTAAATCATTTGGGTCTTGTCCTACAAATTCCACACTTGTTCCTCTTGATACACTGGTAATTGAATTTATTTTCCCTAAAACTTGTAGAGGAGTTGTAGGATTTGTTGTTCCAACTCCAACTCTTGAATTATTTGTATCTACATATAAAGTTGTTCCATTAATAGTTAAATTATTATTTCCTAAATCAACATTTTGATTTGTTCCTAAATAAGGGACATAAGAATTATTTATTTCTGTTTTGGTATAATAGTTTGGTTTATCTAAACTCCAATTTCCTACTAAATTAGTTAATTCTGTTAATTGAACATAAATTCCATTAAAATAAGATTCCATCCAAGACCTTAATGTAGTTGGACTATATCCTCTTAAGTAATCTGAATTGTTTACATTTATTGTATAGTTTGCTCCAGTTGTTATAGAAGTTACTGGCTTACAATTACCATATATTTCACAATTTTCGTAAATTCCTGCACTTATTAAATTTATTAAAAACATTCCAAATATAATTGATAAAACTAATTTATTTGCTTTCATTTTACTTATTTACTCTTTTTTATACTTATTTAAATTTTTTTAAAAATTTTAAACTCCTACTGGAACTGAAATATTAGTTCCTATTGGTATTTGAACTCTTGGAATTATTTGTGAACAATCTAATAATCTAGATTTCATTACAATATCTAAAACATAAGTTCCAAACTTTAATGCTGCCCATCCTATTACTCCTACTACTATACAAATCATTAATAATTTGAATAAAGGAGAAAGCTTAGAAATAGCATCTTTTGGAGTAGTCCATCTATGTATTGCTGCTTTTCCTTCTTGTAAAGAAAAATTTTGAAGATTAAATCTTAATTCTTTTATATTATACTCTTTTAAATTAATTCTTTTCCAATTATCTGGATTTTGAACTATTATTTTTCCTTCCGATGTCTTAAATATCATTACTCTCTTTGCACGTATAAATTTTCTTGGTATAATTAATTGTTCATTATTTTCAAAACTAATAGTTGTTTTATCTTGGTCTTCTTTTACTATAGTAAAAATTCTTAATTTTATTTCCCCTACCGAACCTATCCATACACAAGTTCCTAAATTTTTATTATCTTTTTTCATTTTATCTCTACTACTAATGTATTTAATGTTATACTTGATTGTCCAAAATCTTTCTTTGGTTTTCCTTGACTATTCTTTATATGCTTTAAATGGTGTTCATCATGTAAATGTTTTATAACATCTTTTCTTGTCCCTCTAAATCTTTTAATTCCCTTTACTCCTCTATCAACTAACCCTTTACATATTTTACATTCATAATAATTTACTCTCATGCTAAACCCCCTAAACATTCTAATGACCTTGCTGCTATATTCTTTGCTTCTATTTTAGCTCCTATAAAAAATAAAAATGCTGTTAAAACAACTGCTGCTACTCCAACTATTCCTAAAGTTATCCAAGGAGCATATTGTTCCCATTTAAATTTTTTAGCTTCTGCTTTGTTTAAAAATTCTCTTTGTTTTGCTACTATATAATTTTTCATAAATAAATTAAAAGGAACTATTTCCCATTTTTCATTTTTAAAATTCCATATTGTTTGTGATGTATCAATTACACAATAATGTCCTGGAGCAAAATTTAATAATAAAACTATATTATTTTTAACTAGATGTTTTGGTATTGGTGGTATTGAATCTGATTTTCTATTTTTGAATATCATTTCTAACATACCAGATTCTTCGGATTTAACGAATGCTAACATATCAAAATCTATTACCCCATTCATATCTAAAATTACTGCTTTAATAGTAAATGCTTTTTGTTTTTTAGTTCCTTTTTGAATCCATCTAACTAAATAATAAAGTCCAACTGCAAAAACTACTATAGCAAATGCTCCAAGTATCTTCTTAATTAATCCTCCTCCTATTTGTGCTAATGCTTCAACTGCCATTTATTTTAATCCTAAGATACCTCTTTTTTGTGTTATTGGGTTATCTAATGTTGTATTTGAAGTTTCAGACCTAGAATAACTTGACCTTAAATTCATTGCAGTAAATCCATTAATTGATGAAAATATAATATCTTCAATTAAACTTAAACAAGATTCTTTTAATGATTTAACTAAATCTTCATCTAAATCCCAATCATCTGCTCTTTTTGCTATTAAATCTGTTAACATTCTATCAAATTGAAACATATCACTCATTACTTGAATATCTGTCTTTTTTGTTAATCTTCCAACAACTGTTGCTCTTCCCCTTAATACTCCTAATAATTCAGAGATACCTAATTCATTACAAATTGGATTTACTCCTTTAGCCATTGGAATCCATGTTTTTGATTTATTTTTTAAATCAACGTGAAGTCTTTTTCTCCTTAATGTTTCCATTTCAAATTTATTTAAAGTTTCTTCAACTTCAATCATTGCTTTTAGAAATGAATCTGATGGTTCTTGATTTCCAGAATATCCGTTATAATTATCTTGATAGTTTTCTTGTTGGTAATCCATTACTTCTTTTTTTGAGAGATATAAATTAATTAATTCTTATCTTTTTAAACATAGCGATTTAAGGGAGTATTATTTTTTGTCTTATTTTAGAATAATTGTACTTTGGAATTATTACTGATAAAATATTTCCATTTGTATCCCTAGTGAATCCTGTAGAACTTCCAACTAATAATTCTTTTCTTATTTCATTAAAATTCTTATTTTTATTTAATAATATTATCTCATTTAACCAATATCCATTTTTTCCAATTTTTATCAAAAATTCTGTAATTGGAATATTATATAATAATCTATTAAAATATGTAACTTTATGTTTACTAAAATATATATCCCTCATCTCCTTTGTACTTATTCTATTCCCTTTAATTATAAATTGTTCATTCATTTTAGTAAAACCTTGATGATTCAAATCCTGTAATTCTACCCTTAGCCCTCTTTCCTACATTTCCTGTTAAGCTTTCAAAAATAGTTGGTAAAGTCATATATCCTGTCTTTCCTTTAATTTCTTTTCTACTTGGTCTTTTACCTTTACCTTCTGGTTGAACCCATTTAGGAGTTTCTATTACTATCTTCTTTTTCTTATAAACAACTTTCCCATAACCTCTTGGTCTAGTATAACTTGGAGTTAAATAATTTGATGGATTATATTCTTTTGTAGTGTAAGTTATTTTTTTATATTCTCTTGGTGTATATTTTTCTTTATACCCATAATTTGTTAAGTAATCATTTGGATTATATTTTTCTTTATATTTAATTTGTTCATTATACTTTTGTTTTCCATAAGTTCTAACTAAATAATCATTTGGTGTTTTCTTATATTCTTCTAATTTTCTTCCTTTCTTTGATTCTATTATTTCCATTTGTTTTCCAATATTTCTTATATTTAATCTATTTAAAACATCATTAAGTGGAAGTCTATTTTGGTCTATTTTCATTCCATATCTAATTAAATCTAATCTATCTGCTGTTGCTAATATTTTATCTTCAATAGAATATCTTCCAAATAAATCAAATATTCTATATCTTAAAGAATAAATTCCTCTTGGTGTTCCTGCTATTGATTCGTGATTTCTTATTGCTTGAATTACTTCTGGTTTAATATTTTTATATTCTTTTGGTAAAAGTCCAGCTTTATATACATTTGATATTTTTACTCCATGTTGAGTTCCAAATTCTTGTGAAGTTTCTGATGTCTTTCCTAAGTCGTGAATTTCTGCTCCTCTTTTAATTTCCTTTACTGCTTTATCTAAACTTCCATACTTTCTAATTAAATAATTATTGAATTCTGGGTATACTTTTATTATTTTTTCTACATTGTTCATTACTGATTTTGAATGAGCTACACTATGTTGTTTAGGTAAAATATAATCATCTTTAAATTTCTTCCACATATTATATTGTCTTTCTATAAACTTTGCATCTTGTTCTGTTATTATTCTTTTTCTTAATAAATTACTTACTCTTGGGATTAAAGTTCCTTTCTCATAAATTACTGGTATTAAATTTCCTTGTGGATTTCTTGTAAATCCTACTTCTATATTTTTTAATTTTAAAGCATCTCTAAATACTGCTTCTTGTTCTTCTGCAAAAGATAATTCCCTAACTTTATCTGAAATTAATGTATTATAGTTTAACATTTCTTTTTGTGTTTCTTTTGACAATTTTCCAGTAGTAGCAAATTCTTTAATTACTTTATTTTTTAATTCTATTGGAATTTCTTTTGTTTTAAATTTACCAACAGATAAAACATCTGTCATTACTGGTGTTTTAACAAAAGCATCTACTAATCTTTTAAATGTATTTACTTTAATATTCTTAAAATTATTCAAAAACATTTCTCTATAACTTGGTGGTTGAACAAATCCAGGCATAGATAAATCTGGTAATATTTCTCCACCTTTAACTCCCTTAGTTTCTGCAAATCTAAAGAAAGTTCCAGCTGTTGGTTCTGTTATTTTTCCAGATAAGTATTTATCTAATCTTGGTTCATAAGTTCCACCAGTTTGTACTGCTCCTCTTCTATAAGCATAAATATTTCCTTTGCTTAATAAAATATCTGCTTGAATTGCTGAAGGCATTCTTTTTTCTGAACCTACTTGCTCTACTCTTGATGGAAAATATTTCTTTGTTACAACTTCAAATCCTTTTTTTCCAACTTTAGCTCCTATTGGATAACCAATCATCATTCCAGTAAAATCTGCTGCACTTTTAGAAGCTTCATATAAATTCTTTTCTTTTAATGATTGTATTACATTTATTCCTTGTTCGTACATTCCTTTTTTAAAATATGTTTCTATAGTAAATTTAGTTCCTTTTCCTAATCCTTTTAATGATAATCCAGCTATATTTTTAGATATAATTGATGCTTTTGAACCTCCACTAGATAAAACTCTTGCTAAAACTTTAGCTCCTGTTGCTGTTATAGCATCCTCTGAAACTCTTGCTCCCATTCCAAATGCTGCTCCTCCTAATGCTCCAATTCCTAAAGTAAATGCTAATTCTTTAAAAGAAGCTAATTTAGTTTTATTAGTTGTTGATTCACTTACTAGATTATTAATATTTTTTGTATTTAATATTAAAGCTGCTTTAGTTGATAAAGACATTCCAGGTAATGCTAAAGAAACTACTACTGTTGAAATACCTAAAATCTTTCCTATTTTTGTATTAACTAATTCTTCACTTTTAGTTCTTCCAAATTTAATTTCATTTTTAGTAATTGTTTTTAAAACATTTTCAAGTTTTCTAGTTACTTCATTACCTATCCAAGTTGCAGGTTTTAATCCTACATTTGCTGCACTCTCAATAAATCCTTGTTTTTTAACTTCTACTGGAATTACTGACTTTCCTCCTTTAAAATAAGGTTCTCCTAATTTTTGTTTTTTTTCTATTGATATATTATATTTATCAACTAAATTATTATAATTATCTAAACTCATTGTTTTACCAAAGAATTTTGATTGAACTGCAACTGGTTCTCCAAATCTATTATAAATTACTTTATCTCCAGATTCTAATGTTTCAATACCTGTTTGTGTTTTAACAGAATAAGTTCCAGGTCTTAGTTGTTTCTTATTAGCTCCTTGTTCAAGTAATTTCTTTCTCATTTCTTGTTTATATTTATTTGCTGTCATTCCTAATTGTTTTATATAAGCATTTCCTGTGTAAGTTACATTTCCTACTTTTACAGAACCAGTTTTAGTTAAAGTAACATTTGATAATGTATCTTGACTTTGTTTTTGAGAAGGAGTTACTATCTTTACTCTATGTTGTAATTTATTTTGAGCTTGTGTGGATGTTGGTTGCGTTGTTGGAATTACTGCTGTTTTAACTCCTGTTTCGCTTATCTCATATCCCATTTTTGTTAATGGGTCTACATAAGAACCAGATACTCCGTGAGATTTTTTTCCACTTCCTTCAAATATTCCACTTGTACTTTTATCTCCAGTTCCAGAAGAAGAACTTTTAGTATCTTTTGGTGTTAAAGGATTATATGTACTTTGTTGTTTATTTGGTTCTAATGGATTTTTTCCCAATTTAATTATCTCCTTTATCTAATTTAGATATAATTACTTTTTTTCCAGTTTCCATATTTACTAATACTGCACTTTCAATTCCATTATCTTCCATTGTCTTTTCTATATTATTTATGTTATTATTTGATATTTCAAAACCATTAAGATTAACTTTTGAATCTCCAATAACATCTAATACTACAAGTCCAATAGAGAACATTATTAAAATCAATGATGCAATTTTCCAATTTCTTTGATTATCTTTCATTTTCTTTAATCCTCCTATGATTTATTTTGATTATTTAAACTTTTTTAAAAATTTTTATCTCCTTAAATATCTTGGATTTATATATATCATATATTTTATAAAACATCCTATTTTAGTTGGTTTAATAATTATTGCTTTTTCCTTTTTTAATTTATTACAAGAATGAGAAATATTTGAACGTGTTATATTTAGATTTTCTGACATTTCTTTTATTTCTACTGGTCTTTTCTGCTTAATTAAATATTGTATTACCTCTTGTTGTCCCATGTTCATTTTTTATTTTTACTTATATACCAACTAAGTTCCTTAAATCTTGGCTCTATCTCTACTCCTATCCAAAATCTTATAATTATTTCATATATAACTGAAATAGTTAAAAATAATTCAGCAAACATAAATAAAGTTTCATTATATGATAAAAAATATGCCCATACACATAATCCAGATATAGTTAATAACATATCATTACTAACTGATTTACTTAATACTTTAAAAAGTAAAACTAAAAATACTATTACACATAATAATAATTCATAAAAATCTAAATTAAGCCTATTATCTTTTATAAGTATTACAAAAAATAAAACTGAAATTGCTAAATATATATTAAATATTAAAAAAGTTAATAACTTTTTTCTATATTCTTTTATTATTTTTTCTCTTTGTTTTTCCATTTTGTTTTTTTTATTATAAAGCTGGGAGTGATTGATTTTGGTTACTCCCAACTGCCCTTTGTTATCCCGAAAAGGAATTTGAAACTCCTAAAAAATTAAAGGAGTAAATTTAAATTAATTTATTTTCAGTTTATTTATTCACTTGGTAATGTTCCTCTACTTACTGCAATATTAACATTACAATCGTTTACAACTGGAGCATCTGCTGGAATAGTAACTAATTGTCCATCTATTGTAAATCCATAATCTGCGAATCCTGTTTTTACTACATCTGGAAAAGCAACTAAACAACTTTCACTTCCAGTAGTTGTTGACTTAATTACATAAGGAATACTTGCTTCTCCTAAGTTTTGTATTCTTACACATACTTTTCTACTTTCCATTGGGTAAAAACCATCTTTGTCAAATGTTGCTCCATTTTCTAATGTTAACCAGCTTTCTTCTGAAACTTCTGAGCATAATTCTCCATTATAATTTCCAGCATCTCCTAAGATTGAATATTGAACAACAAATGCTTCTTTAGAATCAACTGTTAAATTAATACTATGAACCAAATAAGTTCCAGCTAAAACAGAACTAACTAATAGTAAAGGCAAAATTGCAAACATAAACCACTTATTCTTATAAAATTTCTTTTTATTTTCCATTTTTATAACCTCCTTATAGCTCTATAATTCTTTTCTCTATGAGTATTTTTATTTAATTTATTAATTGTTATTCCAATTCCAAATATTAATCCAAAAACTCCATAAACAATAACGAACGACCAAGTATTTAGTAATTTAGTTAATAATGCTATTACAAAAGGAAATATAAATAACAATAACAAATCTTGAAAATCAAACTTCTTATCCATCTTTATTCTCCTTTTCTTCTTTAATCCATCTCTTTTCTTGTCTTTTCATAAAGTAAATTAAAATTAAAATAATTAATAAAATACTAATTAAACCAATTATCCAAGTCCATTTAGTAGGTTTTCTTATTTCTTTAAATTCTGTTTTAGTTATTGTTTGATTAACTATTTCTATTGTTTTATTTTCTATATAACTTGGAACTTCAATTATTTTTTCTATTGTTTGATTAACTATTTTAGTCTTTGAATGTCCTTTTGAACTGACTACTATTGTCTGAGTTTCTGATTCATTATTTATTAAAACTATTTTATAACTATTTGGATTAGAATTATCTGGAATTGTTATTTTAATATTTGTTAAATTAACTTCAATTATTGGATAAACTAAGTAAGAAGTATTATCTATTATTGTATAAAGTAAATTATCTGAATTTAAAGTATTTGGATAAACTTGACTTTCTCCTACATAAATAGCAGAAGTAAAACTAAGTAAAAATATACTTAATAAAATAATTAATTGTTTATTCATTCTTCATCTCCGTTTTTTGAGGTTTGTTCTTTTCTCGCTTGTTCATAAACAAAGCTTCTAAAATCCATTATATCAATTTCTGTTAATTTTACATCTTTATGATAAAATATAAATAAAAATAAGGCTAAATCTAAATCATTACATAATTGTTTATAACTTAGTTTTCTCATTCATTTCCCCCATTTTTTATTTTACATTTTAAAAACATTTCTTTTGCTTCTTTAGTTAATGCTCCACCACTCATTCTATAACCTTCTCTACTTCAATTTTTGTAGTTTTCTCTGGATTTCTCATTTGAAACTTCTTTAATTCTCTTTCTACTGCTCTCTCTGTTAAACATACTCTTTCAGTAACATAAGCACAATTATCTACTAAACTTTGTAATAAATAGACTTTCATTTCTTTACCTCATCATCTTCCAACTTGGAGATGTTTTTATTTCTTTGAACATAGCTATCAGCAGGTAGATGATTTACACATTCGCCTGATTGCTCTAACAATCCAGAGAGACGATTATTTTTACACTGCTGATTATCAATTTCCTTAAGAATTTTATCTATTGCTTTATTATGTGCAATAAAATATTTATTTTTATGTTCATTCTTTTCTGTTGGTGTCCATCTTTTACCTCTAATTATCTCCTTAATCTTTTCAAGTGTTTGAGTTCTGCCCAAAGCAATCCATTTATTCTTTTGTTTTTGTCCTGCTTGGAAACCTCTTTTATAACATATACAACTCTTATTCTCAATTTCTTTGGGGATTTTATTAGTTGTCATTTTTTACCTCTTAACCAACAATCTTCATGACAAATGTAAGATTTACCATTAACTATTTTTCTCCACATACTTTTATAATTTGGTTTCTTACAATAAAAGCATCTTGCTATTTCTTGGGGGATTTTATTATTTGTCATTTCAAAACTCCAGTTATAGTTAGAATAAATGCCCAAAAAGTAAACCCAATCATACCTGCAATAAAAGTTATACCCATATCTCTACAAAACTCTTCAATTTCTTGGGGGATTTTATTAGTTGTCATTTTATTATAATTTGAACTCCTTTAATTGTAAGCCAAATAATACTTAAAAAACAAAGTAAAATCATTATAAAATAGAAACTAAATTTAAAATCTAATTCTATTTGACTTTTCACTTTAGTATTTCCTAACCAATGTATAAAACCTTCTTTCTTTTCTTTGGTGATTTTATTATAAGTATCAGCAGGTTTCATTCTATTTGATGAGGTATCAGAGAGT
>JALNZI010000045.1 GCA_023229385.1 Candidatus Omnitrophota bacterium | reverse complement strand
CGGCAAAATCCGCCCTACCAATCCTCTCTAATATATTAATTGAAACTCAGCAGGGGGTTGTAAGGTTAACTGCAACCGATTTAGATATAGGAATAACCTGTGTAATCCCTGTGGATATCCAGGAGCAGGGGGCGATTACTATACCCGCTAAAAGATTTAGTGATATAATTAAAGAGTTTCCTGTTGATATTGTTAGTGTTACAACAAAAAAGAATAATTTAGTGGTGATTGAATCCGAGCTATGTCAGTTTAAAATTATGGGGTTGGCAAAAGAGGAGTTTCCGAAACTTCCGGAGTTTAAGGATAAAAAAGTTGTTAAGGTTGAGCAGTCAACTTTAAAAGAAATGCTTGCTTTAACTTCTTTTGCGGTATCTTTTGATGAAACAAGGTATATTTTAAACGGGATCCTTTTTAAGATCAGTAAAGGGATTTTAACACTTGTTTCTACAGATGGTAAAAGGCTAGCGATCGCGGAAAGAAAATTAAGTGTGGATGTTGATGTTGATTTAAGTATAATTGTCCCGATTAAAACAATACATGAATTGAACCGTAATTTAAAAGATAGTGGAGAGTTGTCTTTGGTGGTTGGCAGCAACCAAGCCCTCTTTGATTTGGGGAACGTAGCAATAATTTCTCGTTTAATCGAGGGGGAATTTCCGGATTATAAACAGGTTGTCCCTGCGGTATCTGAAAATAAAATGAAAATCGGTCGCAGTCAATTTTTGTTGGCAGTAAAAAGGGCAGCGCTTTTGGCCACCCCTGATTATCAAGCTGTAAAATTAGAGGTATTTAAAAATAAGCTTGTGATTTCTAAATCCACCCCGGATGTAGGAGAGTTTCATGAAGAGTTGGTAGCGGAATACCAGGGTAGGGAGTTAATTATTGGTTTTAACCCGGTTTACTTGATGGATATTTTAAAAAACCTCAGTGATGAATTTATTAATTTAGAATTAACTGATGGAGAAAAACCCGGGGTTATCCGTATTAGTGGGTATATTTATATAGTGTTACCTATGCGGATTAATTAAAGAGAATGGTGCTTTTAAAAAATACGGTAGAAGAGATTATGCGGGGCCTGGCGGTTAAAAAAACAGATTATCCCGGCGGTGACCCTCAGGCATGGTTAAAAAAAGCCTTGACAAAGAAAGAGTTGGGGCATATAAAAGTTAAATATTTTAGTAAAGGGGTTCTTGGTTTGAGTGTTGACTCTTCCGCTTGGTTATATATTTTAAGCCTCAAGAAGGAAGAACTGTTGCATAGCTTAAAAAAAGAAAATCCCGGGTTAAAAGATATAAATTTGCGTATTGGGGAAATTTCGTGAAAAAATCAAAAGAAGATATGGACAATAATCCGCAGCCGACAGAAAAAGCCAAAGCCTATGATGCTACCAGTATCCAGGTTTTGGAGGGTATTGAAGCAGTCAGGCGCAGGCCGGCAATGTATATTGGAGATACTGCGGTGCGCGGGTTGCATCACCTGGTTTATGAAGTAGTTGATAACAGTGTTGATGAAAGCCTGGGCGGATTCTGTGATTCTATCGCTGTTTGCATACACTCAGATAATAGTGTTATGGTAGTTGATAATGGCCGCGGCATTCCTGTTGATATGCATAAGACCGAAAAGAAACCTGCGGTTGAGGTCGCCTTGACTACCTTGCATGCCGGAGGCAAATTTGATCATCGTTCTTACAAGGTTTCTGGCGGCTTGCATGGAGTAGGGGTAAGTTGTGTTAACGCACTTTCGGATTGGCTGGAGGTGGAAGTTAAAAGGGACGGTAAGATTTATCATCAGCGTTATGAGCGGGGTAAAACCGTATCCAAGCTTACCGTGATTGGTAAAAGCAATTCTACGGGTACCAAGATTACCTTTAAGCCGGATAAAACAATTTTTACTAAAACGGAATATTCTTATGATATTCTTTCGCAGCGCCTAAGGGAACTAGCTTTTTTAAATAAGGGATTAAAGATAAAACTTACCGACGAGCGTTCGGATAAAGAAGCGATTTTTGAGTTTTCCGGAGGGGTTGTTTCATTCGTGGAGTATCTCAATAAAAACAAAAATCCTTTACACAACAAGGTCGTTTATTTTGAGAAACTTCAGGATGATATTAATGTTGAAGTCGCCCTGCAATATAATGATGGTTATGCTGAAACCATGTTCTCCTTTGCCAATAATATAAATACTATTGAAGGAGGAACCCATCTTTCGGGATTTAAATCCGCGCTTACCCGCGGTATTAATCAATACGCAAAATCCAAGAATTTACTCAAGGACAATATTGCTATTAGCGGCGATGATGTGCGCGAAGGTTTAACTGCGGTCATCAGCGTCAAGGTCCCTAATCCTCAGTTCGAGGGACAGACTAAAACTAAACTCGGTAATTCCGAAGTGGAAGGTCTGGTTGCCTCAGCCAGCCTCGATGCGCTTTCCAGTTATTTTGAAGAGAACCCGTCGGTTGCCAACAAGATCGTCGAAAAAGTAATTGTCGCTTCACGGGCCAGGGAGGCTGCGCGTAAGGCCAGAGAGTTAACCCGTAGAAAGGGTGCCTTGGAAGGAGCGGGTCTTCCGGGTAAATTGGCAGATTGCTCGGAAAGGGATGCGGCTTTATGTGAACTTTATATTGTAGAAGGGGATTCTGCGGGTGGTTCAGCAAAGCAGGGCCGCGATAGAAGATTCCAGGCCATCCTTCCTATAAAAGGGAAAATTTTAAATGTAGAGAAATCACGGTTAGATAAAATTTTGTCCAATGAAGAAGTACGCACTATTATCACTGCCTTAGGAACGGGTATCGGAGAAGAATTTGACATCTCTAAATTAAGATACCATAAACTTATGCTTATGGCTGATGCGGATATTGATGGCTCGCATATACGCACCCTGCTTTTAACATTATTATTTCGTCAAATGCCGAAATTAATCGAAGAAGGCCATGTTTATATTACCCAACCGCCGCTTTATAAAATTAAGAGGGGGCAACGTGAAGAATATATCCAGACAGAACAACAGATGAATGATTTGTTGTTAGACCTGGGCCGGGAAGGGCATAAGTTGTTACGGTTAAAAGATAAACAGAGTTTTACTGATAATCAATTTAAGGAGCTGTTGAAGTATTTGGTCGAATTAGATAAGCTTGGAAGGTATTTGGATAAAAAGGGAGTAAATTTTGCAGATTACTTGGGTTCTAGACATCCAAAAACCAAAAAGTTACCTATTTATAGGGTAAAAGTGGATGGAAATACCCTTTTTGTATTCTCTGATAAAGAGCTGGCCGAAATTACAGAAAAAGAGGGCAAGGAAGCAGAAGGGGATGTTTTAGAGCTTTTTGAGTCCCAGGAAATTGAACAAGTGATTACTAGGCTTGAGAAGCTCGGTTTTGACATTGAAAATTATTTCAGCAGCACCATAGTTTCTAAACCAGACGTAAACAAAGAAGCGGAAAAGAAATTAAAAGCAATTTACCGCATCACTAATGACGGGGATGCAAAAGAAGTCTTTAGTTTAAGAGAGGTGCTTGCGTATATCAAGGAGATAGCAGTTAAAGGTATGCATATCCAAAGATACAAAGGCTTGGGCGAGATGAATCCGCAGCAACTATGGGATACTACTATGGATCCGGAAAAAAGAACAATCCTGCAGGTAGTTTTAGAAGATGCGGTTGAGGCAGATAAGATGTTCACGGTTTTAATGGGAGACCAGGTAGAGCCGCGCCGTCAATTTATCGAAGATTACGCTCATCAGGTTAAGAATCTGGATATTTAGCTATGGAAATAATTATACCGAAAAAAAATAAAATTGCCGTCCATCCGGTTGCTATTTTCAAACAAGCTTGGGGTCTCTGCCGGGGCAACCTGGGGAAGCTGAGCGCTATTTACTTGATTTTCAATGTTCCGATCTCCATTGCTTTTTTAATGCCTATGGCAGGGAACCTCCAGGGCCAATCAAACTCTCCTGGGCTTCTTTTATTTTACATTTTGATTTTAATAGCAAGTATCTGGAGCCATATTGCTTTACTATTAGCTGTTAAAAAAGCGGTTAATCTCGAGGATTACTCGGTCAGTCAGAGCATAAACCAGGTCAGGGTATTCTTTTTAAAATACCTGGGGACGGTTTTGCTTTCTATTTTAATTTTTTTGGGGATAGTGATATCCGGCGGGATAATCGTAACAATAATTTTAGGGGTATTGTCAAAAGTTAATAAAATGTTAGCTGTGTCTATCGGCCTTACGATAACAATAGCGGTTTGTGTGTCTTTAATCTATTTTATGCTGCGTTGGTCCCTGGCCACAGCAGTTTGCGTTCTTGAGAATGTGCGCCCCGTTGCTGCTTTAAAGCGCAGCTTTTCTCTGATAACGGAATATATACATCCGGTTGCGGGGACTTATTGCCTGATCATGCTTATATATATTGTCTGCCTGCTGCTTTTTATTGTTGCGGGGGCATTCTTGAACATTGGCAGTGATACCGAACAGGCCAACCGGATAAGCACAATATTCAGCCTGCTTATTAACATTGTGCTGGTGCCGTTTTGGAGCGCGATTACAGTGGTGTTGTATAAAAAATTAAAAGAGGCGACAGAAGATTATGTACACGCGTAATGATAAAATAGTACCGGTTAATATTGAAGAAGAGGTTAAGGATTCTTATTTAAATTACGCAATGAGCGTAATTGTCGGCCGCGCCCTGCCTGATGTGCGTGATGGTTTAAAACCGGTACACCGCAGGATTCTTTATGCGATGCAAGAGCTTAACCTTGAGCATTCCAAACCTTATAAAAAATGCGCGCGTATAGTCGGTGAAACTATGGGTAAATATCATCCCCATGGAGATATGGCAATTTATGATACCCTGGTAAGAATGGCGCAGGATTTTACCTTGCGTTACCCCTTAGTGGACGGACAGGGTAACTTTGGATCGGTTGACGGGGATGCTGCCGCAGCCATGCGTTATACTGAGGCCCGTCTTGCCGCAATTTCCGAGGAGTTGCTTGGGGATATTGATAAAGATACGGTTGTTTTTGGGCCAAATTTCGACTCTTCCCTGAAAGAGCCGTTGCTTTTACCAGCCAGTCTGCCCAATCTTTTAGTTAATGGTTCAAGCGGTATTGCCGTGGGCATGGCTACAAATATTCCTCCGCATAATTTGAATGAAGTTTGCGATGCGATTATCTATCTGCTTGATCATCCTGAAGCTGAAATTAAAGACCTTATGCGTTATATCAAAGGTCCGGATTTTCCTACCGGAGGTTTAATTTGCGGCAAAGCGGGGATTAAAGACGCCTACATGACTGGCAGGGGTAAACTTTTGGTGCGCGCCAGGGCAACTGTTGAACATCAGAAAAACGGTAAGGATCTGATTATTTTTACCGAGATCCCTTATCAGGTGCAGAAATCAGGCATTATTGAGTCCGTAGCCGCTTTAGTCGAAGATAAGAAAATTGAAGGCATATCTGATATCCGCGATGAATCGGATAAAGAAGGTATGCGTATTGTGGTTGAGCTTAAGCGGGATGTTGAATCGCAGATTGTTTTAAACCAGCTTTTTAAGCACACCCAATTAGAAAATACGTTTGGTATTATTATGTTGGCCCTGGTAGACAATCGGCCTAAAGTTTTAAATTTACGTCAGGTGTTGGATTGTTATATCGAGCATCGCAGAGTAGTTATCCGCAGGCGTACCCAATTTGAGCTAGATAAGGCATTAAAGCGCGCGCATATTCTGGAAGGTTTGAAAATTGCACTTAAGTTTATAGATCGGATTATCAAGGTTATCAAGACCTCTAAGAGTGTGGAAATTGCCAAGCTAAACTTGATGAAGGAGTTTGGGCTTTCCGAGATCCAGTCGCAGGCGATACTTGAAATGCAGCTACAGCGTTTAACTGCCCTTGAGCGCGATAAAATTGATGCGGAGTATGAGGAGCTTTTGAAGAAAATTGAATTATGCCGGGCGATCCTGGCTTCTCAGAAAAAGATAGAAGCAATTATCAAGGAAGAGCTTGAAAATTTAAAGAAAAAGTATGGGGATGAGCGGCGAACAGATATTGTAGGTGAGGCAGAAGAGTTGGAGGTTGAAGACTTGATTGCCGAAGAGGATGTAGTGGTAACAATCAGCCATGGCGGTTACATTAAACGCCTGCCGGTAAGTTCGTACCGCAAGCAAAAACGCGGAGGCACGGGAGCAACAGGTGCGGAGCTTAAGGAAGAAGATTTTAGCGAGCATCTTTTTGTTGCCTCGACTAAAGACTATCTGCTTATTTTTACGGATAAGGGCCAGGTGCATTGGCTAAAGGTTTATGAAATACCTCAGGCCAGCCGTATTTCTAAAGGCAAGGCAATTGTTAATCTCGTGCAGATGGAGCAAGCGGCTAAAGTTAGTTCAACTATACCGGTAAAAGAGTTTTCTCCTGATAAGTATTTAGTTATGGTTACCAAGTTTGGGCAGGTTAAGAAAACTAAACTTGAAGCATACGGTAATCCGCGTAAGGGTGGGATTATCGGGATTACTTTAGATAAAGATGATGTGCTGATCGGTGTAGAGATGACCGACGGAAAGCAAGAATTACTTATCGGGACTAAGCAGGGTAAGGCAATAAGATTTTCCGAGGAAAAGGTGCGTGATATGGGTAGAGGAGCACAGGGTGTACGCGCAATCTCTTTGGCGAAAAAAGATGAAGTTATTGATATGGTGGTTCCCCAAAAATCCTCTACTATACTTACGGTTACAGCTTTAGGTTTTGCAAAACGCACTACCATTGACGAGTATCGGCTAACCAGCCGCGGCGGCAAAGGGGTGATTAATATTAAAGTCACGGATAAAAACGGTGAAGCTGTAAATCTAAAGACCGTCAATGATAAAGATGAACTTATGGTGATTACCCAAAACGGAATATTTTTACGTTGTGCAATAAAAGATATCCGCGAGACCGGTCGTTCATCCCAAGGTGTGCGGTTAATTAAGTTGCAGGATAAAGACCGGGTTTCTTGTGTTGCCCCGGTAATTGCCGAGGAAGAAGAATAAACTCTGACCCTGTCGTCTAGCCTGGTCTAGGACAAGAGCTTTTCAAGCTCTCGACACGGGTTCAAATCCCGTCAGGGTCACTAAATTTATAAAGGGCGCTCTCCCAATCGCAAAACGCTACGAAAATTTTAGTAAATTTTCTTGTTGCGATCGGGATTTCGCTAAATGGACTTGCCAAATGGCAAGTCCAGGAGTGTGCTCAAAATGTGCGGAATAGTCGGATATGTCGGTGAAAGGCCAGCTCAGAAGATTCTTTTGACTGGCCTTAAACGCTTAGAATACCGCGGATATGATTCCAGCGGCATGGCGGTCATCCTGCCTTCCAAAAACACCCTGGCAATAAGAAAATCTCCCGGAAAAATTAGTTGCCTCGACAAATTGCTTAAGTCTAAGCCGCTCGATGGTTCGATAGGGATCGCGCATACCCGCTGGGCTACCCATGGTGCACCTACTCAAGCCAATGCTCACCCACATGCTGATTGTGACAATGAAATTGTTCTGGTGCATAATGGGATTATTGAAAACTACGAAACCTTAAAGAACCAGTTACTTAAAGAGGGGCATATATTTCGCAGTCAGACAGATACGGAGGTGATTGTTCACCTTATAGAGAAGTTTTATAAAAACATCCCTTTGGAGGTTGCAGTACGTAAGGCCTTAAAATTAGTCAGCGGATCTTTCGCTATTGCGGTTATTTCCAGGCGTGAGCCGGGAAAATTGATTGGCGCCCGTTCCGGAAGCCCTTTAATAGTGGGGATAGGTAAAAACGAAAATTTTCTTGCCTCGGATGCCCCGGCAATTTTAGAATATACTAAAGATATAATATTTTTAGAGGAGAATGAAATTGCGATTTTAAATAAAGACCGTTTTAAGATAGTTGACCTTAACGGCAAAGAAATAGCTAAGAACCCGGTGAGGCTCAACTGGGATATTGAACAAGCCCAGAAACAGGGATATAAACATTTTATGCTCAAAGAAATTAACGAGCAGCCGAAAATCATTGAAAACCTTATAGGGCTGAGGGTACCAAAAGACAGCAAGATTATCTTTAAAGAACAATATATCGGAGTTAAGAAGTTAAAGAGTATTAAAAATATTTTTGTCGTTGCCTGCGGCACAGCCTATCACGCCGGGCTGGTAGGGAAATATGTTTTTGAAACGCTTTCCAAGGTTCCCACCCATATAGATGTATCGAGTGAATTCCGTTATCGCGACCTGCTGATTAATAAAGATACTTTAGTTTTGGCGATCAGCCAATCCGGTGAAACCGCCGATACCTTGGCGGGTGTCAGGCAGGCGCGTAAACTTGGCGCCTCGGTAATTTCTATATGCAATGTTTTAGGTTCAACCTTAACCCGCGAATCGGACGGAGTAATGTATACTCATGCGGGGCCAGAGATTGGCGTAGCTTCTACCAAGGCTTATACCGCACAGCTGGCCGCAATTTATTTGTTCGCTTTCTATCTGGCCAGGGTTCGTAATACAATCCCCTTGGCCAAGCTGGATAAACTGATTAAAGAATTGAAACAGATTCCCAATAAGCAGGCGGAGATTTTGAAAGAACAAAATATTATCGCCCGTATCTCCCGCAGGCATTCTCACCTGGGGTCTTTTTTGTATCTGGGAAGAAATGTGAATTATCCCTCGGCTTTAGAAGGGGCCTTAAAATTAAAAGAAATTTCATATATCCCCGCGGAGGGTTATGCTGCCGGAGAGATGAAACATGGCCCAATAGCTTTAATTGATGAGTACCGTGCAGTAGTTTGTCTGGCAGTAGAGTCGAAAGTTTACGAAAAGATGATTTCGAATATTCAGGAGATTCGTTCCCGCCGCGGTAAGATTATTGCTATTGCCACCGAGGGGGATAAAAATATCAAAGAATTGACCGGAGAGGTGATCTATGTTCCTAAGTGCGATGAGTTGTTTTCTCCTCTTTTGGTTGCCTTGCCACTACAGCTTTTAGCATACCATATATCAGTTAAGCGTGGCTGTGACGTTGACCAGCCGCGTAACTTAGCCAAGTCAGTAACCGTGGAATAATGCTTTATATCGTTGGTACGCCAATCGGCAACTTAAAAGATCTTTCTCTTAGGGCGATTGAAGTTTTAAAAGGCGTAGATTTGATTGCCTGCGAAGACACCCGGCATACAAAAATCCTGCTCGATCATTATCTTATCAAAACGCCTACTACGAGTTTTTTCCAGCATAACAGGTTTACAAAAGCGGATTATATCCTTGGTTTATTAAAGGAGGGTAAGGATATCGCTGTGGTTTCTGATGCCGGAACTCCGGGGATCCTTGACCCGGGATACAACTTAATTAATCTAGCGATTAAAAATAGTCTTGAAATGACCTTTATCCCAGGTGCGGCAGCTTTTGTTAATGCCCTGGTTCTTTCCGGCAAGCCCGCCCATGAGTTTTATTTTGGCGGATTTTTGGTTAACCGGACCCAGGCTCGTAAGAATCAGCTTGAGAAATTAAAGAAATTTAATTGTACTCTAATTTTTTATGAATCCTGCCATAGAATATTATCCAGCCTGGAAGATATAAAAACGGTTTTTGGGGATAAAGAGATTGTGGTGGCTAGGGAATTAACCAAGAAATTTGAAGAAATCCTGCGCGGGAACCCTGAGGCTGTCAGCAATAAGCTTGTTAAAATAAAGCCCCGCGGGGAATTTGTGATTATTATTTAAAACGCAATAAAGT
>JALNZI010000044.1 GCA_023229385.1 Candidatus Omnitrophota bacterium | reverse complement strand
GGTAAACCTGGGGCTGGATTCGCCAAATGAAGTTATTGATAATTATCTGGTCGATACTGACTTGGGAAAAATCCTGATGGAGGCGGATTTAGAACTAAAGAAAGACTTGGCGCGCGCCACCTTTCCATCCACCCCCGAAGGCAAAGAATATTGGAATAGAATTTATAATAAAATTGAAGAGGTCTACGGATTTGACCTGGGGCATACCCAGATCTCCATTAATACAAAAATTTGGATAACTCCGGGAGAAGTTGTTGTTTGCGAAGACAAAAATAGCGCATATGTTTATAAAGCAGGATTAAATGTTTCAACCGAAACAGCATATTTAAGTAATAAACAGGAATATAGAATTGGGGATAAACGGGCCAGAATAATAAATGAGTATTCATCAGAATTAATCCGAGAGTTAATTTTGCCTAAGATTTCCAAAGAGGTAAATACCGGAGAAAAATACGCCCCCCTGCGGCAGGCTTATTGTTCTTTAATCCTGGCGCAATGGTTTAAACGTAAGTTTTATGGTACTGGCGGACTGTATCCTTATTTGATAGACCGGAGAAATTTAACGGGCCTTACCTCAAATAAACAATGGTCTAAAGATATCTACTTTAAAGAATATCAGAAATCTTATTTAGAGAAAGAATATGATTTACAGGTTCAGGTTTTTAATTTATTTGGCCGGGCGGTAAGGACATATTCAAGCGGCGGGGTTGATTTTACGGGGATTTTTAACGCTACAGATACTGCGCGGATTAATGTTATTTCAACTAGCTCCTTCTCCCCTCCTTCAACTGGCCAGGAGATATCTTTTAAGGTTCAGGGACACACTCTCCAGGATCCATATTTTGACCAGGGCATCCCGATAGCCCCCATCCAGGATACAATTTCTCCGCTAAACACTAAACAAAAGAAAGAAATAAGCGAAAACGAGATTGATAAAGTATTAGAAAACTTGAGATCTTCAAAGGCAAAATACATCCAGAAGCTACTTAATTCCAAACGCATAGATGTAAAAGAAAGAATAAGGTTTATCGCAAACGAGCTTGACCTCGATATCTTAAACGGCAAAGGCGTAAGCCTCCTTGTCAGGAATCCGGAAACCCTGCGTAAAAACAGGGAATTTCTAAAAAGCTTGGGCTTGCCGGTTAACATAACCAATCTAAAATCATCAAAACTATCGTTTGTGACAAAAGAGCTTGAGCAGATTACAAAATACCCCCGGTGGCAGCAACTAACCAATGAAGAGAAACTATCTGTTGTCAGCTATCTTTTTAACATATACAAATTGAAATCTTCCCAAATTACAAAAGATGAAGATTGGAATAAACTCCTGGAACGATTTAACCTGCAAAATACATCCATTAATTACTCCCCTCAGTCAATAGATTTTATCCAGCAACACGAATTGACAAAGTTCAGAAAAAACGGCAATATCCTATTCATTAAAAACAGGATTTCCAAAATAAAGGAAATTGTCGAAGCATCCGGGTTAAAAATTACCGGACTTTTAGATACAACAAAAACTCAGGAAGGACAGGATGTTCTTAATAACTACGCTGACAAAGACGCAATGAATTCAGTACCGATAGCGCAGCAACAGGTGGAAAACAAGGTTTCAGAGAACAGATTAAAAGAATTGCAGTCGAACCAAAACCCTCAAGCCCCACCAGCTACCAATATAAAACCTCACAAACGTTTAGACCACCCTGGAGAAAATTACCCCGGAATAAAACAAACAACAGTTTCTGCGCCTGCCTCCGAAAATAACACTACAACAGCTAACCCGGTTAACGCCAGAGAATCCGAAGAAAGCCCTGAACTTTTAAGATTAAAAGAACTGGAAGCAATTATGGACGCGGATATTGCCCCAGAACAAATACATATGGTGTTAAACGCACTCAGCAATTATAACTATACCGCTGATCACTATAAGGCTGCCAGGCAAATTGCCAGGCACATTAAACCTACCAACTTCTTAGAATTAAGGCACATAGCTGATACAACCGAACCATTCGCAAGCAACAAAGACCTAAGACATATTTTAGATCTCATAGCGCTGGAGAGGCCGACAGAGTTAAACGTAGGAATATCGCGCAGTTTCGCCAGAATACATGATTGGGAAGAAATGCTCAAACGAAAGAATCTGACTGAAACCGATATTGCCGAACTAGCGGAGTATTGCGAAAAAATATACCATGTTTTACCGCTGCATTTAACACAGGAAACCGGCGATACCCTTGGAACTATATACAAAAGGATAAATTCTGTCCATTACTTGATCCAAAAAACAATCAATTGTTTAATTGAACAAAAAGTGCAGAACAAGGCCAAATATGCCGAAAGCGTAGAAAGATTACTTAAGTGGGGGCATTATTTTTCTGACTATTTAGGCGCCTTAAGCTGTTTATCAGCCTTAAATATTGCTAAAGGTTATATCGTTGATATTGAAAAGGCAAACGGTAATAACAACAACGGAAACGGAAAAACAAATTATAAGATAAAATACAGCCTATGGCATAAGATTACTGCTGTCCCTTATATCGCATGGAGCGCTACTAAAAATCTGAATGAGCTGATAGACCGAATTAATACTACAGGAAATAAACATACGCCGGAAGAATATTATAAGCTTTTGACCCCTACCAGGATAGGCCCGGCAACCTCATGGGTAACAAGAAAACATATTAGCCTGGTTATAAGTTTCTTTTTGACCGCAGTAAATCTTAATATTAACATTTTTAACGGTTTTAATTTTTGGGCGGCTGTTAATACAATTATAGGATTTCTGATTACCCCCCTGATCCATTATGCATTTGCAATGATTGGAAATTACAGCACAAAAAGAGATTTAAAGAAACTCCATCACTCTATTACAGTATTGAAAAAAAGATGGGACGCTCATAAACAAGAGAAACCCGTTAATAATACCTCTATCATAGAGGAACGTCCTGCTTCAAAAGAAGCAATAGTTACCAGACAAGATATCGAAATAATTGCCGGACTTGCTGATTCATTAGAGATAAAACCGGTTAAAATACCAAAAATAAGCGAAGAACTCGCAAACCTCTTTGACCCAGAGAAGTTCAATAAGCTTGTTTTTATGATTATACCAGAAGCTCAAATGTTTACCCGGGAACATATAAAAATTAATGGCCCGGTAAAACTGGAAAATACTATTTTTGTCGGTGATGAATATCTGAAAAATAGTGATTTTAAGACAATCCTGGCTGATATTGCCTACGAACAGATAGCGCATCTCTCAATTGACCCAGAAACTAAACCTGTGCCAGGCTCCACAGAAAAAATGGATAAAGCGAATATCGCGGATAAACCGCTTGATAATAGCCTGGAACAAGAAATATCCGAAATAAACAGATTGATCAGATCAGGGATTATCCCCAGCAGCGAACGGATAAAGGAATGCCTGAAGAAAACAACTGCCTCCAATCAAAAGGATTATCTTGATCAGTTGAATAATTGTCTGGCTGCTATTTTTATGCTGGAAGAAGAATATTCACAGCCCTGCAATACTGAACTTGTTAATACATTACGTTCAGTAGTCTCAAATAAATTAAAATAAATCTTTGCTTCAGCAAAAAATTGTCGTGTAAAAAATGGAGGTCCATATGTTTAAACTAAAAGATGCAATAGAGATCGATAACACAATCAATGAGATTGAAGATTTACTCCATAATCTTTTTAAGGAATGGCTGCTTGATTTAAATCCTCAAGAAAAAGAAATATGGCTTTGGAATGCGATGGTAGGGATGGCTAAGATTAAACAAAGAAGAAGCATAAACGAGAAGGTGTCTTGCGGATGAGAGGTAATATGCGCGCTGGAGTCATTGATATTGGTTCCAGATCAATAAAGTTAATCATTGGAGAGGCAACCGGAGAAGGCATTAACATACTTGAATCATTAAAGAATGTTGTTCCGATCGCAAACGATACATTCTCTAAGAATAGGATCTCCCAGGAAACCATAAACCAAACTGTCAATTTTATTAATAAATACAAAAGTCTGCTTACGGAATACGAAGTCTCTGAGCTTAAGGTTATTGCCACAACTGCAGTACGCGAAGCAAAAAATGCGGATATATTCTGCGATTCCATATTACGGAAAACCGGCTTAATCGTTGATATACTCAGCGTCGGCGATATAGTCTACTATATTGATGCCTATCTAACTTATAAACTCAAGGAAAACTACCCCATACATTCAAGGAACCTGCTAATCGCCGAACTCGGCTCAGCAAGCCTGGATATCTCAATAATGGAACAAGGATTTACGCTGCTGCACACAGGCCTGCCCTTGGGGATACTGCGGCTCAAACAACTCATGTCTTCATTAAACGGGAATATGGAACAAGTGTTCGAAGGAACAACCGAGTATATCGAGAATGAATTTAATTATTTTGAGAATTCCCTGCCCAAGTTGGCAATCAACGACATTATACTTGTTGATGAGAACTACTCTTCTTTCCTTCAGAATATCCTTAAAACTAGACACTTCCCTGGAGAATTCTTCCAGATTACCAGCGAAGAATCACAACAAATACTCAAGAACCTAGCGGATAAAAACCCCCGGGAGATTATCCGGGACTATAAAATACCCATTGAAACTGCAGATACCATAACTGCCTATGCAATTATCCTGAATATATTCTTTACCTTGACCAACAATAGCCAAATTTACATACTTGAAACTTCACTGGCTGAAGCGGTGTTAGCAAACATTTTACTTGAACTTGAACTATCAAAAAAATACAACAAGACTAACCAGCTTATTTCTATTGCAAAAAATACCTGCGCTAAGTTTAAGGTGGACTTAAAACATGCACAATGCGTTGCGGAAATATCCGAGATGCTTTTTTCAGGCCTGAAAGAACAGTTGGGGCTTAAAAAAGACTGTCTAATCCACCTCCTGCTTGCCGCCTGGCTGCACGATATTGGCATGTTTATCCATAACCGCTCACACCACAAGCACACTGAATATATAATTAATTCCCTGAATCTTTCCCGGCTCACTGCGGAAGAAGTAAAAATGATCGCTTGCATCGCCCGCTATCATCGCAAGGCACTTCCTAATGAAACTCACCTGCTTTATAATTCATTACCCCGGGATAAACAAATAATTGTTCAAAAACTAAGCTCACTATTAAGAATAGCTAATGCGCTTGACCGTTCGCATAAACAAAAGGTTAAGAAGGTCGAGGTAAAAATTAACCCAAGACAGGATATCCAGCTGCAGGTTTACGCTGAAGGAAATCTAACCCTTGAATCAGAAGATTTCCAAAACAAAAATAATTTATTTGAAGAAATTACCGGAAATAAAATAAACTTAACGTTAAAAAACTAAAGATATGGATATAAATAACCCAGACATAAAGAGTATTTTTATTCCCCGGGACTTAAGTTGGCTGGCTTTTAACAACCGCGTACTTCAAGAAGCAGAAGATCTCAATAACCCCCTGCTTGAAAGGATTGGATTTCTAGCAATTTTTGTAAACAACCTCGATGAATTTCATATGGTTAGGGTTGCCGGGCTTAAAAGATTAATCGACTCCGGGTATAACCGTAAAGACAGTTTTGGAATTATACCGCAGGAGCTTTATCCACAAATAAAATCGGCTGTCAAAGAAGCAATAGAAACCCTGTATTCTAATTACGCAAAGATTAAAGTTGAGCTTGAAGAAAATAAAATCTTTATCAAAAAATTCCCCGAGCTTAATCCTGAGCAAAAAAAATTCGCCAACCGTTATTTCGATACAAATATTTTTCCACTTATTACCCCAATGGCTATAGACCAAGGCCACCCCTTTCCTGTTCTATCTTCAAAAACAATTGTTTTCGCCGTTAAACTGCTAAGGGAAGAAAAAAACTACACAGCCTTAATTACCATACCCAAGGTCATTTCAAGAACTCTGCGATTACCGAGTGATAAAAATGAACATGCCTTTATCCTTATCGAAGAAATTATCCGCGAACATCTGAAGGATTTCTTTAAGGGTTACGAAATAACCGCTCACGCCTTATTTAGGGTTATCCGGGACAGCGAATTAACTATTGACGAAGAGTATGCTCCGGACCTGCTGAAAGCGATTGAAAACGAAGTAAAGAAAAGACCCAAAGCAAAAGTGGTATGCTTGGAAATGGAAAAGGAGTCTAATCCTCAACTACAGGAAATTATTTGCCAAGAGATGGACTTTGCAAAAGATGAGATATCCTTTATTGAAAAAGATATGGATCTTTCATTTCTTTTCGAAATCAGCGCTCAAACGATCAAACCCCAACTTAATTATCCTGCGTTCATTCCGGAAAAGATTGAATACGAGAATATACTAGAGAAAATAAAAGAAAACGATTTTATCCTGCACCTCCCCTATCAATCCTTCACGCCTACCTTGGAATTATTGCAACAGGCAGCTAAAGACCCTCAAGTATTAGGAATAAAGATGACCCTCTACCGGACTAATGATGATTCCGGCATAATTAAAGCCTTAAAAGAAGCGACAAAGAACAAAAAACAGGTGACTATCCTGGTAGAAATAAAAGCGCGTTTTGATGAAGAAAGGAATATTAACTGGGCCAAAGAGCTGGAAGAAGCCGGCTGCCATGTTATTTACGGATTGCCCGGGATGAAAACACACTCCAAAATGACGCTAATTGTACGTAAAGAAGAGCATATCCGGCGCTATGTGCACCTTTCAACTGGAAATTATAATGAAAAAACCTCTGGGATCTATACCGATATCGGATATTTTACCGCCAATGATGATTTCGCCCGCGATATCAGTAACCTGTTTAATGTAATTACCGACTATTCTCTTCCTTCGCGCTGGAAACGCATAGTTACTTCTCCTGACGATATGCGTGAATATTTTATGGAACTTATTGACCGGGAGATCCAATTACACAAAAACTATAAGAACGGTTTAATCTTCATCAAGATGAACTCGCTGGAGGATACTAAAATAATCAAGAAACTCTATACGGCTTCCTGCGCAGGCGTAAAAATCAGAATTATCGTCAGAGGGATCTGCTGCCTCATACCGGGAATTCCTGAATTAAGCGAGAATATTAAAGTAAAAAGTATTGTTGGAAGATTCCTGGAGCATTCCCGTATTTATATATTCAACAACAATGCCGACCCACAATTCTTCCTCTCCTCTGCCGACTGGATGTCTAGAAATTTTGACCGCAGGATTGAGTTGCTCTTTGAAATCCATAAACAGGAAATCAAAGAACAGCTGCGTTTTATTATGGATACCTACTGGCATGACACAGCCAAATCTAGGGTTTTAAACCAAGACGGGGAATATTCAAGGGTCTCCTCAGCGGAGGGTAGATTTAACGCTCAAGAAGTCCTCATAAAACATTACACCGCATGAAACAACCCAACTTCGCTCAGCAAACAATATTAAATAATCTGGAGGATTTCCTAATTCAAAAGGAAGGAATAATTCTCAATCGAAACCCTGATGCCCTGCATCGTATGCGCGTATCTGGACGCAGGCTGCGCATCAGCCTCTGGTCTTTCAAGCTTTTTTTCCCTGATCAAGAATATAATAAAATGCAAAACGAAATCCGTAAGATTTGCAAACCTTTAAACCGGGCGCGGGACTTAGATACGCAGATTGCCATACTTTTAAAATTAAAAGCTCAAGAATATATCATTAGGCATTTTAAAGAACAGCGCGTTAAACTACAACCGCGGATCTCCCAAGATTTAGCAAAAATAGACAAACTTCATTTAAGAGAAAGGATAAATGAACGCCTCAAAAACTCAAAAGTATTATTCAATAATCCAGCCTTAATAAAAACCGGGAAGGAAAAAATTAACAAAAGACTGAAGGAATTACTCTGGCGTACTGATTACGCTTATTGCCCAAAAGATTTAACTAAGCTGCATTCTTTACGTATCGCCGCCAAACATCTGCGCTACACCCTTGAGTTGTTCCAGCCCATATACGCAAAAAGATTAAACAGTTTTATATCTAATTCCCGTTCAATTCAAAAAACCCTCGGGGATATGCGCAACTACTTAATTTTATCTGAATCCCCTGTTTTGAATAATCATTCGCTTAAAATCCGGCTTATCTCTCTGGGAAACAAATCCTACGCAAAATTTAAAAAGATCTGGGAAAATCAACCAACCTGGAGAAATTTTATTGGATTAAATACCGCAGGTAAGCGCAACTGCACCTAATATTGTCGCGTTATCTTCAAGCTGAGAAACAACTACATCACACTTGCCTAATTTCGAAAAAAACTTATCTTTCGCCAGGCGCTCCTGGACTAAAGGCAAGATAAAATCCCCACACGCCCCGATTACCCCTCCTCCTAAGACAATAATCTGAGGATCAAATATATGCCTCAATGATACACAGGCATCCCCAACAGTAAGCGCTGCCCGTTTCATCACTTCGGTTATCAAAGGATCATTCCTGCTTATCGCCTTAGCAAGAATTTTACTTTTAATGATTTTGCTGCCGGGAGGAAGCAATGTTCTTAAAACCGATCTTCTCCCCTTTCGCAATTCTTTGCGTATGTCCCGTTCAATTGCCCAGCGGCCAACATATGCTTCAAGACATCCATAATTACCGCAACTACATTTTGGTCCTTTTGAATTTATAAGCATATGCCCGATTTCTGCGGCAGCGCCATGGTTACCCAAAAGTAACTTATCATCCACAATTACTCCCGCGCCTAAACCAGTGCCCATAAAAATACCGACTATATCTTTATAACCTTGCGCTGCGCCAAGCCATCTTTCTCCCAAAACACCCAAATTCACATCGTTACCCGCCACTACGGGAACCCGGAACCTCCTCTTAATCACTTTGCAGATATCAATTCCGGATAGCGATATATTCGGAGCATTAATCACAACTCCCCGCTGATCAACAATACCGGGAACCCCCAAACCAATACCCTTGAGCAGCCTTGCCTTAACACCTTCATCTTCAAGCAATTCCTGGATAAGGCTAAAAATTACAGATATTATCTTCTTCCGGCTTAAATTCACCGGTAAGGAAATCTTCTTTCGATGCAGTATCTTACCAGAACCTTCTACCAGGCCAGCGGAAATCTTAGTACCGCCAATATCAACACCAACCCATAATTTATGTTTCATGTTTTCTTATAGCACATACGAAATGAACCTCTTAATTTTGCTTAGGCGCCTGATCCATAAAAAGCCGGGTTAAAAGCTTTTCTATTTCATTTGCGCTTGAGATATCCTGCGCCTTGCGGAATAACTCTCTTGCCAAAACAAAACTTTCTTTTGCGTTCTGAAGATCTCCGGAAAGATAATATGCATTCCCCAATAATCCATACACCTCAGGATCATCCGGTTTAATATTAAGAATACTCTCAAATGCAACTATAGCCTGGTGGAAATTATCCAGGGAATAATAACAAACACCCAGATTGTATAACACATCTATATTATCAGGATCAGTCTCAAGTACCCGTTTAAAATAAGGAATTGCCTGCTTATAATCATTGCACAACATATTAAATAGGCCGTTGAATAAATCCAACGCATCCGTTCGGTTAATTTTCCCCGCATCAAGGTCATCAAGCAAGCTTAGCGCTGCAGGAATATTATAATCATCCCCACTCTTTAGAAGCCCAGAGTTAAATTCTTGCCTGGCCTGAAGAAAATCACCCCTTACCGCAGCTTCCAGTCCTTTCTTAAAATAATCTTTCGTAAGAAGTTCAACGCTCTTCTTCTCTGTCTCAGGATAAGCGCCGCTTTTAACTGGCGCAGACTTTTCAATCTTAGCTATATATTTCTTCTGATAGTACAGAGGATTACCATTAAAATCAATTTTGATATAATCCGTATTTTCTTCAAGGATACCCGCCTCGAGCACTTTACCTGACTTTAAATAAATTGTATCTGCCCGGGCAGTAACATAGAGAAAAACTAAATTCAGAGCTATAAGTAAAGCTTTTAGCATATTTTTATCTTCTTTACTGGTCTAATTTCTCAATATGGTGCTTAACTACTATTGCCTCAACCATATAGATAACATCTTCGGCAATGTTTGTAG
>JALNZI010000194.1 GCA_023229385.1 Candidatus Omnitrophota bacterium | reverse complement strand
CAAATGAAGGCAAAAAGCGGTTTTACGCTTATAGAATTAATGCTGGTAGTTATAATTCTTGGTGTTTTGGCGGCAATGGTCATGCCCAGGTTGTCCGGACGTTCAGAACAGGCCAAGGTTGCGGTGGCCAAGACAGATATCAGCGCCAATATAGCGACTGCGCTTGATCTTTATGAGCTGGATAACGGGCGTTACCCGACTACGGAACAGGGCCTGGCTGCTTTATCGACAAAACCGGGAGATCTTTCTGAGGGGGCGAATTGGAATGGGCCGTATATCAAGAAAGAGTCGCAAGATCCCTGGAACAAAGAGTATCAATATAAATATCCCGCCACACATGAAGGCCAGGACTATGATTTGTATTCTTTGGGCCCGGACGGCGTAGAGAGTGAAGATGATATCGGCAACTGGCAAAAATGAAGCCTTGTATCTTTTAACTTGTGAGGCGAATGCTGAGCGGCCAATTTTTTGGCCGCGAGCGCATAAAGGTTTTACATTAATTGAAATAATGATCAGCGTGTCCATTCTGTCTCTGGGCCTTATTTTGATCATGCAAGGGCTTGCTAAATGTGTCAACATTTTGCGTATTTCCCAGAGTAACCTGGCAGCAACTTTATTAGCCGAAGATAAGCTGACCGAGATGGAGATAGCAGCTAAGCAGGATGGCGCAAAGGCATTCCTTAGTGACACAAGCGGGGAAGAGAAATCAGGTAATCTGGAACTTAGCTGGCAGATACGCCTGAGCCCGGATGAGGAATACGAAAGTTTAAACCAGGTTTTGGCCACTGTCCGCTGGAAAGACGGCCGGAACAGCGGCTCAAGTGTTTTCAACACCTATTTGACAATCTTGAATGATAAATAAAAAAAATAAGGAAATAAAACCCGCAGGGTTTACTCTGGCTGAACTGATTATCAGCGGGGCGATAATTCTAGTGGTTTCAGTAACTGTCTATTCCGTGTTTGCCAGCGGTATTAATGTTTGGAGAAAGGCGAATCAGGTTCAGGGTAAGGGGCATGCTGTAAGGATGGTTGTTGAGAAGATGTCCAGGGAAATAAGGAATACATTCAGGTTTTCTACTATTCCCTTTGAAGGCGCTGAAAACATTGTTTATTTTCCCGAGGTTGTTGACAGTCAGCTCAGCAGGATCATTTATTTTATTGATGAAGAGGAAAACTTTTGCCGCAGGCTCCAGAGTTATCCTGAGGTTTTTGAAAAGGGGGAGCCTGGAAAATATGATATATTGATTCCCGGGTTAAAAGAGTTGAAATTTGAATACTGTTATCTTGATAATGCCAGCGGGGAGTATGAATGGAAGGATAAATGGGTTAAAGAGGAACAGGATACTATTCCCCAGGCAATCAAAATAGAGTTTACTTTTGAGGGGCAGAGCGGAGAAGAACTAAAGTTTGCTAAGACAGTATTTATTCCTATCGGTACCGGAGAGCAAAAAATAGAATTTATCCAGTAAGGCATTTATGTTCAGGAATGGTATTTATTCGCGCGCAAGCGTATTGATTATTACTCTTTGGGTTTTAGGTTTCTTGACAATCCTGGTGGTTAACCTGGGGTTTATGGTAAGGAGCCAACTGCAATTTGCCGATCACTTTCAGGACAGGTTAAAAATGTATTACCTGGCTCGCGCAGGCATAGAAAGAGCGGTTGCTGAATTGTATATAGACGAGACTGAAAGCACTGATGCCTTGAATGAATCATGGGCGAATAAAGAGGAGTTTTTTAAAGACCTGGCTTTCGGGGGCGGTTTTATTAGTGTTAGCTACAAGATGAATAACCAGGAAGACCAGGATGAAGTTATTTTATACGGGGCAATGGATGAGGCAGGCAGGATAGATATAAATAACGCGCCCTCTGAGGTATTGGTAACCTTGCTGGAAAATATCGGCGCAGTGGATACAGAAGAAGCGATAGATATTGCCGCCGCCATTGTGGATTGGAGGGATAAGGATGTTGCGCTTTCTACTGGAGGTGCGGAAAATGACTATTATAAAGGATTATCCCCGGGTTATGAATGCAAGAATGGGAATTTTCAGGTAGCCGAAGAGTTGTTGCTGGTAAAGGGTATGACTGCAGAGATCTTTTCCAAAATCAAGGATCTGATCACTGTTTATGGTACAGGGCAGGTGAATATTAATACTGCAGGTTTTAACTGTTTTTATGCTTTAGGTTTGAACAGCGACCTTTGCGATAAAATAATTAAATTCCGCCAGGGCAGCGATGAGTTGACCGGTACCGAGGATGATTATATTTTTAAGGCCCCCGTAGAGCTGATGAATGTCGGATCTTTATTTACCAAGGAGGCTACGCAGATAAACACCCTGATTTCCCGGAATATGCTCAAGGTAAAATCTGATATTTTCAGGATTAGTTCCCTGGGTATACTTAAGAATGCAAGAGGAGAACGTTCTCGCCAGATTGTTTGTGTGTTGAAGCGTCAAAAGGATAAAAACCCTAAATTATTATATTGGCATGAAAATTAACTTAGCGGATTTATT
>JALNZI010000193.1 GCA_023229385.1 Candidatus Omnitrophota bacterium | reverse complement strand
ATAGGGATATCATAGATATTAAGATGGTCTTTCTTGACCAGATATAAGAGCAGGTCCAGAGGGCCCTCGAACATATCTAAACGTATTTTATAATTCATATTATATTTTAAGTAAGCCCCTTACTTCAGCCATGGTTTTCCTGGCAAAGCTTGACGCTTTTGTCTCTCCGGAAGAGAGGATCTCCTGGATATGTTTTTTATTCTTTAACAATTCCTGCCTTTTTTCCCGGATAGGAGCAAGCAAGTCAAGAATTTTATCCGCCAATTCCTTTTTACAGGCGGTGCAGCCGGTTAAGGCTTTAGTACAACGCTGCTCCACCTCCTGCTTTTGCTCTGAGAAAAATACGGAATAATAACTGAAGACATTACATTTATGCGGATGGCCCGCATCGCTTAAACGTATACGCAAAGGGTCAGTAATCATGTTCTGTATTTTCTTACGGATTACTTCCGGCTCTTCGGATAAACCAATATAATTATTATAACTCTTGCTCATCTTGCGGCCGTCTAAACCTAGAAGGCGGGTGGCCTCGGTAAGCAATGCCTTTGGCTCGGCAAAACAATCCGTCTTATAGATATGGTTGAATTTACGCACAATCTGACGGGTTAACTCCAAATGCGGCAACTGGTCTTCCCCTACCGGTACAGCATCGGCCTTATAAAGCAAGATATCTGCCGCCTGCAACACCGGATACCCCAGAAAAGCATAGGTACTTAAATCCCGGTTAGTTACCTCGCGTAATTGCTCTTTATAAGTAGGGCAGCGCTCTAAAAGTCCGAGCGGAGTAATTAAAGACAGGACAAAAGAAAGTTCGAGATGTTCTGCTACATGCGATTGTATGAAGATTGTTGATTTTTCAGGATCAATCCCGCAAGAAAGCCAGTCGATAACATTATCCAGCATATTATCTTTGAGCATCTGCGGATTTTCATACTCCGACATAAGCGCATGCCAATCCGCGACCATAAAGAAACACTCGTATTCGCTCTGAAGTTTTGTCCAGTTGGATAATGCACCGACCAAATGGCCCAAGTGCAGTTTACCCGTAGGACGCATTCCGCTTAATATTCTTTTTTTCATAGCTTCCTGGCAATTTTTTCTATTTCATAAGCCTCGATAATATCGCCTTCCATAAGCTGGTCAAAACCGCCAATGGCTATCCCGCATTCAAAACCCTCGGCGACATCGCGCACGTCATCCTTAAAACGCTTCAGGCTTGAGAGCTTGCCTTCAAAAGCAACCTGGCCGTTACGCTCCACGGTAACCATGCTGTTGCGGTTAACCTTACCCTTGGTCACTATACAGCCGGCGATCAGGCCTGAACGCGTAAGCTTGAACATCTTTTTGACCTCAAGCTTACCTAAGAATATCCTCTTCAGCCTAGGATCGAGCATACCTTCCACTGCAGCTTTAATATCATTGGCCAATTCATAGATTATGTTGTATATCTTTACCTCCAGGCCTTCTTTAGAAATCAATTCTTTAGCCAATTCATCAGAATTGACATTAAAACCTACAATCAGGGCATCAGAAGCCATTGCCAGGATTACATCCGAGTTGTTGATATTACCTACACCGGCATGAATCACATCAATTTTTATCTCGGAGACATTCAGCTTATCCAGTGTATCCTTAATCGCCTCAAGCGACCCCTGGACATCAGCCTTAATAATCAATTTCAACTCTTTGATTTTTCCTTCGGCGATTTGAGCATGCAAATCTTCCAGACTTACTCTCTTTACGCTCTTTATCTGCTGCTGCCTTTCTTTCTCCATCCGCGCCTGGACTAAATCTTTTGCCTGATTTTCGTCTTCAATCACAAAGAATTGCTCGCCTACCTGAGGGATTCCGCTTATTCCTAATATCTCCACCGGAGAAGCAGGACCAACAGCAGTCACTGATTGAAACCGGTCATTAAGCATCGCCCGGATCTTTCCGTACAAATTGCCTACGATTATATTTTGATTAAGATGTAATGTGCCGTTTTGTACCAGAAGCGTGGCTACCGGGCCTCTGCCTTTAGCCATCCTTGCCTCAACAACTACTCCATTTGCCGGGCGGTTAGGATTTGCTTTTAATTCCATTATCTCTGCCTGTAGCAGAATCATCTCAAGCAAACTATCTATGCCTTCGCCGGTTTTAGCGGATACCGGCACAGTAATAGTTTTTCCTCCCCAATCCTCAGCAGTCAGGCCGACTTGCGATAATTGTTTCTTGACCATATCAATATTCGCCTGAGGTTTGTCTATTTTATTTATGGCGACAATAATCGTTACTCCGGCAGCCCGCGCATGATCGATCGCTTCCTGAGTCTGCGGCATAATTCCGTCGTCAGCGGCAACCACTAAAACCACAATATCGGTAATCCGGGCGCCTCTTGCGCGCATAGCGGTAAAAGCTTCATGGCCGGGAGTATCTAAAAAGGTGATCTCTCCCCCGGGAAGGCTCACCCGGTAAGCTCCGATATGCTGGGTAATCCCTCCATGCTCGCCTTCAGCTACTTTGGTCTTGCGGATAGCATCAAGCAAGGAAGTCTTGCCA
>JALNZI010000192.1 GCA_023229385.1 Candidatus Omnitrophota bacterium | reverse complement strand
ACTGAACGCAAGAAGATGACGGAAGAGTTGAAGCAGAAAAATATCGCATTGGAAAAACTGGATCAGTTAAAGTCGGATTTTGTTTCCACTGTTTCTCATGAGCTGCGCACGCCGCTTTCCATAACCAAAGAAGGGATTAGCCTGATTTTAGACGGGGTGGCCGGGAGTATTAACCCTAATCAGGAGAAGGTTCTTACGACCTCAAGAAACAACATTGACCGTTTGGCCAGGATTATCAATAACCTTCTGGATATATCTAAAATTGAGTCTGGAAAAGCGGAGCTTAAAAAGAAGGATACCGACCTTGTAACCTTGATCAACAATACGCTTACTGCGTTTGAGAATAAGGCTAAAGAGAAAGGATTGGAGCTCAGGGTGAACCTGCCTAAGGAGCAAAGGCATTTGCTTTTATGTATTGATGAAGATAAGGTAATCCAGGTGTTCACTAACTTGATCGGCAATGCCATTAAATTTACTGAAAAGGGGCATATTGATGTTTCTTTGACGGAAAGGGAAAGCGAAGTAGAATTTGTTATTAGCGATACGGGTATTGGCATCACTGAAGAAGAACTGCCAAAAGCATTTGATAAGTTTTTGCAATTCGGACGCACTGCCGGAGGAGGGGAAAAGGGCACAGGATTGGGCCTTTCTATCGCCAAGGGGTTGATAGAGTTGCATGGCGGTAAAATCCGGGTAGAGAGTGAACTTGGCAAGGGGACGAAATTTATTTTTACCCTGCCTAAATGATTTTACTTATCTTAACTTTAAGCTATACTGATAAAATAAAGTGATCTTTTGAAGGAGTAATCTAAAATGAAGAAGAATAGCGTTAAAATATTGATTATTGATGATGAGCCGGATCTTGTTACAATGGTTACCTTGAGGCTGGAGGCAAACGGTTATCAGGTTATCTTTGCCTGCGACGGCCAGGAGGGGTTGGATAAGGCGCGGAATGAGAAGCCGGATTTAATTATTCTTGACCTTATGCTTCCTAAAATAGACGGCTATAAGGTCTGCCGCCTGCTGAAGTTTGACGAGAAATATAAAAAAATACCGGTAATCCTTTTTACCGCCCGGGCCCAGGAATCTGATATAAAAGTAGGCGAAGATGTAGGGGCGGATGCTTATTTAACTAAGCCCTTTGAACCGGATATACTTTTAGCTAAAGTAGCCCAACTATTAAAATAATAAATGGATGGCGGAGAAGTAAACAGAAAAGCTAAAAGAAAAGATTTTTCCTGCGAGATTAAGGTCCGTTTTCCCGGCCAGGATACTTATACTATTTTAGCGGTTAAAGATATCAGCGCATCCGGCGCCAGGGTCATCATCACCAGGTTAGTTAAGCCGAAAGATTCCTTTGAAATAAAAATGTGCATTAACGGCCGGGATATCCAATGTAAGGGAAAAGTGGCCTGGGCCTTGTTGTTGCGGCCGGGCTTCGGCAGGATAAATTCTTTTGACGCAGGAGTAGAATTTTTTGAAATAAGCCCAGAAGACAGGGAATTCTTAGCGAAATTAACCGAGTAACGGAAACTTTTTGATTTTAAAGCGGAGTCAAAATGGAAGTAATTGATTTATTGTTGAAACAAAACCTGATTACTCAGGCGCAGGTGGATAAGGCCAGGGATGAGGTAAAGCGCACCGGGATTAAACTTGAAAAGGCCCTGGAAAAGCTGGGTTTTATTTCGGAGGAGGATATCGCCGAGGCCAGGGCAAATGCCTTGGGTTTTTTGTATATGAATTTAGAGGATTATGTTATTGATGCCGAGCTTACTAAGCTTATCCCGGAGAATGTCGCTATTAAATATAAAGCGGTTCCGCTCTTTAAGATTATGGATGCCCTGACAGTGGCCATGACCGACCCTAGCGATATAGAGGCGCTGGATCATATCCGCAGGATCAGCAAGGCCGGCGCCGTCGATCCGGTGTTGGTTTCTGCCAAGAGTATCGAGAAGATTCTGGATTCTTATTATGGTCAGGGTAACTCTGTTGAAGAGATTGTCAAAACCTTTGAAAGCAAAAAGCTGCTGGTTGATAAAGGTGCCTTGGCTGAAGCTGCGGAAGAGCCTCCGATAATAAAATTAGTGAATATTTTGATTTCTGAGGCGGTTAAAGACCGTGTTTCGGACATCCATATTGAACCGGAGATGGCAGTTTTGCGCGTGCGCTACCGTATTGATGGGATCTTGCATGAGGTGCATTCCCTGCCGAAAAAACTGCAAAACGCGGTTATTTCGAGGATCAAGATCCTGGCAAATATGGATATCGCTGAAAATAGAAGGCCGCAGGACGGAAAGATCAGCGTGAAATTGGAGAATAAGGATTTAGATATCCGGGTTTCTACTTTTCCCACTGTTCATGGAGAAAATGTAGTGATGCGTTTGTTGGACCGTTCCTCTATTTTGTTAGGATTGAAGGATTTAGGTTTTAGCAGGGAAAATCTGGATATTTTCGCTAAAATGATCCTCCAGCCGAACGGGATCATTCTGGTTACCGGGCCTACCGGCAGCGGCAAGACAACCACACTTTATTCCGCCTTAAGTACA
>JALNZI010000191.1 GCA_023229385.1 Candidatus Omnitrophota bacterium | reverse complement strand
CCTGATGCCTCCTGAAATAAAGGCCAGGAAACTTGAATTGATCCAGAAGAGCGCCTTGAGAATCGCTGCGGTTATTATTGTTTCTGTTTTTGTTTTTTCCTGGTTTGTGGTTAATTTCAGGATCCAGGATTACAGGAAGCGCTTAAAAATAGCCAGGCTGCATCTTAAGAATGTGGAGGAGGTAAAGGATCTGAAACAGGCGGTGGACTCCCGGGATGATTTCATAGATAAGATCCATAAAGGCAAAGTGCCTTCCGGAGGCCTGTTGAAATTAATCGGCGCGGCTGTGCCGGCAAGCATTATACTTAATGAATTTGATTTTGACCAGTCGAGCCACTCGATGAATTTAAGCGGGGTGGTCCTTGCCGGAGGAGAGTCGGCGGAAAAAGTGCTTACGGATTTTATGAAGGCCCTGGAGGATTCAAAATTTGTCCTGGAGGCAAACCTGGTTAATTCCAAAGAGGAAAAAGATGGAAATACCTTTGAGATGGAGTGTGTTTTAGCTAAATAAAATGAACCTTCCCAAAATAAGCCTAACTAAAAATCAAAAAAAAATAATCTTAAGCAGCGCGGCGGGGATTTTTGTTTTCCTGCTGGCCTGGGTGTTTTTTTACCTTCCCGGTAGTAAAGAGGCTGGCAGCCTTAAAGATGAATTGGCTTTAACCCAGCAGCAGATTCAGGGTATTGAAGCGCTTTTGTCCGGTTCGCAAAACAGGGATGAGGCAATCCGTATTTTGAAATCAAGGCAGCAGTATTTAAGCAATAAATTCCCCAGCCAGGAGGAGGATAGTATCAAGCTTATTCCGGAGATAGCCCGGAAGATGAATATCGAGGTTATTTCTTTGCAGCCTGGTTCGCGCAGCGAGTTCCTCGATGAAAATGGAAAGCAGGTAATTATTGACGGAAAGGTAGCGAGTTTTTTGCCAATAACAATGGAAGTGGTTTGTTTTTATAAAGATATGGTAAGTTATCTGCTAGAGCTAAAGAGTGTTCTGCCGGCTTTTGTAAGCGTGCAGAATTTAAATGTCAAGAAAGATAATCAATTCATCGGTAAGGTCCGTTCGACTATAGGGTTTAACTTATACCTGTTAATTTAGAAAATGCGTAAAAAAGATTTAATTGAATTAGGCGTAACCGGGATATTGCTGGCAGTGCTGGTTTTTGTATTCGTCAATGTGACTAAGAAATCATCCGGCCGAAGGCTTAAACCGGTTGATTTATCCGTAACCAAGCAGGCAGAGGAAACCGGCGATGGGAGTTTGTATTCCTTGCTTGAACAGGAATCTAAATCTATTCAGCTAAAGAGGGATCCTTTTACTGCAGCTCCTATAGTTTTTAAGGGGAATGCACAATCCGGATTTGCTTTAACCGGCATACTCTGGGATAAAATCAAGCCGCTGGCGATTATTGACGGTGAAGTGGTCAAAAAGGGAGACCAGCTCGGCGGTAAAACGGTTGAGGATATCCGGCAGGATATGGTAATTTTAAGCGACGGCCAGGAATTTCTTGAAATCAAGCTGGAACCTTAAGAGATAGGGAGATGTTTATGGAGAACGAAGGTTTTTCTTTGGTTAAGGTAATAATTATTTTGGCGATCGTTATCTTGTTGGCTGTAATTGCGCTGCCGTATTTGACAACCTCTGATAAAGCTAATGCGCTAACAGCCAGAGAGTCCTTGCGTAAACTTTCTATTGCTGCGGAAAATTACGCTGCTGCGCATAGCGGGGCATATCCGGCAAGCGTGGATGAGCTTAGCGGGTTTATCGCTTCGGCAGGTAGTTATTGCGCTAACGCCAGCGGAGCGATTACCGTTTCCGGAGAATATAGCTATGCCTGTGCCTTAGGTTCAGGAGGTTATACTTTTTCAGCTGCCCCGGTTGCCGGTTCAGGCGGAAAGGTTACTTGCACCGTTACTACGGGCGGAGTTTTTAATCCAGCCTTCTGATACCCTCCATTTTACTTCTAATTATATCAGGGCCAAGAGGTTAATAAGCGAAAATAGCTTGTAAAATATGTTGCTAAATAGCCTCTTTGTGTTAAAATCAAAAATATGAAGTTTTATCATTAAATCCGGGGTTTTCTCCGTAAAGGGCTATTTAAAAATGAATAAGAAGGCGCGAAGTTTTGTTACGATTATGATCGTTGTGGGCTTAAGCACGTTATTGCTGCGCATGGTGATCCATAAGCTTATTATTTATAATATTGAACGCAATCAGTCGTTGGCGCTGGTAAACCTTAAACTTTTCTACACGGCTTTAGAGAATTACGCTAAGGATAATAAAGGGGTATATCCTGCGAATATAAACCAGCTTACCAAAGGCAATCCGGTTTACCTGGAAAAAGATTACCTGGCTGTATCATCGGTGAGGGGTTATGAATACGATTGTCAGAGGATGGATACGACAGGGTATAATTGTTCAGCAGCTCCGTTAGACTGTAACCTTACGGGCAATAAAGTTTATACTATGTCTACCGGCGGCCTGATTATCGCCGAGGATTGTGATAAGAAATAGGGGGATAAGCGTGAAAAGAATATTCCTGGTTTTCGTTTTATCGCTCTGCAT
>JALNZI010000043.1 GCA_023229385.1 Candidatus Omnitrophota bacterium | reverse complement strand
CCTGAGTTTGCACAGCAGGGCAAGCACCCTATTTTACCCCGGTAACAATCTTGACAAAAAGATCCTGGGCCAATTCCATATTGGGAAAATGAAATTTCCGCGCAGAAACCCTTATCCGGGTAGTGGCGCGGGTTAAACGGATAAGCCGGATCCAAACTTTGCTGGAATCAGCGGTTAGCTCAATATAACCCGTAGAAATATTCTCCTCCTGGATTATACCGTATTGCTTGGAAACATTTACTGCTGAATCCCAAAGCAGGTCAAAACTTTTATCATTATCCCCCTGCACCGTATCTTTACTTATAGCGTAAGCTCCTAGGCCGCCGGCAGCCGCGCCAATAATTAAGGGCGCGCATCCGCAAAGTGCCGGCATAATCAATAAAACAAGCGCGATTGATAACCCCCTTCTCATTTTGCCTCCTTGCCCATAAGGGCATACCCGCGCAATTGCGCTACAAAAGCGTACACCGACGCAAAACATGTTAGCGTCGGGTGATTGTTAACGCGGGGTATTCTTTGAGAAAACTTTTAAAAAACAAAAAGTGAACAAACTGATAATCAAACCCCAGGAAAAAATTAGAAATATCCACCCAGATAACTTCATATTTGTTTTATTCCCCTCAGCTTCTTTCTCTGCCAGGCAATTTTAACCAAAACAACCAAGGTTATAAATATAAACAATAAACCTAAACGCGTGCAAAAAATAAATGGCTTGTCTGCGCCAGAAACATTCTTCATCATGATGATCGGCAGCCATTCCTGGATAAACCACATTCCCAGGATAATAAACAAGAATAAAGGCGTAATATATTTAATAATAAATTTATAAGCCTTAGGCACAGACATCTGCGCACCTTTATGTATCTCATCCCAGGCCTGTTCCATGCCGAAAACCCAGACAAAAAGCACGGTCTCAATTGTGGCAAAAACTACCAGGAAGAATGTTCCTCCCCAGAAATCCAGCTCATTAACCACCCCGCGGCCAAGGAAAAATACTGCCGGTTGGCATAAGATAAAGGAAACTATACCGAATATAGTAACCGCCCGCTTGCGGTTAATATTAAATTCATCCTCCAGGAATGCCACTGCCGGTTGGGCCAGGGAAACCGAAGAAGTAATCCCTGCCAGGAATAATAAAAAGAACCAGAGAAACCCGAATATCGCTGACAGAGGAAGCTTGTTTAAAACCAGGGGCATAGTTACAAAACTTAAATTAAATACCCCGGACTGGGCTATGGATTTAATATCTACCGGGCCAAAAAACACAAATGCCGCAGGTATTACTATGCTTGCCCCAAATATAACTTCAGCAACTTCATTAGTAGCGGCGGCGGTAAGCCCGCTGAGCACAACATCATCCGCTTTCTTCAAATAACTGGCATAAGTAAGAATCACCCCGATGCCCACGCTTAAAGTAAAAAATATCTGCCCGGCTGCCTCAAGCCAAACCTTGGCCGACTTAAGCGCGGAGAAATCCGGGTTCCACAAAAAACCAAAACCTGCTAAAACATTCCAATCAGGTTTGTTTAAATCCGGGGTACCCAGGGTCATAACTCTGATAATCAGCACTAACCCAAAAATAAACAAAAGCGGGAGCGCCAATTTACAAAGCTTCTCTATTCCGCCTTTTATCCCGTAATAAATTACCCATATATTCAGCAAAAAAGTGAGCAAAAAGAATATGTAGGCTGTTCCTATACTGTTAAAATACTGATTCCTCTCTAAACCCTGGAAACCGGCCAGAAAACCGCGCAAAGAATTCTGGTCCATAAGCGCGGTATATTTTCCGGTTAAAGCAAAGAAACTATAAGCCAGCGTCCAGGATTCAATAAACAAATAATAAATAAAGATTACCAGCGGGCCGAATATCCCGATTACGCCAAAATATTTAATAAAACGGTTCTTCTGCCAAAGGCTGTGGAATATCCCGGGGGCTGTCCCATGGCCAAAACCTCCGCCGTAACGGCCAAGAGTCCATTCAATCCACATAAGCGGAATCCCTAAAAGAAACAAGGAAATAAAATAGGGGATCATAAAGGCGCCTCCGCCATTTGCCGCGGCCTTTGCCGGAAAACGCAGGAAATTACCCAGACCGATGGCAGAACCTGCCACAGCCATAATAATCCCCAGGCGCGACCCCCAACTATCCCTTCTCTTTACTTCAGCCATTTACAATCATTTATTGCATATTTTTCAGGGCTTCCTGAATTAACGGTAAAATTCCTTCAGCTTCCTCTTTAGTCAGCCTGCCCAGCTTGGCAAAGGCGTATTCACCATTCCTGTCTTTAACTTCTCTGATAATCTGGATTTTACGCGGCCCGTTATTATATGAATAAACACTCACCACAATCTTACCGTTATCATTTTCCCAAAAACGGGTAAATATCTGGGCGTCTAAACTGCTATCGTATGGCATTACTCCTCCTCTTTACGCTTAGAATTTCTTCCCGTGCCTAAAAGGACGGGTTTTATTATAAGCTATTTTTTTTATTAAAGCTTTTTCCAAATCAATCTTCCGCGAGCCGCAATAATCAAATATCCGGATGCAGCAATCTGCCAGTTCCTCGGCGAGATCCTCTTTTTTACCATGATTACGCATTGCCTCTAAGGCCTCGGATAACTCCGAATGCATAAGCGCGATCAGCTCGCCGTCATTGCGGCTATCCAGCCACCAGCCCTTGGATTTAGCGACCCGGTGGCATTCTTTAATTAAATCATTGATTGCTAATTTCTTTTTTAACATCGGCTACCTTATCCTCTCCTGGTTTAAGTGATGCATTGATTGCGACAGAAATCCTCTTGGCGATACTCTCTTTAGCGTAAGTGCTGGGGCTGGATATCTCAACCAGAGTGCTGCCTTTTCCCTCAGGGGTAAAAAATATCCCCACCGGAGTAGTATCTGTTTCCGATAAATAAACAGCCAGCATCTTCTTTTCAGTATCCTCAGCATAGATATAAGAGCTGCTTTCAATTTCAGTTTCATTCTCTTTTACTTTTATTTTCTCTTTCAGGATATCTTTAACCTTGGCATAACAACTATCATAATCAACGGCAAAGGTCTCTTTAATGGCGTCTTTACGTTTTTCTTCCAGAACCTGGGTTGAGACTCCGGCAAACCCTTTAGCCGCTTCTTTAACTGTCGCACACCCAAATAAAACAGCAGATAGCAGGCAACCGGCAATAGCCAAAACAAAATACATACTTCTTTTCATGCTTCCTCCTTATAAACGTATAATTATTTATTCATTAACCAGCTGCCAAATTTTATCCAGGTTATTCCTCGCCTCAATCTCTCCGCGCCTGGCAAATTCATCAGCCCTGTGCAACTCCAGCCAAAACAAGCCTGCGGTATCCGGATGTAAAACTATATCAGCTAACTCGCCTTCACGCTTGGCTACTTCTGACTGCAAAACCTCAACACTGCTAAAAATAATATCTACAATATTAAACTTAAAAATATCCTTCAGCCGGCCAAGCCAGCCAAACGGCTTACTTTTCCGGGCGGAAGCTGCATGTTCCGGGATAATCCCTTCTTTTAGCCTGGCCAACTGCCTCAGGATATCCTCGCGTGAGGGAGTAACATTTACAGCGATAATTTTCTTCACCCCTATCTGCATCAAAGACTCAGTAGGCAAAGGGTTGGTCACCCCTCCATCAAAAAGCACCTCTTCTTTAAACTTAAAAGGCGCAAAGACTCCCGGCATAGAACAGCTGGCCATTATGGCGTCAACCAATAGGCCTTTATCCAGGATCCTCGGTTCTTTCCTGCGTACATCGCTGGCAATTATCTTTAAGGGAAGTTTGACATCATAAAAAGTCTTATCCCCTAAATGTTTTTTCAAGAAACGGCGCAGCTTATTGCCTTTGATAAAACCAAAACGCGGGAAGGTTATATCAATCAGACCCCAGATATGCTTGGGCTCCCTGAATTCCCGGGTTATCTCCAAAATCTCCTGGCTGCTCTTACCGATAGCCCAAAGGCTGGCGATAAGCGAACCGATGCTGGAGCCGGCGATAATATCAATCGGGATTTTTTCTTCTTCGATAACCTTTAATACCCCTATATGGCAAAACCCGTAGCCTACGCCAACCCCCAAAACTAAACCTACCAGGCAGTCGCCAAGCTGCCGGGAGATCCTCCGGATGGCCTTAGAATACTCGCAATCCGGGTCATCAATAATTAAACGCTCCCCGGAATCAAACTTAATTTTAGGGATAGTCGCAAATATCTCTTGCCCCAGGATCTCAAGTTGATCGCCATAACCAATCTTAGCTAACTTATATTCATTAATAATAGTTTTTATTTTCTGGGGATCAAAATTGAAATCCGTCTTAAGCCGGTTAATCAAATTATTGGTACGTTTTAAATCCACCGGGTCCGGGCTGCTTAAGATATGGATCAGGTCTGACTGGTTGAGCATACTGATAATTGAACGGTCCATAGCGGCAGGCAGATCCAAAATGATATAATGATAATCATTGACCAAAAGACTTAATACCTCAATCAACCTTTTCAGGCAGGAATCATTGTTTTCCTGGTAATAAAAACAGCATAGATCGATGCCAAATTTACTCTGCGCAATATAATCTTTGGGAGGGATATATACGTCGGTAGACGGGGAAAGGTCAAATACGCGCGGCTCGCCTAATTCTAACTTTTGCGGCAGGGTGTGCGTCTTATCCTGGGGCAGGATATCCAGGATAATTACCGACTTATGTGTTTCCCGACTCAGACTAAGCGCCAGGTTTAAGGCATAAACGGTTTTTCCCGCCTGAGAATAGGAACTGAACACAGAAACAACCGTACTCTCAAATATCTTTTTTTGATGAATATCTTTACGTTTAAGCCTGCGGCTCAATGTACGGCTTAAATCGATAGCCAACTGGGGAATATTTTTGAGCACAAAATCAAAATCACTTTTCTTGATTACCAGAATTACGCAATCGTTTATTGCCAGGCTGGTTACCGAATGCGGTTCATTAGTCAGCAGAGAAATAATCCCGAAATACTTACCGCGATGCAGGTATTCCAGGATTAAACGCTCACCCGTCTTATCATTAGTATAGATCTGCACTCTTCCGGAGATAATACAATAAAAAGCACTGGGGTTTGATTTTTCTTCATAAATAACCTGGCCCTTACGATATTCAACAATCTCCGACCTGGTATTAATTATTGCCAGATCTTCTTTACTAAGCCCGGCAAAAAAGGGCAGCTCTTTAATGATAAATTCTTTGTCTTTGGAATTCATATTAGATTAAACCGGTTTTAGAGACTTCCGAAAGCTTCTTGGCGCTTGGTCTGATTGTGCGCCTTTGATTCTGATAATCCACGTTCACCAACCCAAAACGCGGAGCGAACCCCTCGGCCCATTCAAAATTATCAATCAACGACCAATAGATGTAACCTAAGACATTAACCCCTTCTTCCCTGGCCTTATACACCTGCCCTAAATGTTCGCGGATATAATCCCATTTTAAATCATCATCTTCAGTGCATATCCCGTTTTCAGTAATAAAAACCGGCAGGTTATATTTTTTAAGAGAAACCAGAAGTTTATATAGCCCCTGCGGATAAATATCCCAGCCTAAAGAATTCTTGCGCAAGGGATGATGGTTATGTTTGCAGGTATCCGCCAGTAAATGCACTATCCCCCAGCTTTCCACATCCACCAGGTTCCGGCTATAATAATTTACACCGATATAATCCAGGGTTTTTTTACGCAGGAGAATTTCGATAAAATAAAGGTTATACAATTTATGCCTGAGATAGACTGCCAGCTTATTTTTCAGTGTCGGACGGCAAAGCTCAAATGCCTGCAGATTAGCCGCAATACTTACCATCGGCCTGGCCAAAGCCTTATCCTGATAAATTTTATGTATAAGCGAATAGGCCTTAATATGGGCCTGGGCCATATTTAAAGTAACCTTGACAGTTTTCAATAAAGAACGTTCCTGGGGAGGCCAACAGCCTAAAAGATAAGCATGCGAGGAATAAACTAACGGTTCATTGATAGTAATCCAGAATTTTACCTCGCCGGAAAATTCCCTGACCATCTTTTCGACGAAACGCAGGAAATACCTTTGAAGCTTAAACTTAGTCCAGCCGCCTTTCTGGCTAAACCACAGCGGATTAGTAAAATGATGCAGGGTAACTACCGGTTCCATCCCCAAATTTCTTAGTTCAGTAATAACTTTGTGGTAATGCTGAATTTCAGAATCCTGGAATTTTCCCTCCTGGGGTTCAATGCGGCTCCATTCAATTGAGAAACGGTGGCAATTGTGGCCCAACTCTTTAGCTATGGCAAAATCTTCTCTAAAAAGTTCATAGTGCCGGCAGGCCTGGCCTGAGGGTTCTTTTAAAGCGCCACTCTGCTCAGCCAGCCACCAATCATTGTGGATATTTCCTCCCTCCACCTGATGGGCTGAAGTCGAAGCACCCCAAAAGAAATCATCCGGGAATTTATTCATATTGGGTTATATTATAGCACCACAAAAAAAGAATCCCAACAGAAATTGTCGGGATTCTTTTTTAAAAAACAGCGTGACCTTGACTTATCTTTTATCTATATTTGAAGCGACGTTTAAATATTTACCTAATGCTTCCCAAGTCTTGGCGCCAACTTTTCCATCAGCCTTAAGGCCATTAGCACTCTGAAAATCCTCAATTGCCTTCTTACTCTTCGGTCCGATCTTGCCATCAATACTACCGGAATAGAAACCCGCGTTCTTTAAAGCAGTCTGGATCTCAATATCGGTCGGCTTATAAGGTCCCTGGGGCGGCAAAGGCATTAATTCTTTAGATGCAACAGACGCCGGAGCGGCAACTGCCGAGGTACCAACATCCTGCGGCATAACCTGGGCCTGGCTGGATGCGCCTAAAGACTCTAAAGTAACGGGTTGCAAATCCTCCATCTCCTGCTGCTTTGAACAACCGGACAAAGCTGCAAACATAAGAACCGCTGATGCAAAAATCACAAACCTTTTCATTTTTACTCTCCTCTCTAAATTTATAAAAATTTATTAAACTTGGTATTATGACGTTTTTGTCGTTAAAATAGTCAGGCTATCTTCACCTCCTTGCCAACTTTAATTCTAACAAAATATATAAATAAAGCAAATAAAAAATTGAGCACCTTATAGGTTTTATATAGCGAAATACCTTTCCTATAGATCCTTTAAACCAGCGAATAATAGGCTAATCAGAGTAAAGGACGCCAGGCAAAACAAACCGCAAAGCAATAATGCGGTTGAAACACCCAGGGCTTGAGCCAGGCTTCCGGAAATCAAACTCCCAAAAGGCATAATCCCGGCAAAGGTAATCATGAAAAAACTCATTACCCTGCCGCGGAATTCATCGGATACCCTGGTCTGAAGCAGGGTATTAATTACGGCAGTCACCGGGACACTTATGCCCCCTAAGAAAATCAACAAAACAACTGACCAGAGATAACTTTTAGATAAAGAAAAACTGATCAAAAGAAATGAAAATAAAAATACTGAGCAGATCAACAGCCTGCCCTTATATTTAAAATCACCCAGGCGAGCCAGGATCAAAGAACCGGTTAAGGCACCCAATCCAACGCTGGACATCAATATCCCTAACCCCCTGGCGCCTAAATGAAGTACATTGCTTGCAAAAACCGGCATAAGCATTACGTAGGATATACCAAAAAGGCTCATCACTGCCACCATACTTACCAAACCCAGGATAGAACGATTACGGCCTATAAAAATAACCCCTTCTTTAAGATCTTCAAAGGCAGAATTGTTATTTTGCATCCTGGCTCTTCCTAAATTAATCCAAAAGAGCGCGGCAATAACTGCCAGGAAACTTATCCCATTCAGATAAAAACAACCACTCATCCCGATTACCGATATAAGCATTCCGGCAATTGCCGGGCCGATAATCCGCGAGGAATTGAAAGCCACTGAATTCAAGGTAATCGCGTTAAAAAGATGCTCTTTGCCTACTAACTCCACTATTATTGATTGCCTGGCTGGAGCATCAAATGCCATAATTATCCCATTGAGCAAGGCAATAAGCATAATCTGCTGCGGATTAATAAGCTTGAATTGAGTCAAGGTTGCCAAGATAAAGGCCAGGAACATAAAAACTATTTGAGTAAAAATAAGGATATTCCTTTTATTCATCCTATCCGCCAAAACCCCTCCGAATAAAGAAAGCAGGAATATGGGAATTGCGCCTAAAAAACCAACCACGCCTAAAAGGAAGGCGGAATTGGTCAACTGGAACACCAACCAGCTCTGGGCTACCAATTGCATGTTAGTGCCAATCAAAGACACAAACATACCCAGCCAATAAACACGAAAGTGCTTTACCTTAAGGGAAGAAAACATACCTTTAGACTTTCTTTTAGGAAGGAGTACTTAACCTCTGCCTTACCAGGTCGCTGACCAGTTTACCATCTGCGCTTCCGGCGGTCTTGGCAGTTACCTCTTTCATCAGGCGGCCCATATCTTTCATACTGCTTGAACCAGTTGCAATAACCGCCTCTTCAATCAAAACTTTGATTTGCTCGGCTGACAGCTCCGGAGGCAAATAAACTTTAAGCATCTCTAATTCTTTTTTCTCTTTTTCCGCCATCTCCAGCCGCAGGCCTTTGGTAAACTGTTCAATAGAATCCTGGCGCTGTTTAATCTGTTTTTTAATCACAACAATGATCTCGGAATCATCAAGCTTATTTTTTTTCTTGGCAGTTGCCTGATTAAGCATATCCGCACGCAGGAAACTTAAAACCGAACTCCTTAAAGTTTCCCTGGACTTCATTGCTTCTTTATAATCATTAAGGATCTTCTCTTCTAACATATTTTCTCTCCTTTTTGTTTATGGTGCGGATCTACCTTCAATATATATTTTACTAAAAAGAAGATCACTGCGGAAATGATAAAAAAATCAATACAGGCGGCAATAATCAAACCGATCTTAATATTGACCCTCCACATATGCAAGACTATATCTTGCCATTTACTTCCCGGAATCAAGGCTTCCAATATCGGCATTACCAAACCTTCAACAATGACAGTAATCACCTTGGCTACGGCCTGCCCCATAACAATACCAACAGCTACCCCAATAACCCCGTAAGATTTAATAAATTTCAGGAATTCTTCGCGAAGATCTTCCATTCCGGCTCCTTTTAGATCGGGTGTAAAGATTAAAACAAGAAACAATCCTTGAATTTATTTAAACGTTTTCCTAAATCCTGCAACTTAAGCCTGCTGGTCCGGTTTAATCCAAAATCCTCAATATTAAAAGACGCGGCTACCGTCCCATAAGCCAGGGCCTTTTTCAAAGTCGTCGGGTTTACTTTTTGCGCCTTGGCCAAATAACCCATAAAACCTCCGGCAAAGGTATCGCCGGCGCCCGTAGGATCAATTACTTTTTCAACCGGGTAAGCAGGAAGAGAAAAAATAAATTTGTCGCTATAAAACAAAACCCCGTTTTCGCCCTTCTTAATCAACACCATCCTGGCGCCATAACCTTTAAGGGCCTTTGCCGCTTTAATGATGTTATTTTCTCCACTTAAGGCCCGCGCCTCCTGGTCATTAGCCACATAGATATCGATATGCTTAAGCAGCCGGATTAACTCTTTGCGTTTATTATTAATCCAATAGTTCATACTATCCAGACCGACTAGCTCAGGGCTGCGCATCTTATGCAAAAGATGCTCTTGAATTTCCGGGTCAACATTCGCCAGGAATATATTCTTTATCCTGCTTTGTCCTTCGGAAATGCGCGGCTTAAATCCCGAAAGTACCCCTAATTCGGTATTTAAAGTAAGCGCAGTATTCAAATCCCCTGCGTATTCCCCGGCCCATCTGAAAGTTTTCCCCTCGTCAATAATGAGAGAGCTAAGGTTCAGGCCCTTACCCTTCAAAAAAGAGATGTGTTTCTGCGGAAAATCTTTTCCCACTATTGCTATCAGATTAACCGGAGTAAAAAGCCGGGCAGCCATGGAAAAATGCGCGGCTGAACCTCCCAAAAGTTCTTTGCGGCTGCCAAAGGGCGTCTTTACGCTATCCAATGCTACTGTCCCCAACACTATAATACTCATAGTTTCCTTCCTCCTACTTCACAACGAACCAAAATAATAAAGCAATAATCATACGATATACTCCAAAAGAAATAAAACTGTGGCGTTTGATGAAATTAAGCAAGAATTTAATCGAGGCAGTCGCCACTAAGAACGAAATGACAAAACCTGCGCCCAGAGAAACGAGTTGCTCCGATTTAAATACCTGGCTGCTCTTTAAAAGATCAAAAGCTGTTGCCGCAAGCATGGTAGGAACCGCCAAAAGAAATGAAAACTCTACAATATTCTTTCTTTTCAATCCTACAACTAGACCCCCGATAATCGTAGCCGCAGACCGGGAAACACCTGGGATCATCGCTACCGACTGAAACAAACCAATCACCAATGCCTGAGGATAGGAAACTCCGGA
>JALNZI010000190.1 GCA_023229385.1 Candidatus Omnitrophota bacterium | reverse complement strand
ATCCCTGTGCCCGTATCCTCAACCTCCACGATAATAGCCTCTTCCGCTTTCTTAAGAAAAGAACGGATGGTTAGCTCCCCACTCTCCGGCATTGCATGAGCCGCGTTCATAAACAGGTTGATAAATACCTGCATCAGTTTATTCTTATCCACCGGGATCTTTGGCAGGCCTTCCTGAAATTTCCTGATTACCTTAATATGTTTTAATTCTGTCTTTACCAGGTTCAAACAATTTTCCAGTATAGAATTGATGTCTTCGGGGCGCAATTCCAATTTTGTGGCCCGGGAGAAATCCAGAAGCGAAGCAACAATCCCGTCTGCCCTTTGCGCGCTGTTCATAATCATGGTCAGGGTCTCCAACTGCTCTTTTTCAGCCGGAGGGATTAACTGCTCCAAATAAGAAACCCCCTGTATTATAATCCCCAGCGGATTCCTCATATCGTGGGCCACGCCGCTGGCCAGTTGGCCTATGGCCTTGAGCTTCTCCATCTGAGTCAGCTTATCCTGCATTTCTTTCAATTCATCGTAAGCTATCCTCAATTCCTCCGCCCTTTTTAAAGCCTGCTCATACAAACTGACGTTCTGCAGGGTAATCGCGCCTACGCGGGCGATACTCATAACTACCGAGGCTTCCCTCTGCGTGAAAGGCCCGGGAGACTTCTTGTCACAGACATGCAACACGCCTAAGACTTCATTTTTATATATGACCGGCACGCTGATAAACGCCTTTTGCAGATATTCCTCTTTATTCAGTTTATTTAGATATGATTCCCTGGACAAATCAGCGACTACCAATGCCTCCCGGTTATGTATCACAAGCCCAGATATGCTGTCCTTACCTATTACTAAAGGGCTTTGGTTGCGATTGCTGCCCCAGCCCATTGCGCAGGCCAGAGTGAACTGCTCTGAATTCTTGTCCCAGGCAAGAAAAACAGTGCGCTCAATGGAGAGGAAATTATGGGCTGCCTCAGTAATGCAGCGCACCGCATCCTGATAGCCAAAAGCTGAAATCAACTTTTCATTGAATTTAAACAGGAAATCCAGCTCTGTTTCATACCAGATCTTATCCTCTACATAGGACGAATTCTGCTGCGGGACGGGTTGTCGCTGCGGAAGTTCTTGAGGCTGAGAAGGTTTTTTCTGGCGCAAGGAAACAGCCAGCATAAAACCAAATAATATACCGATTAAAAGAAATAAGATAATCATAATTTGGTTAATACGCTATTTTGTGATCTGATTAATGATATCTTCTAATTGCTTGTTGAATTCATCTGGGGCCTCAATCATCAGAAAATGCCCCACGCCCGGAATTATTCTCAAGTGATATGATTTAAGGTACTTGCTGTTAATCTCTGGATGCTGATACTGCTGCCAAAGGTCGGCGCTTAAGCACCACAAAGGAACATTCACATCAGCTAAAAGTGGAATGACCGGGGTATCAAAATAATACTCCATGGTATTAATCGCAATTTTCGGGTTAGAGCGGGCAACATTCCTAACTACCAACTCAACCAGTTTGGGGTCTGCATTCTTGTTGAACATATCCCTCATAAAAGGCCCGGAATTCTTTACAAAATCCTTCTTTAAAGGTTCAATGTATTTTATTTTATCTTCCGGAGTGGCCATATACTCAAAGTTCTCCAGGGTGTCAACGGCGATAAGCCCGATTACTTTATTTTTAATCAGCCGGTTTGCCTCCAAGATTATTGTGCCTGACATGGAGTGGCCGATGAGGATAACCTTCTTAGCTCCTACTGCATTCACTACCGCGGCTACGTCCTCGCCAAAGGCTTCCTGGGTATAGGCCTTTCTCTGACGGCCGGATGCGCCGTGGCCGGCAAGATCAAGAACCACAACCTTGTATTTTTTAGCAAAATACGGCACTTGCTTATACCAAACAGCGCGACTGCCGCACCATCCGTGCACAAAGACCAGTGTCGGCTCGCCTTTGCCGAATACGGAATAAACAATCTTTGTCCCGTCTTTTGAGATAACGGTTTTATTATTTGCCTGCAGGCAAGTTAAACCTGCGGCGACTATAAAAACAATTAAAAAACTTATAACTAAAAATTTACTCTTCATACAATTACTTCATCCTTTCTTTTCTCATATTATACTCCCGGAATTCACCTGGCATTAAGAAAAAACTTTCTTTTCTTCTCCGGGAATTTCTCTATCGCATAACGCAGCATAGTCCGGGGCATGATCCGACAGTGCTTATGCAAGAATTCTTCTTCAAGCTGCACGTTGCGCTTACCAGCCTCACGCAGCATCCATCCGCAGGCTTTATGAATTAAATCTTCTTTATCGCCAAGCAAAAGCTTGCTAATCGCGAAAACATCTTTAAAATCCCCTAACCGGATAAAAGTAAAGGTAGCCAGAATCGCTATCCGCCTATCCCAAAGCCAAGGCGATTTAGCTAATTTATAAAGCATGCTCCTGTCTTGATCTATAAGAAATCCGCCGACAATCTGGGGAGCACTCAGGTCAACCAAATCCCAATTATTGATAAATTTTGTGTTTGCCAAATATGCCTTGTATATTTTTTCTTTAGCCTCAGTATCTGCCTTATCAAACTG
>JALNZI010000042.1 GCA_023229385.1 Candidatus Omnitrophota bacterium | reverse complement strand
GATATCTCTCTAATCCTTAACCGGCTCTCTATTGAGGAGAACAAACTAAAAAAAGAACTTGCGCAGGATTTAAGAAATCAACTCCAAGTCGAAACTCAAGATTTGAAAGATAGGTTTCAAATTGAAGGTAAAGACTTAAAAAATCAGCTTAAGATCGAGAGTCATGATTTGTGTTTGCGGCTTCAGGAACAGATCGATATATCAAAACAGGGGCTTGAGGTGGAGATTGATAAGTTTGACAGGTCTTTTCAGGAGACCAGGGAATTGACACGGAGACTTTCAGAGATAAGAGATAATTTTAATCAAATGAACTGTGATTCTAAGGATATAAATCAGAATATATCCCAAATTAAGGATTTTTTCAGCAGGATTGAAAGACATCTGGACCTTAATAAATAATGCGTGTATATTTCCTCAATATCCCCTGGCGTAGAAATAACCGCTATGGAGTCAGGGGGGGGTCCCGTTGGCCGTTCACCTCCAAACCGGAAAACGGCGGTTATATAAAATATATACCTTTTCCATTTTTCCTCGCATATTCCGTTTCTCTTTTGAAGAACAGGGGTAAAGATGCAGTGATGATTGATGCGATTGCCCGCGGTCTGGATGAAAAATTTTTTCTGGAGGAGATCTCAGGAGTGAAATCTGCTCTCCTGGTTGTGGAAACATCGACGCCTTCTTTTGAAAATGACATAAATATTTCCTTCAAGATGAAACAAAATAATCCGGGTTCCCGTTTAGCCTTGTGTGGGCCGCATGCCAGTGTTTACGCCAGAGAGATCCTTGTTAGATGTGATTTTGTTGATTATGTTTTTATCGGAGAATATGAATATACCCTTTTAGAGTTAACTGAACATTTGGAAGAAAACCGCACTCTGGAATCGGTGCTGGGTTTGGCATATAGAGCCCGCGGAGGAATCATGGTTAACAAAAGAAGACCGGCAATCAGTAATCTCGATGATTTACCTTGGCCGGAGAGAGAAGAGAAGTATATCTATAATTATAACGACGGTTTTGCCGGGCTGCCGGTTCCCAATGTCCAAATGTATTCTAGCCGGGGGTGTCCGTTTCATTGTATTTTTTGTCTTTGGCCGCAGGTTTTATATGGAGAACATAAATATAGAAAAAGAAACCCGGTAAATGTAGTCGAAGAAATGGCCTGGCTTATTAATAAATTTAATTTTAAGGCGGTCTATTTTGACGATGACGTATTTAATATTGATCAGGGCCATGTAATCGGAATCTGCAGGGAAATGGCAAGAAAGGGCATCAAGGTTCCCTGGGCAGCGATGGCCAGGGCGGATTTAATGAACGAGGAAATATTAGCCATTATGAGCGATGCCGGACTGTACGCGGTGAAATACGGGGTTGAATCCGCCAATAACAAGGTTTTAAGACTTTGTAAAAAGAACTTAAATATCGCCAGGGCCGAGAAAATGATTCGGTATACCAAAAGGCTGGGGGTAAAGGTGCATTTAACATTTTGTTTGGGGCTGCCCGGAGAAACCAGGCAGTCAATACAGGATACAGTAGATTTCATCTCCGGGATAAAACCCGACTCATTCCAGTTTTCCCTGGCTACGCCTTTTCCGGGAACAGATTATTATAGATATCTGAAGAGAAACGGAATTTGCTTGCCTGGAAAATTGGCAGATTATGATGGGAATAATAAGTATGCCGGTGGTTTGCAGGAATTTATTGATTTAGACCTGGAAAGGCTTAAAGATGATCTCTGTAGTAATCTTAACCTTAAATAGCGCGAAATTTATCCAGCCCTGTTTGGATTCAATATTTAACCAGGAAAAAGAGGCAATAGAATTAATTGTTGTAGATAATGGTTCAAGTGACGCAACAGTCGCATTAGTAAAAGAAAATTATCCTCAGGTTAAATTAATCGAAAACAAGTTGAATCTGGGTGCAGCAGGGGCCCGCAACCAGGGTATCGAGGCTAGCAGTGGGGAATGGATCCTTAGCCTAGATTGCGATGTGGTCCTGAGTAAAGATTTTTTCTGCAACATCGATAACCTCCTCAAGGAATTACCCTCCGGGGTTGGTTTAATTCAGCCGAAAATATTGGAATTTAAAGAAAAAACAATCTATTCAACTGGTATTTCCGTTTCTTTCCTAAGGAGATTCTTGGATACGGGAAGAGGGGAGAAAGACTATGGACAATTTGATAAAACTAAATATATCTTTGGAGCTTGTTCCGCTGCTGCTTTATATAACAAGAAAATGCTAAATGCGATCAAAGAGGGCGTTGATTATTTTGACGAGAGCTTCTTTTTTCTGTTTGAGGATGTAGATTTATCCTGGCGGGCTCAGAAGAAAAAATACAAGGCTGTCTTTTTCCCGAAGGCAGTGTGTTTTCATTACGGGAACAGCTCGCAGACTCCAAAGAAAACAAGGCAATATTTATGTTTGCGTAATCGTTATTACACTTTGTTAAAAAACGATTCCACCGAAAATTGTATTTTGCCTTTTTTAATATATGATTTTCCCAGGTTGATTTGGATTTGTATAATTAATCCTTCTGCTTTAAAAGCAATTAAAGAGGCTTTTGTTTACAGGAATAAATTAAGCTGCCTGAAAAATTGATATGCAGGACAATTCCGATATGTCAGTTAGTATTGTTATCGTCACTAGTGGTTCGAGGGATTACTTGCGGCACTGTCTTGATTCGGTAAAGGCCCAGAGTTATCCGGATTGCGAGGTGATTGTTATTGATAATTCGCTTAATCCCGGGCTCTCCGCTAATATCCGCGCCTCCTATCCTTTGATAAAGGTATGTTCAAATCAGCAGAATCTATACTATGGGGTATCACAAAACCTGGGGATAGGGATAAGCTGCGGGGAATTTATCCTTTGTCTTAACGACGACGTGGTTTTAGATGAGAATTTTATTTGTCAGGCGCTCAAGGGGTTTTTAATCAAAAATAATGTAGGGATGGTCAGCGGAAAAATCTTGCGTCCGGATGGTTTAACTTTGGATAGCACAGGGTTATTTTTAAGCTTTGGTTATGCAGCCAGGGAAAGAGGGTATGGCAGAACCGATACAGGCAGATTTGAAAAACCCGGTTTTATTTTTGGCGTAAGCGGCTCAGTAGCTTTTTATCGCCGGAAAATGCTGGAGGATATCAAAGAAGGACAGCATTATTTCGATCCCCGTTTTCGCATGTTTTATGAGGATCTGGATGTGTCCTGGAGGGCCAATCGGCGCGGATGGAAGGCTTATTACACTCCTTTGGCAAAAGCTTTTCATGTCCGCGGCGGCTCATTGCGGCAGGGGGATGGTTTGGACAAAGCTTTTGCCCGCAGGTATATCAATGATGAGCTACATAGTGAGTTAATTAAAAACCGTTACCTTGCCATATTAAAAAACGCCAATCCCTTTATTCTATTTTTGCATCTTATTCCGATATGGTTATATGATTTGTGTGCCTGGGGATATGTATTAATTTTCCGGCCGAAAGTTGTGAGAATATTCTTGAGTAAATTAAGGTTTTCTAAGATTTAGATTTAGGCAGCAAGCCCAAGATTGACCACCAAATCAAGCTTACCTCGGGAAGGAAAAAACCAAAATCCCATAAGTTATGGAAGATAAATGCCGCCAGGCAGCTGAGCAGGACTATCTTTTCTCTATCTCCGGGAAAATCCTTGATTTTATCAACCTTGTTCTTCAGGACAGAAAAGACCAGCCAAAATAATGAAACGATGCCGATTAACCCGGCTTCTGCCCAGAATTGCAGGAATGAATTATGCGCGTAACGTGAATAAATAAGGTTAAAATTTCCTAATCCTATCCCGAGAAATGGACGGGCCTTGATTATCTCAAAAGCATCCTGCCAGTAATTAAGCCGCATAACTATAGAAAACGCCGGGCTGAGGTGTCCTTTACCGGATGCGGCTCTTATAAGAAATACCAGGAGGATGAGCAGGGCCAAACCCGCCAGTGTAAGAATCTTTATTTTCTTGAAGTCCTTCCTCAACAATAAATAAACCAAGGCTGTCAGAAATAAGCCGATGAAAGCTCCCAGGGATGCTGTAAGAAATAAGGCGTATAATAAAGGCAGAAGTATCCAAACCCTTTTTTTGTATAGTAGCACCAGCGGTGTGATCATGGTCAGATAACCTGCCAATATCCCCGGAGTAACAAAAGGAAAGAAAACCCTTTTTTGCCGCAGGTAATCCAAGACAAAGGGATTGGTTATGTTTTGCGTATTGATGAAGTTGCGTAGATGGGCGAAACCGACAAAATATTGGTATAAAGCTAGAATGCTGATAATCAAGCCGCAGCCCAAGATTGCCTCCAAGAACATTTTCCTGGATTTTTCTGTTAAGTTTGACAGGGCAAGGATAAGCAGTATAGCGCTGAAATATTTATATAATTCTGCGACACTTTTAATCCTGTTTATTGAAAAATATGACGATATGGCCAAGGCAAGGCTAAAGCAGATAACTGGCAGGGCGATTTTCTTAAACCCCTGGCGCCAGGCGGAATCTTTTATCAGCCAGAATGCAAGTAAGATTATCAAACTAAGGGAATATACTGAATTTGCCCAAGGGTAAGCCAGGGACGAAATGAAAGGCCGGATAAATATTAACGTCAGCATTAAATACAACAGCATAAAGCAATTCTATTTTAAAATAGCGCTTATGTCAAACAAATAATTAAATATGGGTTTCTTGGCAGCTGTTCTTAGGGAAAGTTTTGTTTAAAAACTCCTCTTGGATATAAAATTAAAGATTGATTAGAAATATTATTTTATCGTCGGGAAATGGGAGCAGAAAATACTTGACAATAACCGGATATTATGGTAAAAAAATAATGTTAATATAATATTCAGATGTTTATTTGGGAGGTTGGATAATCTAAGTTGGGAAAAATTGGATGGATGTTTAAAGGGCTCATTATGGCAAGCAAATCTGGGCCCTTATTTTTTTAATAGGTGTATCAGAAGATACGGGATAGGATAATACGGAGATTATGAAAACTGTCGGATTAACGTACGATTTAAAAACAGATTACAAATTTAAAGCAGGGGATCCTCTGGATGCAAATGCGGAGTTTGATCATCCTACTACTATTGATATTATCGGTAAGGCTATAGCCGCCAATGGCTTTAAAGTAAAAAAGATAGGAAATGCCGCTAATTTGCTGGAGAAGATGGATAACCTGGGAGTAGATATTGTTTTTAATATTTCCGAAGGGCTCACCGGCAGGAACCGTGAATCCCAGGTACCTATTTTGCTTGAAATGGCGCAAATCCCTTTTGTAGGGGCAGATGCCCTGACTTTAGGTTTGACCCTGGATAAGGTCATGGCTAAGAAGATTTTTATAGCGGAAGGAATTCCTACCCCTAAGTTTTTTGAGATTAGTTCCGCGGAGGCCCTGGCCGATCATATCCATTGTAAGTTTCCGTTGATTGTCAAACCGCGTTTTGAAGGTTCTTCAAAAGGATTAAGCGAGAGTTCGCGTGTAGAAAATATTGAAGAACTCAAGAAGCAGGTTGATTTTATTACCAAGACTTATAAGCAACCAGCCCTGGTTGAAGAATTTATTTCCGGGCAGGAATTTACCGTTGCTATCGTCGGTAATGAAAGCCCTGAAATAATGCCTGTTGTCCAGATTAAGATCGACGGAAAGTTAAAATTAAACGATAAATTCTATACCTTCGCCCGGATTACTTCCGATAGATTGGAGTATATCTGTCCGGCAAAGATTAACCAGGAGTTAAAAAATAAATTGGATGATTTGGCTTTGAAAGTTTACAACAGCGTGGAATGCCGGGATTTCGGCAGGGTAGATTTCCGGGTGGATAATGAAGGCAACCCGTATGTCTTAGAGATCAATCCACTGCCATCTTTATCTACCGAAGATGTTTTTATGGTTATCGCCCAAAATATCGGCATAACCTATGAACAAATGGTAGGCAAGATTTTAAATAGCGCGCTTATCCGCAATGGCCTAAATTAAATGAAAGTTGCCCTGACCTATAATTTAAAGAAAAAAGACCCCTTGAAACCGGTGGATTATTTTTCCGAGTACGATTCCGAGGAGACGATTAATTCCGTGATCACCGCACTCAAAAATAAGGGGCATTCTGTTGAGGCTATTGACGTGGATTATCCGGCATTGTTTTCCTATTTTAAGAAAAATCGCGTAGATATGGTTTTTAATATAGCCGAAGGAAAACACGGGCGTTTTCGCGAATCCGAGGTCCCGGCGGTCCTGGATTATTTAAATATACCTTATACCGGCTCGGAGACATTTTCTTTAGCCTTGGCCTTAAATAAGGCTTTAACCAAGAAAATATTAAAGGCGGAGAACATCCCTACTCCTAATTTCCAACTTTTTGTAAGAGGGGATGAAGAGTTGTCTGCGGATTTGACCTTTCCGTTGATCGTCAAACCTAATTGTGAAGGATCAGCCAAGGGGATAAATAAGACAAACGTAGTTAATAGTAAAGAGGATCTTTTCAGGAAAGTCCGGGAGTGCATAGATATCTACCGGCAGGAAGCTTTGGTTGAGGAATTTATTGAAGGCAAAGAATTGACAGTGGGCATCCTTGAAAACGGCAAGACCCGCGTTTTGCCTATTTTAGAGATCGACTTTTCTAATTGTAAAAAAAGCGGTGAGTATTTTTATTCCTGGAAAATGAAGGAATTCCAGGGTAATACGGAATTAGGTTTAGTGCCTGAATTTTATTGTCCTGCCCGGCTGGATAAAGATATTGAGGAAAAGGTAAAAGATGTGGCTTTGCGTACACATCGCGCTGTTGGTTGTTTGGATATTTCGCGTACCGATATCCGCCTGGATAAATCCAATACGCCTTATGTTTTAGAGATTAACCCGCTGCCGGGATTAGATCCTAAAGAATCCAATTTTCCAATAATGGCTTATGCTGCAGGGATGAAATATGATGATCTTATTGAGGCAATACTAATGAGTGCCTCAGAAAGGAAAAGGCTAAATTGAGCAATCCTTCAAGTTTAGAAAGCCAAAAAGCGCAAATTGAAACACCGGTTATTCCCCGGCCCCTCAAACGTTCACGGGATTACCAGCAGATTCCTCTTTATAAAGATGTTAATCCACTGGATTGGGAAGATTGGCATTGGCAGCTAAAACACAGGATTTGCACTAAGGAAGAATTAACCCAGATTATTAAGCTTACGCCCCAGGAAGAGAAAGGTATTGATAAGGCCAAGGGAAGATTGTCTATGGCGATTACTCCTTATTGGGCCAGCCTGATCGATGTAGAAGATCCGAATTGCCCTATCCGAAGACAGTCTGTTCCGGTAAGCGATGAATTCGCTGTTTCCCCGCATGAGATGGCTGATCCCTGCGCTGAAGACCGCGATTCTCCTGTTCCGCATTTGGTGCATCGGTATCCGGACAGGGTTTTGCTATTATCTACTGATCACTGCGCGATGTATTGCCGGCATTGCACCCGCCGCCGCCTGGTGGGAGATCATGAAGTAAAAGAAACAAATCCCGAGACTAAATTTGATGCGGCTATAGAATATATAAAAACTAACCGTAAAATAAGGGATGTGCTGATTTCCGGAGGCGACCCGCTCATTTTAGAAGATGAGGTATTGGAATCCCTGATTTCCAGGATTCGGGCCATATCCCATGTAGAACTATTAAGGATAGGCACGCGCATTCCGGTAACCCTGCCGCAGCGGATTACCGATAAACTGGTAAATATGCTTAAGAAATATTCTCCTATCTGGATGAGCATACATTTTAATCATCCCAAAGAGATTGCCAGGCGCTGTAAGAATGCCTGCGATATGCTTTCAGAATCCGGCGTACCCCTGGGCAGCCAGTCAGTGCTGCTCAAAGGTATTAATGACCGTCCCTATATCATGAAACGGTTGGTGCATGATCTTTTGCAGATAAGGGTGAGGCCGTATTATATCTATCAATGCGACCCGGTCAGGGGAACGCAGCACTTCCGTACCCCTGTAGCCAGCGGCATAAATATTATCGAGAAATTACGCGGGCATACTTCCGGCTATGCTGTCCCGACCTATGTTATTGACGGACCTGGCGGAGGAGGTAAGATTCCGATAGGCCCGAATTATATTCTTTCCCAGGCCAAGGGAAAATATGTGCTGCGTAATTATAAGGGCAAGATTTATACCTACCTGGAATAATTTGGATTGGCTTATCCCTGCTTCTTGAAAAGGAGCACGATATGGATGTTAAGAATAAAGGAAATTTTATTCTTTTAGGGCATATCCAGTCAGGTAAAGCCACAATCGCCGAAAAACTGCCGCAAAGAAAAGCCGCTCCAATTATTAACCAATATCAGTCCACCAAAAAACACGAGGAAGTTAGTCACTAACTTAATAATTATGAAAATAAGCGCATTTGCAATACCGGAAATTACTTTAGGTAAACATAACATAAAAGACGAAAAGCTTGACCAAGCTGATAAGCTGGTCAAGGCCAAGAAGAAAACCTATGCCCAGATAGAAGTATTTGGCGAGGACGCAGCTTTAGAGTCAGATGTGATTATTGCCCCGAAGGATGCCAAGACGGATTTGATCTTAAGAGATCTGGATTTTGTGGAAACCCGCTTGAGCAGGCAGCCGGAGGAGAAAGAAAAAGTAGTATTAAATAAAATGAAAGAGGCGCTGGAGAAAGAGGAGTTTGTTTCTACTATTGGGTTATCCAGCGAAGATAAAGAACTTATTTCCGGTTATGGCCTGTTTACTATTAAGCCAATAGTATTGATGGATAAAGAAGAATTAGAGAACATCGGCGGCCTGTTGGTTAAGGCTTTAGCGCAAAGCGGCTTCATCTGTTTTCTTACCGTAGGAGATAAAGAAAACAGGGCATGGTTAATTAAGAAAGGGACTACTGCCTGGGAAGCTGCAGGGGTAATCCATTCTGATATTCAGCAGGGTTTTATTCGGGCTGAAATTATAAATTTTACCGATTTTATTCAATCCGGAGGAGAAACTCAGGCAAAGCAGGCAGGCAAGATGCGCCTTGAACAAAAAGAATATATTATGCAGGACGGAGATTTAGTTAATTTCCGTTTTAATAAGTAATTTTATACTGAATAATGAGTTGCTATCTAAGGAGAGAAAGATAATGGTTAAGATAAAGCGGGCGCTTATCAGCTTGTCGGATAAGACCGGTATCCTGGATTTGGCTGAAACATTGAAGAAATTTGGCGTGGAGATTATTTCTACGGGGGGTACGGCAAAGCTGTTGCGTGAAAATAATATCCAGGTTAAGGATGTTTCTGTCTATACCGGATTTCCCGAGATGCTCGACGGAAGGGTAAAGACATTGCATCCTAAAATCCATGGCGGCCTGCTTGCTTTACGCGCTAACCGTGAGCATCTGCGGATATTAGAAGAGCAGGGTATCGGGCTTATTGATTTGGTTGTAGTTAACCTTTATCCTTTCGAGAAAACCACTCAAAAACCGGGCGTAAGTATTGATGAGGTTATTGAAAATATAGATATCGGCGGCCCATCTATGTTGCGTTCAGCGGCAAAAAATCATCAATCTGTGGCGGTAATTTGCGAACCCAAGCGTTATGCTCAGGTAATTGCCGAACTGGAAAAGAATAACGGCTCTTTGCCTGAAGATCTAATGCGGGAATTAGGTATTGAGGCTTATGCCCGTACCAGCGAATATGATGCCTCCATATATAATTATTTGAGCAGTTATTTTAAAATCAATAAAACCAAGGACGCCTTTCCTGATGAATTAAAATTATCATTTGAGAAGATCCAGGGCCTGCGTTATGGTGAAAATCCCCATCAACAGGCTGCCTTCTATAAAGAAAAAGGCAAGGTTAAAGGGTTGATTAATGCCCGGCAGTTGCAAGGCAAGGAGCTTTCATTCAATAATATCCTGGATTTGAATTCTGCTCTGGAATTAGTGAAAGAATTCAAAAACCCGGCGGCGGTTATTGTCAAGCATAACAATCCTTGCGGAGTTGCCGAGGATAAGTCCTTGAATAGGGCTTATCTAAATGCCTGGAAATGCGACCAGCTTTCGGCCTTTGGCGGTATTGTAGCATTAAATAGAAAAATGGATTTATCCACTGCTAAGGTTGTGGCTAAGAGCGGTTTTCTTGAGTGTATCATTGCTCCTGCTTATGATAAAGAAGCTTTAGGTTTATTCCAAAATAAGAAAAACCTGCGCCTCTTGGAGTTGGATGACTTAAGCGTTATTGATGAACCGGAATTTAAACGTGTTAGCGGCGGAATGCTTTTACAGGGAAAGGATCTGCTTACCTTGGATTTAAATAATCTTAAGGTGGTTACCAAGAAAAAACCAACCAAGGCTCAAATGAAAAGCTTGATCTTTGGCTGGAAGGTAGCCAAATATGTTAAATCCAATGCCATTGTTTTTACTAAAGGGACAAAGACTGTAGGTATCGGCGCCGGCCAAATGTCCCGTGTGGATTCGGTGATGATCGCCAAAAAGAAATCCGCTAACTTGAGCAAGGGAT
>JALNZI010000189.1 GCA_023229385.1 Candidatus Omnitrophota bacterium | reverse complement strand
ACTTTAACCCCGCGCCGGTAATATCCGCCTTGCCCTGCACCACCCATCCGCCCTTTCCATCCGGATGCAGTTTTATAAATAAATCCGCCTGGCCCAGCGCGGAGCTTACTTGCGAAAAATTAAACTTCTCCTTGGCGATAGCCGGCAAAAAGCTTAAGTTTAAGCTGGTGTTGATATTAAACGCCAGGGTATTGAAATCCTTGATCCCCAAGTTAACCTCAAAGGGTATACCTAAAATTTCCGCCTTCAGACCCTGGGCCACCAGGGAACGTTCATTAAAAGCAACCTTGCCGTAAAAGTTTTTAAGCTCTCCGAAGAAATCCAGGCCGGCTATATCAGCCTGCTGGATATCGCAAACTCCGTCAAAAGAAACCTTCTTGGTTTGCAGGTTATAATCAACCTTACTATCCAGCCCTAAATTTAAACTCGCCTTGATTTTCTCTTTCGCCAAAACCAGCTTGGTCCCCTTAAGCGATGCTTCAATATGCAAAAGCTGCTCCTTTAAGTTTAACTTTAGCTTGCCATCGGCAGCTCCGGAAAGCAGATTAATCCCCAGGCTGGCGTAATAAGGCTCAAAATCTTTGGGCAGCAAATTATTCACCGACAAATTAGCAACCAGCTCTTTCTTCAAAATCTTATATTCTCCCCAGCTAGAAATCAATGTCGGCGGGTTATTCGGAAGCTCCCCCTTAAAATTAAACTTGATCGACGCGGGTAGAGCCAACCCCAGGCTAAGCTGGATACCCCTTATCTCTTTTCTGAATGGAACGACTAAAGTATCATCCTGAAAAACAATGCTTCCGGAAGAAATATTTATTTTATAGACTGTTACATTAAACTCGGATTTTTTTGATTTGGTTTCCGGGGAATCGGAAATTTTGACCACCGCTTGCCGGGAAACAAAAATATCCTGGAGATTAAAAGTGCCGTCCTTCAGGCGCTCCAGGAAAATATACGGCCCCTTTAAATTAATGCTGGGGATAATAATCTGTTTTTTTAGAATCGGCCAGATAAAAACCCCGCAGTTAGCTTCCTTGGTGCTTAAAATTACATTTTGGCCATCAGCAATGACCAAATCGCGCAAAACCAGGCCTTTAAATATATTAAACTCTACAGAACCCAGGCTGACATCCTTGCGGGTCTGCTGAGTCAGAGTGGAAATGATAATTGATTTTATTTTCTTGGGCAGGAAAAATTTATTCAGGTAGATCAAACCAAAAAAAACTATTAAAATCAGTACAGATGCGATGATTATGGACTTCTTCATTTTTTGCGCTTAATCAAGGTCGCCGCTAATTTAAAGGCCGCGGACTTATTTTTAATCTTGCCAATAGCCTGTGCTTCTTCCAGTCCTAAAAGTACTTTGCCAATTAAGGGCCCGGGTGTAAGTTTAAATTTACACATAACATCATTGCCGTTTAAAAATGGCGCGGGTTTCTTTTCCTTGTTCTGATTTAGAAGCCTGCGGATCAACGCCTTAACTGTTTTCTCATGCCTTACACGGGAAAACGCCGTGGTTAACGGCCCCTTAGTAGCGCGCTGATCAGCAAGGGATAATAAAAGTACTGCCAGGGCATCAGTACCGGCATCGCGGAAATAACGGAAGATTGCCCGCTCAGTTGGCCTGCCGTTATTCGCCAGATACCCCGGCCTTAAATGCCAGAGCACAATCCTTTCTAAGGAACGGGTTTCATCATTGGCTAATTTTAACCTGCGGCAAATTACCCGCGCCAACCCCAAGCCTATTCTTTCATGGCCATGAAAGATAATCTTCCTTTTTTCCCGGCGCATAGCCCCTGGCTTTCCTACATCATGCAGGATACAAGCCAGTTTTAAAAGGCTGGATCTTTTGCGCAAACTGGAAAGCTCCTGGCTAAGATAACCGCTTATCTCAAGATCCTGCTTAACCGCCTGTAATAATAATTCAAATTGATTTAATGTCTCTAAAGTATGCTGCCAGACATCCAGGTGATGATACGGTCCCTGGCCTATTCCGCGCATGGGTTTTATCTCAGGAAAAATTATCTCTAAAATCTTTAGCTTATCCAAAGCGACTAAAGAAGTGTAGGCTGTGCGGCTGTCAAAAATCTTAAACAGCTCTTCGCGGATGCGTTCACTTGAGACTTCGCTGATTAAGTGTTTTTTATCTTTAGCCAGGCGCAAAGTTTCTTTATCCAGGCTAAAACCGAGCATGCAGCTAAAACTAAAAGCGCGTAAAATTCTCAATGGATCTTCTTTAAAAGAATTTTTCCCGCTAACCCGGATAATTTTACTTTTAAGGTCTGCCCTTCCGGAATAAGGATCAACAATTAAAGCGTTTAAGTCTTTGCCGCTAAAAACATCCTCGAACTTCACCGCCATAGAGTTAATGGTGAAATCCCGGTGCAGGAGGTCCTTCTCTAAAGTCGCGGCGCGAAAATCCGTAAAATCAAAGGTATAAATTTTGCCCTCAAACTTCTTTACCAGACGGCAGGCGGCATGCTCCTCATCCAAAACCACAAAACCGCACTTTAACTGTTTAGCTAACGCTCGGCCAAAATTTATTGAGCCTTTTTTTAGGCAAAAATCGAAATCCGGGTTATCCT
>JALNZI010000188.1 GCA_023229385.1 Candidatus Omnitrophota bacterium | reverse complement strand
TTTAGTAAACCGTAATCTTTGAGTGCCTTTTTAAGTTTTCCTAGATTATCCGCTGACATCTCACACATCGGTAGACGCAAATCCGGCTCGCACATACCTAATAACCCCATTGCAGTCTTAATCGGAACAGGATTGGTCTCCAGAAAACAGGCTTTGATCAACGGGAGTAATTTATAATGCAGGCCCTGAGCCTTCTTAATGTTGCCTTTTTCAAACGCACTAACTAAACCCGCCACATCAGCCGGCACAATATTGGCCACTACGGAAATAATCCCTATACCGCCAATACTGAGAACAGGCAAAGTAAGGGAATCATCCCCTGATATAAGCTGAAAACCTGGTGGACAAAGCGCCTTAACCCGTGACATCTGATCCAGGTTTCCGGATGCCTCTTTTACCGCCACAATATTTTTACAATCCCGGGCTAAATTGGCAATTGTCTCCGGTTCGATATTCACCCCGGTACGACCGGCAATATTATAAAGAATGATCGGGATCTTCACTGACTGGGCAATAGCTTTAAAATGTCTGTATAAACCAGCTTGGGTCGGACGGTTATAATACGGCGAAACCTGCAGAGAGGCATCCGCACCAGAGCTGGCCGCCTGCTTAGTAAGCATGATCGCCTCTTCAGTAGAATTTGATCCTGTTCCGGCGATTACCGGAACCCTTTTATTAACCTGATCAATAGTAACCTCAATCACCTTCTCATGCTCGTCAAAAGTAAGCGTTGCCGATTCTCCGGTCGTGCCGCAGGGCACAATACCGCTGGAGCCGTTTTTAATCTGGAATTCAATCAAATCCCTTAATTTCTTTTCATCAACCTTACCATTACGAAAAGGCGTGACTATGGCTACAATCGAGCCCTTAAACATAATACTCTCCTTTGTAGACTACTCTGGCGCTGCCTTCTAACCAGACATCTTTAAATTTATCTTCCACTTTATTAAAATATATCTTTAGCACCTCGCCGCTTTGCGTTTTAACCCTGACTAAGTCTTTTAAATTATTCTTTAAAGCAAAGATTAAAGCCGAAGCCGTACTGCCCGTACCACAGGCCAGAGTTTCACCCTCAACTCCTCTTTCAAAAGTACGGATCCGAATAAGATTAGCTTCTATTACTTCCACAAAATTTACATTTGTCCCCGAAGGGGCAAACTTAAGATGCCACCTTATCAGGCGGCCGACACTATCAACATCCATCTTATCCAATCCCTCGACAAAAACCACAACGTGAGGAACACCGGTATTAATAAAATTCACCTTAATCAAACGGCCATTAACCTTTAAAGGAATATCCAGCTTAATTGTTTTAGGGTCAGTAAGCTGGATCCTTACCTGGCTGCCGCAAACCTGGGTGTTAATTATTCCGGCAAGAGTTAACATTTTAGCTTTTTTCTTACCGCTGAATAACGCAGCACAGCGCCCCCCATTACCGCACATCTCCGCCTCTGAACCGTCGGAATTAATAATCCGCATATGTAAATCCGCGTTCTTAGCCTTACCAATCAATAATAAACCATCAGCCCCTACGCCAAATTTCCTATCGCAGATGGCCCTGGTTAAAGCACATAAATTACCGGACGGTTTTTTATCAATAACCACAAAATCATTTCCAGAAGCTACCATTTTAATGAACTTAATTCTAGCCATATTATTTATTAAACTCATTGCGGATTAAATCCGCGTAAGTTTCCCTTTTTCTGATTACCCTTACTTTATTCTTAGATACCATAACTTCAGCTGCCCTGAGGCGCGAATTATAATTACTGGACATACTAAAACCGTACGCCCCGGCACTCATTACCGCCAGGTAATCGCCTTCTTTAACACAAGTGATCTTGCGCTCTTTTGCCAGAAAATCACCGCTTTCGCAAATCGGGCCGACTACATCGGCTTTTTCGCTCTTGGAAATTTTACACAAAGACAGAATATTGTGATACGCCCCATAAAGCGCCGGACGAATCAAATCATTCATCCCGCCGTCAACAATAATAAATTTCTTTTTAGGAGTATGTTTAATATATAAAACTTTCGTGACTAATATCCCGGCATTGCCGATGATAAACCTTCCCGGCTCCATGATTATCTTTAATCCGGTATTCCTTAGAAGGGGAATTATTTCATCAGCATAAACCTGGGCAGTCTGAGGCGTTTCATTATCATAAACAATCCCTAAGCCGCCTCCGATATTTAAATATTCAAGCTTAATCCCCTTTGATTCTAACTTTTTAATAAAGGCGGAAACTTTTTTAATCGCCGCTACAAAAGGAGCGCTCTCGGTAATCTGCGAACCGATGTGGATATGTAAACCGCAGATGTTGACATTCCTGAATTCATCGCGCAAAAGCAGGATTTTATAAGCACTATTCAGATCAATGCCAAATTTATTGGTGATCTTACCGGTAGTGATAAATTTATGCGTCTTGGCTTCTACATCAGGATTTATGCGTATAGCCAGGCGGGTAATTTTACCCAGGCGGCGGGCAATCCGATCAATACTTCTTAATTCCGGAAGCGACTCAACGTTAAAGAAAAGTATCCCCTTAGAAATAGCTGTAGCAATCTCCGTTTCGGTTTTTCCCACTG
>JALNZI010000041.1 GCA_023229385.1 Candidatus Omnitrophota bacterium | reverse complement strand
GAAGAAGCTTAAAACGCTTTAACGCCTCCTTTTCCTGTCCCAGTTTGTAATAACAATCCGCAACTTCGTATTCCGCCTTCTGTATCAATTCCAACTCCTGCGGATATTTTCTGGGAATCTCTTTGAAAATATTAAGCGCATCATTAACCTTGCCCAAGTTAACCAGGCTTAATCCCAGCATAAAGACTGCCTGAGCAGACAAGCGGCTTTCTTTAAATTTATTTTGAAATCTGGCCAAGATTTCAGAACTTGATATAAAATCTTGTTTATCAAAATAAACCACCCCCAGGGAATATTCAGCATCCTCCAGGAATTTTGACTGCGGATAATTATTCGGCAAAAGCTTAAACGTTGCAATCGCAGACTCATAATCCGACCTCTTTAATTGCGAGAGCCCGCTTTGATACAGGGCATAATCCGCAAAAGACGAATCAGGAAACTCCTTTAAAATCCGGGAATAAACTTCTTCGGCTTTCAGGTAATCGCCTGCATCCTGATAAGCATCTCCTGCCTGGCAAAGCGCCCCAACCTTTATCGCCGGATCAGGGCTTTTCTCAGCCGCCTCCTGAAAAACAGTTACTCCGGATTTAATATTCCCCTCTTTTATATACGCCAGGCCTAAATTGTAACGCAGCTTATCAATCAACTCGGCTGAACCGCTTATCTGACTCTCTGTTTTAATTACCTTGTTCAAACCTTCTTCGTATGTCTTAATTGCCTGCGCGTATTCGGCTAAATTATAAAATGTATCGGCCTTACCTATATACGCCTGGAGGCGTATTAAAGGATCAGTGCTGACATCAATAAGTTGCTGGTAAAATTTCTTTGCCTCATAAACCCGGTTAGACTGCGACATTAACACTGCCTGGCCCAATATAAGGATATCCAGGCTCTTCTTATCCAGATTGTCCTGGTTAATACCGGCAAAAATTTCCTCAGCCTCATCATATTTTTTGATTTTAAGATAAGACCAACCCAATCCCAGGTTTGCCAAGGCCCGGGCCTTTTCATCTTTAAAGGCCTGCGCTGCCTTAAAATAATCCTTCGCTGCTTCTTCCAGCTCATCCAGGTAATATTCCGACTCCGCAAGATAAAAATACAGGTATGGCAGACGCAATGGGTCGTTAACGTAAAGCTTGAGTACGGATTTAATCTTATTTTTTAATTCGGAATATTCTTTTAAATTATACAAACACTCCATCAGTTTAAATGCCGCATCTTTACTCTGCGGTTCACTGGGAAAACTCTCCAGCAGGCTCTTTAAACTTACCAGGGCCTGGCTGTATTGGCCCATTTGCGAATATGCCCACCCCAGAGAATAATATGCCGCCGGCACATAAGATGAATGCGGAAAATCATTGATCAGTTTTTGATAGAACGTAACCGCTTTATCAAAGTTATCACCTTTAAAATACAGCTCAGCTATCCAAAAATAAATCGCATCCCTAAGATTAACCGCCTTAGGATCAACTAATAATGCTTCCAGTATATTCAAGGCCTCAAGATAACGGCCCTGATGGAAATAACTTTGGCCCGCCAAGAGGCGCGTTTCGCTATATCTGGCGGAATTCGGAAAATCTTTTTGGAACCTTTCCAGCATACCTAAGGCAACTTCATAAAACCCATCCTCATAGGCCTTCTTGGCCATAAAAAGCAACTCTGCCTCTTTCGGGGTCTCCTGGGCAAGGCAGATTTGAGTCAAAAATAAAATTGAAATTAATAAACAAGCAATCCCTTTCTTCATTCTTTCTTCAGAACCTCTTTAAGAAACTTACCAGTAAACGATTGATCATTCCCAATCAATTCCTCTGGGCTGCAGGAAGCGACAACTTTCCCGCCCTTGTCCCCGCCTTCAGGCCCAAGGTCAATAATAAAATCCGCACATTTAATTACCTCTAAGTTATGCTCTACCACAACAACGGTATTATTGCGCTCAACCAATCTATCTAATACTGATATCAACCTGGCTACATCGGCAAAATGCAACCCGGTAGTCGGCTCATCCAAAAGATAGAGCGTTTTTCCGGTTGAGCGTTTACATAACTCCGCAGAAAGCTTAATCCTCTGCGCCTCGCCTCCGGAAAGAGTAGTGGCGCTCTGGCCCAACTGGACATAGCCTAACCCCACATCATTTAAATACTCCAAAGTATTTTTTATCCTCGGAATATTACTGAACAAACCCAGGGCCTCCTCAACAGTCATCTCTAAAACATCCGCTATAGACTTACCTTTATATTTTACTTCCAGAGTCGCGTTATTAAACCTCAACCCCCTGCATAACTCGCACTTTACGTATACATCCGGTAAGAAATGCATCTCAATCTTTCTTATCCCATCGCCTCCGCAAGACTCGCAGCGTCCGCCTTTAACATTAAACGAGAATCTTCCTGGCTTATAACCGCGCTGACGCGCCTCCGGGAGCTGAGAGAATAGATCTCTTATCTGGGTAAACATCCCGGTGTAAGTCGCCGGATTTGAACGCGGGGTCCTGCCGATCGGCTGCTGATCAACAACAATTACCTGGTCTATTTCCTGAATTCCGCTTATAGATTTAAACGCACCCGGCTTTACTTTAGACTTGTAGATTTTCTGGGCCAAGGCCGGATAAAGTATATCCGTAATCAAAGTAGACTTGCCTGACCCCGATACCCCGGTTACACAAATAAAGGTCCCTAGAGGAAAACGTAAATCAATATTCTTAAGGTTGTGCTCGCTCGCCCCTTTAATTTCAATAAACTTCTTATCTTGCCAGGGACGCCTTTTCAGGGGAGACTCAATAAAAAGCTGTTTACGGATATATTTAGCAGTCAGAGAATCCTCGCATTTCATAAGTTCTTCTTTATTTCCGGAGAAAATAACCCTGCCCCCATGCCTGCCTGCCCCGGGGCCTAAATCTACAATATGATCCGCGCTAAGAATAGTAGCCTGGTCATGCTCAACAACCACCAGGGTATTGCCCAGGTCACGCAAGGCTTTTAAAGTAGATAAAAGTTTTTCATTATCCCGTTGATGTAAACCAATGCTCGGCTCATCTAAAACATATAAAACTCCGACCAGACCAGAGCCAACCTGGGTCGCCAGGCGTATCCTTTGCGCCTCTCCCCCGGAAAGAGTAGAACTCTTGCGGTCCAAAGTCAAATAGTCCAGACCAACATCAACACAGAATTTCAATTTCTGGGTTATTTCTTTTAGCGCCTGATAGCTAACTAATTTCTCTTTTTGCGTCAACTCTAACCCAGAGAAGAAACTAATCGCTTCTTTTATGGACATGCGTGAAATTTCCCAGATGTTTTTCTGGTTAATTTTCACGGATAAACTTTCCGGCTTAAGCCGGGCACCCTTACATGCCGGACAATCAAGGCTGGACATAAACCTGCTGATTTCTTCTTTAAGGTAATCACTGTCTGTCTGATGAAACAACCTTTCTAAATGCGGGATAACCCCTTCGTATGGTTTGCTGCCGATTACCTCCTCCGAACCATAGAGTATTGCCTTCTGCGTTGATTTGGGCAATTTTTTAAAAGGCTCATCCAAAGAAAAATTCAAACGATGACTTAACTCCCGGATAAGCCAACGATAATACATAATATACCCTCTGCCCCCGCGCCTCCAGGGTTCAATAGCCCCGGTATTAATGCTTTTGTTCCTGTCCGGAATAATTAAATCCGGGTCAAATTCAAGCTTATTCCCCAGGCCATTACATTCAGGACAGGCACCATAGGGAGAATTGAAAGAAAAATTCCGCGGGTTAATCTCCGCATAGCTAATCCCGCAGTTGGCGCAGGCATATTGCTCACTAAACACTATGTCCTGAGAAACTCCTGATTTAGCGACGATAATCGAACCTTTTCCTACTTTAAGGGCAGTTTCAACAGAATCCGTGAGCCGCTTTAAAACATCAGGTTGGATATGAAGACGATCAACTACTACCTCTATATTATGCAGCTTATATTTAGCCAGTTTTATCTTAGCCGGCAATTCATAAATTTTACCATCCACTCTGGCGCGCACAAATCCGGATTTCTGAATCTGTAAGAAGATATCTTTATGTTCACCCTTCTTCCCCTGGATCAAACCAGCCAAAATTTGTATATCATTATTTGCCTGCAGGCTCATAATAGATTCAACTATCTCCTGGGCACTTTGGCTTTGAATCAATCGGCCGCATTTATAACAGTGCACTTTTCCTATTCTGGCAAATAATAACCTCAGGTAATCGTAAATCTCTGTTTGTGTAGCAACCGTTGAGCGGGGGTTACCGCCGGCAGAACGCTGTTCAATGGCAATTGCCGGGGATAAACCTGAGATAAAATCCACATCCGGCTTCTGCAGCTGCTCCAGGAACTGCCGGGCATAACTGGAAAGACTCTCCACAAACCTGCGCTGGCCTTCAGCGTAAATCGTATCAAACGCAAGGCTGGATTTTCCGGATCCCGATAGACCGGTTACAACAATCAGTTTATTGCGCGGCAAATCAAGATTAATGTTCTTAAGATTATGTTCCCTTGCCCCGCGGATAATTATATTTTCGCTTTTCATTTAAGTAAAATGTATTTCCCTTTTGGATCAAGCTGTTTGGCTAAAAGCAGATATTTGTTTGCCTGCTCCTTTTGCCCGGTATGCTCATAAAGACTAGCCAACTGGATGATATTTTTCTGAAAAAACGGATTCTGATTAAAACTTTCCAGGCTATACTCGATTGCCTGATCAAAATTACCTAATTTAGCATAACACAAACTTACGGAATAGTTACTGAAAAAATTCCTTTTGAGTATCCGCTGATAATATTTTAGTGCTTCCACAGGATTGCCTGCGGCAAGGTAATATTGGCCATACGCCATATCCTCAACCGGAGTATCCGCGTAATATTTTTCAAGCTTCTTTATCGCCTCAAGGCCGTTGGGGAAATCTCCGGATTCTATATAAGCACTAGCCAAATTTCTTAAGAGTATGCTGTCTTCGGGTAAAAATTTTAACGCCCTTTCATAAAAAACCACATCATTACGCCAATAAACCCGGTTAGCCACTACCACGCTCCCTAAGATTAACGCGCAGCTTAATATAAGTAATTTTCCTTTTTTACTCAACAAACATATGTACGCTAAACCCGCGCAAAATCCTATACTTGGTAAATAAAGCCAGCTCTCCGCCATAAGCGCCCTTCCCAAAGCAGGATAAGCATCAAAATAAAAATAAACCGGTATAATTCCTGATAAAAACCAAAACATACCAAAACTGACTACAGGAGGCAACTGTTTAACCTTCTCCCATTTTAATATTGCAACTGCCGCTAATATTAATCCCGATATCGATAAAAACAGCACGGGAACATTTAACTGATTAATCAATACCGTGGAATGAAACATGCGCAAATCGATTGGCCAAAACAACAATAAGAGATAACGCCAGGCAATATTAAAAAAATTAGCCAGCGAAAGTACCCCGTTAATATAATCCGCATGAGTATTCAGCCCGCTTGGACCAAGAATAATAAATCTTATTATTGGATAAGCTATGGATAAAACAAGAAAACCGGTTAGATACTTAAATCTGGCCTTGCCTCTAACAATAACAGAAATCAAGCATAGAAAAATAACTATAAATAAAGCATTCTCTCTGCTCAATAAAGCCAGGATCGAGGCAAAAATACTTAAAAAATATAACAAATAGTTTTTGTTCTTCAGGAACTTCAGGAATAAAACACAACAACCGAGGATAAAAAACGCACTTAACAAATCGCCCCTGGCTGAAATATACGCCACTGAAGAAATCTGTACCGGATGCACCAAGAATAAAATCGCGGTTGAAGCAGCAAGTAGCTTATGCTTAAAAAGCAAACTAATCAGGTAAAACACCAGGATGGAATTAAACAAATGCAGCAATACATTGCTCAAACGAAAACCAAACGGCTTAAGCCCCCAAAGGTTATAATCAAGATAATATGAGAGCATCTGCAGCGGCCGATACATGCGGTCATAAGGTTGTATACCGGACCAATAGTCATATATGCCGGTTTTAAAAACATTAGGCAAAAGGTGGGCAGATTTAATTAACGGATTTTCCACAACCAGGGTTTTATCATCAAAGACAAACCCGTTATTCAGATAACCCGCGTAGATAACCAGGCAAACACAGGATAGGATAACTAAAAAGGCTTTATTCATTTATCTTTTAGATTATAACACAAAAAGTAAGCCCCTGTAAAATTAGAAAGATAATTCTATTATACAGGGGCTACACTTTTTTAAAGAACCGAAAAGAATTACTTCTTTTTCTTCTTTCCGCCTCTCTTCATTTTAGCACAGGAAACATCACCCTTCTTATCCAAGAAATAAAGATAGCCTACTTTTCTTTTGATACCGCATTTGGCTACTTTCTTGGGGCTACCTCCCTTTTTAGAACCTCTGGCCATTTTGGCGCAAGAGACATCGCCCTGCTTGTCGATGTAATAGAGATAACCTTTTTCCCTCTTTACTCCTACTTTCAGTACTTTATCTGCCATTTTCTGATTCACCCCCTCTCTTTATGTTAACTTACGTTCCAATTTTTATTGGTTGTAAAATCTGTTTTAAAGTTGCGATTGCCGACAAAACCGCTAAAAAACTGGTTTTGGGGTTCTGCGGATGCAGGATATTTTCAGTACGCGTAAAGATTTTAGCGGCTTTGGATTCAATCTCGATTTCATGGATATTCTTATTCACCGCAGGGCAAGCAATTATACGCACCCGGGTTTTGCGAATGCCTATTCCGGCTAAACCCAGGACAGCCGCAACATTGATATTCTGCGGGAAATATTTAACCGCTGCGGAAGCGCTGCCATTAAACAGAACTTTATCCTGTTTTAAACCCGCCAAATTAAAATGTTTCTCTACATATTCAACGCCGCTAAATGCTTTAGGGTTTTTACGGGTAGTCAAAACTACCTTCTTAATTCCGGCGATATTCGCTGCCTTCAAGGCATCTACGCCTGAAATAGCACCGCTGGGAAAATAAACCATCGCATTATTCTTTCTGCATAAAACATACAATTCATCCAAATGGCCCACCATCCCACCTACACTCATGACCATAATTTTACGGCCGTAAGCCAGGGATTGCCGAGCAATATCCCATGACGCCTTTGCTGAAGATGCCTCGATTACCAGGTCTGAACGTTTGATTAAATCTTTTAAATTACCCACGCACAATTTCAGGCTCTTAGTCAGTTTTTTAGAAAGCGCCTGGGCTTTATCCAATCTTATATCATAAAGAGCTACCAAAGAGGCATCCTGACGCAAACCAATAACTATCTCCTTTGCCAGGGAGCTTCCGATTGCCCCACAACCAACAATACCTATTTTAAGCCGCTGTCTTCGATTCATTTTACGCACAACCAATCACTGTATTATCAATAAGCCTGACCTTGCCAATCTTAACCGCTAAAGCAATTAAGCATCCCGGTGCAATCTTTTTTAACTCTTTAAGCTGCTCAGGATCAACTATCGCGATATAATCAATCTTGGCCTGTTTATTCCTTTCGATCAGCTGCTTCATCCTGCTGATTATCCTGCCGCAATTACGCTGGCCATTACTAATCAGGGTTTCCGCCAACCGCAGGGCCTTGGATAAAACCAGGGCAACAGATCTTTCTTGCTTATTTAAGTAGGCATTCCGCGAACTCAACGCCAATCCGTCTCCCTGACGCACTGTTGGCAGAACTTTTACCTTAACCGGAAAATTCAAATCCTTGACCATCCGGGAAATAATAATTGCCTGCTGGGCATCCTTCTGCCCCAGATAAAGTGTATCCGGATGGACAATATTAAGCAATTTAGCCACAACAGTCGCCACCCCGCGGAAATGCCCGGGTCGGCTTACCCCGCAAAGACAATCGCTTAAATTATCCACATTGATAAACGTAGAATATCCTTCTGGGTACATATTATTTCTATCTGGCAGGAATACAAAATCTACTCCCAATCTGCGGCAAAATCCAATATCTTTCTTAAAACGGCGGGGATATTCCTTAAAATCCTCGCCCTTGCTAAATTGCGTTGGATTAACAAAAATACTTACCACCACTATATCGTTTTCTTTACGCGCCCGATTAATCAAGCTGAAATGCCCGGAATGTAAAGCCCCCATTGTAGGTACGAAACCTATGCGCTTTTTGAGCTGCCTGATTTTTTCTATTACAACGCTTATTTTTTCGGGATCGGGAATAAGTTTCATAAAATTTCCATTAATGGCTTGATTACGAAATCCCGGCCAAACATTCGTGGATGCGGTATAGTCAATTGCCTGCTGTTTATAACCTTATCCGCATATAACAAAATATCCAAATCAATTACCCGGGGACCGAAACGCACTGTCTTCTTCCTGCCCATCAGACTTTCAATCTCTTTTAACTTTTTAAGCAACATCAAAGCTGACAGTTGAGTATCTATTTTTAATACGGCATTTAAAAATTTGCCCTGCCCGGCAGGCCCGCCGACAGCTAAACTCTCCCTGGACTGGGATTTCTTCAATACCCGGGTATTTTTTAACGCATTAACTTTATTTATCGCCAATCTTATATTTTCTCTACGCTTACCCAGGTTTGTTCCTATTCCAAGATAACAAATTGCCATTAAGATATTTTCTTTAACCGCACCAAAGCTTCTTTAATCCTCTCTTTGGGTACAGTTAATGCCATACGGATATAACCTTCCCCGTATTTACCAAAACCCACTCCGGGAGTTGCCACAATATTAGCTTCTTTAAGCAACTTAGCGCTAAAGCTTATAGAGTCGACTTTAGCCGGGGTTTTTATCCACACATAAAATGTAGCTTTTGGTTTTATGGCACTCCAGCCTAAAGCAGAAAGCCCTTCAACCAAGATATCACGCCTCTCCTGATAAATATCGCACATGGATTTTACATAATCCTGCGGCCCTTCAATAGCCGCAACTGCAGCCAGCTGAATCGCGGAAAATATTCCTGAATCAATATTGGATTTTACCTTGGCCAAAGCTGAGATTAAATTCGCATTGCCGCTTGCCCAACCAATACGCCAACCGGTCATGTTATAAGTCTTTGACAAAGAGTGGAATTCAATCACTATCTCTCTTGCCCCTGGAAACTCCAAAAGGCTGCGCGCTTTATAACCATCATAAGCCATTTCAGAATAAGCTAAATCCGAGATAATAATAATTTTGTTCCTGGCGGAAAATTCAATCAGCTGCCGATAGAAATCATCGCTGGCGCAGGCATTCGTGGGATTATTAGGATAATTAACAAAAATCATCTTTGCTTTTTTGCGGGCCAAAAGCGGAATCTTCTTTAAATCAGGGAGAAAATGGTTTGATTCCAACAAAGGCATGATATAAGGCGCACCTCCGGCGAGTATCGTCCCGCCTTTATACGGAGGATAGCACGGATCAGGAACAAGAGAGATATCCCCGGGATTAAGAAACGCCAAAGGAAAATGCGCGATACCCTCTTTTGAACCAATCAACGGCAATATTTCAGTATCCGGATCTAAGCCAACATTAAACCTGCGTTTATACCAACCCTGAATTGCCCGGCGCAAAACAGGCATTCCCTGGTCCAGGGCATAACGATGGTTAGCCGGATCCTGGCTTGCCTTATACAATGCCTCAATAATAAATTTTGGAGTAGGTTGATCCGGATCGCCAATCCCCAAATCAATAATATCCCTTCCCTCTTTAGCCGCCTGGCGTTTGGCTTTATCAATCTCTAAAAATAGATATGGCGGTAATGACTGGACTTTTTTTGATAACTTAAACATGCTTATCCTTTCAAGACATCCTGCATTGAGTAAAGCCCAGCTGGCTTTTGAAAAACCCATTTCGCCGCCTTCAGGGCGCCTACAACAAACAGATCGCGCGAATGCGCCTGATGCTTAATTTCAATGCGCTCGGAATTCCCACAGAAAACCACAGTATGATCTCCAAAAATATCACCCAAACGTATTGAATGCGTGGGGATATTCTTTTTAGTAACCTGCGTAATAACCTCGACCATTTTTTTCGCCGTGCCGCTGGGAGCGTCTTTCTTGGCCTTATGATGTGCCTCTATAATCTCAACGCTGTAATCGGGCCCAAGTTTCTTGGCTATCTCAGGAAGAATAGAAAACAGGACATTTACCCCCACGGACATATTCGGGGTAAAGACCACCGGAACAATTCTGGAGATCTCCTCTACTTTATTTTTCTGCGCATCGCTTAAACCGGTAGTCCCCAACACAAGCGCCTTTTTATATTTAGCTACATAATCCAAATGCTCATCAGTTGCCTCAGGTAAAGTAAAATCCACCAAGACATCAATCAGGAATAAACCGTCTAAGTTCGACGAAACTTTTAACCTGCCCAGCTCTTTACCGATTAAAGGAGTGCCTTTCTTTTCCAGCGCTAAAGCAACTTCAAAATCCTTGTCAAAAGCGGCAAACTCAAAAATCCGCCTGCCCATTTTTCCGCAGGCACCGGTAATTCCTAATTTTATCATTCCCGCTCCTTTACTTAAGTAGCCTGTAATCTTTGAGTGCCTTTTTAAGTTTTCCTAGATTATCCGCTGACATCTCACACATCGGTAGACGCAAATCCGGCTCGCACATACCTAATAACCCCATTGCAGTCTTAATCGGAACAGGATTGGT
>JALNZI010000010.1 GCA_023229385.1 Candidatus Omnitrophota bacterium | reverse complement strand
GGATGTACCAAATAAAATATCTCCTTATGCAATTTCAATGTGGATACAAGGACCGCATGGCGGTACAGGCCAGATACGGGGCATTAAAATTTATAATAACATTATTAAGTATCAGTCAGGTAGGGGTATCGCTCTTGAAGATATTGATGGTGCCGAAATTTATAATAATACCTTCTATGGAGACAATACTAATAATACAACTGATATGTACCAGTTTTTTACAAATGATGGGTCAACTGACATCAATGTAAAAAACAATATTTTTTACACCCAACTAACTACTGATGTTGTTGCTCAAATGGTAACATACGGTGTCAGCAATGCTCAAGTTGACGCAGATTATAATTTATATTATGCGCCTAACAATGTTGTTCCAATAGTCTATTCCGGTTCTGCTTATCACATGAACGATATCGCACTTATCAGATCAACTTTTGGATGGGAAATTAATTCACCAACTCCGGCTAATCCGAATTTTGTATCTACTACTGATTATCATGTTCAGGAAGGTTCCCCGGCAATAGACAATGCTTTACCAATAGACTATATCACAACAGATTTTTATGGTAATGCCAGGAGTGCTACTACTCCAACAATAGGAGCGATTGAATACGATGCTTCTCCTGCAGTATTAGTAACTTCGATAACCATATCAGCTGTTGGATCTGCAACAACTATTTCAACAGAAGGCGGTACATTGCAAATGTATACTAATGTTGAACCGGATAATGCTTCAGATACAACAAAAACATGGTCTGTTATTAATGGTACAGGTTCAGCAACAATAGCACAAACCGGAATAGTAACAGCTGTTACAGATGGTACGGTAACAGTCAGAGCAACGGCAAATGATGCATCCGGAGTATATGATGATTATGCACTGACAATTTCAAATCAGGACATACCACCTACGGAGCCGGAGTCTAAGTCAATCAGGATAATTAAAGAGAATGGGAAATTTATTAAACATAACGGAAAATTCATAAAATAAAATAAGGAGGTTAAAATGAAAGCATGGTTACTATTTCTACTTGGGTCTATTGCATATTTTCTTATTAGATATAATGGACGAACTGATAAAATTAAAGAATTAAATATGAAATTTTGGTGGAAAGATAATGCTCCAGAATTTATATTATCTTTTATCTTAAATTTAGCTGTAATGTTAATCTTTATGGATGCAGATACTAATATTACTGAATGGTTAACTTCATTTTTACCATCTGGTATAGTAGTTCCTATAAAACTAGTAGTTGGATTTGCATGTGGTTTAGGTCTTGGTAAAGGAGTTTATGAACTTTTTAAAGAGAAACTTAAAAGACATGGAGAGGAAATATTAAAGAAGTAATAATTATTTAATATCATAAAATATGAAACAAAGTGAAGTAGAGATAATTACTAATCTATTTAATGAGAAAATAAAAACTTTATATTCTAAATTAGATGCTGAATTTTTTGTTTTAAATGAAAGAATTAATACATCTAATGCTACTTCAGATAGAATAGAAAAACAGGTAATATTAACTAACTCTAGAGTTACACATGCAGAGGATGATATACGTGAGATAGAAAAAGATATTAATTTATTAAAAGATGCTAATAGAGATCATATTGTAGCTTGTCCTCAAGCGGATAATATTCAAAAAATAGCAGATGATCTTATTGAAAAGAAAGGTGATACTGAAAAGAAGTTACGTGATATTAATATTGATCTTATAGAATATAGGATGTTTAAAAAATATCCTAAAATAGCAATTGGAGTATTAGCATTTACATGTATAACTACAGTAATTGGAGCATATATTACATATCATCAAGTACGAATAACTACAACTAATATTGATAATAATAGTATCAATATTGATGAAAATACTAAAAATATAAAGAACTTCAATGCTATAGATTCTTTACAAAGAAAGTGAGTTTCTAAACAATTAAATACTTTTATTATGAACATTTTAGTCGGTCCTGCAACTACTGCTATTCGTAGAAAAATGAATGAAGTAGTTACTTATTTAAATTCGTATCTCCCTAGTGGAGCATTAAGTGTTGATACAATCAGTGAAAAAACTTCTGGTTCTGGTGTTACTGTTGATAGTGTACTATTGAAAGATGGTAAAGTCCATGCAGCAGATGGAGCATATGATGATCCAGCAATCACTTTTGCTTCCACTTCTACTATGGGATTTTATAAATCAAGTGCTGCTGAACTTGGTGTTGCTGTAGAAGATCAGTTTGTAGCTAGATTTTCTGTTAATAAAGGACTTGCTCTTAATCAAGTTACTAGTGGTAGGTATATTAAAACACAAGCTGCTCCTGTAAATAGCAATACAGATCCTGCTAATAAAGCTACAATGGCAGATAGTTTTATTGCCGGATTACTTACTGCTACTCCTGTAGGAGCTATTAACTATACTCTTCCTACTGGAACACAAATGGACACGGCTTGTGCTAGCCGGGTTAGTGCTGATGAAGCTTTTGATTTCAATATTATTAATATTGGAGCAGGTGGAATCATAACTTTTGTTGCTGCTGATGGATTTACAATTGTAGGAAATGCTGCTGTAGCTGCTGCTACTTCTGCTACATTCAGAGTAAGAAAAACTGCTGCTAATACTTTTGTATTATATCGTATTGCATAATTTAAAAGTGTAGGTTTTAATAGAGCCTACACTTTTTAACTTCTTTTTGTAGTATTCCTTGCAAATGTCAAATATTTTTTATAACTTTATATAAATAAAATTATCATGTATCAATTAACTAGTTGCAAAGAAATACTTGCTAGAGTTGAAAATAATTTTGATATAGATTATAGTGATTGGTTACCAAGAGCTCCATTATGGATTGCTGATGCTCTTGATCAGCTGCAACTTATTAATTCTTATGAAGATAAGAAAATAACTCTTAATGTTATAGATTATGTTGTTTCTCTTCCAGATGATTCTCCCCAAGATATTAGAAGAATTTTAGGTGTTGAATATAATGGTTATTTAATAAGAAGATTAAATGTTATTAATCCTATTAAACAACCTCTAGATAATTCTAAATATAATAGTTTAGAAACATATAGTATTAAAAATGGTTATATAGTAACCTCTTTTGAAGAAGGTGAAATTGTTTTATATTATCAATCTCCAGCTGTTGAATATGATCCTGAATGGATGTTATATCTTCCTAAAGTACCTAAAGATTCAGTTATACAAGGTGCAATAGAATGGTATTTGATATATTGTATGCTTAGAAAAGGTCATAAACATCAATTATATTCGTTAGATAGTAAAAACCCCATAACTAATCCATTTAGTATGTGGTTACAAGAAAGTAAAAAAGCTAAAAACAGAGCTAGTGCTGGTGATCCTGAAGATAGATCTGAAATGAGTAGATTATTACAAACATTTATTATTGATCTTGACAGACCTATATTAAATGACTTTAGAAATGAAAATACTAATCCTGTTAGTACTTCAATAACTGGACAAACATCTTTATAATGGATAGTTTAATTACAGTAATAAATCGTACTGATCTATATGGCTTACAAAAAGTCAATATAGATCAACTTGTTTATTGCAGTAATGACAATACTATTTATCATTTAATAGATATATCTAGAAAAAATAAAAAAGATGGTTGGGAACAAGTTAGTGCTGTTCCTACTAATGCTACAATAAATATAATAGGTGGTGCATATTTAACACAAGCAACTGCGGATTTAAGATATGTTAGATATCAAACATCAAGTATTCATCCAGATCAAACAATATATGGTAATATACATGTTATCGGAAGTATTACCGCTTCTGGTGAAATAGCTGCTTTTACAGGAGTTATAGCATCAAGTTGGTGGGATAGTATGCCATATGCTACTGCAACTACTGTAGGCGGAATAAAGGTAGGCTCAAATTTGACTATTGATGCAAACGGAGTATTAAATGCATCTGGTGGAGCAGGAGCTACTAATTGGGGATTAATTGGCGGTACATTAGCTGATCAAACAGATTTATCTGTTGCATTAGGATTAAAATCTGATACATCACATACACACGCATTAACTAGTACTACGGCATCAGGTCTTACAGCTGGACATTTTCTAAAAGCTATAAATGCTACTACATTTGGATTTGCTGTACATGGATTAACATATACTGATGTAGGAGCATTATCCGCAACAGGTGTAGCTGTTGATAGCTCTAAACTTGAAAATCATTCAGCTAGTTATTTTCAAGTAGCATTAGTAAATCCTGTCACTAGAACCGGTACTCCTGTTAATGATCAAATAGCAGTATTTACATCAGCTAGTGTTATTGAAGGTACAAATGGAATAACATATGATGGAACTACATTATCTATAACTGGAAATATAATAGCTACAGGAGAAATAAGTGCGTTTACTGGTTCTGCTCCTACTGATTGGTGGGACAGTATGCCTCTTGCTACTACTACAACAATAGGTGGACTTCAGTTAGATGGTAGTATTGCACACTTTTTCAGAGGAGATGGTACATGGGTATCTATTACATCTGGAACATTTGATCATTCAGCACTTAGTAATTTAACTTATGCGTTATCTGGTCATACCGGATTTCTTCCTGATACTCATTTGACAGATTTTACTCATGCAAATATAGCACATGGAGAAACAGCTTATGGTTGGGGAAATCACGCTTCTGGTGGTTATGCTTCTTTAGTTACTCCGAATTTTTCTACATATTTAACTATAAATAGTACAAGAGCTATAACATATACACATTGGGGTTATAGTGTAGTTTATCCAGTTTTAATGCTTGGTGCATCAAGTGGTACTCAAACAATATCATTTGGATATGATCCTATTGGAAACGCAAATGATTCATTTGCAGGAGACGGCAGGGAAATACTATTCAGAAACGGAGTGCAGTTTGTAACACCTAATGCTGCTAATGATAATTTTTACTTAATAAACCTTGTGCTGAAAGATGGTAATGTTGGTATAGGAAGGATTCCTGCAACATATAAACTCGAAGTTGATGGCGACATTATGGCTACTGGCGATGTAATAGCTTACGCATAATACTAATAATATGGCACTTGGAAGTACAAATATAGCATTAACAGCAGTCCGGAATTTAATCGGGGCTTCAAGCTTTAATTTATTTGATGTAGGGACATCTCCTTTGATTAATAAATGGAGTAAAAAGAAACCTGTCAGGGGAGCTTTTCCACAGTCAGGAAGTGGCAAGTACGGTCTAAATCTTCCTACTAATTGGGATTATCTACAACCAAGAGGCGGGAGTCCTGGAGGAACACCTGACGAACCTGTACGGCTTGGTGATTTTCGTGGGTATGAACATGATAACTCTCTAACATTTCCACCATGCTATTGCAAATCAAGCGATCAAGAGGAGAATGGTGTATTAAGCCCTGCTCAACCATCAGGAGGACATTCATCAGGAACGGCAGTCGGAAAGTTTAATGTAACTCCAAGTGATGTGAGACTACTTCCTTCTGACCTGGGGATTGATGATTATTACTTTGGTATATTAATCACCACACCTAATAGTCAGACATGGATAAAAACCGTAAGTACTACAATTGGAAATTCGGATGAAGTAAATGGCAATGCAATTGTTTACAGTGCAGCTCTTAATGATCCTACATCTCCATCTTCAACCTATCAAAATTTACCTTATGGTGTTGGTTCTTATACAGTTAAGTATGTAATATCATCTATTGCATATACCTCATGGACGCAAAATCCATCTGCAACAATCATTCAGCTTCCTTCAGGAAGTGTTTCTGGGTTAACATTTAAAAACTCTTTTTCTTTTTCTGTTGGCGAATGGATATATGCTGCAACAGGATCAATGAGTTGGTCATATAGTGCAGACTCTATTGCAAGTTATGTGGAATCTGTAATTTATATGTCAGAAGATACTGCTTTTACGGTTGATGTTAGTGAAGCATCCTTTCTTGAATACAGGGTATATGCTGCCGATGGAGCAACTAACATAACATCTAGTCCTTCTCAGTGGGGAAGTGGTTGTAAGTTAAGGGTGTTCCCAATTAACGCAAATGGCGGGGATGCAAGAACAGGAACGGTTTATGTCAACGGAACAAATACTACTGCATACCCTATATCTGTTACACAGCAAGCCGCTCCTGCAACTATCAGTATTTACGCAGGTAATATTAACGTCCTTACCGTATCAAATACCAGTGCCAATTTAGTTGGTGGGTTAAAAATAGGCTTTACTCCTCATTATGTTCCTGGTGGTGATCCGAGTTACATTGTAGCTTATCTTATTAAAGTCAATGGCGTGGAAGCGTATAGCTCACAATCCACAGGAATCGCATGTCAGAATGATGTAGCTGAACCAATACAGAGTATAAGTTATGGAAGTGCTACATGGGAGGACGGAGATGCCATTGATATATACCTCTATTATGAAGTCGCACCGGCATTACAATAAATTTAATATTATATAAACAATGAAAGTATTAAAGACAATAACACATGTAGATAAAATAGAACTCATAGTAAATAACACTTTAAATTAATTAAAATGGAAACACTTATTATTATCGCATTAGTCGCAGCAGTGGTTATCCCTACATTGGTATTTATCTTCAAGAAAGATAAAAAAGAAGTCCCTACATTAAAGAATAATGACTTTGAACCTGGAAAGGAAAAAAGACACAATATCCCTGAAATATAATAGTCATTGTATAAAATATTAATAAATTATAAACAATATGACAAATTTAGATTTATATAATGTTAAAACAGGCATTGAAAAATGTAAAGATATTGTTAATGTAGCAAACATTAATTTTGCTATTTCTATGGCTAGAATATATAGTGAAGTATTGGCTGAGTTAAAAATATTAGAACATGGAATAAAACCATTTTCTGCAGAATATAAAGAATATATAAAAGAATCAGATGAAATAACTAGTAAATATGCTATTGTAAAAGAAGATGGTACATATCAAATACTGAATGATAAAATTATAGTTCGTAAACCATTGGACTATAATAAAGAATTAAATGAATTAAATATTAAATATAAAGATGCAATACAAGTTGTAAAAGATAATGCAGAAGAATGGGAAAAAATTCTTAATACACAAACTACTGTAAAAATAAGTAAACTTCCAAAATCATGTATTCCTTCACAACTTACTGTTGAACAAATTACATTATTATTTCCTGTTATAGAATAAATTATGCAATTACAAGGTCTTCGTTTAGATGGTAAATTTTCAGATAGTGCTCAATATACTTGGGCACATGCTAAAAATATATTATTAAGTAGAGGATTTGATGAAATTGAAAATGAACCTGGAGATGCTTTACTTAATAGTGATATTAATGGTTCTATAATAGGCAGAATTTCTACTCCTTCTGAAATAATTGTTTTTACATTTGAAAGTTCTCATAGTTATATTAAACATTTAGATTCTATTGGTACTTTAACTACATTAATGACTATTGATGAAGCGATATTAAGTTTCAATCCAACTACATATCCTAGTATTTATATAGACGGTGTACATGAATATAATAATGAAGGTGATTTAATTATTGCTTTTACAACAGGCTATCATAAACCTATGATTATTAACATTACAGATCTTTTAATAAGTGCTGTAAGTATTACTAGTGAATCTGAATTAAAAAATTATTATTTATTTCCAGAGTTTAATCATAATACATTTAATCTAACAGCTATATCTGCAACAGCAACTGGTTCTATTACTAATGGTGGTAGACTTCCTAGTGCTGCATATTTTTTTAGTTTAACATATGAAATGGAACCAGATGTTAATACTAATTTTGGAGGCATTTCTAATCCTATATTTATAGTAGAAGAGGATGCTGTAACAGCATATAAGCAATTTAAAGGAAACGGAAGTTTAGTTATTACTACTAAAGCAATAACTATAAATATTGCAAATTTAGATACTAGTTATAACTATTTTAAATTAGCTATAATACAAAGAACTGAAACAGGAATTAATTGTTATATAACAAAACGAGTAAAAGTAAATTCTATAGGAACTAGTGTGTTAATTGATGATATTGATAAATTAATTCCTTTTAATTTAAATGAAGTAATAATAGCATCTCCAGCTTTTTCTACTGTAAAAACTATAACTCAATCTAATAAAAAACTTAGACTTGGTAATTTAACTAAACCTAAAAAAGTATCTACTGCAGATATATATGATCATATTTTAATTTCTTCTATATTAAGTGTAAATTGGATAAATGATACACAGGTATCATTATCTAGTACATTAAATAGTTATAAAGATTCTGTATTTATATTTAATAACAGGACATTTAGAAGTGATGAGGTATATGCATTATATCTTGGATTAAAATTAAAAACAGGTGGATATTATGGAATTTATCATATTCCAGGTAGAGAAGCTATTGGAAATGAACTTACAGATACTACTACTGTAGATGGCACTGTAATAAATAACTATAGATTAGGAAGCACTGCCACTAAAGACGCTGGTGGAATGTATGGTCTTATGGGATATTGGCAAAATGATGATGAAAGATATAATAACAAATATGGAACTACATTAGCTAACAATAAAATTCGTCATCATAGGTTTCCTTCTGCTGGTCAATTAAGTACATGGAAAGGAGCTAGTATATTAACAAGTACTAAAAAAGGTACATTAGTAAATACTTTAAATTTTGAAGTAGATGAATTTTATCATGCTGGAGATTCATATTATGGATCACTTACTCCTTTATCTTCTCCAGTATTAGGAACATGGGTTGCTGCTAGTTCAGGTGGAAATATATATAATTCATATACAGCATCATACAATCAAACATTAAGTTTAGATTTAGGTTTACGTGGAATAGTAAGTGATTATTCAGGTACACATGGTAGTATTAATTTAATAATAAGTAAGAACGCTAGTGTTGTTAGTAATCAAACTACATATGCTGATGAAACACCTGACACTATAGATATTTTTTATGAAAACGATATAGAATTAGTTACTGGAGATGTAATTACAATAGAAGTAAGATTATTAAGTGCTGTACCAGCAGATCCTCTAACTGAATATTATGGAGTTATATTAGATTATTATTCTGAAGTCACTTCTGGACATTCTAATATTGAAGTTTATGATGCTGCATTAGGACAAGAGATATTAGGACTTCGTATATCATTAGATTGGGCTAATGTAAATGCTACTACAAAAGCCGAACTTGAAGCTGTTGTTGATGGATGGGAAATTTTTTATGCTAAACGTACTTTAAATAATCAATTAATGATTGATCAAAGTTTAGCATTTGCTGAAGGAGATGGATATAGGTTTCATGGCTTTGATAGTATGGTTAATCTTCTTAACATTGAGCCTACTCATGTTAAATCAGCATTACATTTAACTAGTGGCGATTATACTGCAGGTACATATGTAAATGAAATTACCTCTTATTCTTTAGAAACTGTTAAATATAGTAAATTAACTAAAATTAAATATCTTCCTGCATATAATACTGCAACAATTCCTGATAATACAGCTAAAGAAAATTGTTATTACTTTGAAACAACAAGTGGAGCATTTGATAAAAGATTAGTTAATCTTATAAATGTTAAAGAAAATGTATATCTTGATTTTAGTAATCAAGAACTTGTTAGTACTGGTATTGTTAAAAGACTTGTTGCAACAAGTGCATTTTCTTTATATGGGGGTGATACATTTGTCGGTCATAATTCTGTACTTACTTTTCCTACAGGAGATCTTACTGCTCCTAAAATTTGGTATTTTCCTACAGAAACTATTCTTAATAGTGGAATGAGATATGAAGGTTCAAATAATTATGAAAAGTTTTATCCACTTACTAACATAGTTGCTTTAACAGATGGTATATTACAGAGTATTATAGATATGGCAGCAGCTGGATATGCCAACTATTATTTGTATAATAATGATTATCATTTACTTAATAACCTCAAACAAGATGAAATAGTAAATGATTTAACTAGTAATATTACTAAATTTCCAAATCGAATATATAGTTCTATAACTCAACCATTAGAAAGTTCTTCTACATATTGGAGAAAATTCAAAATATTAGATTATTTTGATATGGTTAATCATAAAGGGGCAATATATAAAATGTTAGGTAATGAATACATTGTTTATATTCAAACTGATTATAGTATCTTTAGAGGAATTGTAGTTGATAAACTTGTGACTGGTGATATAGATGTAGCTTTAAAAAGTGCAGAAATGTTTGACCGTCCATTACAAGAGTTATTGGATGCTGATGGTAATTATATTAAACCTTGGAATAGAGAAGGAACTATTATAACACCATATGGTTTAGTTGCTGCAGATTTAGATAGAGGGGCTATATATGTGATATCTGATAAAGCTGATGAAATAACTAAACTTGGTATTGAAGATTGGTTTAGAAATAGAGTCAAAAATATAATGACATTACATACAACTAAAGAAGGTATAGGAAATGGAGTTATATTAGGATATGATGATATATATAAAAGATTATTAGTTACATTACGAGATAGTCCTATTGCAGTTACTTCTGTAGTTAGAAGTCTTACTACTGGCACAAGAGTTACAGTAACAACTACTGCTTCTCATGGTCTTACTACTGGAACATATGTTAGAATGAAAAATTGGGATGTTGCAGTATGTAATGGAGTATTTGTAATTGTAGTTACTGGTGTAAATACATTTTATTATACAACTACAGCAAGTACTACTGGAGCAGTTATAGGTGGAACAGTAACATTGTATGATTCTACTATGTCATATCAATTTGAAAAAGGACAATGGGTAAGTTTTCATGATTATATTCCTGATAGATATACTTGGAATAGTAATGGTTTATATATATTTAATAATAGTAAAATATATAAAATGTTTGCTGGAAATAATGGATTATTTAGTGGTATATATTATTCATCCAGTATTGATTTTATATTTAATCAAAACAAAGGAGAAAGATTTTTATTAAGATCTGTAAAATGGACTACTAACTTAGAAGCTAATAATATTAATTATTGGAATGAAACAATTAGTAAATTATTAGTATATTCTAAAAATCAATGTAGTAATGAGAATACTATTACTAAAAAATCATATAGTTATGTTGTTGGAGTAATGACACCAACAGGAAATACAATATATAGAGATGGAGAATGGATATTTAATGATGTATTAGATATTTTATCAAATCCTAATTATGCAGTATTAGATAATAGTTTTAATGTGATTACATCAAATATGAATTATTCTAAGAATTGGTATGATAAATCAAAATTTATAGGAAAATTTGTTATTGTTAGATTAATATATACTAATTCTAGTACTGTAAGAAAACTTCGTATTTCTAATGTTGATATTGATGCTACAAATATTTTATAAAATATAATAATATGCGATATACTAGTGGAAAATATGGTGCTGCTCTTAAAAAAGATTGGGGTGGTGCATTAACAGGAGCTAGCAGTGGTGCACAAATGGGAGCAGGTTTAGGTACTATGTTTGGACCTGTAGGTAGTATTGTTGGCGGAGCAATAGGTGCTATTGGTGGTGCTTTATTTGGTAATAGAAAAGAAAATAAACTTAGACGTCAACAGAAAGCACAAGATGCGGCAATTGCTAAACTTAAAGAAGAAGAAAAAGTACGTACAGAAAATCTTAGATTAAAACAACTTAATCTTAATGATACAGCATATCTTTCTAACTTTAAATTAAATGAACAGAGTAGTTTATTTATGAAAAATGGAGGTTGGATTCAGAAAGCAAATGCTAGTATTAAAAGAAGAGGAACAGAAGGTGTTTGTAGTGGTAGTAATTTTGGCGGGCCATCATGTAGACCTGGAACTAAAAGATATGCATTAGCTAAAACATTTAAAAAAATGGCTAAAAATAAAGAAGATGGTGGAACTGTAGAAGAAAAATCTATAAATATTAAAGATAAGAGAACAATAGATGCAGTTACTGGAAAGTTAGTTAATAGCAAAAATAGATTTCATGCTAAAGTAGATAGCGATTATGTAAAACAAGTAGTTTCTTCTGCTAAAAAACATGGAGTAGATCCAAGTACTGCATTAGCTATTAATATGGCAGAAACTAGATTTAATCCAGAACATAACACTAATCCTTTTATGCTTAATTATTATGATCCTTATGGAAATATTATTGATGAATCAATGAGATTTATAGCAAGTAAACAAAAACACGCTAAAAGATTAGGTAAAACAACAGATGCAGATATTATACAAGCATATAATGGATATGGAACTATTAAAAATAAAGGTAAATTATATGGTATAAATACTGATAGTACTGAAATTAATATGAGTAAAACACCACTATATGGTAAAAGAGTAGTTAATTTAAGAGACAGTGTATTACATAGAAATCCAGAAATAATGAATATAATTAAGAATACTAAATCTAATGGTGGTAAACTTGCGACTACTGGAATAAATCTTAAAGGTGGAAACAAACTTATTACTAATAGAAACGGTGGAACATCAGGTACACATGAATCCGGACAAAATATCCCTATAAAGAAAAATGGTAAGACTTTAGCTATTGCTGAACCTGGTGAAGTTCTTGTTAATGATAAAGATATTTATGATGTTCCATTTGTTCTTAGTAAGAAACTTGGATTTGCACAAGACTTTATGGAATTAGAAAGTATTAAAAATGTATATAATAAAGATATTATTGAAGATAAACAAAATAAATTAGTAGTTATGAATAATAAACTTACTAGCAAAAGTAAACGTGCAGCTAATGGAATAGCTATTAGTCCTATATTGTCAAAAGCTGCACCATCTAAATTCAAATTACAAGGTACTAATAATCCTTATAAACCTTCTATGTCTAAACGATCAGGTAGTTTGCTTGGTGATTTAAAAACTAACTTTACAGGATTTGACGCAAATACTGTTTTTGGTGCTGTTGGAACATTAGGTAATATGATTATGAGTAATAAAGCAATCAAACGTCAAAAAGGACTTATTCAAAATAGTCTTACTGAAGCATTAAATTATAATCCTATTTTAAATAAGAATTATCTACTTAATGATGTTGTTGATATTAATGATCAAATAAGTGAAACTAATCAAAATTATAATTCTTCAGTATCTGGATTATCAGGTATTGACCCTGCTATTGCGGGTGCAATAAAAAGTAGTGCTAGTCTAAATAAATCTAGATCAGTAGGTGCGATATTAGCAAATAGACGTAATATGCAAGCTGGCATTAGAAATCAAAATACTATGAATATAGCACAAAATAATGCTAGTAATAATGCAGTTTTAAATGAGACTGCTCTTATGAAATTAAATGCTAAAATTGCAGCTAATGAACAATTAGGAGAAGCTGAAAATGCAAGATTAAGTAATATGCAAGGAGCAATAAGTGAATTTAATACTATTTTACGAGATAAAGATATTATGAAAAGTTTAGATGCTAGATGGAAAGATAGTATTGGACAAGATTATACTGGAAAGAAACTTAAATGTGGAGGAAAAGTCGGTAAGAGAAGAAAACATTCAATGGCATATTAATTTGTTAAAACTACATATATGAAATTTGCTCAATTTCAATCTACTTATAAACCTATTCCTACAGATGTCTATGAAAGGACTGGTCAGGAACTTGAAGCTAAATATTATAAAAATAGACAAGATTCTAGTCTTTTAAGACAAGCTATGGCTAACACTAAAGTTGAAAATAGAAATATTGGAATACTTGCTAAAGCCACAACTGATGTAGAAAATATGCTTGAAGATGTCAATGGGAAATGGCATTATGCTAGTAATATATTATATAATGCTAAAGATAGGATTACTAATGATAAAGCATTAAATGCTTCTATGGAAGATTATGCTAAAGCACAAAATACTAAACTAGCTGTTCAAAAGCAATTTGAAGAGGGTAAAATAGATCAAGATGCACTGAATGCTTTTTATACTAATGATAAAAGATATAATAACAAAGCTATTAGTGTTGATGAAAATGGTCAATTAACAAATAGATGGAATGCTCCAACACCACCGCCTAAAGTTGATACAGAAAAGAAAGTATTAGAAATAACTACGTTACTTACTCAACATAAAGATACTTTAGCTGCTGGTAATGTAAAAGGTACTCCTGTAGCAGAAATATATAATAATCATCCTGCATTAGAAGGATATATTAGAATAGGTACAGCAACTGGTGTTGATGGGAATGAAATAGCAAATGCTGTTAAAGCATGGATAAATAGTACTCCAGAAATTAAACAGTATTATAATTATATTAATGATGCTAAAGTATTTGATGCAGTAACTGAAAAAAATTCAAAAGGAGAATATTTACAAGATGAAAATGGAGAATTTATTCAAAGAGATATAACTGCTAAAGATTTTAGAGATTTAGGTATTCAAGTTACAGATGATTGGGTAACTGAAAAAAATAGTATGACATACGCAGGAGAAGATGGTAAATTAATTACTACTACTATTAAAGGCGCTTCTCCAGATTTTAAAGAAACTCCATTATATAAAGAGTTACTTGAAGCTACAGGAAGTGATAAGGTTGCATTACAACAGTTATATAAGAAAACATTAACTGATATGCAAACAGATAAGATTGTTGATTTTAGTAGACAATTTGGATTTAGAGAACAACATAATGAAATAGTATTAAATAAAAGATATTGGTTTGATAAAGAACGACAAGTTGAATTAGATAAAAATAAAGATATTTATTTTGTTACTCCTGGTACTACTACTCCTGTTAAGATACCAACTTATGATAGTAATAAAACACAAACATTACTTAGTGACTTAATTAAAGAACGAAATAGTATTCCTACAGATCCTATCTTACAAAAAGATTCAGATAGATTAAAATATAAACAATTAGATTTTGAAATAAAAAATTTACAAAATAGAGAAAAATTATTACGATCTTCATATTTAAAATCTCCAGAAGGAGAAATTTATACAGATAGTTTATTTGAAGATTTTGTAGATCATGCAAGAAATAAAAAAGATAAAGAAATAATAATTAATAATAAATCTAAAGTAATAGATTATCTTACTGGACAGACAGAGGAAATAGGATTTAATCTTCCTTCTTATTTTTTCAAAATACGACAAACATCTACTTCTGAAAAAATGCCTGTTAGTGGAGATTTTCCTAGTGTAGAACTTGGATGGTATCCTAATAAAGAGCGTGAAGGTGGATATACAGTTTTAAGTCAAGGTAGATTAGCATTTAATGATGCTTTAACTAAAAAGATTCAAAATGATGGATTAGAAATTTCATATGAAACAGGAATATTAACTGATAATAATGGAATTCCGTCTAAAGCAATGGAAGGATTAAATAAATTTATACAGAGTAATGCATCTGAATTTAAAATAGTTAATCAAGCAAGTAGATATCAAGATATGCGTGAAACGCTTGGACAAGTAATAGATACTGATTTAGAAAATGGAAATGCTTCATTATATGATTTTAATCTTGAAGTACCAAAAGGTAAAAATAATGATGGTAAATTCTTTTTAAGAATTACTCCAAAAATTAGTGGAGGTAAAGAAATAGCTAGTAAATTAAAACAAGATACATATATAATAGAACCAAATGCTAATAATAAATCTGAATTTATGAGAAATTTAGGTACTATTGCAATAACTAATGATAAAACAGGAATAGGTTCTGATTGGGGCATGCAACAAATAGCAAATACATTATATCGTCATTATTTTGAAGATATAGAAAATACATTAGCTATGGCTAGAAAACAAAATCCTAATATAAAATTTGAAGAATTAGGAGAACAATATTTTACTAATGTTCTTATGGCAGACGGTAATAAATATAATTTTAAATTAGTTCCTACCGATGAATATTTATCATTATATCAATTAGATAGTTATGGAGTTCCAAGAGGAACGCCAACAAATTTTATATCGTTAAGTGATGTTGAAGATTCCTTTAAAAATGCATATTTCAATACAAAATAATATATGGCTATAAATACTTCATCAGATAATATATTATCTATTAATCCGGAATTAAAAATATCTTCTAATTCTAAACCAGCATCTATTAAAATAGATCCTGCATTTAAAATTGAAAATACTATTAAGCCTAATATAAATTATGAATTAAGTAATTATCAAGAAAGTACTGATAGATATAAACGATTTATAGATGAAATTTATCCTAATGTAAATCTGGAAAGACAAGCTGCTGCTAATCAAAGTGGATGGGGAAAAGTTGGTAATATGTTTAGTCAGGGTGTATTAGGTGAAATACTTGCTCAAGGTGTTATTGGTGGAGTTGGCGGATTATTAGAATTACCTAAAGCTATCATTGATGAAATATCAGGTAGAGATGCTGATTTTAGTAACTTTATGACTAGATTTGCAGATAATATAGGAGAAGAATTACAAGATAAAAGTCCTATATTTAGATATAATCCAGGTAAAGCATTTGATTGGAAAGATCTTGGATGGTATACTAGCAATGGTGTCAGTATATTTAGTACTTTAGGGATGTTAATTCCTGCTCTTGGTGAAGCAAAAGCAGCTAGTTATTTTAGTAAAGCACTTAAAGGTATTTCAGAATTATCTGCTTTAAATAAAGCAAATAAAGTAAGAAAAACATTTATTGCCGCATCTGATATATTTAATACTGAAAAGTATTGGCAAGGTCTTACTCATTCTGCTCTTGCTATGCGAAATGCAGAAAATATAAGAGAATCTGCTCAAGCATTTAATACTATCAGAGATGAAGCGTATAGTACATTACAAGATGAAAACGAATATCAAAAGATTTTAAATTCTAAAATAGGGCAAGAGTTTCTTGCAGAAGGAAGAGAACCTAATAAACTAGAACTTTCTAATTTTATTGCAAGTAAAGCAGCATGGAAAAATTATGGTATGAATGCTATAAATGTTGTATTTGATGCAATGCAACTTGCTCCCATATTTAACGGATTTAAAATAAATACTAGAACTAGTAAATTACTTGAGAGTGCTAAAGTTAAAGGTGCACAAGCAGATATACTTGGTGAAACTATTGCTAAATCTAAATTTAACGTATCTCCTTTCTTTAAGGGGGCTGGTTTGCTATTTGGTGAACAAGTCAGTGAAGGGGCAGAAGAATTAGTAAATGCTATTTCTCAAGAAGATGCTAATTGGTATGGTAAGCATTTATTAAGTAATACTGACGATAAAGATTTTGGAGATAGAATACATGAATATCTTAGAGCACCTAGTAGTTGGGAACAAGCATTTTGGGGATTTGCTGGTGGTGTAGTTTTTAGTGGCGGTAGTAGAGCAATAGGTTCAGCTAAAGAAGCTATAAATGACATTCAAGATCCACATGGTACTAATGTAAAGATAAATGAAATACAAAATAGATATGCTAAACTTGCATTACGTGCAGATCAAATTAATAAAGTTAATAAAGGTATCAATCTAAATACTGGTAAACAATTTATCGGAACAGAAGAACAAATAAAGCAAGCTAAAGAAGATATGATTAATGGTGTAAAAACCATTTTAGGATACGATCTTGGATTTAATGCATCTAAATCAGGTAATATTGATTTATTACTTGATATGATAAGTCATAAAGGATTTAAAGAAAAATTTATATCTTTAGGTTTAGCTAATGAAACTACATTTGATGCGGAACTTGTTGATCTTAAAAAGAATATTTTAGACGCTGAACATACATATAAAAATGTATATAATAAAATTTTTACTACAACTAATAAGAAACCATATTTAAGAGATCTTATTATACAAGAATCTATTAACAAGAAAGCAGAAGTTGCTCAAACAACTAAATATAAAAATAGAGCAATTGCTAAAGCAGCAGGTCTTAAAAATAATAATCCTGCGTATGATAAACTTCGTGATGAAAATAAAGATAAAGATTTTGATGGAACATTAGAAAATATAATTAATTCACATGTATTAGCTAATCTTGAACATGAAGTTTCTCTTGAAAAAGATGAACAAGTTAAATCTGTTATGTCTGAAAAGATTAAAAGATTTAAAGAAGATATTAGATTAAAAGATAAAGATCTTGGCGATAAAAAGGCTATAGGTGATTTTAATTCTATTACTGATGTTATAGAAGCTGAAGTAGAAGCTAAATTATATGGTATATTTTTAGATAATAATAATTCTGAATATGAAGCTATAGTTAATACTAATACTAGTATTCCAATTATTGATAAAAAACTTAAAACTGAATTAGATAAAGTATATAATACACAATTTGAAACATTCAGAGTTAAAACAGGAGAAAATACTAAAGTTGATATTAAAGTAGACAATAGTACTACTATGGATAGTAAAATCAAATATATTGATGATACTATTACTAAACTTAAAACTGATAATCTTGATCCATTTGTAGAAGATAAATCACCTACAAAGAAATTGCCAGCTGATAGACTCAAAGCATATATTGATGTACTTGAACAAAGAAGAAGTATATTAGCTAATCAGAAAGCAGCAATGGTTATTGATGAACAAAGTGAAACTGCTGTTGCTGGTAGAAATACTGCTTTAGTAAAAAAACTTGATGATGTTATAAAAGAAATAGGTGTTGTTTTTGAAAAGAAAAATATTAAAATAGAGTTTACAGGAAAACGTAATGCTAATATTGCTAATGTTATTCAAAGTGAAATACAAGCACTTGCTTTAAATCCTATGGCATCAAGTGCCTTTGGAAGATTTATTGATATGTTACATAAAGAAAATTCATTAGAAGGATATCTTAAGATGGATTTAGATAGTCTTCGTAAAATATATAATACACAATTTAATGAACTTATTAACGCATCTGTATTTGAAGAATTTATAAATGAAACTTTAATAGCTGCTGGATATCAGATTAAAACTACTGAACCATCTGTATCTGCAAATAAATTACAAGATATTATAAACAATCTTAATGATTTTAAAACTACTATTAATAATGATAATACTAAATCAGTAACTGATTTTACATCTCAGAATCCATTAACTGGAAGTGTTACAGATAGAGCTAATAAACTTATGACTTCTATAATAAATAATGGTACTCCATTATTTAAAGAGTCATCTACACATGGTACATTTTTTAAATTTGAACTTATTGCTGCTAAATATGGTAAACTTTTTGGATCTGAAAGATTAAAAGAAGATTTTAAATTTCTTAAACTTGCATATAATATTATTAGAAATAGTAAAATTGGTGAAGAAGGTCAAAAACGTATTTACAATAGTGAAGCAACTTTAAAAAAGTTAGATATAAATAAGATAATTGAGGCTTATGGTATTTCAGATGAATTTCACGAAGTCCAAATAAGCAATATAAATAATCTAACTCCTACTGGTGGTGAAGATGTAATGAGTACATTTATTTATCCTATCAAGTCTAATCGTAATGATAATGGTGATCAGGTTATAAATGATGAAGATATTGAACGTATTTCGCTTCTGTTAAACTCTCTAGAAGAAAATACACAGGTAATTGCCCACGTTAATACTAAATTACCCGGACAAGAGGGGTTCAGCCAAAATAAAAATAATCCAGAAACCATTCCTATTATAATTGAAGCTGTAAGTGGAGATAGACGTATTCCTATCGCATCGGTAAGTACTTTGAAAGGTATTCATGATGGAGTTAAGTATCGGTTTAATGGTAATGATTGGACAGATATTATAATTAAAGATTCTAGTACCACAAATACTAAACTTGAATACGTTCAACGGTTGATGCCGTTAATACAGTCGTATTTTAATGCTAGAAAAATGAATGAAAGCGAGTTTGCAATTTCTAAAGCATATGAAGAACTTGTAGATGCCGACATTCATGGTGTACTTTATGATTTGTTAGGTAGAGAAATAGATATTAAAGGTAAAGAAGCTATGCGTGCTTTCACACATATTGCACGTGTATTATTTTTTGGACAAAATACTAGTGGTGTTACTCCTATTGAATTTAGAAGGAATGATATTATAGCTAATGTTATTAGATGGAAAGATAAATTAACTAGAGATCATATTGGAGCAACTAAACTTAGAGAAACTATTGGTATAGATGTCGATAAGGTAGTAGAAAGTAGTATTAAATATATTACATCTGGAACATTAGTTAAAAGTAAAAATCAAGATGGAACTATTAAATATAGAAATCTTACAGTTATTGATGAAGCTAGTAAAATACAATTTTATACTATACAAGATAATACTCAAAGTACTGTATTAGAGAATACTAGAGATAAGAATAAAATTATATCTAAACAGGGAAATACTCCTGCTTACACACATTCTTTCTTTATAGGGATTTCTACTAGAAATAACAAAGTTATTCCAGTAGGAGTGTATAATAATACACTTAATGGTAAATATATTAGTGATGAAAATCTTAATAAGATTCATGCTAAAATAAATGAATTACTTGCTGTTTTAGGTAAAACTAAATTTGAAGGATATTCAGCATATCAACGTAAAGATACTGCAAATGTTGAAAGGAGTCAAAGTGCAGAAAAAGATATTATAAATCAGTTAAAAAGAATACTTAATATTCAACATGAAGAAACTGAACATAAAAATGCTTTAATTGTTGATAATCATAGTATTAGATTTACGATAGATAACATAACTTATATTTATAATTATTATAGTAATATTTATAATACAGAAAGATTTGAAAATACTACTAAGATAACAAAATCTATAAGTAAGGAAGATTTTGAACAACAATTAGGTAATTTAAGTCTTAATGTTAATTATCAATATCTTGGAGGAAAACCATATGTTGATATATTAGGAGAAAGACATGATAGTTATGAAGAATATTTAGTGACTAATAATATAGTTACTACAGATATAGGACAAGTAGTTGATAGAAAAGGTAATAAAATAAGTAATTTTACTTTATCTCAATACGATGGCGTTGGTGGAGTCCCTTTAATGTTAAATATTGATACTAGTGTACTTAAAATTAATACTTCTAAAACTCCTAGTTTTACTAAATTTAGTAGTTTATATCAATTAGATGATAGATATAAATTTGTATTTAATATACTAGATACTATTATTTCTACTGGTAAAATTAATTTTAATGTTCAATTAAATGTTGTTTCTAAAGATAGAGAAACAGGTAATTTAGCTATGCTTAAATATAGTCCTTCTACTAAGACTATAACTGTATATAAAACATGGTTAGATTTATATAATAGAGATAAAGTTGCTGCTAGTTTAGCATTAGTTCATGATACATTACATGCATTAAATGGAACTAGAAGTAAGGAAGAACAAGCTAAATTAATTGAACAACTTACATCATTTAGAAATGAATTATTAGCTACTGATGAGTATAAAGCATTAGTTGAAAAAGAAGATAAGACTGAAATAGATAATAAACTTATATCTATTTTAAATATGAAAGATGTTGAAGAACTTCTTACATATGGCCTTACCGATATTCATTTTGCTAAATTTCTTGATTCTGTTAAATCGGTTGATGGTAAAATAACTGTTAGCTTTTGGAGTAAACTTAAAGAGATAATTAGAGAATTAGCACAAAGTTTTGGTATAGGTACTAAACTTGATGAACTCAATTATATATTTGAACAGTTTATTACTGGTGGAGAAATTGTACGCAATATAGATAGAGAAGCATTAGGAGAAGTAAGTAAACGTGATGAAACAGATGATTTAATAGATGAACTATCTGGAAATGAAAATCCTGATAAGTCTATTGTTAGTTTTGAAGGAAATCCATCATTTACTAGAAGTGAAATTGATTATGAATTTAAGTCTATTGGGATATTACAATCAGATAAAGCTAAAGAAATATTTGAAAAAGGTAATAAGAATAATTGGGATTTAAAGAAAATTCTAACAGAACTTAGTGTTCCTAAAGAGCAAAAGGAATTATTACTTAGTTTAAATATTAACAATAGAGAAGAATTAATAAGTGAATTAATTAATAAATATTCTTTTGCTATTGAGATTGAACTTGGACAACAAGATAGAGAGTATAAAGTTGTATTTGATGTTAATGGTGTTGCTGATATAGATTCTATAGAACCTGAAATTGAAGATACTTTTGAATCAGTATATGATGATGAAGGAAATTATTTAGGAGAAAAAATTGTAAATTCTAGAATAATAAATGAAGTAGAATTAACTAGACCTACTTCAGAATATGATTATTTAACTGCTCCAGGTGGAACTAATTATAGAGAATATAATATTTTAACTCCTGCTATTATCCCTGATATTCAATCACATGCTAAATTTACTAAGGATCTAGCTGGAGATAGTATTCCTACAAATAGTATTGGTTGGTTTAGAAGCGATGAAAAATATCAAACTACTAATAAAAAAATTGGTGAATTAAAAAGACGACATATAGAAAATACACCAATTTATGAAAAATCAATTACTGCTAGACGTATTATTGAAATGCAATCTGATTTATTTCAGAAAGGACGAAATAAACAGTTTCTTACAAATAATAATGTTGAAGAAACTTATATAATAGGCGAGTCTGGAGAATACTTAATAAAAACTAGAAATAACGAATGGTTTATTGAATACAAAGATATTAATGATGATGGAATTGTTTCGTCATATGAACAAAGAATTTCTAAAGAAGAAGCTGATAAGTATTTTGCACGTGGAGACATATCCAATACAGAAAAAACATATATACCTATAACTGAAAAAGATAAACAACAAAATGATTTTCTTCAACTTTTAAACAAAGAAGGTAATTGGATTACTTTTTTCATTAAGTCTATTTTACAAGATAGCGCTAGAAGAGGATTTAAAAAAGTATTATTTCCTAGTGGTGAAACTGCTATTAAAATTGAAGGTTCAGAAGAATTAGTAAATGGTATTAATTCCTTAAATACATCAATAGAAAAACTAAAAGAAGCTAAAATTAATAAAACAGATGTCAGAGTAAATATTTCTCCATATGCTAACATTACAGAAAATATTCCTGTAAAATATGAAGATATAGATAATCAAATAGAAGATTTAGAAAAGAAAAAATCTAAACTTAAATCTGATGGTCTAGAAAAGCTTGAACCTGTTAATACATTTTATGAAACTAGAGTAGGTGATATTCTTAAAAAAAGATATAATTCATCTAAAATTACTGATGAATATGAAAATGATTGGTGGGAAGTAGAGATTGATGAAGAAAGAGATTTAGATAAAATCAAATTTGTATCTTATTCATCTGAAATGAATAAAGAACTTACTGGTTCTCCATTTGAATTAGATGAAGAAATTAATATTCTTAATGTATTAAGTAATGTTTATATTGAACATGTACATGATTTATTTAAAGGAGTAAAAGGTAAGGATATTGACAAACTTGCTATCAGAGATACATTAATTAGAGAGTTTGCAAAACAAATTAGATTAAGACGAGAAAATGGTACTCTTAGTCCAGAACAAAAAGAATTACTTGGTAGAGTACTTATTAATCTTAGAGATAATGATAAATTCTGGAAACTATTTAGAATTAGTTTAAGTAATCAATTTGGATATAATATTAATGAAGAAGAAGATTTTATTGAAGATATTGAATTACTTGAAAAATCATGGGATAATACTGATATAGTAACAAAAGATCCATTAAGTACTATTAATGATCAAGTTAAGAATTTAATTAATAGGACTTATGAAGCTGATCCTAATAGTATTATAATAGAAGATGGAGAAGTTATATGGAGAAGTAATAATAATACTCCTACTGGATTTGCTAATACTATAAGTTATGCAGCATATGGTAATAAATTAATGGATTTAATGCGAGGTAGTCTTACTAAAGAAGATATGCTTAAAGCACTATTTGATTATGCAAGCAATACAAATAGTATATTTGCAAAAAGTTTGTATTCTATTCATAAAGAACTTAGTAATAATAATGAATTATTAAATGCTTGGTTTACATCATTTGATAAAGCAATTATTGAATCATATAGAGATTTAAATAAAACTGTATATAATGAAGATGGAGAATATACAGAAATTAATTTGATTCATGGAAGTAGAAATTCAGTAGAATATCATATTGCTAATAAATGGACTAATCTTATTGTTAGTAGAGGAGAAAATGGATTTTATGATAAAGAATGGTATGATAATTTTACTAAAGAATATAATAATATTAGTGTATTAAGTTCTAAATTTACTAAATTAAATGGAGAAATAGCAGCTGGTATAGTTAATCTTTATTATTTAGTAGGAATTGATATTACTATTGATAATTTATTTTATGAATTTAGAGAGAATCAAAATACGTTTGTTAAAACAATGATTGCTCCTCTTAGAAATATTACTGGTACTCCTGGCATTACTAAATACGAAAATAATAAAGTTCCATATATAGTTTCGTTACAAACCAAACCTAAGACAATTTTTAATGAATTTGGTAACTTATTAAGATTAGCTAATAAAGTAAAATATTTTAGAGAAGATCATTTTTCATTTGCTAATTTAAGTGTTAAAAATAATCTTAGATATGATGCTAATCGACCTACATTTTTAAGTAATATATTTAAGAAACTTGAAAGTGATGATACTACTATATTTAATACATTACTAGATTACACTAAAGTTCTATCTAATCAACATTCTATTCTTTTATGGGGAAATCAACTACTTAATGATGAGATTGTAAAAGAAGGAAGAGGAATATTTAACTATATTGTAGATGATGGAATAAGAAAACCTATTAGTCTTAATAAGGAAAATCTTAATAATATAAAATTATCAGGATATGATGGAGCTAAAGATTTAAATGAAAATATAGCTAGTGAATATAGTGATTTAACTAAACATGATTGGCCTTTAAAAACATTAATTTATTATTTTGCTGGAGGTAAGATAGTTACTAAAGATAATGTATCAGAAAAGACTACTGCTGTATTTCCTATGTTAAATCCTGCAGATAGAAAGAATACTAGATTTTTTGAAGCTCCAATAATAAATTTAAGTTTTATTGATTATTTAAAACTTATTGCTCCTAGTTCTACTATAGATACATTGCGAGATATTCCAATATTTAAAGCTATTTATTTAAATGCTGTTGATGAATTAATAGCAATGAATACTGCTAAACAAGTATTATTCAAACTTGATGATGAAGGTAGAGCTATTGATGATGAAAATTTTGGATTTGTTTTAAAAGACGAATATCAAAATGATGTAAAATCAGGTCAAATATTTTATCATTATAAACTTTCTGATGGTACTAAACGATATTTAACATTTACAAATGATAATGGATTATATAGATTAGATACATCTAAAAGTGGAAATATATTTGATTTAAATAATTTAACTATTACACAAGGTAATAAACAAACTACATTTAATAGTGTATTTATAAACGATATTAATTTTACTAGACACTTAATGTTGTCTAAATCTCTTAATTCTGCACTACATGATCCACTGATAAAAGATGATCCTAATTCTACTTTTAAAGTTAGATTAGAACAATTTGTACATAGATTTATTACGGAACAGCTAAATACTGCAAATAGAGATCTTTCTGTATATCAAAGTTTTCTAGAAAAAGCATATAATAAAAAAGAAAATCAAGGTAGAGAAGAAAAAAGTTTACTTTTAAAAGAACGTGACTTTAGACATGCTGTTGCTGAATATGCTTTAAATACGTATTTATTTAATATTGAACAAGTACGTTTATTTTATGGAAGTGTTGCCGATTATAAAAGTAATATAGATTTAAATAAACGTGGTGGTCAAACTATTGTAAACGGAATATCTAGTGTGCATAAAGGAATATTTTATGGTGCTACAATTTCAGATGTTAAATTAAAATCTAAAGTTTATCGTCATATGATAAACGCACTAATTTATCAATTTAATTATGATAAAAAAGATATTAGTATTCCTAAATTAGAAAAGATATATACTGAAGATGAGCTTAGAGATAATGAAATAATAGTTAATGGAAAAGCAAAAACTTTATTTAAACCAGAAGAGAAAGCTATATATGAATTAGTTTCTCCATATTTAGCTAATGATAGTGCTAATGCTGTTTCATTTATAACATTTAATGAATTTGAAAAACGTATTAGCGGATTTGGTATGACTATGCAATATCAAGCTATTCTAAATAAAATTAGAAATGGTGAACAATTAAGTAGAGAAGATACAATACGTTTTGCATCAATGCAGAAAAACTTTTATTATAGTCTTGATCATAATAGTGATCTTCAGAAAATGATTCCTAATCAAGTTAAGAATGCAGAAGTGGTATTAACACCTGCTCTTATTAAAGATCTTGAATTAGATACACTTAATACAGTAATGACTAATTTAGATATTCCACAATTGAATTTAATTAGTGCTGAAAAAATTGGTTCATTGTATGTTGCTACAATAGCTGATGAAAATGGAAGAATTGTAGATGAAAAAACTCTTATAGAAGAGCTTACTAAAGCTAAACGTCCTTATAATTATGAAGGACTACGTATGCAATTAGAAGTTTCTGATTCATTGTATGAAGAAAGTATTACAATGAGTAGACAGTTTGCTAAGAAAATAATTGAAAATATTCCTAATAGTGGTGTTGAATATGAAATCGATGGAGAAAAACTTAGTGGACATCAACTTAAAAATCATTATTTTAAACTTTTAAATAGTAATATATATCAAGATGCATGTAAAACATTATTACGTTTTGATGTTAGAGTTGATAAAGATGGTAATATTATAGGTGAAATAGATTATGATACAATAGTAGATATTCTTGAAAGAGAAGGAATTGATCGTAATTTAAGTAAGAATATTATATATAGTCTTCAAATAGGGGATAGTGGATATTCTAGATTACCATTATTTTTTAATACACATAGCAATAAATGGGAAAACATTCTTACTAGTTTATTTACTAATGGTGTAACTAATCAGAAATTTCCAGGTCTTAAAGCTGCTCAGATGTCTGGATTATTTCTTAATAGAAAGAAAGGTGTAAAATGGTCTGATCTAGAATCTGTTACTGGAATAAACTGGCATAAAAGTATAGAAATTAGAAGTAATATTAATGGTAAAATAACACATCGTACAGATATATCTCTTAGATCTAGAATATTACATGATAGTGAAGATGGTATAATTCAAGAAGCTGAAGTATTACTTCCTAGATGGGCAAAAGAGTTTTATAAAGATGGAGAATACATAGATATAAATGATATTTCAGATGAAGTAAGGACTATGATAGGATATCGTATTCCTATGGAAGCTAAGTATAGTGCATATGTATTTAAAGTTGTAGGATTTCTTCCAGATGATAACGGTCCAAGTATTGTTCTTCCTGATGATTTTGTTACTCAAACAGGATCTGACTTTGATATGGATACAGTATATGCATTTTTATATAATTTACATACTAAAACCACATTTGAAACTAGACAAGTTGAAGTTGGACCAAATAATATAATTGAAAAACAGATACAAACTAATGTTGTAGAGAGAATCCCCTATATAAAAGAAAATAATGCAAAAGCTCTTGATGCTAGAGTTAAAGCTATAATGGAGAATAGATCTCAACTTGTTCATATTCTTTCTCTTGAATTGAATAATGATGAATTATATGAAGTTGTTACTCTTCTAAATGAAGTTATAACTAATTATTTTGAGAATAAAGACCCTAATGCTGAAATAAATAAAAAGTATAAACCACAATATGACAGAATAGATGCTCTTAAAGCTCGTGTTAAAAAAGTTAATAAAAAAGAACGTAAAATAATATTTGATGAAATTGCAGAAATAGCAGCACAAATTGCTGGAGATGATGCATTTATATTCTTTAAAGATAGAGTTGAATATATTAATATTGAAAAGCAAGTACGTAATATAATATCTAAATTAAGTATTGATGAGCAAAATACTAGAAAAGCTAGAGAAAATGAAATTTTAGATTTATATTATAGTATTCTTACTAATCCATATCATTATATTGAAACAATATCAACATCTAACTTTAAAGATATTACTGAATCTAAAAGAAAGAGTGATAGAGAATTAAGTATTAGTGAACGCAAACTTAACAATCTTACTTTTGATGGACAACATGAATATAGAAATTTATCTACAGAAGGACGAGATTTGAAAGGAATAAGTCTTGCAGCAGATAGATTTAATTCTATTGCTCAAATAGCAGGAATACATTTAACTGAAAAATTAAAAGATGATAAGAAGAAAGTTAGTTCTGAGACAACATTACCTACTATTGAATATATAGTTACTTCTGAACAAAAACAACAATTAGTTGAAAATTACGGAAAAGATGTTAGATTTGAAGTTAGAGGCGTTGAAGATAATAAAAAAACATATGCTATTGTTACTCATAGATTTATAGGTAATAATCCTAATGGTACATTTAAAAATGTTGTAGGAAAATTAATAAATACATATTCTGCTCAAACTACTGCAAATATTCTTGATAATGTTGCATTTCCACTTCCTAATAATGTAAATAAATATACTGTTAATATTTGGAAATTATTAATTAGTTTAGGTTCTACATATGATGTAAGTACAGCATTAATTAATCAACCTATAATACGAGATTTAACAGATTTCTTTTTTGCTAACACAAATAGTATAAAACGAGGTAGTGAAATAGAACAAACTAAACGTAAGTTTCAAACACTATTATATAAAGTTTTAGTTAAAGGTGGTACTAAACCTAGAGAAGATTGGGAAAAGAATATTAATGATAATAAACCTATATGGGTTAGTTCTGGTAAAAAAGGAATTTCTCAATATAAGTATTTAGGATATAGTAATAATACAAGCATTAATTTGAACGAACAAGAATTATATAGTAATATAAACGCTGTTACTATGGATTCTAAAGGAGAATTTAAAGAAATTAATGATATTCTTAAAAGTGAAACACCAAATATTACTAGACTTAAAGAAATTGAAAATCATTTACGTTATCAACTTCAGATATTAGAAACTTTCAAACATATTAAAACATATTCTGATGCTGTTAATGATGGAGTTAATACATTTAATACAGATAAAATAGGTGCAGGACCTACATTTGATGTTACTCATAGTCTTAGTTATAATCTTAGAAGAATAGATAATACTGGTATTTTAGAAATTAATAACGCTAGTGCTGTTGTACAAATATTTCCTAAGTTTTTTGGTTCTACTAAAGAAAGTGTTTATCCAACATTAGAACAATTCTTTATATTTTCTAATCTATTAAGTGTAAATTCATTTGCTAAATATTTTACAGGTCAAAGTGAATTATATAGACTTATAAAAACAAGACTTAATGATTATACAACAGATAGAAAATATGATAATAAATTATCAACTAAGATAAATTCTTATTTAAATAATAGTTTACTTAAAGATTTACCGTGGTTTAATGATATAAGTATTGAAGAAAGAAGAACTCTTATTGGAATTGATACTAAATTAAATTTAAGTTTAGATCTAAGAGATCCTAATTCTTTAGTTGAATTTGAACAACTTAGTGTTGCTAATCAATTTATATTATTACATGATCAGATTAAATATTCAGATAATAGTATTATTAAACATCTTAAAGTTAGTACACAGGAAGCTGAATTAAAACGTAATAGACATTATAGTATAGAATATGAAAACAATGATGTTCCTGATGCAATTAGTCAATCATTCAATGATCTGTGGTACAGTGATAATGTATTTGAACGTATATTTGCTAGAAATTTAGTAAAATATGAATACATTGTTAATGGATTTGGATTTGGATTTTCTTCATTTGGTAAAATAATTCCTAATACTATATTTTATTATGGTAGTGAGCCATATAAAGATGATATAAAGATATATAATGAAAAAGGAATTGGATTAAGTGAACATTTATATGGGAAGTTGGATGTTATAAATAGTATGGTTTTTGATGAAGAAAATATTGAGAAAGATATAAATGCTGCAAGTCATCATGTTTTTAATAGTGATTATAAAGAAAGATTTATAAAATCTAATTGGAAAGATGATAATATAGTTCCAGATGCTAGTGGATTAAAATATATAAATTATTCTATTCAAAATGAATCTGGAGAAAATGGAGTACCACTTAGATACTTTCAGACAATAAAAAATGAAAATAATGAAGATCTAGGTATTATAGCAATTTCTGCTAAAAAACTTGAAAATATTCCTACTAGTAGACTATCTAAGAAAGTTAGAGAGCGTGATGTTATAAAACTTGGTAGAACAAATACTGTTACAGGTGAAGTTAAATATCAATTATTTGCTAGATATAATAATTTTGTAGAAGTAGATGAGTATGGTAATGTTAGTGGAACAGTTTATTATTATCCTATAAATAAACTTGAACCTTCTGAAAATGAAGAAGAAAGTGTATTCAAAGATAATAATCAATATTATGATGGTAGTGAACTACTAGATCCTACTGATTATGTTGGTATCATTAATACATTAGCTGAAAAGGCTAGTGTTGATAGCGTTATATATCCTATTCCACTTCCTATGAGTTATACAAGAAAACATGGAGCTTTCAGAGATGGACTTGAAATGTATAACACTACAATGGAACTTATACGAGCAGGTGAAAGAACAGCTACTACTAGATATGGCCATACTAATGAAGCAGAAAAATGGGCTAATTTAAAAGTTGGTCACTATGTAAGAATTGAAGGATTAGATGAATATGTGAAAGTAACTAATCCTTTAATGCACATTGATTTAAGTGGTCTTCCTGCTAGATTAGAATGGGTTAAGAAAGAAGGTTGGGATATAACTGTTGCACATGAACTTCAAGATGAAGAAGATTTATTTCAATTTGAATATATGTATATTGGATCATTACAAGATGTAATGAATGATAGTAAAACTACATTTAGTGAGGAAGGAGAAATAGATGAAGATTTAAGTGATAAGTCTACAAATACAGTAGAAAATTTTGATATGTCATCATTAAATATAGGTGATATAATAAATATAACAGTATCTGGAAGAAGAACATCAACAAGTGCTTTTAAAATTATTAATTTGTTTGAAGATTCTTATGGATATTCTGTTACAGTAGAATCTACTATAACAGGTAATATAGAAACATATATGGTAGATGATAATGGAATAATAGATTATCATTCAGATGAAGTATTAGCATATATTCATCTTTCTAATATTAAAAATGTAAATGATACACAGTTAGATTTATTTGATGATTCTAAAGCTGTTGCTTATAGTTCATCTACTAATCAAGGAATAAACAATGCTATTAATTCAGCAATTCCTTTTATAGAGAGGCATACAGCTAATTATGCAGTTAGAGCTGGAATTCTTACTGGAGTAGCTACTTTAAAAGATTCTGTACAATTACTTACTGATACTGATTTTAGAAGATTATTAGTAGAAAATGATTTAGCTACATTAGCTAAAGGTTTAAGTATTATTTTAAAACAGTATGATTTTGATCTTAATGATCCTAAAACAGATACTAAAAAAGGTGGTATTCTAGCTAGACTTGCTGAATTTGAAAGTATGGATATGAATACTATTATAAATGACAAAGTTATTAGAAAAGAGTTTACAGGATTCATCAAAAGAGCAATTTCTTTTCTTAATGGGATTACATCGTTTGAGGAATTAAGTTCTATAAATGGCGATGAATTTACCGCAGAAGAGAAGATTGTAAACGATCTTATTAAACAACTTCAAGGACTTCTTCCAGAAATATCTAATGTTAAAACTAAAGTAGATAAATTATGGAGAGATTTTAATGAAAGTGACTTATATCAATATACTAAGAATCCTGAAATAGTTGCCGGTATTAGAAGTATTCTTGATGCTGGAGATGATGAAAATTATTTTCAGTTAAAACTTGATGCTTTAGCAGACACTAATAATTCATATATTGCTTTAATGGTAAAAAAATATATGGTAAATATGATTAATGGTGAAGATGAAGCTAGTAAAGAAATTGGTAAGTTTGAAGCATTATTAAGAAAAGTATTTAATGGACGTAATATTACTACTTTAACAGCAAGTGATTTTGATAAATATCTTGAAAAGAAAGATGGTAAGCCTACAGGTAAACTTATTCAAAAATATGATTGGGATAGATTTTATGCTGATAAAAAAGCATATTTTGAACGTATTATAAAAGATTATGGTAAGAAAACTGAAAATTATTATAGAGCATCTAGAGCATGGTTTACAAAAAATCAAATAGATAATGTAACAGATGAAGAATTTAATGCTATAGTTCGTAAGAAAAAAGAAGATTTACTTACAAATGATTTTATTGAATGGAAAAATCGTAACGTAAAAGAAATTGATGGAGAAATTCATTATCTTATAGGTGATAGTTTGTTTAGTATTCCTTCTGATAAATATTTAAATCCAGAATGGCTTGCTATTAAAGATGATCCTTTATATCAGAAATTTGTTGAAATTATTAATAAGTATACTGATTATTTTGGAAAGAATACAATATTGAACAGAGGGTTTATTCCTAGTATGAGTGCACAAGATAAAGATAATATTAGTGTTGCTGATAAAATCAAAAAATGGGTTACAGTACATAAATTTCAAAAACAAAGTGAAAGTTTTGTTGGTGAAAATAATGAGATGGTATATATTCTTACTATTCCAATGGTAAATCATTTTGGAACACAAAAAGAAATACTTATTGATCGTCAGAAAAAAGATGAATTAGATAGTGCTTATGAAAGAAGAATTATTCAAGATGTCACTGCTTCTGGAAGAGGTAATTTTAAAACATTAGGTGAAATTAGAGCAGAAAATAGAAAGATTAGAAACGCTAACGATGAAGAACATGCTGGTAAGATAGATTATAATTTAGGAGAAGTATTTACTAGATTTATTAAAGAAGCTACTACTTATAAAGTTAAAGCTGATATGAAACATGAATATGATTTAGCTTTATATGAGATTAGAAATATGAGATTTGATAAAAGAGATAGTAGAAATAATCTTCTTATAAATAAAAAAGCTAGTAAAGCTCTTGATAAATCTATTACTAGAACAATGGGTGGAGAAGGAACTAATCTTGAAAAACATTTTAGTGAATGGTTAGAAGCAATTTTCTATGGTAATTTTGATATTGATGAAGGAACATGGACTACCATTGGAAATATGTTAATTAAATTTACATCAGCAAAAAATATGTGGTTTAATATGACTGCTGGTATTAATAACGTAATGATTGGTAAGATACAAGTTAAACTTGAAGAATTTGCAGGTTGGTACTTTAAATCAAAGAATCTAAATAAAGCAGATAAAATGTATCTTAGTGCTATTCCAGATATAATAATAAATTCTGGAAGTACTAAAGCAGGATCATTAACTAATGCTATTATTAAGAAATTGAATGTTACTCAGAATACTAATGAAAGAGATTATTCAACAGGAATGTTGAAAGAAAATCTTTGGAGTTGGAGTAGTATGTATTTATTAAATGATATAGGTGAACATTATTTACAAAACGTTAGTGCATTAGCTATGTTAGATCATCATAGAATAGTAAATGGTAAGATAATGTCACTTGCTGAATATCAAATGATGAATTATAGAGAAGCATTAGATACAATTTTAGATGCCGATGAAAAAATTAAACTTGAAGCATATTTAAAAGCTAGATATAAAGAAGAAGAATTTAAAGAGTCTAAAAAGGATTATCTTCGTGATTTTATTCTGAATCTCCCCATAAACAAAGCAAAGTTGTTTGTAGAGGCTAAAAAGAAGTTAGATGAAACTACAACACAAAGTTTTGAATCTAATCCAAAACTTATAGATGCTTTTATTCTTAATTCTGATGGATATGCTGAATTAGTAGAAGAAATTGATGTTGATGGAAAGAAAGTAAGTACTAAGTTAAATACTAATGAATATTCATTATTTGTTAATAAAGCTAAATATGTAGTTCAAAAACAACAAGGTATTTACAATAAGGAAGATGCAGCTACTATAAGTAGAACTGTAATAGGTAAAGCAGGCATGCAGTTTAAAAAACATGTTCGTCCAGGATGGAATAAAAGATTTGGTGCTAAGTTTGGTAAGAGTTTTTGGAGTGAAAGCAGAGATGAATGGAATAAGGGTGCGCATGTTAGTTTATTTAAGTTTTTAGCATCACCATTTAGTAGACATAGGGCATTTAATACAGATGAAGCTAAAGAATTTCATACTATGATGGGTAGAATATTAAATGATCTTTACCATTTTGCAACTAATGTTGGAATATATTGGAATACATTAGATGATTTTGAAAAAGGAAATGTGAGAAGAGCAATAATGGATAATATTTATTTATGTTCTGTATTAATGGTCGCTGCAATGCTTAAAACACTTAAGCCAGAAGATGACGATGATGAGAATTTTGCTTATGATTTAGCAGCATATGAAATAGATAGGTTATTAAGTGAAACAATGACATATAGTCCATGGGGACTTGTGAATGAAGGACAAAAAATAATGAAATCTCCTGCTGCTGTTCAAGGTACTATTATTGATACATATAGATTAATGTCTAGTTTAGTTGGTTATCCTTTCCAGGATGAAGATGAAAGAAAGTATAGAACTGGTGTTTATGCTGGAGATACAAAACTAAAAGTAAATGCTATAAAGTTAGTGCCGGTTATAAATAAAATACAACAGTTGCAACGAATAGATAAATTTAATAAGTATTACATACTGTTCAGAGGTTAGGTTTACAATAGAAATAAGAAAAGCCCTATCACATAATGATAGGGCTATTTTTATACTATATAATCCTCTGTTTTTCTAATTAAACTTTAAGAGAAGTAACTTTCTATCTTCCTATAAATCCAACGTTCCTTTTTACATAAGTAGGTTTAACTTCAACTTTCTTCTTAGGAATAATTGTTATGTCCCCACCACTTCTATTTACAGTTCCATTCTCGTCTATTATAATTATAGTAGGTTTCCAATATTTTCTATCTTCATCAATTTCAGAATTATTAATAAACTTCATAATAACTCTTTTACAGTTTTTACTTAGATCTGTAACAATAGGATTCCCAAATTCATTTAAGATTTTAGTATTGCAATAATTAATATAATGACTATCTTTAAATTCAACGTTTATTATACGTTTATTTAAAATAGCATTAAATTTAGGTTTAATTTTATTAAGAAAATATTGTTCTCTATTTTCAAATTCATTAGGATCTGCTTTACATCTAGATAAAACTGAAATATCTATATTTTCAAGTCCATTTTTATTAACCCATTCTTGTAATCCTTTAGAATGATGTTCTCCACGATATAAAAGATTAAGATGATGTGTTATTTTAAGTGTAATATTATATGAACTACCTATATAACAATCTTGTAAGTCGGTTTCAGAACCGATTTTATAAACTCCTGAAAAATTCAAATTTGAAAATGTGTTCCATAAATTACTACTAATTCTTTTAGAAATAGGACTATTTATAGATATAGGAATAGACTGTAAATTAGTAGTAATGATTTTATTTGTGAAGTTTATCATAATATAAATATTTTAGATAGTTTTAATATAAGTAATGATAAGAACGTGCCTCTAGCAAAGTTTTTATGGACGATTCCCAATGACCGTTTTAAATATTCAATTCTAGAGGCACTTAAATTTATTTAGCATCAGGATTTGGAGTATTATTTTTATTTCCTGAAAGATATTCTACTATATATTTTTCAAATATACTGTTTAACTCATTACTTTTTGATAATTTAACACTTCTTCCATAAAAATTTACAGATTCTATAGTTATACGTTCTATAGGTACTTCTGTATTAATACTTATAATAGTATTAAATTCTTTTTGTATAGCCTCGTATATACTTGGAGTAAGTTTAATTTCAATAAGTGATTTTTTACTATTATCATTGCCTAGAATTTCTACTGCTGTACTATGTAATATTTCTGTATACATATTATTATTTTTAAAATAAGGAGGGGAAGTATCAATTCCCCTCCACCCTTAACCATTTAATTAAATAGAGTATACACTCATTGTCATAACATTATGAAAAAGAGTTATTCTTTAATAAGATTATTAATATTAGTAATACCTGTACTTCCAAATCCGCCAGCCCCTCTTGTAGTAACCGGAAGTTCACTTATTTCATTTACTTTTTCCCATTCTATATTGTCAACACGAACTAGAACAGCTTGTGCTATCTTATCACCATTACCAAAAGCAATTGCATCTTCACCGTGATTTATTATAATTACTCCTACTTCTCCCCTGTAATCACTATCTATAGTTCCTGGAGTATTTAGAACTGTAACGCCTTTCTTTAAAGCAAGACCACTTCTAGGTCTAATTTGTAGCTCAAATCCGCTAGGAATTGCCATATATAAACCTGTATGAATAAGTGCTCTTTTTCCAGGATATATAATAATCTTATCAACTCCATCTACCATAGCCATTAAATCAACACCAGATGAAAATATTGTAGCATATGAAGGAAGAGGATTAGTACTCTTATTTACAATTTGTATTTTATAACTCATATTATTTTATTTTAATTTATTATCTCCACTCATTTATTAAAGATTCTGCAATATTAAAAGCCTTACTATTTAAATCATAATCTGTACCATTTAATATTAAACTTTTCATTCTTGCATCATCATTTTTATACTCTTTTCTATTAAATAACCAACCAGTAACACCACTATATGCACCAAATAATGTTCCTTTAGTGCTAAGTGCATCTTGTCCTACACCAGTTAATGCAAAATCAGCTACATCATACATAACACCTATTGTCCTAGTAGGAATTTCAGCTAACTTATGATTTCCTGTTTCAGCAAGACGTATTCGTTCTTCTTTAGTAAGAAATACGAGTTTAATGTATTCTGTTAATTGATCATCATTAATTCTTACTTTAGACATAGCATTAAGAATTTCAGATGTAGTTTCGCTTGTCTTATTAACAAGTCCCATTAGTTTACCAGCTTCTTTTATTTTGTCCATAGCTGATCTAGTATGTTTAATTACTACTTTACTTTTACCATTACTTAAAGCAATAGCTAAAGTATTTGCACAAACAACTCTAGTAGGAGTAAACATAGCACTAACAGGAGTTAATCCATCATGTCCCATAGTAAATAATAAATATTGTTCAACTATATCATCACCAGGAAGTACAATACTCTTAGGTAATTTAGCAGTAAGGAATATAGTTTCTCCTTTACCTAAAACACCAGCTGTTTCAAATATTGCTTTTCCTTCTCCTACAATACTATCAAAGAAACTGAATGCAGCAGTATTTTGAACTATACGATATCTACTACCAACAACGCCAAATACTTCTCTTGTATCTGTTCTATATGTAGCAAAACTATCATCTAATTTAGTTCCTCTTTGATCTGCAGGTAATGTTTTATCATCACTAAATTTAGCATAAAGTGGAGCAAGAGCTACTGTATATCCCATATTGGCATGTAAAATAGCTTCTTCAGCAGTAAAACGACCAGGAAGAATTATTCCCTTCCTATGCCATGCAGGTTCAATAGCACTAACAAATGACATTTTACCTGTAAATCTATTTACATTAATATTATCTGCCATTACTATTTTTAGTTTTAGATTCATAATTACAATAAACATATACTAATGCTACAAATAATATAGCAATTAGTAACGGATAGAATTCATTAATAAATTTCATCATTTTAATTAAGATTTAAATTGTTTTATTTTATACAATGCATAAGCAGCAGCATGTTCATCAGGATATATAATATATACAGTACATCCAATACTCTTTGTTTTAGGTTCAAACTGCACTGAATTATCAGAATCAGCACTAGCTTTTAACAAATTATATATATTATTACCAAAATATTTAGGATTAGAACAACCCCATAAACTATTTACTATTTTAGAACAAAGATCATTACTAAGTCGTGTTATATTATGTAAATATTCAATACATTGAGCTTTAACACCTAGATTATGACAATTAGTAAGATGTGTAATAAACATATGTTTAGTCATATTATTTTATTTATGGGGTTATTTGAATATAACTGTACTATTATGTTTAATATTTGAAGCAAGAATTACTTTAAGATCTTTATCTTCTTGTGTTTCTTCTACTGGAAGTGGTATACCATTTATTTCTTCAAATTCTACATCAGTAATTTCACTAGCTTTCTTTTTAAGTTCTTTAAGATAATCTTCATTATCAATAAGCCACGATTTAAGTTTATCTTTTAAAACTTGATTACTAATAGTAGGAATAAGAAAATTCTTTCCTTCTTCTTCAATTAATTTTAATAAGTAATTAGCATCTTCATATGTTAAACTAAAACTAATTTGTTTATTACAAAATCTAGCATCATCTATATCTCCTAAAAGTTCAAGAGCAATAGTTTTTTTCTGCCAAACTTTAAGATTTCCTAAATCAATTCCTTTAGCACCACTAGGTTTAACTATCCCAAATGTTTCAACTGCTAGATCAACTACATTTTTAAGTCGTTTAATAACATTTTCTTTAGTCTTTCTAACATCATTTAATCTTTCTTGTTCTTCTTTAGCTAGATTAATTTCAGCTTCCTTTGTTTTAATTACAAAATAATAAGCTCTAATTTTTTGAGCAAGTTCTTGTTCATTTATAGCTAACTTAACAGCTAATTCAGGTGTAATTTCTCCACCTAATTCTTCAATTTCTGATATAATTGCATCATATTCAGAAATAATTGTAAAAACTGGTTTACTCATGGTATATATTAAATTATTTATTATTAAAGTTATACAAATTTATTGAACTATCAAAATAAAAAGTCAATTATTTTTGATGCTAATTGACTTCTTTTATAAGTGCTAATCTAAGTTCTAGATTTTCTAACGTATTGAGTAAGGCGTTTTAAGTTAAAATTACCATTTAATTTAATATCATCAATAGCATTTTCTAAAGCTCTTTCTGTAGGAAATATAAAAGTCTTGCAATATCCATCTCCATCCTTTATTATAGCTTCTATATAGCTATCAAATGTAGCTAAAGCAGGTTTATACAAATGTAATTCTTTTATAACAAGAATAACACCATTTTTTATATCAAACTTGTTAAGTTCTGCAGCTTTTTTTAATATAGTAGCATCCATTTATTCTAATTTTAATTTTTTAGTAGTTTCAGGAAATCTAAAACCAAGATCGCTTTCAGTACTATGTATTAATCTTCGTATTTCATCACATAACTCTTTTTCACTATTAAATGTAAAATGTTTATTAGGATATTCCAAATAAAACAAATGTACTAATCTATCAGTTTTCCAATCTGTTCCGTAATATTCACTAATAGAATGTAAAATAGGACGAAGAGCTTTTAATTTAATAAATAAATCTTTTGTAGCTTTTTGCATAATTTAATAATTAATTTTAAATTGTTTATATTTAAATATATCATTAGATATACAATCTGTTGCTAGATTTGTCAAAAGTTGAAAACTATAAATATCTTCACTTTGACCATAGATACCAGTACATTGTAATGTATGAGAACCATATTCTACTGTAGTATTTAATTGTATAGGAGTAGAAACAGTAAAATACTCACGTCTAAAATTATAAAAATAAGTATCTTTCTTTTCTAATGGTGTAAGTCTAACTGTAGTCATCATCTTTAGTATTTCGTATATCACTAACAAATGGTTTCTCTAGAACATTAGTATGAAAAGGTAATTTATCAACAGTTCCTGTTCTTTCTCTATATCGTACTGTTGCGTATTTTCCTATATAATTATCTATATTTTCTAATATTTCTCTTTGATATTTATAATCTCCCATTAATACAGATTCAAATGTAGCATCATTAATATCATTTTTTAATATTAACATAGGTAATGTTTCATCACTAGGTTTACGTGTAACACCTACAATAAGAAATTCACTATCAATATATGTTTTACATTTACGAATAAACTTAGGTCTAAATCCAAATGCATATTCTGTATTCATTTCACGTACAACACAACCTTCATATCCTTCTGATATGCATTTATCTCTAAATGCAAGAACTTCATCATCAGAATTTACAATTATTTCATCTACTCTTTTTATATAGGGATGATTTAAACTATTTAATAGTAAAGTCACAGTTAATCTATCTGGTTGTAATAAATCAGGCATTGCAACATCAAAACAATGAAATGATACTGTCATAGGATCATTAGTAGATCGACTTATTGTTCCTCTATCATTTGTCATAGGACAACTAGCTTTAATATAACTAAGTGATTTACCATGAATATATAATTCGCCATCATATGCTATATCACCATTATTTTTAGTTTCAAACCACATTTTTGTTAAATCTTTTGTTATATGTGGCATAACATATTCTTGTCCTATTTTAGTACGTATTTTAGCGCCTTCTTTCTTAGTGGAAAATAATCCTTCTCCTTCAGTCCATTCTTCCCATCTTAAAACAGCACGTAATCCATTTAATTTAGGCTGAGCATAAGCAGGATATTTAATAACTCTTTCTTTAAACTTCTGACATTTCATTGGTTTAAGATTGTTATTAGCATCAGTATTAAACATAGGAAGATTAGATTCTAAAAAAGTAGAGATAGTTGTATTTATATATGGTGTATATCCAATATCTTTTAGACTAACATATCCTTCTTTTCTCTTCTTAGCAATTCTACTAGCAATTTCATTTTGAATATTATTATGTTCAATAATAGTTTCAATTAAATTACCATTTAATCTACCAGTTCTAACTATAGCACTGTTAGAATTTTCAATAAGGGCAATATTCCATTCTTTAATATTGCCCTTAATATCTCTTGCAAATAATCTCATAATATAAATTATTGATGTCTACCACAATGATCACAAATCCAATATGTTCCATCATCAGATGCTGTAAAATCTTGTGTATATTCTATACCATCAGCTTCCATTGTTTCTTTACATTCACAATCTTCTGGATCATATCCAGGATTATTTTTTTCTTCTTTTATATGCTCAATAAACCCTGCAAGTTCATTAGTACTAAAATAATCAAATAAATATATAAATATTTGTTCATTATTATCTAATTCACAAAGTGATTGAACTTCATCAAATAGTAAATTCTTAGTATTTGCCATAATTTAACTATTAAAATAATTATCATATAATATATTCATTTTATCTCTTAATGGAATCATTATAGCCTGCATATCAGGATGTGCTGTTTTAGCACATCTTTGGTCAAATATATGTTTCCATTCAGATAATCTAGCTTGAGCCACAATCTCAGTTTTAAGATCATTAGGGAGAATACCACGAGCTTGCTGAGGAAGCCAACCATGTTCAGTTAATAAATCGTTATAATCTTCTTCATCTGCGGCAAGTGACACTAACCAATCAGAACCTCCTTTTAATTGACTATGCTCATCTATTTTAGTATGATATATTGCAGTAGGAACACCTTCATCTATTGTAATATAACTAGGAATAATGAATTGCATTTCTTTTCCACCATAATTACAATATCTAGTACTCTCTTGTGCAAAACTACATTTTCTATGACGAACAAGTTCATGAGTAACACCACGACTAGTAATAAATTTAACAGTTTCGTACCATAAATTAGCATTTATTAGTTCTTTATCTACTAATTGAATTAAATCTTCATTACCAGTACCAATTACAAATTTAAATAAACTATTTAATTCTGGATAATGATTACTTATAATTTTTCCAAATAATTCCATATGTTCATTTAACATAATAGCAGTACGAAGATTACAACTTGCTTCTATAAATGGATAATCTCTATTATACCATTTAAAATCACCATCTATCTCAGGTAGTTGATTGAGATATGTAATTCTATCAATAAGGCTACTATGAATATGAAAATAAAATGGATAAAATTCTAACATTGCATGATGTCCTCTATCATACAACATTTTGACAAATTTAGAAGCACTTTCATCAGTTATTTTATCTTCTGATTTATAGCAAGTTCTAGCAATCCTTTCTATGTGTTTTAAAGGATTAGGATCTAAAGGAATGATTTGTGCAGTTGCTTTAATTAATTCCATATTCTTTGTACCAATTTACGTTTACCATTATCTTTTCTTATCACCCATATACTACCTTTCCATATATTATAATGTTGTGGAGTTTGAGTATGTATTGGTTTAAATCGTCTTCCATTTTTAAGATAACCTGTTATAACAAAGTTTTCAGTATATTTAATAACAGGTCTTACCATTAATGGAAAATGTTCTACTATTATATTATTCATTTATTCAATATTAATAATTACTAAATCTTTATTCTCTTCGTTAATATCTATAGTTCTTTCTTCTAGCATTACGAATGTTTCTTTACTTTCAATAAGAGTAGCATCTCTTAATACATCTACAATATTTTCTAATAAAGTAGTATTAGAACTTTTAATTAATATTTCCATATTTATATTATTTTAATTCTTCGTAAAATCCATCTTTTTCTATTACTGTAATTTCTCTTCCATAACTAAGATTTATTATCTTATTTTCAGCATATTCTTTACTTAACTTTTTACATAACTTTTGTAAATCGTTAGGATTTAGATTTAATTGTGCTGCTGGATCATTATCAAAAATAATATATACTCCTATTTTATATAATTGTGTAACAAAGCTATGACTATTTCCATTTTCCATCCATGATCCATATATATAATATTTCCATTTTTTCATAATAGTTTTTCATCAATAATTATTTATATTAATAAAGTAATCCTATATATAATATATAGGATTACTGATACATTTACCTATAACTTTGAAATTAATTCAAGTAGTTTAGGTGTAACTTTGTCAATTTCATCTTTCTTACCAGCTCTATTTAATGAATCAATAACGCTAGAAAGAGAAAGGATTGCATTAATAATCATTTGTTGTTTCATAATAATAACAGGTTTTACAAAGCCGCCAAAGGCATTTTATAATATTTTTTCATTAATCATTATTTCTCTCATTTTTACAATTAAATCTTCTATTTTACCATTATTTTCAATAGTATAATCAAAAGTAGCGTTATCAAGAGCTGTTTCTGAAAGATGATTAGATTTAGGTTTACTAATAATATTTCCTTTCTTACACATTGGGCAAATACTATCATAAAATGCTTGAGTTTCAGTTACTTCATATGTACAATAATCACATTTGAAAGTAAATAAATTTCTATTAACCCTAATAGTAATTCCACTT